>CAVQJV010000036.1:0-190533 GCA_963712805.1 uncultured Acidobacteriota bacterium | reverse complement strand
ACCAGGCAGCCGCGGCCGGTGACATCCTGCCCGATGTGCTCGGCGGCAAGAAGGCCTACAGCCCGGCGTTCTACTCGACGGGTATATTCATCGCGTCGATCCTCATCGGCCTCTGCGCGGGCTTGATCACGGGGTGCATCGGCGCCGGTGGCGGGTTCATCATCGCCCCGGCCCTCATGTCCGCCGGCATCAAGGGCATCCTGGCCGTCGGCACCGATCTCTTCCACATCTTCGCCAAGGCCATCATGGGCAGCGTCATCCATCGCAAGCTGGGCAACGTCTCGGTACCGCTCGCGATGACGTTCCTCATCGGAGCGATCGGCGGCGCCCTCGTCGGCGGGTTGATCAACCGCACGCTGTATGAGATCAACCCGGTGCTCTCGGACGCCTTCATCACAACCATCTACTCGATCATGCTCGGCGGGCTCGGAGCCTACGCCATGATGGACTTCCTCAAGGCCCGCAAGAGCGGCGGCGGCGGTGCCCACGGCGGCAAGTCCGAAGGCGCCGAGCTTGGCAATCTGCCGAAGAAGCTTCAGGCCATCAACGCTCCGCCGATGATCACCTTTGATGAGAGTTTGGTTCCCGGCGGCCGCCGGATCTCGGCCTGGTTCCTCATCGCGAGCGGCTTTCTGGTCGGCATCGCCGCCGCAATCATGGGTGTCGGCGGTGGCTTCCTGACCTTCCCGATCTTTGTCTACACCCTCGGCGTGTCGTCCATGACCACGGTGGGGACCGATATCTTCCAGATCGTCTTCACCGCAGGCTTTGCGGCCATCAGCCAGTACGCCATCTACGGCTTCATCTTCTATACCTTGGCCATGGGAATGCTCCTCGGATCGCTCATCGGGGTCCAAATCGGCGCCATGGTGACCAAGGTGGTCCCGGGCATCACTATCCGCGGCTTTTACGCCATGGCGGTGCTCGCCGGTTTCGTCAACCGGATCTTCGCCCTGCCCGGCAAGCTCAGCGATCTCGAGGTGATTTCGCTCTCGCCGGCGGTCATTTCATGGCTCGACAACATCGGCATCGGGGCGTTCTTCATTGTCATCGGCGGATTTGCGGCGTGGGTCATCTACACCTTCATCGCGAACATCGGCCGACTCAGAGGGATGGAGGTGATGTCATGAGCCGGACCAACACCACCAAGCTCGGCATCGGAATCACGCTCCTCGTGAGCTTCATCGTGGTCCTCGTCATCTTCTTCATGCCCGTCTTCGAGGGAAAAAACGGCCTCGATTCTCTCGACAACCTCTACAACTCCATCTCCAAGGGCTCGGCCTACTACATCCCGAAGGTCGAGCATCTGGTCCAGGACCACGGCCGCGAGGTCGTCACCCTCAACCTCAAAATGGCCGACGCAGCCGTCGCGCAGGCCATCGAGCCGCTCTTTGCCAAGACCGGAGTCACGACCTCGGTCGAGGCCAACAATCTGATGATCAATGGTGACCTCAATAGCATTTTCTCCGCCTGTCTCGCCGATGCGGACGCGGCTTACCACAACCGCGGTGAAGAGCTCGAGCAGAAGTACGGCACAAGCGCTCGCGCCACCCTCTTCAACTGGTGGAACGCGCTCAAGGAGATGGAGCGAGACCTCAAACGCCAGAAGCTCTTCAAAGCTGCCGACCTGACCCACACGGTCCTGGCCAAGACCGTCGAGTGCGCCTACAACTACTACGGCATCGAAGCGCAGAACATCAAGGAGCGCTGGGCCATCGTCCTGTTTTCGCTGGTCTTTTACGTCATCTACACGGTCTGGTACGGCTATGCCATCATGTATATCTTCGAGGGCTTGGGCTTCGAGCTCGCTGCTCACTAATCCCAAAACAGGCGCGGGACGATGTTGGTTTGCACTGCTTTTGGGGAGTGAAGGAGGCCCAGCACATGTTCTTTCGCAACAAGTTTTTCCTCATCGGTATCGCCATCCTGATCGGCGTCCTCGTTTACGCGCTGCCACGTCCGGAGGGCACGATCTTCGAGATTTCCGGCGATCCCGAGCGCCGTCTCGCGGCGGCCGCGGCCGGTCGCATTCGACGCAGTCGACTGGGACGGAGAGGGGGAGACCTATCGCCTCGAGGCCGTCGCCGATCTGCGCGCAGCCCGGCACCCTGCTCACCGACACAGCCGCCGAGCTCGGCTCCGATGTCGAGGTGAGCTACGTCAACGGCCTGTCACCGAAGGCCTTCCGCTTCCTCGCCGTGCTGGCGGCGTTGATCTTCCTCTTCGTGATCGAGCCGATCCCGCTCGAGATCACCGCCGTCATGATCGGCGTGTGCCTCGTCTTCTTCCGCATCGTCGACGTGACCGACGCCTGGGCCACCTATATGCACCCGGTGGTGGTCTTCATCATGTGCTGTCTGATCCTCGCCATCGCCCTCGAAAAGGCCGAGCTCACCGAGCGCTTGAGCCACGCCATCGCCAAGCGCGCCGGCACCAGCGTCGTCCGCTTCACCTTCATCCTCTCGATCGGCCTCGGGATCGGTTCGTCGGTGATGCACGACGCCGCCGCCACCGCCATCGGCATCGCCACGATGATCCCGCTGATGCGCGCGGCCGGGATCCAGCCCAACACCAACACCGCCCGCTTCATGCTGCTGTCCCTCGCGTTCGCCTGCTCCTGCGGCGGCATGGGGACCCTGGTCGGCGGCGGCCGCTGCATGGTTGCCGCGGCGTTTCTGAAGGAGCTCACCGGCGTCGAGATCAGCTTCTTCGACTGGATAAAGTTCGCCATCCCGTTGGCGCTGGTGACGGTGCCCGCGTCGGTGCTCGTGGTCTATTTCGTCTTCCGCCCCGACCCCTCGTTCCAGCTGCCGAAGTACGACGACGAGCCGGGACCCATGTCCGCGCTGCAGAAACGCACCATCGCCATCCTCGATGGTCGTTTTCGCGCTCTGGTTGACCAAGGGCCTGCACGGAGTCGACTACTCGATCACCGGCATGGTCGGGGTCGCGGTCCTGGTCGCGATCGGCGTCCTGCGCTGGCGCGACATCCACGAAAACCTCGAGTGGGGAACTGCGCTCTTCATCTTCGGCGGCGGCATCTGCCTCGGGCTCGCCATGGCGTCGTCGGGGGCGGCGTCGTACTTCGCCCACCTCTTCTTCCCGCTGGTCGAGGGCAAGGGCTGGCTGGTGCTCCTCGGCGGGGTCTGCGTCTTCGGCGCCCTGGTCACCAACGCCATGGCCAACGTCGCCGCGGCGGCGCTGATCCTGCCCATCGTGATCCCGCTGGCCCAACTCGAAGGCGTCGACCCGCGGGTCCTCGCCCTCGGCCTGGCCTGCGCCACCTCGTTCGCCATGCTCCTCGTCATCGGCTGCCCGCCCAACGCCATCGCCTACTCATACCGCCAGTTCAGCTCGTTCGACCTGACCAAGGCCGGACTGGTGGCGACCCCGGTGCTGCTCCTCCTGATGCTGGTGACCGCCGGCGTCTGGTGGAGTATTCTCGGTCTGCTGTAGGAGCCAGGCCATGTTCAAGATACCCATCGACATCCTCATCGTCGACGACGAAAAGGACTTCGTGGAGATGCTGGCGCTGCGCCTCGAGGACGCCGGCCACCGGGTCCGCGCGGCCTACGACGGCGATGCCGGCCTGGCCGCCCTCGACCGAGGCCGAGTGCGACGTGGTGATCCTCGACATCCGGATGCCGGGCAAGGACGGCATCACGGTACTCAAGGCCATCAAGGCCGCCCACCCGGTGGTCGAGGTGATCCTGCTCACCGGCCACGGCACCGTCGACACCGCGGTCGAGGGGCTCAAGTCCGGCGCCTTCGACTACGTCCAGAAACCTGCCCGCTTCGAGGAGCTCCTCGACAAGCTGCAGGCCGCTCGCCACCGCAAGGCCGAGCACGAGGAGCGGATCCGGCGCGCCGAAGCGCGGATCCTCGTGCGCCACAGCGGAGACGTCTGAGGAACGCCGTGGAATCCCGATATCAGCAACTGTTCCGCCGCATGGCCCTGTCCGGGCTCGCGGTGGCGTTGATTCCCCTCTACCTGGTGGGCGCGGCGATCTACGTCTACTTCGCCTCGTCACTGGAGCAGAACCAGCGCGCCCAGCTGCAGAACCTGGCTGTCAACCGCTCCAACGCGGTTCAGCTCTTCCTCGCCGAACGCACCGCCATGCTCGAGGCCCTGGCCCACGCCGCTCCCCTCGACGGCCTCGCGAGTCCCGGGGAGCTGCGCAAGGTGCTCACCATCCTCAACAAGCGGCAGCAGAGCTTCGTCGACCTCGGCATCATCGACTGCTGACGGCAACCACCTCGCGTACGAGGGGCCGTACCGGCTCGAGGACCGCAACTACGGCGGCGAGCCGTGGTTCGAAGAGACGATGGTGCGCGGCGTCCACGTCAGCGACGTCTTTCTCGGTTTTCGTCGCGTTCCCCACTTCGTGATCGCGGTCCGCCGCGACGACCAGCCGAGACCGTGGATCCTGCGCGCCACGATCGACTCCGAGGTCTTCACGCGGCTCGTGCGCAGCGGCCAGATCGGGCTCACCGGCGACGCCTACATCGTCAACCGCGACGGTCAGTACCAGACGCCGCCGCGTTTCGGCGGCGAGATCCTGGCTCGGGCGCCTTTCAGCACCACCATCGCGCCGCCCGGTGTCAACGTGGTGTCGCGCGAGCAGGCGGACGGCCGGCGCGTGCTGACCGCCTTCGCCTGGATGACGAGCAAGGACTGGCTGCTGGTCGTCGACCGCGACCCGCGGGAGTCGATGTCGCCGCTTCAGCAGGCGCTGAAGATCGAGCTGGTCGCCCTGCTCGCGGCGTCGCTGCTGGTCGGCGGGGCGGTTGTCTACCACACCCGCCAACTGGTCGGCCGGCTCGCGGCCGAAGACCGCAACCGCGTGGCCACCGAAGCCCAGCTCGCGCACTCCGCTCGATTGGTGTCGTTGGGCCGAATGGCGGCCGGGGTCGCGCACGAGATCAACAACCCTCTGGCGGCCATCGGCGAGCTCGCCGGTCTCATGGAGGACCTCATCGACGAGCAATTTCTGACCAGCTCGCCGCACGCCGCATTGTTCCAGGAGAATGTCCGCAAGATCCAGCTCCATGTGGATCGCACCCGCGGCGTCACCCACCGGATGCTGGGCTTCGCCCGCCGCATGGAACCGCACCAGGACACCTTCAACGTCAACGACGTCGCCACCGAGGCGTTGTCCTTCATCGAGCGCGAGGCGTCCTTCCGCGGGGTCGAGCTCGACCGCCAGCCTCGACCCGGACCTGCCGATGATCAAGAGCGACCGGGCCCAGCTGCAGCAGGTCGTTCTCAACCTGCTGAACAACGCCCTCGACGCCGTTCCCGAAGGCGGCCGAATCACGGTCTCGAGCAGCAACACCCACGACTCCGTGGTGGTGACGGTCGAGGACAACGGCAGCGGCATCCCCAAGGAACTGCACGACCGGATCTTCGATCCGTTCTTCACGACCAAGGCGCCCGGCGAAGGAAGCGGGCTCGGGCTCTCGATCTGTCATACCATCATGAAAGGCCTCGGCGGTTCGATCACTTTCGAAAGCGCCCCCGGAGAGGGGACCGTGTTCAGGGTGCGGTTGCCGAGGACACAGGTGTGACCGCTCGCGGCAGCGGGAAGGAGGCCGATTCCGATGGCAGTGAGACTGCTCGTGGTTGATGACGAAGAGGATTTCCTGCGTTCGATCGTCATGCGCATCGAGCTGCGCGGCATCGAGGCCCACGGGGTCACCAGCGGCGTCGCGGCGCTCGAGTATCTGAAGGCCAACCCCGAAGCCGTCGACGTGGTCCTGCTCGACATCAAGATGCCGGGGATGGACGGAATCGAAGCGCTGCGCCAGATCAAAAGCTGCTGCCCCTCGATCGAGGTCATCGTGGTCACCGGCCACGCATCGCAGGAGTTCAGCCGTCTCGGCCGCGAACTCGGCGCCTTCGACTACCTCATCAAACCGATCCGCCTCGACGCCATTCTCGAACGGATCGACGCCGCGTCCCGGCAGCGCCGCGGTCCGGCCGCCGGTTGAGCGGGGCCGGCGGATCCTCGGCGCGGCCATGAACGAGACGCGTCCACCCCGCGTCCTGCTGGTCGACGACGAGACGGACTTCCTCGAAAGTCTCGGTCAGCGCCTCACACTGCGCGGGCTGCCGACGCTCACCGCGGCCAGCGGTTCCGAGGCGCTCGAGATCCTCGACCGAGCAGCCGGTGGACGTCGTCGTCCTCGACGTCCGCATGCCGGGGATGGACGGCATCGAGACCCTGCGTCGAATCAAGGAGAGCCATCCCGCGGGTCGAGGTCGTCATGCTGACCGGCCACGCCGACCTCGAATCCTCCCTCGAGGGCATGCGCTTCGGGTTCTTCGACTATCTCACCAAACCGGTGCAGCTGCCGCTGCTGCTGGAGAAGATCGACGACGCCTTCCGGCGGTGCCGCGGCGAAGAGACGGGCGACGAGAGAGACCTTCACCGACAAGCTCCAGGAGCACATGATCGTCGCCGACCGGCTGTCCTCGCTGGGCGAGCTGGCGGCGAGCATCGCGCACGAGATCAACAACCCCCTCGCGGTGATCTCCGAATCGGCCGGTTGGTTGAGTTCCCGCGCCGATCGCGAGGGGCTGTCGACCGAAGAGCTCCGGAGCGCGCTCGATCGCGCGCTCGACAAGATCGAGTCGGCGGTCGACCGCGCGGCCCGGATCAGTCAGAATTTTCTCCGTTTCTCCCGCACCCCGGACGCCGTTGTCCGCGACATCGACCTCCGCGAACTCGCAGCCGAGGTACGGGAGCTGACCTGGAGGACGGCGGCTCAGGACAACATCGAGATCGTGATCACCGCGAACCCCGGCGACCGAGATCTCCGGTGACCTCCGACCCGTACCAGTTGCGCCAGGTGCTGCTCAACCTGGTCACCAACGCGGTGCAGGCGATCGAGCGGGACGGTCGGGTCGAGATCGTGGTGGGCGGCGACGAGGGTTGGGTCACGGGTCGCCGTGAGTCGACGACGGCCCCGGAATCTCGGACGAACATCTCGAGCGGATCTTCGAGCCGTTCTTCACCACCAAGCAGGAAGGGCACGGGCACCGGGCTCGGGCTTGGCGGTGTCGCGCGGCATCGTGGAGAAGCTCGGCGGTCGAATCGAGGTCGAGAGCCGACCGGGAGCGGGGTGCACCTTTCGAGTGGTGCTGCCCCGCGCTCGAGGTTAGAGGAGGAACGATGGCGATCAACGTGCTCCTCGTCGATGACGAGACGAGCTTTGTAGAGACCCTTGCCCGGCGACTGACCCTGCGGCAGTTCACGGTTTGGCAGGCGAACGACGCCGAGACCGCCATGCAGATTCTGGCGGACAACCCGGCCATCGATGTGGTGGTCCTCGATGTCAAGATGCCCGGGCACCGACGGGCTGACCGCAATCAAGAACATCAAACGACGGCACCCGATGGTGGAGGTCATCCTGCTCTCCGGTCACGCCACCCTCGAGGCCTCGGTCGGCGGGATGGCCCTGGGTGCCTTCGACTATCTGCTCAAACCGGTTCGCATCGACGAGTTGGTCTACAAGGTCGAAGACGCCCACCACGAAAGACCCTCCAGGAAGACAAGATCCGCTCGCTGCGCGGGGCGGCGACGTCGGAATCGACCGAGAACGAAGCCGTGAGCCCGGTGGGTCGCACCTAACCCGACGATGTCGAGCGTCATCCAATCCATCGGTGGGTGGTTTCGTCGCCTCGTGGGTCGCAAATGAGCCGGAACTGTCCCGAGGAATCCGAGCGTCTGAGCGCGCTCTTCCGGGAGCGCTATCACAGCTTCCGAGTGCTCCTCGCCGCCAACGGTCGCGCCCTGGAAACCATGGCGGGATGGAGCAGGCCTGGACCGGAAACCCGGCCCTACGGGATGGACTTCGTCGTGTCCAACGCGACCACGATGTCGGTTCGGGTCTACCGCATGATCCAACACCTCGACGCGCTCGCCCCCGACAAATACACCGAGCTCTTCGAACGGTTCGACGAGATCCGCGGCGATTTGGACGCCACCCTCCAGCCGCAGCAGCACTCGACCATCGATGCCCCGTTGGTGCTCCCGCTGTCAGCGATCGGTCGCGATGACAGCACGGTGGTCGGGGCGAAGATGGCGAACCTCGGCGAGATCCAGCAACGTCGTCGGCCTCGAGGTGCCGCCCGGATTCGTCATCACCGCGGCGGCGTACGGCCGACTTCTCGATCACAACGACCTCAGATCCGAGATCCACCGTCTCATTCAGAGTGTCGAAATCGATCGACCCGACGCCCTCTTTGCCCTCAGCTCACAGTTGCAGCAGCTCATCACCGCGGCCGACGTGCCTTCCGATGTTCGCGACGCCGTCGCCGACGCCCTGACCGCGGTCCGCGGCGAACTCGACCCGGAAACCGGATTCGCCGTGCGATCCAGCGCCTTTGGTGAGGACACAGCCGAAACGTCCTTCGCCGGACTCTACAACTCCCAGCTCAACATCCATCCGGACAATCTGCTCGCCGCCTATGTCGAAACGGCGGCCAGCAAGTACACGCCGCAGGCCATGGTCTACCGGCGACAGCACGGGCTCCGCGACGAAGACACCGAGATGGCCGTCGGCTGCATGGCCATGATCGACGCATCGGCGGGCGGCGTCGCCTACACCGCGGATCCACAAAACGCGGCGGACAGCCAGATCCGGATCAGCGCCGCCATCGGTCTGCCCAAGACGGTTGTCGACGGTCGATTCGAAACCGACCTTTTCATTGTCGACCGGGTCAGCTTGACGGTGATCGACCGCCGGATCGCCGCCAAGACCACCGCCTTTGTTCTCCGGCCGGGAGAGGGCATCACCCGAGAGGAGATCCCAGAGGATCGTCGCCGGCCGGCCGGCGCTCTCAGATGAGCAGGCCGTCGAGATCGCCCGGATCGCGCCTCCGCCTCGAGGCGCACTTCGGGGCGCCGCAGGATGTCGAGTGGGCGCTTGGCGCCGACGGTCGAATCGTGGTCCTGCAGGCGCGCCCGATGCACCACGCCACCCTCGAACCGGCGGCCCCGATCGTTGCGGGCGATCCCCTGGTCTCCGGTGGCGTCTGCGTCAGCCCGGGCGCCGCCGGGGGACCGGTGTCGTGGGTCCACAGCGACCGTGAAGCACTGAAGATGCCCGAGGGCGCGGTGCTCGTCGTCGACCACCCCGATCCTCGTTGGGCCGCCCTGCTCGATCGAGCTGCCGCCGTCGTCTCCGAGCACGGCGGGATCGCCGGTCACCTCGCCACCGTTGCACGCGAGTTCGGTGTCCCGGCCATCTTCGGAATGGGCAACCTCGAGGCGCTCCGCCGAGGGGAGGAGGTCACGGTGGACGCCGATGGCCTCGCCATTCACCGCGGTCTCATCCCCGGACTCGGAGAGGGCCGGCAGCGGCGCAACCTCATGGAAGGAAGCCCGATCCGCGAGATCCTCGGGCGGACGCTGATTCACATCGCGCCGTTGACCCTCCTCGATCCGAACGCGCCCGAGTTCCGCGCCGCCAACGTCCACACCCTGCACGACATCACCCGCTTCTGCCACGAAAAGGCGGTTGCCGAGATGTTCGCCTTCGGCAGCGAGAACAACTTCCCCCGTTATGCGGCCAAACAACTCCACCACAACGTGCCCATGCAGTGGTGGGTCCTCAACCTCGATGACGGATTCACCGGGGACATCAAGGGCAAATATGTCCACCTCGACGAGATCAGCTGTGGGCCCATGCATGCGCTGTGGGACGGGATGGTCGCCGTTCCGTGGGACGGACCACCCGCCATGAGCGGCTCGGGGTTGGCCTCGGTCCTCTTCGAGGCGACCAGGAATCCCGCTCTCGCGACCCCTTTCAAGAAACCCTACGCGCAACGCAACTACTTCATGGTTTCGAAGAACTTCATGAACCTCCAATCGCGGTTCGGTTTTCACTTCTCCACCGTCGAGGCGCTTGCCGGTGAACGCGACGACGAGAACTACGTCGTCTTCTCCCTCAAGGGCGGCGCCGCTGACATGGACCGGCGCGCTGCGCGGGCGCAGTTCATCGCCGACATCCTCGCCGACAAGGGATTCCGCTTGAAGGTCATCGAGGACACGGTCACCGCCCGAACCTCGGCCCTGCCGCAGGAGGTCGTGTTGGATCTGGTCAAGATCGTCGGCTATCTGCTCATGCACACCCGGCAGCTCGACATGATCATGGGCGACCAACGGTCCATCGATCACTATCGGTCCAAGCTCGAGGGCGACATCGCCGGGCTCGGCGCCGACTAGCGCCACCGACCGCGTCCGAGACAGCGGCAGGGGCAGGGACAGGGGCAGGAGCAGGGGCAGGGCCAGGGACAGGAGCAGGGCGCGAGGGGCAGGGGCAGGGGCAGTGAACCGTACCTCGCCCGCGAAGTAGGTCCACTCGATCCCGTTCCCGATCCCGAAAAGACGCGGCCATGGTCACTGACTTGGCCTTTGCCGCCGCCCCGGGATCATCACCTTGCCCCGGCACGGGAAACAAAGGTAGGCTCGGTAGGTTGTTCTCTTGGTCATGAGTTCCCACACCGCACCCCTCCGCCGATCCGATGGTCCGCCAAACGGCGTTCTCGCGGAAGCGCTGTTCGCCCTCTCCGAGCAAGAGGAGCCGGGCGACCGCAGGATCGCCCTGCTCAAGGCCGGGTACGCGGTCTTCGACACCACCGGCGACGGCCGCCGGGCCGCCCTCGCCAAGTCGCCCGATTGGCTGCGGCCACTCATCGACCAACTCGCCGCTTGTCCCGGAGAGGACGCGCTCTCGGCCGCGGTTGCCCGGCTCGCCACGGGCTCCCGTCCTCGTCGCCGGACGACCCGCGAGAACTACCTCAGCCGCGCCGAGGTGCCCGAGATCCTCGCCTCCGGCCCGGCCGAGCTCCACCCCGATCGGATGCGCGGCGCGGCCCATTGGCACACCACCGACTCCGACGGCAAGACCGCACTCGAGTCGATGGCTCGCACCTGCCAACGTCGGGGATTCGCCTGGTCCATGGTCACCGACCACTCGCGCGGGCTCGAAGTCGCTTCCGGTCTCGACGCCGAGGGTCTCAGGCTGCAGCGAAAACGCATCGATCGGTGGAACCTGCGCTTCGGTGAGGATCACCGCATCTTTCAGGGTCTCGAGGTCGAGGTCCTCGAGGACGGAACCCTCGATGTTCCGCATGGGCGAACGGCTCGACCTCGACTGTATCGTCGCCGCGGTCCACCGGCTCTTCGACCCGGACCGCGACCAGACCGAACGCCTTCTCCGTGCCATCTCCACACCGGGCGTCCACGTCCTTGGCCCATCCGAGGGCGCGCCACTTCCACCATCGACCCGGACTCCGGGCCCGCTGGGAGGTGGTCTTCGCCGCCTGCGCCGAGCACGGCGTCGCCGTGGAGATCAACGGTTTTCCCCGCCGTCAGGATCTCGACTGGGATCTCGCCCGGCTCGCCGTCGATGCGGGGTGCGATTTTCTCCTCGCCTCCGACGCCCACGCGCCGAAACACCTCGAGTTCGATCGGTACGCCGCCGCCATCGCCATGAAGGCCGAGGTGCCGCGGGAGCGGATCGCCAACGTGATGCACGCCGATGAGTTCGAGGTGTGGCTGGGGGAGCGGTAGCGGTTCCTCGGATGACAATTCGTCGGACGACGATTCGTCGGACGAATCGTGGTGGGCCGTCGCTTCGCTCCGTCCCAGTTGCATCGCACATCGCGACCATCGCACGTCGCAAGCACGAAGACGCCAAGACGCGAAGCGGTCACGAAGGATTGCGGGTCTCTCAGTCGTTGATTCCAAACAATGTTTGGGGGCACTCTCGGGCAACGGCGATGGAAGCATCGGGTTTGGTCAATCGTCTCCCGGAGCGCGTTCCCGCCCATGGTTCTCCCATCGGTGGTGGCCGAGGGAGCCACCCGTAGCATTGTTCGGACCCCTCGCTCTGCCGGGCCGGAAAAATAACCCCCCGAACAATGCAACAAGTGACACCCCGTTCAACGCGGGCCTCCGCAGCCTCGACGACGAATCCCGAGCAAACCCAGAATCCGATTGACTTATCAGAACCTCTTGCCGACAAATCCCAGCAAACCCTGTTCGACCCTCACCCTTCGATCCTGATGATCCAACTCCTTCTTCAGAACTCTCCCGGCCACCCTGCGATGAAAATAATCACCACCCCTCAGAAATCCGAGGGGAGGGAGCGAAGCGACCCTCACCTGGATTTCTGAGGGCGGGCGGGTGGGGGGTGGGGGGCGGGAGTTTGAGTGAACTTGGACAACCCTGCGACGGAGACCCACCGTCGTGCCGTAGGCACGGCGTATTTTCGATCCTCGGTGGCGGCGAACACTGGTATTCGTCGGCGCCGAGGATCGAAAATACAAGCGGCCGGCGTGAGCCGGCCGCGGGGGTGGGTCGGTTGACGTTCCGGGAAATCAGTACAACGGGAACTTGGCCGTCAGCGCGTGGACCTCGGCCTTGACGGCCTCCATCTCGGCTCCGAACGCGGCCAGCTTCGCCTCGTCCGCGGTGTCCTCGTCGGCCCTGAGCACCCGGTCGATGAGCGCGGCGATGATCCTTCATCTCGTCGACACCCATGCCGCGGGTCGTCACCGCCGGGGTGCCGATCCTCAAGCCCGATGCGATGTAGGGCTTTCTGGTGTCGAAGGGCACGGTGTTCTTGTTGACGGTGATGTCGGCGAGTCCCAACCAACGCTCGGCCTTTTTTCCGGAGATGAAATCGGCGCCGAGATCGATGAGGAAGAGGTGGTTGTCGGTGCCGCCCGAGACGATCCGCCAGCCGTGCTCGGCGATGGCCTGACACAGAGCCGCGGAGTTGGCGATGACCTGCTTCTGATAGCCCTTCCACCCGGGCTCGAGCGCCTCGGCGAAGGCCACCGCCTTGGCGGCGATGGTGTGCATGAGCGGCCCGCCCTGGATGCCGGGGAAAACCGCCTTGTCGATGGCTTCGGCCCAGTCCGCGCCGCAGAGGATGAGACCGCCGCGGGGACCACGAAGGGTCTTGTGGGTCGTCGAGGTGACGAAGTGGCAGTGCGGCACCGGCGACGGGTGGAGTCCGGCGGCGACGAGCCCTGCGATGTGGGCGATGTCGGCCATGAGCAGCGACCCGGCCTCGTCGGCGATGGCGCGCAACCGTTCGAAATCGATGATCCGCGGATAGGCCGAGGCGCCGCAGACAATGAGTTTGGGCGTGTGCTCGAGCGCGAGCTCGCGGAGGCGGTCGTAGTCGATTGTTTCGGTTTCCTTGATGCACCCCGTAGGCCACGACCTCGTACTGTTTGCCGGACTGGTTGAGCGGGTGGCCGTGGGTGAGGTGGCCGCCGTGGGTCAGATCCATCCCGAGCATGGTGTCGCCGGGTTCGAGCACCGCGAGATAGACCGACATGTTGGCCTGGGCACCCGAGTGGGGTTGGACGTTGGCGTGCTCTGAGCCGAAGAGCCGGCAGGCCCGTTGCCGTGCGAGTTCTTCGGCGACATCGACGTTCTGACAACCACCGTAGTAGCGTTTCCCGGGGTAGCCTTCGGCATATTTGTTGGTCATGACCGAACCCATGGCCGCCATCACCGCGGGGCTGACGAAGTTCTCCGAGGCGATGAGCTCGAGACCCTCATTCTGGCGCCGGCGTTCGGCTTCGATGGCACCGGCGATCTCGGGATCCGCGGCCTCGATGAGTTGATTGTGAATATCGAAAAACCGACTCTTGAGATCCTCGCTCATGATTTCTCCCGCTCGATTTTCGCCACCCGTCGCTCGTGCCGACCACCTTCGAAGTCGGTATCGATGAAGATCCGTACGATCTGTTCGGCGACACCCGGACCGGTGGTCCTCTCGCCGATGCACAGGACATTGGCGTCGTTGTGACGCCGCGCCATCTCGGCGGTGTAGGCGTCGTGACAAAGAGCCGCCCTCACCCCGGGGTGGCGGTTGGCGGCCATGGACATCCCGATCCCGGATCCGCAGATGAGGATGCCGCGTGCGATCCGCCCGTCGGACACCGCTCGAGCCAGGAGGTGGGCGTAGTCGGGATAGTCCACCGATTTCGCATCCTGTGGCCCGAGGTCCTCGACCTCGATGTCGAGGCTCTGCAGCAGTCGGCGGAGATCGGTCTTCAGGCCGAGCCCGGCGTGATCCGAGGCAATGGCAATCATCGGTAGGTTCCTCCGAATCTCTGACCGAGCGATGGCGCTTCGAGGGAGTTGAACTCTTCGAGGGCGAAGCGATCGCTCATCCCGGCAATGTGGTCTGCGATCAACCGGGCAAAGCCCGCGGAGGCATGGTACCTACCGGCCACTTCATCCGCAACAAGCGCCAGCGGCACGTCACGCAGATAGGGAAACCCGAGCTCGCTGTGCGCCCGCCGCAGGACGTAACTCGGCAGCGTCAAAGGATTGGTCCAGAAGGCCCGATAAAGGGCGGTCACGACCTTGCGCGCCCGCCAATCCTGACGATTGACATCGATGTGGTTGATGATGAACTGGTAGATGAAGGCCTTGAGCTCGTCGAAAAGCGCCTGGGTCTCGCGCGAAAACCAGAGGGTGGTCTGGGAGACCTCACGCGCGTGGGCCACGAACGAATCGTGGTCGTCGATACCGTGGCGGTCGACAAAGGTCTGGATCCGCTCCCCCGATGCGTCGATGACATCGGTGATGAAAAACCCGATCAACTCTCGAATGAGGGTGCTCTGGCGGAGCCACCGGCGTTGTTCCAACCGATAGGCATCGCCGAGTCGAGCGATGATTCTCTTGGAAATCTCGAGGTCTTCAACCGACTCGAAACTCACCGATCCGGCCCGCAGGCCGTCTTCGAGGTCGTGGGTCTGCTGGGCGATCTCATCGGCCACCGCCACCGCCTGCCCTTCGAGGTGGCACGGCCGGTCGAGCGCGAGCCCTTCGGAATCGGGCAACGGAAAGTCGAAATCCACGCGCCACCGGGTGTGTTTGAGGATCCCCTCGCGGACCTGATCGGTGAGGTTGAGTCCGGGAAACTCATAACGCCACTCGAGCAGATCCACCACCCGGAGGGACTGGTAGTTGTGCTTGAACGAGCCGGCCCGGGAAACCACCTCTTGCGGAAGTGCGACCTCGGGATTGCCGCCGTGGAGAATCTCGTTGAGGGCGGTCTCGCCGGTGTGGCCGAAGGCGGTGTGGCCGAGGTCGTGGCCGAGGGCGACCGCCTCGACAAGATCTTCGTTGAGCCCGAGCGCGCGAGCGATGGTTCGCCCGAGCTGCGCCACCTCGAGGGTGTGGGTCAGCCGGGTCCTGGGATGATCCGCCGTGTGGGGGACAAAGACCTGGGTCTTGTGCTTGAGCCGGCGGAACGACCTGGCATGGAGGATCCGGTCGCGGTCGCGCTGAAACGCGAGCCGAGAGCTCTCCTCGGCCCGGTCGGCAGACCGGCGGCGAACGGCTTCAGTCGAGAGAACCGCCCAGGGGGCGAGGTGTCGTGCTTCCCGGTCCTCCAAGAAACCTCGATCGCGGATGACGGGGCCGTTCATGATCCGACTCCCTCCTCGGCATGCTCGAGGAGCGCTCCAACCAAACGAAGGCTCCCGGCTGCCACCACCGGATCCGGCAGGCAGTCCAGGGCCGCCAGGGGATCCGACGCGAGAAGTGTAGTCGAAAAGGCGGCCGCAATTCGATCCACCGGCATCGCCCGTTCGTCGTTGAGTTGGCAAACCGCGATCGTGCCGACTACGGGTTCGAGGACGCCGGCCATGGCGCCAACGTCCTTGTCGTCGAGACAAGAGAACAGGAGGTTGTACCTTTCGGGGCGGCTGGAGAGATGAGCCGCCAGAGCCTCGGCACCCTCGAGATTGTGGGCGCCATCGACGAGGATCTTCCTCCCGCCGAGACAATGTTCGGAAAGCCGACCGGGCCAACGGACATTGGCGAGGCCGCGAACGACCGCCTCGGGTTCGAGACGGGCGAGGAGACCTTCGGCTTCGGCGCAGCGTGCGAGAGCCAGGGCGAGTTGGACGTTCGCGACCTGGTGCCCGCCGGGGAGCGGGGCGGGCGCCTCGATGGTGATGTCATCCCAGGCGATGAGAAGTCGGCCGTCATCGCCGGCCCTGACCTCGATGATCTCACTCGCGGGCACGGCGTGCGGCGATCCCAGGGCGGAAACGAGCTCGGGTGCGAGCCCGGATCCCAACACCGCCCGGGAGGCCGAACGCAACGGAGCGCCCTTGTCGCGCGCACGTTCGAGGACGTCTTCGCCGAGCCACGCGGCGTGATCCGAACCGACATTGGTGATGCCCGCGATGGTGCTTGCAGCCACCCTGGTTGCATCCCAGCTTCCACCCATTCCCGCTTCGAGCACGGCGACCTCGACCCCGGCCTCGGCAAAGGCGAGAAATGCGGCGCTGGTGATGGTCTCGAAAAATGTCAGGTCCTCATCCTCGGCCAGGGATTCGAGATGATGCTCGAGGCTGACCCGGTCGATGGTTCGACCGCGAATTCGGATTCGCTCCTCGACCGAGACGAGATGGGGCGACGTGGTGAGACCGGTCGAGACGCCGTGTGCTTCAAGGACCGCCTCGAGGATGGCGGCCGTGGAGCCCTTGCCGTTGGTTCCGACGATGAGAATCGAAGGGGTGGCCGCCTGAGGATTGCCAAGACGTGCGAGAGCATCGCGGATGGGTCCGAGTTCGGGGCGGATCCGCCCTTGACGACGGTTTCTCAGCCTCAGCGGAAGAATCTCAGGCATCGGGCGACGGTGGCCTTGAGCTCCCGGCGCGGCACCACGAGATCGAGCATGCCGTGTTCGAGCAGGAACTCCGATCGCTGAAAACCCTCCGGCAGCTTCTGCCGGATCGTCTGCTCGATGACCCGCGGACCCGCAAAACCGATGAGTGCTCCCGGCTCGGCGATGTTGACATCACCGAGCATGGCGTAGGAGGCGGTGACGCCGCCCGTGGTCGGATCGGTGAGGATCGAGATATAGCCGAGATGTTTGTCACGCATCTGAGCCAGGCCGGCGGCGATTTTGGCCATCTGCATCAGAGACAGGATGCCCTCTTGCATCCTCGCACCGCCCGAAGCCGAGACCACGACCAACGGCAGCTTCCGATCCAGACAGCGCTCGATGGCGCGGGTGATCTTTTCACCCACGGCCGAACCCATGGACCCGCCCATGAAACCGAATTCCATGGCGGCCACCACCGCGGCCTGCTTTTCGATCTCACCCTGGGCCACGACGACGGCGTCAGAGCCGTCGAACTTCCGGTTGTAGACCTTGAGTCGATCGCGATAGGGTTTCGAATCGACAAAATCCAGCGGATCGGCCGATTGAACCCGACCAAAGAACTTCTTGTAGCGCTGGTTGTCGAAGAGAAGATCGAGTCGCCGCGAGGCGCTGATCCGAAAGTGATAGCCGCATCGCGGACACACGTCCAGATTACCCGAGACCTCCCGGTGATACAGAATCTCGCGACACGCATCGCACTTGATCCACAGCCCTTTGGGCACGCCCTCGGTCTGCGCCGTCAATTCTGCCGCCCTCCGCTTCTACCCGATCGGTTTGTACGTCCGACTGGGTTCCGGACGACGTCGTCTACTCGTTCGTTCGACCCGGCCCTCTCAGGCAGCGAAACCCCGGGCCTGCCGGGGTTACGCTCGTCGAGAACGAGGTTCGAGACCCTAATCCTCGCTATCGTCCTCTTCGAACTCGTTCGGCTCGCCGAGCATGAGGCAGGCCGCAGCATACATCTGGCGGGCCGCATCAGCCCCTTGCTTGAGCCCCTGGATCCGGTCCTTGACTTTGTCGAGTTCAACCTGAATCTGGCTTTCGAACTCATCAATCTCGGCTTTGGTGCGCGAGCGCGCATCCTCGTAGAAGCTCCGTTGGTCATCGGTCAGAGTTGCACCCATCTCGTCCTCCACAGTCAGTTCAACGTGAGATTTACCGTGATTCGAACCCACACCCGGACCTTGACGCCGTTCTTGGTCGCGGGACGATATCGCCACTGGCGCACCGCATCTTCAGTCGCGTGTTCGAACCCGACACCCGTCTTGGACGCGACGATATCTCGGACTTCTTCGACCCGACCGTCGATTCCGACGAGAAGCTGTGCCGTCACCTCGCCGCTGATCCCCGCGCGCTGAGCGATGGGGGGATAGACCGGATTCACCCGGTTGAGCAGGACCGGGGCGGTGACGCCGGGTCCCGCGTCGACGATGTCCCCCTCGAGAACAACCGGAGTCGGCGTGTTGGGGATCGGCGTCGCCGTCGGCGGCACCCGAGTCGGTGTCGGTGGTCTCTTGGTCGCCGTCGGACTCGGGGTCGGGGTCTCGGTCGGGGTCTCGGTCGGGGTCTCGGTCGGCGGCAGCGGCGTCGGTGTCGGGAACTCCTTCTCGAGCCGATCCCTGAGTTCCTGCTCCTGCTTGGCCATCTCGGCCGAAGCCACCTCACGCGCGCGTTCCAGGAGTTCCGCCTCGTCCATCAGCCCATCGGTGACGGTGGGGGTCTGTTCCACGGTCACGGCGGCCGGAACAGGCGTCGGCACCGCGGTGGAGTCACCCCCTCCGGAGCCCGGACCCATGAAAAACCACCATCCCGCGATGAGCGCAAGCACGACCGTCGCGATCGCGATCCACAGCCACTTGCCGGCGCCCCTCGTCGGCGGCGCGTCGGCGGCCTCGATCTCCGCCACGGTTTCAGCCAGAACCACCGGTTTGACGGCCTTCTTCCGAGCCGGCTCCGGTTCTTTCGCCGGCGGTTTGACCGGCGGGCCCGGCGGCGGCTCGACGGGCGGTGTGACCGAAGTTGCAGCCTCCGGGAGGGCGGCGGGATAATCCGTGATTTCCGCACCCGATTCGAGTTCGCCAATGAAGCCGACCAGGGCCGCGGTATCCGGCTCCCATCCCTGGCCCTTGAGAAGGACCTCGAACTCGCGCTGAAGATCCAGCGCGGATTGATAGCGATCGGTTCGCTCCGGTGAGAGCGCCTTTGAGACGATGCGGTCGACCTCGGCGGGAATCGCCGGCACCACGCTCGAGGGAACCGCGACAACCGGGTTGCGGACCTGCTCGAGGATCGACAGCTCGGAATCGCCGGTAAACACCTTGTGCGCCGTCAACATCTCGTAGAGCACGACTCCGAGGGAGAAGACATCCGATCGGTGATCGATGTCCTTTCCCCAGGCCTGCTCGGGAGACATGTACTGCAGCTTGCCCTTGAGCGCGCCGGCGCGGGTGTGCGACGCCTTGGAGGCCGCCTTGGCGATCCCGAAGTCGCAGAGCTTGATCTCTCCGTCGGAGGAGATGAGCACATTCTGCGGCGAGACGTCCCGGTGGACCAATCCGAGGTCGCGATTGTCGAAATCGCGCTTCTTGTGCGCGTAGTCGAGTCCGCTCGCAAGCAGATTGGCGATATACAAAGCGATGGGGATCGGCACCCGGACATCGCGCTGACGGCACTGGTCGA
Organism: uncultured Acidobacteriota bacterium; assembly: GCA_963712805.1. Lineage (GTDB taxonomy): Bacteria > Acidobacteriota > Thermoanaerobaculia > Thermoanaerobaculales > Sulfomarinibacteraceae > JAHECW01. The sequence goes on along the minus strand of CAVQJV010000036.1, from coordinate 171,132 downwards.
GGATTGACCGAAGATCGCGCCCCTCGATGTACTCCATGGCAATGAAATAGGAACTGTCGATCTTGCCGAGATCGTAGATATGAATGATGTTCGGATGGTTGAGTTGGGCCGCCAGTTTGGCCTCATCGACGAACATGCTGACGAACTCTTCGTTGCTTGTGAGGTGGGGCAGGATTCTCTTGATGGCGACGGTCTTCTGGAACCCCTCGAGACCGAGCATGCGGGCCTTGTAGACCTGGGCCATCCCCCCGGTCGCGATGCGCTCCTCGAGGACGTACTGTCCAAAGGTCGTTCCCGGGGAAACCGTCGAGGTCCGGTCGACCGGCGTCTTCTTCTCCGCCGCGGATTCGGCGATGGGTTCGGCCTTCGGCGGCTCGGCCTCGGGGGCGGGCCCGGGAGGCGGGCCCGGTTCGCCGGCAGCGGCGGTCTCCTTGATCGGCTCGTTCGGAGTCTTCTTCTTGGTCGTCGTCGACGGCGACAGCTCGAGCCCGGCCAGGGTCTTGGAAAGCATGGCGTCGACATCGGCACTCGGCTTCGACCGCCGATGCTCGCGGACTTCACCGGCGTCGCCGAGCATGTCGGCCAAAGCACTGTCGACCTTGGAGTCGAAGACTCGCTGTGAGGTCGCGGCGGTCGTCTTTTTGTCGACCGGTCCATCTCTCTCGACATCGGAGAGAATGTCGGCGAAGAGGTCGTCGGAACTGAACGACTGGCCGTCGTCCTCGGCTTGACCCCGGCGTAAGGCGTCCAGCGTCTCCTGCGGCACCGCCTGGGTCGTGAGAATCGCAGCCGACGCCCGAATCAACGCCTCGATCTTGTTTCGGATCTCTTCGGCCGCGAATGGGAGCGAGACAATGTCCTGAGCGCCGACCTCTTCGGCATCGGCCTTGGAGTCATCACCCTGGTATCCCGGCATCAGAATCAAGAACGGGGTGACCCGCAGACCGGCCCGGCCCCGAAGTTGGGTGATGGCATCCCCGACGGGAATCTGCGGCAGCTGTGCGGTGATGATGACGATCTTGGGTTCGAAATGGGCACAAGCCTCAACCGCGGCGTCCAGACTACCGGCCACCTCGAGGCGGTGACCGCCTCCGGCAGTGGCATTGCCTGATACCATCGACGGTACTCTGCTCGTACTCGATGAGTAGAATGTTTGCGCTCATTGAATCGTCCCTGAATGCTCCCCGGTTCGAAGGGCCCGTTCTCATTATCTGCGACCGGTACCCAAAGTCAACCGCGGCCGCACTCCTACTGGAGGTGCAAGACGGTTATAATACATGCGCTTGGCCCTTTGGAACAGGGGCGTAAACAGGAGGATCAATGTCCGGCCACAACAAGTGGAGCACCATCAAACACAAAAAAGGGCGGGCCGACGCCAAGCGCGGCAAGCTCTTCACCAAACTCATTCGAGAGATCACCGTCTCGGCGCGCGAGTCCGGCGGCGACATCGATGCCAACCCCCGACTCCGCTCCGCAGTCACCGCCGCCAAGACCGCCAACATGCCGGCCGACAACATCAGCCGGGCCATCGATCGCGGCACCGGGGAGATTCCCGGCGTCATTTATGAGGAGGTCCAATACGAGGGCTACGGTCCTGGAGGGGCGGCGGTCCTGCTGCAGACCCTCACCGACAACCGCAACCGAACCACGCCGGAGGTCCGTCACATTTTCGCCAAAAACGGCGGAAACCTCGGTGAGAACGGCTGCGTGTCCTGGCTCTTCACCCGCAAGGGCCTCCTCCTCATCGCCCGCACCGACGAGCTTGATGAAATCACCCTGTTGGAGCAGGCCCTGGAAGCCGGCGCCGAAAACCTCGACACCGAGGACAGCGAGTTCTTCAGGATCTCCACGGCGCCGGAAGAGCTTCACGTGGTCAAGGAGAGCCTCGAAGCCTCCGGCATCGAGGTCGAATCGGCCGAAATCGACATGGAGCCTTCCACGACCCAGAAGCTCGACGGTAAGAACGCGCAGCAGATGATCCGGCTCATGGAGGCCTTTGACGACCAGGACGACGTGCAGAACGTGTGGTCCAATTTCGACATCGACGACGAGGACATGGAAGACGCTTGATCGCCGAAGCGTCCTCCACCGAAAGCAGGATCGGTGAGAGTTCTCGGCGTTGACCCTGGATCCCGGGCCACCGGTTGGGCGCTCATCGTCGCGACCGGCAACCGGACCCTTCTCGAGGGCTGCGGGATCGTGCGACCCAAGGGATCCGACCATGCGACACGGTTGGCGGATCTCGATCGCCGATTCTCCGCGCTCATCACCGAGCTCGATCCGGATTGCGCAGCAGTGGAATCCGGATTCAGCGGCCGCAACCCCAAGTCGGGTCTGATCCTCGCCGAGAGTCGCGGCGTGCTGCTCGCCGCTCTCGGTCGAATCGAGATTCCGGTCCACCCATATACCCCCGCCCAGGTCAAATCCGCCATGGTCGGTCACGGCACCGCGGAGAAACAGCAGGTCGCGTTCATGGTGGCGCGTCTTCTCGGCCTCACCGAGACTCCTCCGAGCGATGCCGCGGACGCCGCCGGGGTCGCTTTGACCCATGTTCACAGCCGTGTCGTGGCAGCGGTTGCCCGACGTTAAATGTAAGCGCTGTAAAACTCGGTGCGCTCGTCGTTGACGGTCGCGAAAACCCCATGCTAGGATGCACTGCCTTCATCATTTGGAGAAGAACGCGAAATGGTGGTGGCCGCGAGTGGCTTTGCCTCTTGTGTTGGTTTAAATGCTCGTTCACAATAGCTCGTCGGTCGGGATTGGAACTTTTCCCGCTCGTCGAACTCTAACTAGGAGGAGGCAAGAACGTGGGACAAGTAGCAGATCTATTCCGCCAGGGTGGGATCTTCATGTGGCCGTTGCTCTTCTTTTCGCTGTTGGCACTGACCGTCATCATCGAGCGATTCATCGTGCTGACCAAGGCGAGGATCAACGTCAATGAGTTTCTGACCAAGATCCGTAAGGCGCTGTTGGTCAACCGCAATGTCAAAGAAGCCATCAAAGCCTGTGAGAGTAATCGCGGACCCGTTGCTTCGGTGATGAAGGCCGGTCTGCTGCGTTACGGCCACAGTCGTGAAGACATCGAGAAGACCATCGAGAACGCCGCTCTTTATGAGCTCGATCGTTTGGAAAAACGAATGGGCGTTCTTGCGACCACGGCCAACGTTGCTCCCATGCTCGGCTTCCTCGGAACCGTCGCCGGCATGATCAAATCGTTTGCCACTCTCGCGGAGCAGGGTCTGACCAATCCGGCAGCGGTTGCCGTCGGGATCTCCGAGGCGCTCATCACCACCGCCGCCGGTCTCATCATCGCGATTCCGGCCCAGCTCGCCTACAACTGGTACACGACGAAGATCACACGCTTTGTTCGCGACATCGAAACCGCAACCAACATGCTCCTCGAAACCTTCACCGAGATGGACGGGAGCGCTGAGTGAGAACACGACCTGAGGAAGGGAGACCGCGATGGCACTGATTCGCGGCAGAGACCGAGGAACCGGGGCGGCGATCTTTACCGCTTCCATGGCGGATATCGTCTTCCTCTTGATCGTTTTCTTTGTCCTGACCTACAAGGTCGAGGTGGACAAAACGCAGATGAACCTGCCCGAGACCTGGATCCGCAAGAAGATCCCCGAAAAGGCGGCGGTGATCTCCATCTCCCCACCCAACATGGGATCGACGATCCGGGTTTCCACCGGCGAGGAAATGGCGCTCCCGGTGGCCACCATCGAAGAGGTGATCACCTTCGCATCAACGGAGGTGGCGAAGAACCCCAACGCGGAGTTCATCCTCAAGGCCGATAAGGACGCCCCTTACGCGGTGGTGGACGAAGTGCTCGATGCGCTCAAGCAATCGAAGGTGAAGTACATCTTCCTGCTTTCCGAGCAGCTGACGGCAGCGGAACTGTAGGCCGGGGGACGACGATGAATATCAAAAAGAAAGAAATCGCCTCCGAGATCTTCACCGGATCCATGGCCGATATCTCGTTCCTGCTGATCATCTACTTCATGATCACCTCCGCCTTCTCGGCAACCCGCGGCCTTGATTTCGCCCTCCCCGAGGAGACCGACACCCCCGAGATCAAGCAGGAAGACGCCATCGAAGTTCACGTCACACCGGGTGGGTCCATCGAAGTCGACAAGAAGGCCCTGCCGAGGGAGCAGTTGCTGCCGTACGTGCTCGAGAAGCTGCTGCAGAACCCCGACAAGCCGGTGATTCTCCGGACCGATCCGGACGCTTCCTACGGCGACATGATCAGCATCTTCGATCTGCTCCGCCGAGCCAACGAAGAGTGGACCGAACCGATTGCAGGCAGCGAAGAACGCAGAGCCCTGTACAAGGATGTCCACGGCAATGATCTGACCGAAATCAAGACCATCTCGATTCCGACCCAGCGGGAAATCGAGAACATCTGGAACCTCCTGGGAATGGGGTGAGGAGGACGACATGACCGAGACGCCCAAAACACCAGCATCCAAGGCGCCTGACCCCAAGATGAAGCTGACCACCATCGAGATCATCGCGCAGGAAGAGCAGCAGGACAAAAAGCTCACCCGCGTCGCGATCGCCGTCGCCGTCATCCTGCACGTCTTTATCTTCGCGTTTCACTGGCCGACCTTCGCCGGCGGCCTCAAGGACGCGACCGAGAAAAAGACCAAGATCTACGTGGTCAAGCAAGTCAAGTTCAAGCAGCCTCCCAAGCAGGAGCTCCAGCAGATCCCGAAACCCAAGAGCAAGAAGGTTCCGATCCCGGACCCGACGCCCGACGAGCCCGAGCCCATCCGTGATGACGAGCCCGACGAGGACATCGATTTCATCCCCGATGACAACTTGGTTCTCGGAATCCCGGACGCACCACCGCCACCAGAGCCTGAGGGGCCGGTACGCTTCGTCGTCGGCGGCAACATCACCGAACCCGAGAAGCTCAGCGGACCGAACCCGGTCTACCCCGAAGCTGCGCGCCGCGCCCGAATCCAGGGTGTCGTGGTCCTCGAGTGCACCATCGGCAAAGATGGCAACGTCCAGGATGTGAAGGTTCTTCGACCATTGCCGCTCGGTCTCACCGAGGCGGCGGACGACGCCGTTCGGAAGTGGAAGTTCAAGCCGTCGACCCTCAATGGGAAACCGGTGGAGGTGCTGTACATTCTGACTGTACGGTTCAACCTGCAGTAGGATCGCGGACGGACAGTCCATGGCATTGCAAGGGTCTCTTTCCGAGCTCTCTCTACCAGACGTGATTCAAATGGTCAGCGTCTCGGGAAAGACCGGTGTGTTTTCGGTCACCCGTCACGACGAGGTCGGTAAGATCTATCTTCGTGACGGCCAGATCGTCGATGCGGCGGTCAACACCCTGCGTGGCGACAACGCCGTCTACGAGATGGCGATCTGGTCCGAGGGCGAGTTCACCTTCAACCCCGGTGAAGAGACCGAGGCGGTGACGATCCACCTTTCCAATGCCAACTTGATGATGGAGGCCGCCCGTCGGCTCGACGAGTGGCGCGTGTTGTCGCGAAAGATACCCTCCCTCGATCTCATTCCTTTCTTCAAATCAAGGGACCAGAGCGATCAGGTTACCTTGAGTCCACATGAGTGGATTCTCGTGACTCGCATCGATGACGAGCACACCATCGAGGAGATCGGCGAACAGCTGCATTGGTCGGCCTTCGACGTCTCCAAACTCCTTTTTGGAATGATCACCTCGGGGCTGGTTGCCCTGCGGTCCGAAACCGAGGATTCGACATCGGGATCGACGCATCAGGGTCCGAGTCCGGTCACATTGATCGGTCTCGCCAACCGGATCATGTCGGTCGCCCTCAATGTGGTCGGTGACAGCGGAAAAAACACAATCGACAAGCAGTATGCCGGCGCCCGAACCCTGATCGAGCAGGGCGCCGGTTTTGACGCGATCAGAACGATGGTCGAACAGCACAGCGACGCGATCTCCCTGCTCAAGGGCGCCGATGTTGCCGCCATGTTCGACGAGCAAGTCCGACCACTACTCGGGGACGCCGGAAGCGTCCCGGCGCGTTGACGTTAACTCAGGGAGGCACCAATTCATGAAATCGACAATAGGCCGCTGGACGATCGGCGTTGCAATCATCATCGCGATCGGGACGGGTTCCCCGGTCTCGGCGGATTACGCCGCTGGGATCGCCGCTTTCAAGGCAAAGGACTACGCCAAGGCCGCGCAAGAGTTCGAGGCGGTCATCGAGAGTCAGCCCAATGAACCGGCAACCCACTACATGCTCGGGCTGAGCCGCCGTGCCCAAGGCAACGTCTCGGCTGCGTTGGGCAGTTTTCGCAAGGCGGTCGAGCTCGACTCGGCCAACGAAACGCCGAACCCGATGTACCCCATCACCCTCGGACAGACCCTCAATCAGGCCAAGCAGTACAACGACGCCTATTCGACCTTGAAAGCCGTGAACTTCAGCAAGCTTCCCGCGAGCTATCGGTCGAATTACGCCCTGCTCTTTGCCAAGGCTGCCACCGAGACCAACCGCGGCAGCGAGGCGGTCAGCGTCCTTGACGCCCAGGTCAAGGCGGACTCATCCAATCCCGACCTCTATCAGGCTCTCGGTGTCGCCCAGGATGAAGCCGGAAACGACAAGGCTGCTTTTGCGGCATTCAAGCGGGGCTACGAGCTCGATCCCAAAAACGAGACCTGCGGTCGCTATGCGGTTCGCGCCGCCACCTCCGTCGCCCGACGGACCGGGTCGGCGACGGAAAAGTCCAAGTACTACAACGACGCCGCAACTATCGCGGAGAATCTTGCCAAAGCCGAACCGAACTTCGAACACAATCTGCTCGCCGGTGAGAGTTGGCTTGGCGCGCAGCAGTACTCGAAGGCACTGGCCTGGTTCGAAAAGGCCAAGGCCCAGAAGTCGAGCAACGCCCTGGTGCACTACTATATCGGTCAGTGCTACACCTCGCTCGGCAACTACAAGAGCGCACTGTCCTCACTGCAGCAGGCTCTGACCCAGGCCAGCGGCAACGCCGATCTTCGCAAGAAGATCTACAACCAGATGGGCTATGTGTACGAAAAGGACCGTGACTACGCGAAGGCCAAGCAGGCCTATTCCGAGGCCGGCAACAGCCGTCAGGCCGCCGCCATGGATGAGAAGATCGCCGCCCAGGGTGAGAATGAGAAGTTCGCCGCAGAATGCCGGGAGTTCAAGACCAAGATCGACGCCCTCGCGATGCAGGCGGAAGAGTTCGAGAAACTCGGCGACATGGAGAGCGCACGGCAGATGCGCGAGCAGCTCACCGTGCTCCAGAGACAGTACTCCGAGACCTGCAAATAGACCCACGTCTCGCACAACCAGCAACGAACAACGCGGCCGAAAGGCCGCGTTTTCTCGTGCTCCGGAGTGTCAGCCTTCCTCGCTCGAGGCGTGACGTTCGAGGGTGATGAACGCGGCGATCATCGGCAACCCGACCGCACCGAGAACTTGGCTCGCCAGGACCACGAGGGAAGCGTGCTTCGCCGCGAGACCGAGAGGCACCGCGATCTGTGCCATCCACCCGACCGCGACCACCGTCAGCGCCACCGAGATCACTGCAGCGAGCAGTGCCGGGGCCGCCACAGCCACGAGAAAGGGCCCCCTGACGGTCGCTTCGGTGGCGCCCATGAGTCGCATGATGGCAATCTCCTCGGAGTTCCGATGGAGTTCGAGATGGACCCATATCGCCGCGAGGAGAACCGCTCCGGCACCCAGGGCGCCGGCAACGAGGAGAAGAACGAGGGCGAGCCGTCTCGCGACCAGGCCGACCACCCGATTCACCGATGAGGTCGGGCCTACGGCGAGCACCGCGGTCGTATCCTTGAGTTCGAGCACGCTCTGCGGGCTGCGGGTCGTGATCTCGACCATATGGGGCAACATCTGAGGCCCTTCACGGTTCAGGACCTCTTCGAGGTAGGGAAACCAGGACGCGAGCCTTTTGGCCAGCTCCTCCGGTTCGACTTCAACGAGTTTCCAGTCCGGATGAGAACGACCCTCATCGCCGATCCAAAGCCGTCGTTGGCTCTCATCCAACCGGGGGTGCAGCAGGACCGCAACGACACTCTCGCGGTCACTGAGATCGATCACCGGCTCGAGCCATTGGCGCACGCTCACCGTCACTCCGGCAAGGCTGATCGGGATCGCCAGTGCCAAGGCGAGGACCGGTGAGATGGGGCCACGACTGCGTAAAATGAGCCAACCCTCGGCAAGGGCATGACGAATCAAGGCGGCCACATCCCGTCATAGTCGATCTCGCCCCGGCGAAGAACCAGGGTTCGTGCGGGCAGGGACTCCAGCAGCGCGTGATCGTGGGTCGCGAGGACCACAGTGGCGCCCTGGTAGTTGATATCACACAGCAGTGAGAGAAGCTCCGAAGCGAGATCGGCATCGAGATTGCCGGTGGGCTCATCGGCCAGAATCAACCGGGGTTGGTAAACCAGGGCCCGCGCGATGGCGACCCGCTGTTGCTCGCCGCCGGACAGGGACTCCGGCAGCGCAGACTGGCGATGGTGAAGACCGAGACGCTTGAGGACCTGGTAGGCCCGCCGATGGGCTTCGCGCTGCGGGATACCGTGAAACCTCAGGACAAAAGTGACGTTTTCAAGGACCGTCTTTCGTCGCAGCAGTTTGAAGTCCTGGAAGATGACCCCGATCTTCCGCCGGAGCTGCGGCAATTCCGACCGAGGGAGGGTGTCGATCCGACTTCCGGCGACCCAGATCTCGCCATCGGTGGGTCGCTCCGCGGCGTAGAGCAAGCGCAACAGCGTCGTCTTTCCGGCACCGGACGGGCCGGTGAGAAAGACCATCTCACCGTCGTCAACCGAGAGATCGACGCCGCGGAGAATCTGCCGCCGATCATAGTCCTTGGTGACGCCGCGGATTCGGATCACGCCACGGGCTCCCTAGAGAACCCCGTCCCGTCGCAACCACAAAGGCCCAAAGACACGAAGGACTTCACAAAGAGCCGTTTATTGTGTCGTCGTCCGGGCCTCGTGGTTGGGGCGCCCGATGGTATGGCGGAAATCCGCCCTGAGCAGCTTGCTGGTGGGGCATCGAACTCGGCATCGAAGGGTGCTCGACGGCCCTGAAGAGTCGGTTGAAACACGCTGCCTCCGGGGCCCGCATTGTACCATTGGGGTCGGGAGCAACACCGTGACAGAACATCGCCCGATGAACGTCTGGCGCGAAGAGACCGTGGGTCGCGATCGGACCCTTGTGCGCAGTGATGGTGCCCTGACCATGACCTTCGCGCTCGGGCCGGCCACCGGTGCGGCCGGGGATCCCTCGCGTCTCGCGGCTATCCTCGACAACCGGGCTCGACGACTCAGGTACTGCGATCAGATCCACGGCCGAACGATTCACGAAGTCTGTGCCGGTGGGCTCGAGGTGGTGAATCTCGGTTCGGGCGATGGTCTGGTGACGACGACCCCGGGGGTCGGGCTGCTGGTTTGGACCGCCGATTGCGTGCCGGTGTTGCTCGCCGGCGATGGGGTTGTCGCCGCCATCCACTCGGGTTGGCGGGGCTGCGCCGCCGATATCGTCGGCGCCGCCGTGGCGCGGTTGGCGAACCACCAGACGCCTCCCGACCGTCTTCGAGTCGCCCTCGGCCCCTCGGTGTGCGGCTCGTGCTACGAGGTCGGACCCGAGGTCACCGAAGCCCTTCGACGCTTCGATCTCGACGATTCTCTTTGGCTCTCAGGAGACCACGTCGACCTTCGCGGCTTCCTCGCCGCCCGTCTCGAGGCCCTCGGCGTCGCGGCGGAGAACATCGAGACCGTCGGCTCCTGCACCTTCGAGTCAGCCGAACTCGCGTCGTACAGGCGGGACGGCGCCGCCGCCGGCCGCCAGTGGTCGATGGTCTATCTCAACAACTGAACACGTCGACGCCGAAGTTGGACCACAGAGTCACGGAGGGCCATTTTCGGTGCTCGAGCGCGCTCTGGGCCTTCGGCTCATCGACCGATGGGTCGTGTGCGGAGTTCTTGAGTGGCATCACAAAAAACGCCACACCGCAAGCGCTAGAGTGCGATTGTCTTGGCGCCCTTGGCGATGCTCCTTCTTGGCGATCTTAGCGGTTCACTTACTGATGAAGGAACCAGGGTCGACCCATCGAGGGCGAAGCATCCTCGACCGATCGATTGCCCTGCGCCTCTGTGGGATATCTGTGAACTAACCGGGCAGGCGGGATTGATGGCGGCCCTTGAGTTGACCGCACGCGGCGTCGACATCGAGACCCTTGGACCAGCGCACGGTGACCGTGAGTCCGGCATCCCGCAGGGTGACGGCGAAGCGATTGATGGTCTCGTCATCGGGACGGCGGTGCTGTGGAAAATGCTCCGCGTCCTCGTTGAGCGGAATGACGTTGATCTTGCACGGGATCCCGCGGATCAGTCGAACGAGGGTCTGAGCATCGGGTACGGAATCGTTGAGGCCGCGGATAAGAACATACTCGAAGGTGATGCGTCGGCCGCGCTCGAGGGGGAACGCCCTGAGCTCGGTCATGAGCTCAGGCAACGGATACCGCCGTGCAATGGGCATCAGTAACTCCCGCCGCTCCTGATCGGGGGCATTGAGCGAGACCGCGAGCTTGGGTCGGCGGGGCAACCCCGCCAGCCACTTGATTCCGGGCAGAATGCCCGAGGTCGAAACCGTGATGCGTCTGGGACTCACCCGTTCGTACAGGGTTTCCAGGGCCGGGCCGAGATGGCCGGTGTTGAGTAGCGGTTCACCCATACCCATGAATACGATGTTGACTCGATCGACGGGCTCATCGAGTTGCCGAAGCATCACCCGGTATTGACCGACGATCTCGTCCGGTCTGAGGTTGCGTCCGGCGCCGAGCGCCCCGGTGACACAGAAGGTACAACCAACCGCGCAGCCGGCCTGGGAAGACAGGCACATGGTGAGCTTCCCGTTCTCGGGCATGGAGACACCCTCGATGGTGACGCCGTCCGACAGCCCGAAGAGCCATTTGACCGAGCCATCGCCACTCGCGCTCTCGTCGAGGATCTCGGGGTCGACAATCCGAAAATGCAACCCGAGTTCGGCTCGCATTTTCTTGGTCAGATTGGTCATCTCGGAAAAATCGCCTGCGTTCCTATCGACGATCCACTGGGCGACCTGACGGGCCCGGTACGACCGATCCACATGGCCCTCGAGGAGGGAGGCGATCTCGCTCGGCGTCCTGCCGACGAGATTGACACGTGAATCAACAAGGCCTGTCATCCCGTGACCCGCCTATTCAGCCTTCATCGCGTGCCGGCGGGAAAGGCTGATTCAGCGGCGGCAGCGGTCGTTGCGGATGACTGCGCCGTTTGGTCGGCGAGATCCCGATCGAGGCGAGCCAGCGGGCATCGTTGGGAACGATTCGGTATTCGGACTCGCCATCGGTGGCGCCGACATGGATACGGAGGGTCCCATCGGCGGAGTCCGCGCCTTCGTCCGACCGGCAACCGAGATTCGCCTCGAGGAACATCACCGCCTCCCAACCGAGGGATTGGAGTTCATCCAGACAGACCTTCACTTCGTCCGAGTGGACCACGGATGCGTGGATCGCGGTACCGAGTCGCTCGAGGAGCTTTCTGAGTTTCTTGGATCGCTCGTTGTCCACCAATCCTCCCACGAACGATAAGGCTACACCATTTGGCGACGAGGTGGGGGGAAACGAGGTTGTGGACCCGATCGTTGCTCCCCGGCACCGCGTGGTGTAGCGTCCATGGGGAAGACCATGATGCCGATGACGACTTTCAAACCGCCGCAGTTCGCCGATTGGGCCAGGAGAGACGCCCTCACCGGAGACGCGTCGCCACGCCGCTACAGCCGGTTGTGGGCCGCCGATGGCCGGACCGCGATCCTCGTGGAGTACCCGGCCGCCATTCGCAACCGCCTCACCGATGATCTCGAGGTCCTTTCGTGGTGCCTTCGGCGCGGATTGAACGTCCCCGAGATCCTAGGGTGCGATCCGCCGGCCGGTCAGGCCGTGCTCTCGGATCTCGGCAGGGAAGATGCCGAAGCCGCCTTCGAGGCCGCGGCACCGGACGACCGTCGGAGGCTGGTCGAGGAGATACTCAAGCCCCTCGAAATCCTGTCCGGGTGCGCCGTCGAAGAACTCCCGCTCTGGAATCCGCCCCTCGATCGACATCGATTGCGTTGGGAACTTGCAGGATTCGAGCTGTGGTTCGTCCGTCACTACAGATCAGGGAATCCCTCGGCGGCGCTGGGTCGCTGGCTCGACGAGCTCGCGGCCGAGGTCGGGAGCCATCCGCGGCGGGTGTGCCACCGTGACTACCACCTCAACAATTTACTCATCGGCCAGGATGGGTCTATCGGGATCATTGACATCCAGGACATTCTCGTCGGGCCCGATACCTACGACGCGGTATCGTTGACCTCCGAGCGCGCCGCGACCAGGCTGCTGTCGTCGGTTCAACGGTGCGAGATCCTCGCAAGTTGGGCACACCATACCCGAGCCGAGCCCGGATGGCGGGAACGGGCGGCCGCGGTGCGGATCCAACGGGGTCTCAAGGTGCTGGGGACCTTTGCCCGATTTTCCGTTGCCGGCCGCACCGAGTATCGACAGTGGATGATCGATCTCGCCCGAAACCTCATCGAACCCCTCGAGCACCGCGGCGCCGACGACCACACCGTGGCTCTCCTCAAAGCCTGAGAACGGGCAGACCTCATACGCCAGAACGACCCATCTTGGGTTAGACTGGGCGGGTGGGATGCCGCGCATCCCGGACGGAGGTCTCAATGTTCGGATCACTCGGTGTGCCCGAGTTGCTGATAATTCTCGCGATCGTGATCTTGATTTTCGGCGTCAACAAGCTCCCCCGTCTCGGCAAGGGGCTTGGAGAGGGGATCAGGAACTTCAAAGACTCCATCAAGACCGGCAACGACGAGAAGGACGAGTCGGACTCGAACTCGAGCACCAAGAGCGTCGATCCCAAGTAGGCAATCGTCCAGCCCCGCGAGGATGGGCTCGCGGGAAGAGAGTATTCCCCTTTGTGGTTTCACTCAGGAGCGAGTTGAGATACGGAGGGACCATGCCACGAGGAGAAGATCGCGCCGAGATCATCCGCACCCGCCTCGAGAACGGTCTCGATCCAATCCACATCGAGATCGAGGATGACAGCGCCCACCACACCGGCCACCTCGGCGCCCAGGGCGGTGGCGGCCACTACCGTGTCCTTGTGGTTTCACCTCGCTTCGAAGGACTCTCCAGAGTCGCCGCCCAACGCCTCGTCTATGAGGCCCTCGGCGAACTCATGACCACCGACATCCACGCCCTCGAGATGCGCACCCTCACCCCCGATCAGTGGGCGGGCGTCCACGACTGAGACGCCGCCTGACCGGAACGCCACCGGCTGACCACAGAGGCCCAGAGGCACCGAGAGGGCTCGTGGGTCTGGATCGGTTCGCCGTTGTCGGAGCTACCGCGGTTGCCGCTGCGGTAAGTAAACCGCCAAGATCGCCAAGCAGGAACACCTCAAAGTAGCGCAAAGGCATCGCATCATAGAGATTGTTGCGCGAATCGTTGATGGTGGCTGACTGTCGCAGAACCTTCGAGGTAACCGGACCAAAGACGGTGTCACCATGCCCCAACCCAACACCTCTCGAGAAAATGAGCCGGCACGAACGGAGAGGGACAACGAACGGGGTTCTTGGGGGCAAAAGAACCCTGCGATGCTTGGCGCTCTTCGCGAGAGAACTCTTGGCGGCCTTTGCGGTTCACTCGCCGTTGAAGGACGAACGGCCGCTCATCCGAGGATGTGCCGCTCGATAGCCACGCAATCCTCGGTAGCTCGATGCCTCTGTGGCTCGTCGCCTCACGTTGAGAGCTACGCAGCTTCGTCGCCCTCGGCCGGGCTGGTCACGACCCGGCGGACCATCCAGAAGACCGTTGCGAGCCCGAACACCAACAGAACTGCGAAGAGGATGAAATTCCCCCACTGGGGAACGACAGTCGCCTGGAACTGCGAGGTGGCCGGCTCGAGATAGAGCACCCGCACCTGATGCCGAGTGACGGACATGACCGCGATGGTCAGCGTCAGTGCCGCGAGCGTCCCGGAGACGAGGCCGGGCTTCTCCACCGGATTCGACACCCGAGCCAACATCATCAACAGCCCGATCCCGAGCAGAATCGAGATCGTCGAGGGGTCCGAGGATTGCGAGACCGCCGCGCATGACTCCAAGAAGGACCGGCTTCGGCAGCACGCCGAGCAGGATGAAGCCGTCCACCACCACCAGCACGGTGGCCCACAGCGCCCAGCGCCAGGCGCTCTTGGCGATGCTCGTGTTGAGCTCGACATCGTCGCCGGCCCGTGCCCGGCGAACCGCCCACCAACCGGCGACGAGCGCCGCAAAGGTGATGGCGGCGAGGACGAAGTGGAGGAGCCGCGGCCAGTAGGTCGGGTCGCCGAGAACACTCAGCGGACCGACGTCGAACTGCGCCCATTTCGCGGGTTGGACGTGGATGAGGTGGACCGCCACGTGAGTCATGGCGATTCCGAAGAAGGTCACGGCCGAGACCCCGAGCCACGGGCCCCTGAATTTCTTGTGCAGATAGGCCGCGTAGTAGCCGATCATCAACAGGACCAGCATGTTGAACCAGATCCAACCGAGGAGGATGGTGCCGGTGTAGAAGTACTGCTGGTAGAGGACCTGAACAAAGAGCAGCGGTGCGACACCGGTGGTGATGGCAAGGGAGATGGCGTAGGTGTTGACCGCCATGAGGCGCTTGGCGAACACGGTGTTGGGATCGATTGACCGGCCGCCGCCCCGCAGATTGGCGATGAACGCGATCAAGGTCCCACCGAGGGTGAGGTTCATGAAAATGAGGTGGAGAAAAAACGTGAAAACCAGAAGGAAGTGAAAGAGCCAGGGCGGTCCCGGCATACCCGCGGCGTCGAGGGCCGGTATCAAATCGGTGTTCATCGCTCACCTCCGCTCGTGGCGTGTCCGGTCGCCGCGCTGTCCAGAGACGCGAGGTAGACCGCCAGCGCCTCCGCCTCTTCGTCGGTGCCGACAAAGGGTGGCATATATGGTCGATCGATCCGGCGCATGTCAAAGGTGGTTTTCCGGTCGAAGGCGGCCAGTTCGGCGCCCATCTCCTTGAGCTCGACCACGGTCATGGTGATCATCCCCAGGTTGAGTTCTCGGATGAAGTCAGGATCATCCTGGATCTCTTTCAGGGTGGGGAGCATTTCGACCATTTCCTCGTACTCGATCTCGCCGTGGCATGCTGAGCATTGGGTGCGGTAGTGGACCGCGCCCGACCCCGGCGGATCATCGGCCGCCACGAGCTCCATATCGGCAACGGTTGGCAAGACCTCACGGATGCTCTGGTAACCGTCAAGAGTGTGGCAGCTCGAGCACTGGGCGGCGAAAATGCGCCCACCAAGGGCCTCGGGCGAGGGGTCTCCCGCCGCCACCCATCCCGAGTGAGCCGCGATGCCCTTGTCGTTGATCTCGTCGATCTGGCTGACGAGAAGCCCGTTGGAAAAGAGGTGGCTGTGAATCAGGAACGGCTTGCGGGTGCCCTCGCGCAAACGCTCGTATCCGCCGAAGAAACCGAAAGCGCCGATCATGAGGACGGCCGCTGTCAGACCGCGAGCGAGTTTGGGCGCAAGCAGCAGCGCCAGGATCGTGACCGCCAGCCCGAGGGCCAGCGACCAGAGGGTGAAGGAACGCGTGGCGGCGAGTCCGGCCAGGGTCGGGGTCTCGCCGAGGAAGAGCGCCTTGACCGTGTCCGGGAGGACCGCCTCCCACCAGCGATAGCCGGCATAACTCAGGAACACCCCGCCGACGAACCACCACCCGAGATAACGTGCGAGGTCCGATCTGCGATCAGCTGCGGCCTTGAAGGCCGGCCACAACATGAAGGCGACTGCCATGAGAATGCAGATTCCGGTGCGCAGCACCAACGAGGGCCAGTAGGTGGGGTTGAAGAAGCCATCCCAGAACGCGTGACTCGAGAGCCACCCCCCCGGGGTGAGCATGAAGCTGATAATGCCGTTGATGACCACCAGCGATAAATAGGCGCCGATGAAGTAGAGCCAACCGACCATGAGATGGGCGCCCTTGGAGATCCTGTCCCAGGTCGTGTAGTAGACCAGGGCGGCGACGATCTCGAGGACGAAGAAGACCCACTCGATGGCCCACCCCCAGACATAGTTGTGGATCAGGGCCGCGATGGCACCCGGTGAGATCAGACCCGCAACCACCCAGATCCCGACCCCGGAGATGGCGCCGAAGACCGTCGAGACCAGAATCAACACCAACGAGGATCGCCGGGCGAGCTCGCGCAGCTCGGGGTCCGATCGCTTCACCGCCAGGGTCTCGGTTACGACGATGATCAGACCGCCACCGATGGCAAAATGGGAAACGATGACGTGGGTGATCGCCACCCAGGCCATCAGCACACCACCACCCATGGCAACATTCCAAATCGGATAATCCATACGTCCTCCTCGTTGGAACAGCGCTCGGATTCACCGTACCACCCGCCGGTCAGACCCGCAACTCTATGAATCTAAAGACGGAATGCTTGCTCAACCATCAATTGATAAATGAGAATTAGCGCCCGCCCAGAACCTGCCGCACAACTGGTCACATTCAAAGGCGCTTCTTGCGAAAGACCTCTTGACACGAAGTCGCATCTACACTAACGTGGGTTGAGACAATGAAAATGAGTCTGGATTAGGTTTATGACATCAAAGTTATCCCAGCGCGCACAAAAGCTCTTCATCCAGTACCTGAGAGAGAACAATCTCAAGGTCACCCAGGAGCGCCTCGCTCTTCTGGATGAGATCTTCAACACCAACGAGCACCTCGACGCCGACGATCTTCTCGCTCGGATGAAGGTCAAACAGCGCAAGGTCTCGCGAGCGACGGTCTACCGCACCCTTGACCTCTTGGTCCAGTGCGGTCTCGTTCGCAAGAGCCGGCTCGGCCGCGAACACTACTTCTACGAGAAGATGGAGCCCGGCGGCGGCCACCACCACATGGTCTGCACCGCTACCGGCAAGATCATCGAGTTCTGGGACTCGGATCTCGATGAGCGCCTCCGCAGGATCTGCCAGGACCACAAGTTCCGCCCGGCCTTTATCTCAATTCAGATCCAAGGCCTCAGCGAGGAAGGCCAGAAGGTCGAGCAGGAAACCTCATTCTTCTAGACCGAATTTTCGGGAAAAAAGAACCCCGCGCACGCGGGGTTCTTTTTTGCCCAAAACCGGCTGAAGACTCAGCCTCGCTGCAAACTCAATCTCGCGTGTTTCCGTTTTCCGACCTGAACCAGGATCGGACCCGGGGAGCCCGCATCAAGGGTTGCCTTGATGTCTCGCACCGGTTCGCCTTCGACCTTGACTCCGCCCTGGGTGATGAGTCGCCTGGCTTCCGAATTCGACGGCGCCAGTTCGGCGAGAACCAACGCTTTGGCGAGCAGGATGGTCTCGTCATCCACCGCGAGTTCGATATCGGGAATATCCTGGGGCAGATTTCGGTCCGAAAAGACCCGTTCGAACTCGTACTGCGCAGCCACGGCGTCATCGGCCGAATGAAATTCGGCGACGATGGCGCTCGCGAGTTGTTTCTTGGCATCCATGGGGTGGAGTTTGCCGTCGGCCACCCGCGCACGATCCGCCTCGATCTCGGCCTGGGTGCGATCCGAAAGGAGCAGCCAGTACTTCCACATGAGATCGTCCGAGATCGACATGAGTTTGCCGAACATCTCGAAGGGCGGATCCTCCACCGCGACATAGTTGCCGAGGGACTTGGACATCTTCTCGACCCCGTCGAGACCTTCGAGCAGCGGCAGGGTCATGACGATCTGCGGTTCCTGCCCGTGTTCACGCATGAGGTGGCGGCCGACCAAGAGGTTGAAGAGCTGATCGGTCCCGCCGAGTTCGACATCAACCTCGAGCGCCACCGAATCATAGGCTTGCGCCAACGGATAGAGAAATTCGTGGAGCGAAATCGGCTGCTGTGACTCGTATCGCTTTTTGAAGTCGTCGCGCTCGAGCATCTGCGCCACGGTGACCTTGGCGGCGAGTCGAATCCAACCCGCCGAACCCAGTTTTCCGAGCCATCGCGAGTTAAAGTCGATGACGGTCGTCTCGGGATCGAGGAGCTTGTAGATCTGTCGTTTGTAGGTCGCGGCGTTGGCCTCGATTTCTTCTTCGGTCAGCTGCGGCCGGGTCGCTTTCTTGCCCGTAGGGTCGCCGATGAGACCGGTGAAATCACCGATGAGGAAAATCACTCGATGCCCGAGTTGCTGGAAATGACGCATCTTGCGGATGACCACGGTATGGCCGAGGTGAAGATCCGGCGCCGACGGATCGAAACCGACTTTGATTGTCATGGGCTTGCCGGTCGCGAGGGATTTCTCGAGCTTGGCTTTGAGCTCGGGCTCCGGCACGACATCGACACAACCCTTGGTCAGATAGGCCAACTGTTCATCGATCTTCGACTTCATGCACCCTCCAGCCCGTCCATCGGGCGAACAATACCACTCGACTCAACGGCCCTGGAGCTCGGTGATGAGCAGGACGCCCGCGCCGGTTGTCTCGAGGGTAGAGAAATCGGAGAACCTCTTCAGGATCAGGTTGATCATCTCCACATCCACGGTCAGGATCTCGAGCTCGAACTCCGCCGGTTGGCGCCACCTCGAGGCTCCCGCCGCTGTCGCGGCACAGAGTCGGGCGTGGCCGGCGACGCCGCTCATTTCGGCGCTCGCGGCCGCCGCCACCCGACGCTTGACCGGGGCGAGCTCCGCTTCGCCGGCGCCGGAGATGAGGGACGACCACTTTCGGACAACCGCCCGCTCGACGCCGTCCACGGTTTCGTCCGCCGCAACCTCGATGAGCAGCAGTGAACGTCCCGGTACATACGGACGAAGCACCTCAACCCGGCTGTCGGGCCACAGGGCGCCGGCGCGGGTTTCGAGAAGCTCGCGCAGAACCATGGAGACGGCCTCGTTGCCGCCGAACTCCGTTTCGAGGGCCACCACCAGGACCGACTCGTCCCCGGCGGCGGCGACCCGGGTGCGCGGGACCGCAGGCACGCTCTGGACATCCGTCGCACCACCGTCGCTCGATTCGACCGCCCAGAATTTGCCGAGGGCCTCGGCCGCCGCCTCGGCATCGGTTGCGACCACGCCGAGGGCGAGGTTGCCCGCGCGGAGGAGGGCCGCCGGCGAGGGATCCTCGGCCTCCGTCACACCGAGCAGACCGGCCATGAGATCGAGGGCTCGCCGCCGAGCATCATCGCCATAGGTGGTCACGGGTGCGCGATCCGAGACCACCGCGACATAGGCGCCTGTGAGCTGCTCCAAGAGCTCGCCGAGTCCATCCGCCGGTCCGGCGACCTCGATCAGGGGCGGATCTGTTCGCACCCGTACGAAACCCGGACGGCTCTCGGCCGATCGCAGCTCCCGCGCCATCCGAGCGAGAACCGTCGCTGTGACCTCGCCATCGAAATCCGGAACCACCACCGGTCGCAGAACCACCACCGACACCGGCGCGCTGGCGCGTTCGAGGATGGCCGCAGTCAGGTCGTTCCCGAGTTGGTGGATCTGCGGCTCAACCGCAAACCGCGGGTTGAAAACCCGCGGGGGCAGGATCAACTGCGCGTGTCCCGGGTGGGTGGGCAACCACTCGGCGGCGGCTTCACGCACACTCTGGATCGTGACGGCCTGGGTTCCGAAAACGAGTTCTCGAACCGCCTCCTCACCACCCGAGAGCCAACGCTCCAAGACCTTCACCGCAGCGTCCGGGTGTTCCTCGAGCGCCGCGTAGCGGCGCACCTGAAGGCGGCGACGCGCCTCGGCCACATCATCGGCCTGGAGGTTGGGATCCGAGGCAATCCGCGCCAGCTGGAGCCGCAGGTCACTGACGGTGATCTCGGCAATATCCGCATCGACACGACCTTCGAGCACACCGCGATCGTCCTCGACCCGACTCTGGAGGATCGGGATGGTGTCGGACAGGAGTTGGGGCACGAGATCCCAGAGCACCTCTACCGAGCTTCGCCGCGCATCGCCGGGCGGTGGCAGCAAGAGCTCGAACCGCAACAGTGCCTCACTCCCCGGAGCGCCGAGCCTGCGATCAAGGCCGCCCTCCACCAGGACCGGCGGCGAGGGCAAGACCACCGACGCCGCGGGACGATCACCGAGGACCCGTTCGAGAAGTGACGACAACTCATCCGCCGATGCCCCGCCAACCGCGACGATCACCGCGGGCACCGGTGTCGGCAGGCCCTCGGTCTGGGTGGCCCCGAAGGCGGCATCGACATCCGCTGCAATGGTGAGCCGACCAACAGTGAGTCGAACGATCACCGCTTCCTGGTCATCGGAGACCTCGGGCCACACAAGGGTGGTCGCATCGGCCAAGGGCTGGTTGACCAGAACGAGCTGGGTTCCGCCTGGAAGCCGCTCGACCAAAAGGGCCTGGGCCCGGGCCTCAGGAATCAAAACTGCGGCTGCGATCAGAGCAAATGAAGCGCTGAAAACACCTTTGAGCAGAGTGGTTTGGACTCTCATATCCGGCGGCATGGTAGCATGCCGCCGGTGAATCGACGGCCCGATCCCCTGGCACCCATGGGTCTGCTGGCAAGCTGGTTGGCCGGACTCATCGCCCTGCCCGTTTCGCTCTTTGTCGCCGCCGGCGGCCAGGGCCTCGGGGCGCTGCTGGCGAAGGCCGGGTGGATCGGCCTCAGCGTGCCGTGGGATCGTCAGGCCTGGGCGCTGGTCAATCAACCGGTCCTCAACTTCGCCTCTCTGCCCTCGGCTTCCGGTTACTGGCTCGGTTCGTGGATAGCACCACTGGCGGTCGCAGCATTGGCCATCCCGTTGTCGCTCCGGCTCAAGAGCCTCTCGTCGCAACTCTTTGTCGTTCAGTTGGCCTGGATGGCCGCGGTGATCAGCGCTTCATGGCAACCGGCTCTCGACCCCGAAACCAACCACCTCGCTCGCTGGCTCCTGTTTCGCGACCTCCCCCTCGAACTTCGATGGTTGTGTCCAGCCCTGGTCGCGGCGGTCATCGTGCCCATCGTGCTTCGACTCATCGCCATCGCGCGGATCACCCGTTATCATCTCCGCCGCAGCCGTCGTTTGGTGCTCGTCGCCGTCCACCTTGCGCCGATTCCCCTGGCATGGGCGGTCGCCACGACCACCCTTCGCGCCGAGTTCCAGCTCGAGGCGAGCATCACGGCAGGGGTGCCGCTCCTCGTCGTTCTGATGGCGGCATGGATCGGCTATCCGGCGCCCTTGACCCACCCGGTGACGCCGGTGGCGGCCCGTGGCTTCGGTCTTCTCGCGGTGACTTTGGTACTCGCCTGGGCCATTTTCTGGATCGCCGGCCGGCCACTGCCCGATGACCGCGCCGCCGCCGTTCAGTGGGGACGATCCGGAAGCAGCAACAATATTCGTCCTTGGATGGAGCCGGTCATGGCTCCGTGGCTGCCTCAAACGGTGAGTCCCGACCAGCCGTGATCCGGGTTGAGAAACCACTCACCGGGATGACAGCCGGAGCCTCCTGGGTTATTCTCTCAACGCCTGTCGCCCGGCGACCCGACTGATACGAACATCCCCTCGATTGGAGAGCACATGAACCCCAAGGTTGAAAAAGCACTCAATAACCAGATTCACGCGGAATTCTTCTCTTTTTATCTCTATCTCTCGGTCTCCGCCTACTTCACGGCCAATCATCTCGATGGTTTCGCCCACTGGATGCGAATCCAGGCCCAGGAGGAGTCGAATCACGCCATGAAACTCTTTGATTTCGTCAACGAGCGGGGAGGCACGGTGCAGTTGCTTCCCATCGATGCTCCGACCCGGGAGTGGGCATCGGCGTCGGCGGCTGTTGAGACGGTCCTCAACCACGAACGCGCCATCTCCGAACGAATCAACAAACTCGTCGATCTCGCCACTTCCGAGAACGACCACGCCACCACTGTCATGCTCCACTGGTATGTCAGCGAGCAGGTCGAGGAGGAGGCGACCGCCGACACCCTCTTCCACCAGGTCAAGATGGTCGAATCCAACCCGCACGGTCTGCTCATGATCGACCGTGAACTCGCAGGTCGACCGGCTCCCGCCGCCATCAACGAAGCCCAATAACCCGGACTTCGCACCCGCGATCGACTGCGGTCGATGATGCCTCACCGCCCCCGTCAAGAAACCCGGTGAGACGTCGGGGCCGGCCCGTAGGCGTGGAGCTCAGCCGGCCAGGGAGACGAGGTGGGCGACGATGGCGCCTGCCACGTCCACCCCGGTGGCACGTTCAAGGCTCGAAAACCCCGGCGTCGGGTTGATTTCGCAGACCAGAACTCCGTCGCGTGTCGGCAGGAGGTCGACACCGCAGATCCCCAGACCCGTGCTCCGAGTCGCCGCCAAGGCGAGGGCGACGGCGTTGTCGTCGGGCGCGAACGCCGTCGCCACACCTCCGCGGGCGGCGTTGGAGCGCCACTCCGAACCGGTCGCCTCGAAGCACGTCGACGCCACAACTCGCGAGCCCACAACCAGCAGACGAAAACTCCTGCCTCCGGTTTCGTGGTATTGCTGAACGACGATTTCATCTCCGAGACGCCAGAGTGAGTCGAGAACGGCCTCGAGGTGATCCAGCGTCCGGCACCTGATCACCCCGACTCCCATCCGCGATCGTCGTTGCTTGACCACCACCGGAAACTCGAGATACTCCTTCGCGGCGACCGCAAGCGCCTCCGGGTCGGCGCCGGCCAAGGTCTGAGGCACCGGTATCCCCGATATGGAAAGGGCCTGGGCTGTCCGCCAGTGGTCCCTCCCGAGGCGAATCGCCGAAGCCGGATTCGGGGTCGCCGCACCCCGTCCTGTCAAGGTTTCGAGGAGAGCGAGCATGCTGTCGGGCCGCCAGTTACCGACTCGCGCCAGAACCACATCGGGGGTCTCCTCGAGGCCGACATCTCGACCACCGCAGATCCGACCGGCGGCCGTCGCGGTCAGATCGGTGGCATTGACGAGATCCAAGGTGACACCCGCACTCGCGGCGGCCTCCATGAGACGTCGGTTGCTGGCGGTTTCCGGCCGGGCGCTGAGGACGAGAATTCTCACCCCGTCATGGTACCTGGGTTGCCCAAAGACGGTGAGGATCCGGGTATAATTGCCGGATGATCCGGGGAAATCTGGATCGTCTTCACTTGGGCGATCTCTTGCACTGGCTCGAACTCGGCGGTCAAACCGGGCGGCTGACCCTTTCCGATGAAATCGGAGAGCGGAGACTCGATTTTCTTCACGGGCGGATTGTCTATGTTTCGTCGACCGTTCCGGAAGAGCGTCTCGCCACCTGGCTCTCTCGGGACGGATTGCTCCCGGCGGCGTCGGTGCGCCGGTTACTCTCGACCGCCATGCTTCGCCACGAGCTCTTCACCGATGTCCTTCTCGCCGAGAGGGCCATCACCGAGACCGCCCTCGGGGCCAGCCTGACGGTCCTCGCCGAACTCATGATGGGTCGGATCCTCGACTCATCGGAACTCCGCTTCGAGCTCGACCCGGGTCACCCGATCCGAGATCCTTCCGGTCTTTATCTCAGCCTCACGCCGAGCAGACTGCTCCTCGATTCCGCTCGTCGCATGGATGAGTCCAAACAGGTGAGAAAGACCTCCCCGTCACCAGCGCTGCCGCTCGACGAGGAGGCCGTCGAGAGCTTTTTTGGCACCTCGTGCAGCGGGGAATCCCGAGCGACGATCCTGTTGACGGCGATCAGATCAACGCCCTCCACGACATCATCCGCAACGTCATGGCGAGCCTCGCCCAGTGGCTGGCGTCGAGCACCGGTCTCGTTCCTCAGCCCGCCGATCACGGCGAGATCATGGCCGCCTCTCTCGATACCACCGGTCGGGTTCGGCTCTTCGGCCTTCCCCAGGCAACCTGGAACCTGATGGTGCTCGCGTGCTCGATCCGTTCTCCGGACCTGCAGCCGCCCATGGGGATCGAACATGTCGACGAATTCGCGGCGTCGCTCGAGCTTTGGCCGGATCTCACCGATGCCAAGAAGTGGCAACGCGGCCGCGCCGGGACTCTCGATCGCCTGACCCGGCGCGTCGCCATCGTCTGGTCCAGGGGCGCCGCTGCGGCCGCCGAAGTGCTCGGTGTCGATCCAGGAGCAGCTCAGCTCGCCGCCCACCTCATCACGGTTCCCACCGATCTCGTCTTGTGGGTGCTCGCCGCGCTCCCGGTGCCGCACCACGGAATCCGCCGGACGTTGCTGAGAGAACTCCCACGCCGGATCGGTGCGGGTCTGGGACATCTCGCCGATTTCCCCGTCGATTTTCGCTTCGTCCTCGAAGGAAAAGTCCCCACCGAACTCGGCGCCTGCCTCCATGTGAGCCGCGGCCTCATTCCCTCGGCTGCGGTCTGGCCGAAAACCATGCCCAATGACGAGTCCGTGCTCGAGTTCGCGACGCCACAGCAGCTCCAACGCGCAGCAACCGCGGCCCGGTTGGCGGTGGAGGGCCTGCCACCGGTGCCAACCGCCGAGGATTGACGTTCCAGCTACTGGGGCAGGGTCATGGACACCTCAGTGCCCTCGGGTGATCGTCGGGTGACGGAGATCCGACCACCGTGGCGCCCCATGACCTGCTTGGCGATCGTGAGGCCGAGACCGATTCCTCGAGACTCGCCCCTCACCCCTGGTTCCCCCTGCCAAAACGCCTCGAAGACACGATCGAGATCGGTTTCGGGAATGCCATCACCGGTGTCGGAGATCTTGAACTCGATCCAGGGATCGGATCCTCGAAGCACCCGGCGGACCTCGATCCGAACCTCGCCTCCGGCTCGATTGTGTTCGAGCGCGTTCTTGATGACCGCCCGCAGGGCTGTCGAGATGGCGTCGGCGTGACAGGTGATGGTCTCGAGGTTGCCGGGGCGCAGTACCTTGATTTCCACCTCGAGCTGTTTGGCGAGGTCCCTGAGCGGCGCAACCGCCCGCCGGAGCACTTCCGGCAGCGACGCAGGGTCGGAACTCGGCGCACCGTGATCGGTCGCGAGGAGGGACGCCTGGCCGACACTGTCCATGATCTCTGCGAGGGTGTCGGCCTGTTTTCGGATGATGTCGAGGAACCGCGCCGTTTTCTCAGGCGGCGCCCCGCGGAGACTGTCAAGCGCACCCGCGGCCGTGACCAGCGATGACACGGGTGGGTTGAGCTGCTCGGACATCCGAGAGATGAGTTCGTTCTTGATTCGATCGAGACGGCTGAGTTCGTCGTTGAGGCGGCGAACCTCGTCGAGGGTGGTCTTGAGCTCGTCGGTTCGTTGATCGACGGCGCTTTCGAGCCCGGTGTTCGAGTCCTGGAGTTGGCGGAAGGCGAGGGCGTTGGAATAGCCCATGGCGGCGGTGGCGCCGAGGATACTCGCGAGCTCGAGTTCCTCCTCATCCAGGGAACTTCGATCGTGTCCGCCATAGACACAGAGCAGGCCCAGGAGCCGATCCTGGGCGGTCAACGGCACCGCGATGGCGGAGGCAAAACCCGCCTTCTCCACCGCCATCTGGACCGAACCGGCGGTCGCCCCCTCGAGATCGCTGGCGATGAGGACCGGCTCGCCGGTCGAAGCCACCGCCCCCGCCGCAGTGGTCGACTCGATCACCGACGCCAGAAGGGGATCGTGCTCGACACCGTGGACGACCGCTTCTCTCAGCTGTCCTGCCACCGGCACGATCAATACGGCCGCAGCCTGCACCTCGAGACGAGACACCGCGGTCTTGAGGAGCAATCGAAGCACATCCGCCGGATCCCGCTGGTGGGCGATGGTGCGTCCGAAGTCGACGATGGCCCTGGTGACGCGCGCTTTGCGTTCGAGTTGCCGGCTCGCGATCTCGAGCTGTGAGCTCAGATCGGTCATGGCCAGGTTGGCGCGAACCGCCTCTCTGACCAGGGTTTCCTGGGGCAACGGTCCGGTCTCGTCGGGCGGATGTTCGGGCGCCGTGATCTCGATGTCATCGGCGGGCGCCGGAGGCCTCGACACGTTGAGAAAGGGTTCGAGGGCGGCCCGTGTCTGTTGCTTGAGTCGCTCGATCGCATGGCCGGTGGTGTCGATACCGAGACGATCCGCCAGCGACACCAAGGTGTTCTCGGTGATGGCTGCAAATGCGTCCATCACACCGTCTCCGGTTATGGCGACGGTGGGAAACGACGGCAGCCCACCGTCATTGAGGGTGCGCTCGAGTTCGTCGATGGGAACCAGTTTCGCCAAGTCCCTCTTGTTGTATTGCAGCACCAGCGGCAGACTCGTGGGATCGATCCCGTTGGCCTCGAGATTCTCCTTGAGATTCGCAAGTGACTGGAGATTGGCCTCGTGCTGGTCGTGTTGAGAATCGGCGACAAAAACCACTCCATCGGCGCCCGCGAGAACCGTCCGTCTCGTGGCGTTGTACTGGACCTGACCGGGTACGGTGTAGAGCTGGATCGCGAGCCGGTATCCACGGATGCGGCCCAGATTGAGCGAAAGAAGATCAAAAAAGAGGGTGCGGTCCGATGCCGTGTTGAGCGAGTAAAGCCGACTTCGACGCTGGGGGTCCGAGATCCGGTGGACATGTTGGAGACACGTCGTCTTTCCGCCCAGCGCCGGTCCGTAGTACACGATCTTGACCTTGATCTGTCGGTACTGGTTTTCGAATTGAACCATCAGCCCTCCGGCCGACCGCGGATGCCGGTTGAGCCGAAGGACTCAACCGCGGTACCCGCTCGATTGGGTGTATTCATCGACATTGGTTGTCTCGATTCACCACCGAGATCAACCCAGTCGCCATTGTAGCCTGCAGCGACCATCGCGCCACTCATCCAACCCGGACTCGTCAGCGGAGGCGGACCCCACCGATACCGCCATCGATCTCACGCGGTCCCCCACGGGAGATGTCGACGGCGGGGCTCGAACGGCGAAGACCGACGTTCTGGCTGACCTTCGTCGAGATCAAAACCCACGGTGGAAGGCTGAGCCAGTTGGAAGCTGGCATCACCGGTGGTCTCGTCGACGACCGACGAGTATCCGAAAACGAGCGCATCATCCGGTCCATCCTCGAGCCAGAAAACCAGAGAGCCCCCTTCGAGAGTGGTCAAAAGCCGCTGCTGGATGTGACCGAAGGGCGGCACGTCCATGGTCAGGCTCTCGAGGATGGCTCCGTCGGTGTCTTGAACATCCACCACAACCGATGTCCAGTCCGCACTCCACGATGCGATCCCGATATTCGTCCTGAAGTTCAGACCGTCGTTGAGGATGCCGGCGGCATAGCCGAGCGTGCTCCAATCGATCCCGACCCAGGTGCTCGATCCGGGGATGGTCTGGCCGTACTCACCGCTTGCGCCACCGGGGTCAAGGGTGTAGGTCCGGGATGTGACCAAAAAGTCGCAGTCCTCCGCGGGATCACACGGCAGCTCCCAATCCGCGAAAACGAGGATCGCGCCTGTTCCATCGATGGCGAAATAGTCCGCTCCGAGAACATCCCACAGATTGAACGTCGCCCACGGCTCGATGGTGAGATACAGAGTATCGGCCTGCCGGTTGTCAGTATTGCTCGGGAGAAACTGAAGGATCACCGGAAGCTCGAATGAGTGGGGATTGTGAACCGACAAATCGGTATGCCAATAAGTCCCATTGAGCCCCGCGGTGTTCGCCGCTGCGGGCACGATCCACTGCAGCGAGAGCTGGGCGGCCGCCGGTGGGGCGACGGCAGCGATGGAGAAAAGGGCGAGGGTGCGCAACAGAATCTTGATCCGAGTCATGACGACCTCCAGTCCGAAAGGGCGCAATCTCCGTGCCAACCCGGAGCCCCTCCCGACCATCCGACCCCGGCGAGAACGTCCTCGGAAGTGGACGCCCTGACCCCAGACACTCCCAGCGGCGCCGGCGGCCCTATACTCGGATCATGCGGATCTCCGGAATACTCATCCTGGTTGTCGTGATCTCCATGGCGGTTGTCGTCTTTCTCCAGAGCCGAGACGTCACCGCCAAACGCGATGCTCTCGCCGTCATCGCCACCGAACTCCGGGAGGAGGGGGTCGAGAGATCGAGCTTCGACCGGGAACGCGCCTTCGAACTCATCACCCTTCTCGAGGGCCTCAGCGCAGACCCCGACTCGATCCCAAACCACCTTGAGGACCTCAAAACCATCTCATCGACCGCCGCGAGTTGGGCCGCCGGGGCCGCCTCACCGAGTCCCGAGCTGCACGCCTCGGTCGCCATCCGCTCCGCCACCGGCGAACTCCGCGGTTACGCGGTCAGGCCATCGTCGGCAAGCCTTCGCAAGGCCCAATACGAACTCGATAAGGCGCGTCACGCCCTCACGATCACCGCCGGGGGCGAAGGCACCACCGCTCCGAGCGGCCTCGTCACCGAAGGCGTCCAGGACCAGATCAACAACCTCGAAGCCGCCCAGAAGGAAAAGCTGCTCGAGATCGAAGAGGAGATCGGTCCGTAGGCCGGGGCATCGCCCCGAGCTCTCGGCTTTCAGCCGTCAGCCCATCGCAGAACTCACCTGTCCGGAGTCCGCCGTCGGTTGCGATAGGGCTGATTACCATCCGAGTTGGCGGTGTGGCTTGTTCGGCAGTGCGAGGTTCGGACTCAGTCGAGATCGAGATCGAGATCGAGACCTTTGAGAATCTCGCCGCCGATATTGGTCGTCCGCACCGGCCCGCAACCCAGAGCCTGGAGGCTGCGGGCAATGGCTCCGAGCCAATGCTGGACCGCCGGGGTCCGTTCGACCTCGACCACCGGCCACAATCTGACGACCGTGTCCCCATCCCGGCCAGCGACCAGAGCGACCGGATGAAGAGGCCGACCCAGCTCCACGACCACTCCGTCGGCGAGCAGGGCCTCGCCATCCGAGCGCTTCCAGACGTCGCTGGTCTTGATGACCGCCCGGCCCCAGCGGATGACGCCGAGATCGAGCTCGGTCCCGGCTCGATGAAAATCAACAGCTCCACGGAGCACGAGATGGGGCATCAGTTCCCCCGCAATGGGTGGCAGTGAAATCGCATCAACCGAGTATAGCGCGAGGCGTTCATCCCCGATTTCAAACAGCGTGTCGGCAGCCACACGCATGGTCGAACAGTCTACCGAACAGTCTTGTCCTGAGACCGGATGCGGGCTAGGATTGGGCCCGTGCGAGTCGCTGTGAGGGCTGCCCTTAAAGGGATTCTGCTGCCGGCTCTGTGCGTGGCATGTGAGGATGTGCTCGCCGGAGAGGACCGCGGCCTGTGCGGCTCGTGCCGCAGCCGCCTTCATCCCATCTCCGGACCGTGCTGTCCGCGCTGTGGCGTCCCCGCTGACAGCGACAGTCAACCCTGCCTCGAATGCGTCGCCTCGCCTCCACCGCAGTCCGCCACCGTGTTGTGGGGCGAGTACGACGGGGTTCTTCGACTCGCGGTCCTTGCCCTCAAACACCGAGGCCACGATGAGATCGCGCGGCCGCTGGGCCGTCGTCTGGCGGCCCGGATCGCCGTCGCGACTTGGTTCGACGAGATCACCATGGTCACCTCGATCCCGTCCCACGACATCCGTCGTTTTCGCCGAGGATCGAGCGCGGCCCGTCTCATCAGCGACGAGGTGGGACGGGCTGTCGATCGACCCGTCACCCGCGTTCTGCGACGCCATGGTCTTCGCCGTCAGGCGGGACGCACCCGCGCTCAGCGAAAGCAGTTGCCTCGGGGCAGCTTCTCATCAAACCGGAGGCTGCGGGGCCACCGCGTACTACTCATCGACGACGTCTGCACCACCGGAACAACCCTGCACCGCGCCGCCGACAGTCTGCTCTCGGCCGGGGCCGAAGCCGTATTCTGCGCAACCATCGCCCATGCAACCGATTCCAGGAGAATGTGATGACGCTTTTCGACCAGTTGATCCGACACGGAATGCCCTTTGTGCCCAAACCCATCGTCAGGAAGGTCTCGCAGCGCTATGTCGCGGGTGAAGAGATTTCCGATGCCATGAACGCCATCCGGGAACTCAACACCGAGGGGGCCATGGCGACGGTGGACGTCCTCGGAGAGGAGGTCCACGAACCGGGCAGGGCCGAGGCGGCCGTCGCACAGTACCTCGAACTCCTGGAGACCATCGATCGCGAGAAGGTCGAGGCCAACGTCTCCATCAAACCGACCATGCTCGGTCTCAAGATCGATACGACCATGTGTTACGCGAACATCAAAACCATCGTCGAGAGCGCGGCCAGACTCGACAACTTCGTCCGCATCGATATGGAGGATCACACCTGCACCGATGCGACCCTCGAGATCTACCGTCGGCTCCATTCCGAGGTCGGCCATGTCGGTGTCGTGCTCCAGGCCTATCTTCACCGGACCGTCGAAGACATCAATGACCTCCTGCCGCTCAAACCGAATATTCGACTGTGCAAGGGGATCTACCGCGAGCCGCGGTCCATTGCATGGAAGCAGTACGAGACCGTCCGCGCCAATTTCATCTCGACGATGGAAAAGCTCATCGGCGGCGGCGCCTATGTCGGAATTGCCACCCACGACGCCCACCTGGTCTGGGCGGGGATGACCGCCGTGGACCGCCTCGGACTCGAGCCGTCGCAGTACGAGTTCCAGATGCTCCTCGGGGTCGATCCCGAGCTTCGCCGGATGATCCTCGACAGGGGACACCGGCTGCGGGTCTATGTTCCTTTCGGTCGCGACTGGTATCCCTACTCCATGCGCCGCCTGCGGGAAAACCCCACCGTCGCTCACCACGTGACTCGCGCCATGCTCGGGTTGGGGCCACGTTGAGCCCTGCCGGGAATGCGAGTATCCTGAGTCCGACCGGCGGCTTGGAGGTCTCAAATGCGCCATCACATCACCGTACCCCTCGCCCTCGTGGCTGTTCTCACCATGGTCATGGGCATCGGGTCCGCCATCGCGGGGCCCCAGGCCCGCATCGGGGGCTCCGTTGTCGGAACCGATGGCGAGCCCGTCGCCGGGGCGACGATCACGATCACCTGCGAAGCCCTCCCCAAGTACAACAAAGTCCTCGAGACCGACAATGACGGCCGGTTCAAGGTCCTCATCCTCGATGCCACGAACAGCTATCTCTTCTTCGTGACCGCTCCGGGTTTCCTCGACTACAAGGAGGAGATCAAGGTCGCTGTCGGTACCACCGACAACGAGTTCACCTTCGAATTGTCGACACCGGAGGAGATCTCGAAGGCACGGCAGCAGGAAGTGATGGAGCAACCGGGATACAAGGAGTTCGGCGAGGCGCAGGAGCTGCTCGAGGCGGGCAAGACCGCCGAGGGCCGCGCCCGACTCGAAGACGCCCTCGTGGCGATGCCCGATCTGATCGAGGCGCTCGAGATCATGGCTGGCATCGATTTCAACTCTGGTGACGCCGAGCTCGCTCTGGCGACCGCGCGGCGCTGTCTCGAGGAGGACGACGAGTCGCAAAAATGCCTCGCAGTGGCATCCAACGCGGCCGGCATGGTCGGCGACAGCGAGGCTCAAGCCGCGTATCTCGAACAGTATCAGGGGCTCAATCCGGATGACCCGGCAACCCTCTTCAACCAGGCTGCCGGTTTTCTCAACAAGATGGATGACGAGGCCGCACGTCCCTACCTCGAGCAGTGCCTCGCCGTCGATCCGGAGTTCGCGAAATGTCTCTTCGAGTACGGCATGCTGCTGCTGCGCACCGGTGACCTCGAAGGGGCCAAGGCCCAGTTCGAGAAATACCTGGTGGTCGCTCCCGACGGCCCGGATGCAACCACCGCAGCCGAGACGATCAAGTACCTCTGACGGCCGAAGGCCATGACCATCTCACCTCTCGTGATCGGAGTTGCCGGCGGCACCGGTTCCGGGAAGACCACGGTGGCTGATGAGATCGTCCGCCGCGTCGGCGCCGACAGGATCGTCTCGGTTCATCAGGATCGCTACTATCGGGATCTCTCCCACATCGATGTCGAGCGCCGCGTCCGGCACAATTTCGATCACCCGGATGCCATCGAGGAGACGCTGTTGGTCGCCCATCTCGATCTCCTCACCTCCGGTCGGCCGGCCCCGCTACCCGTGTACGATTTCGCAAATCACGTCCGCACCGACGAGGTCCAGGTGGTCGAGCCGCGTCCGGTGGTGTTGCTCGAGGGCATCCTGATATTGGCCGTCGCCGCCGTTCGGAAACTCATCGATGTCAAGCTCTTTGTCGATACCGACTCGGATATCCGGCTGATCCGCCGGTTGCGGCGTGATCTCTCCCAACGCGGGAGAACCGTGCAATCGGTGATGGACCAGTGGTGCGAGAGCGTCCGCCCGATGCACCTCGAATTTGTCGAGCCCTCCAAGCGATACGCGGACCTCATCATCCCCGAGGGTGGCTTCAACACCGTCGCGCTGGATTTCGTCATCAGCCGTATCGAACAGGTCTTGCACGGGTCGCGGTAGGGGGTTAATCGCCGGTCTTATCGGCTCGTCTCGGCCGGCCGACGACGGCGGCGCTGGTGGAGTTCCTCCTCCTTGAACATGAACTTGATCGAGTGTTTGAAGATGAGGAGGTTCGGCGCCTTATCGCGGTTCAGCTTGAGACAGCTTTTGTCATACCACTCGATCCACCCGACGAGTTCGGTCCCGTCGGTGAGGACCACCACCATGGTCGTTCGACCCTGCATCTGTTTGAGGTAGTAGAAGCTCTCGGCGTTGGTCTGCTCGGCCGGCACCTGCTTTCGTCTGCCGGTCGTGCCTCGGGTCGGAAATCTGTCCATCATCTCGGTCATCGATGGACGGATGAGTTTGCGGTCGGACATTTGATCGCTCCTAGCACCCCATGCTCGGCGGGAGGGGAGACCCGGATGCATGAAGTAGGGGAATTGTGCATCAAGGGTAACAAAACCATGGCACCCTGTCTCGTGGTGTTCTGACGGCAGAACCGGGAGGGGCCTCGGGTTGTTAGTTCCGCGACCGCTTTCCGACATCGGGATATTGATCGACCTCGTGGGCCAGACAGCACATCAGTCGTCCACAGAGACCGGAAATCTTTGTCGGGTTGAGGCTGAGGTGTTGCCGTTTCGCCATCCGAACCGTCACCGAGTGGAACCTGTCCATAAAAGTGGAGCAACACAGGCAACGCCCGCACGGACCGAGACCACCGCAGATCCGCGCGCCGTCACGGACCCCGAGGGGCCGCATCTCCACCCGTCGGCGATACCGGCGACCGAGTTCGCGCAGGACGGGCCGAAAATCGAGCCGCCTCTCGGCGGTGAAGTAAATCACGGCTTTGCGGCCGGTCAAGGGCAACCGGGCCTTGATACCCCGCATGTCAAGCCCGAGCTCGCGGGTCCGGCGGCGAAGAAATCCCTCGATCTCACGCTCGATGTGATGGGTGTCCTCGCTCCGCTTCTGGTCTTCATCCGAGGCCAGTCGAATAACCCGACCCATCGGTCCGGAGCGTTTTCTGAATACCGGCAGCGCAAAGAGGCTCACCCGCCCGAGAAACTGCCCGTCCGGGGTTTCCACGAGGTAGTGCGAGTCGTGGCGAACTTCGAGCGTGCCGGTTCGGCAGGGCATCGCAGGGAGTTCGGTATCGATGATCACGGGGACCAGATCCTCGACCCGCGGCGTGACCTGCATTTCGGCAAAGGAAGATGTCACTGAGTCGTCCCTTTCTCATCGAGTTCGGTTTGAATTCGCGCGTCGGCGCTGGCCACGCCCTCGGCGCCCGCCCGACGCGCCTCGGCGAGGGCTCGGGCGACGTCGGGTCGCTCCCCAGCCACGATCTGGGCAGCAAAGAAGGCGGCATTCTTGGCCCCTGCCGAACCCACGGCAAAGGTCGCCACCGGTATCCCGCCGGGCATCTGCACCGTCGAGAGGAGGGCGTCGACCCCATCGAGGACACCACCGGGCAGGGGCACGCCCAACACCGGCCGGATCGTATGGCCGGCGACCACCCCGGCGAGGTGCGCCGCCATCCCGGCGGCGCAGATCATGACCCGGCACCCGTCGGCTTCGGCCTGTCGAACCAGCTCGAGGGTTCGCTCGGGGGTACGATGGGCGGAAGAGACCTTGACCCGCGAGGAGAGTCCGAGATCGTTCAAGACCGCAACGGCGCCCTGGAGGTACTTCCAGTCGCTCGCCGAGCCCATCAACATGAGAACATCGAGATCAGGCATGTGATCGCTCCCTCATCGCCAGAGTATCGGCTCCAATATCGAATCTGAAATGCGCTCCCCTGATACCGATACGCCGAACCCCGCGGTAGGCGAGATCGATGGCGTCGGCGAGGGTCGGACCGGTGGCCGTCACCGAGAGGACCCGGCCGCCTGCGGTGAGCAGCCGATCTCCGTCCTTTTTGGTGCCCGCGTGGAAGACCACCACGCCGGGGAGCGCCTCGGCGGCGTCGAGTCCGGATATTTCATCGCCGATCCGAGGGCTGCCTGGATAGTCTTCGGCGGCGATGACGACACAGGCGGCAACCTCGTCTTTCCATCCCATGCATCCCGGCTCGAGCCGGCCGCGCGCGGCATCGGCGAAGACCGCGGCGAGGTCGCCGTCGAATCGTCGGAGCACCGACTGGGTCTCCGGATCACCGAGACGACAATTGAACTCGAGCACCTTGGGTCCGTCGGTGGTGAGCATCAGCCCGGCGTAGAGAATGCCGCGATACTCGCGACCCTCGGCCGCCATTCCTGCGATGGTGGGCCGGATGACCGTTTTCAGGATCTCCTCACGGAGTTCGTCATCAAGGGCGAAGGCGGGCGAATGGGAACCCATCCCACCGGTATTCGGACCGGAGTCGCCATCACCGACCCTCTTGTAGTCGTGTGAGGTCGCAATGCTCTCGGTCCTCGCTCCATCGCTGATCACCATGAAGGAGACCTCGGGTCCCTCGAGGCACTCCTCAACGAGCACTCGATCGGACGCGGCGCCGAATCGGCGGCTGACGAAGAGATCATCGAGAGCGGCCTCGAGTTCATCCTCGGATCGGACAATCAGAACCCCTTTGCCGGCGGCGAGTCCATCGGCCTTGAGAACCACCGGGAACCCGAAACCCCGCGCTGCACGCGCGGCGTCCTCGGCGGTTTGGACGATTTCCGCTGCGGCTGTCGGGATGCCGTGACGAAAACAGAACTCCTTGGCGAAGACCTTGCTCGCCTCGAGCTCGGCGGCGGCGGCCAACGGGCCGAAAAGCAGCAACCCGCGCCGGGCGAAGACATCACCGATGCCGTCGGCCAAAGGCACCTCGGGCCCGACGACGGTGAGATCGACGTTGAACTCGGCGGCGGCATCGGCCAGCCCGTCGAGATCCGCCAGATCGAGATCGAGGAGATCTGCATCGCCCGCCATCCCCGGGTTGCCCGGTGCGGCAAAGAGGCGATCGACCGATGGCGCCCTCGCCATGATGTGGACAATCGCGTGTTCGCGGGCACCCGATCCGAGAACGAGGACGCGCATGGATTCAACCCCGCGCCTGAAGGAGCGTCAAAAATGTCGTCTGGACGATGTCGGCTGCCGAACAACCCCGGCTGAGGTCATTTGCCGGTTGTGCCAGACCCTGCATCAACGGGCCCAGGGCCCGAGCCCCACCGAGTCGCTCCACCGCCTTGTAGGTGATATTTCCCGCGTTGAGATCGGGAAAGACAAGAACATTGGCGCGACCTGCCACCTTGGATCCAGGCGCCTTCTTGGCGCCGATCCTCGGAATCAGCGCGGCGTCGAGTTGGAGATCGCCGTCGTAGGCGAAGGTCTCGCCGCGGCGATCGAGTTCGGCTTTGGCGCTCTCTGACCTTGTCCACCAACGGATGGTCGGCCGAACCCATGGTGGAGAACGAGAGAAGCGCGACCCGCGGCTCGCCCCCGACGATGGATCTGAAGGTGTCGGCAGCCGAGACCGCAATCTCCGCCAGTTGGACGGCGTTCGGATCGGGCATCACGGCGCAGTCGGCAAAGACCATGACTCCGTCATCGCCCCAACCAGGATCGGGATGGACCATGACAAACGCCGATGACACCGTCTTGAGGCCCGGCGCCGGACCGATGCAGTGCAACGCCGCCCGAACCGTATCGCCGGTGGTCCGCACCGCACCGCCGATTGAACCGTCGGCGATTCCGGCGCCGACGAGCAGCGAGGCGAAATAGAGCGGATCTGCGACCGCATCGTGCGCCGCTTCCGGGGTGAGGCCTTTGTGCTGGCGCCGCTGGTAAAGAAGGTCCGCAAGCTGCTCACGTCGGGGATCGGTCAAGGGATCGATGATCTCGACCCCGGCATCTTCAAGGGTGTCGTGCTCGTCCTTTCGACCGGACCGGGGGCACAGGAGCATGATCCGACACATGTCCCTCGCGGCGAGATCCTCGGCGGCTTCCATGATTCGAGGGTCGTCGCCCTCGGCAAGGGCGATCGTGCCACCGACCGCGCGTGCCCGTTGTTCGAGCGCTTCAAGAAAACCCATTGCTTCCTCCGGTCCGACATTGTACCCGAAATCACGATCTCGGCCTTGTTTCGCGCGGGTCGTCAGCGCCCGGGAATTTTATTCAGTATATTAATGATTATGTTTATCATGAATCGAACCGAGCAATATCGTCTCGAAGCCCTCGTGGAGCTCGCCCACAGCTGGCCCGACGGCCGGTCGACGGCTGAAATCGCCTCACGGCGCGGGATCCCTTCGGCCTATCTTTCGCGGCTGCTCGCCGAACTCGCCCGGACCGGCTGGGTTCTCAGCCGGCGCGGCCCGAATGGCGGCGTCACCCTGGCCAAGGCACCCGACACGATCTCGGTGGGGGAGGTCTATCGCCCGCAGGGTACCGAGACATCCCTACCGCCCGCCCTCGACCGCCTGGCGAACAGGATCGAGCGCGCGGTGAACGAGAGCATCTCCACCATCAGCCTTGCCGATCTGGCCCGCTGGGACCAGATACCCGCGACACCCGACTATTCAATCTAAAGGCACGAAACGTCGACCATAGGGAGAGTTTATGAAGATCGCAACCGATGTCACCTCGTTGATCGGCAACACCCCGCTCGTGGAGCTCGGTCGGATCGCCGCCGACCTTCCGGGAAGAGTCATCGCCAAACTCGAGTTCTTCAACCCTGCCCACTCGGTCAAGGACCGGATCGGCGTCGCCATGATCGATGCCCTCGAACGCGACGGCAAGTTGACTCCGGGTCGCTCGACCATTATTGAGCCGACCTCCGGCAATACCGGAATCGCCCTCGCCATGGTTGCCGCGGCTCGCGGCTACCGTTGTGTCCTCACCATGCCCGAATCCATGTCAAAAGAACGCCGACAGGTGCTGGCCCTGCTTGGCGCCGAGCTCATTCTGACCCCTGCCGCCGACGGTATGAAGGGCGCGAGCGCACGGGCCGAGCAACTCATGAGTGAAATTCCGGACTCGGTCATGCCGGGCCAGTTTTCCAACCCCGCCAACCCCGAAATCCACAGCGCCACCACCGCCCAGGAGCTGTGGCAGGACACCGACGGACAGATGGCGGCTTTCATCGCCGGTGTCGGAACCGGCGGCACCATCACCGGCGTCGGCCGAGTCTGGAAGAAGCGCCGGCCGGCGACCCGCATTATCGCCGTCGAACCGACGGATTCGCCGGTCCTTTCCGGGGGCCAGCCGGGTGCGCATCGCATCCAGGGAATCGGCGCCGGTTTCATCCCGGACAACGTCGATACCTCGATCATAGACGAGGTCATTCAGGTCTCCAACGACACCGCGTTCGCCACCGCCCGCCGTCTTGCTCGGGAAGAAGGCATCCTCGGCGGCATCTCCACCGGCGCCGCGTGTGCAGCCGCTCTCGAGGTCGCCGCCCGGAAGGAGTTCGCCGACAGGATCATCGTCTTCATTGCGCCCTCGACATCCGAACGGTACATCTCCACCGATCTCTTCGAGGGTCTGGGGTAGACCCCGCCCGCGCCCGTTTCCGTGGCAGAGGCAGAGGCCTTGCGATGGGTCAATAATGCGATGTCTTTGCGCCCCTTTGGGTTGGATGCTCTTGGCGGTCTTTGCGATGCGACCCTGCGATGGCGCAACGTATCAGCGCCCATCTGCGCTATCCGGGGTTTCTCGGTGCGATGGTCGCAGCGAGCCGCGCTCACCCCGCCGTTGCAGACGCGGTCCTCCTCGCCAGCACCGGATCACGGGCGGCGCCGGGGATTCGCACGAGGAGCAGCTCGGGATCGATGGCGGCCCTGACCGGCAACTCGCCGGCGAGATCGCCGTCGATCTGATACCTCATCGGCACACCAGCGTTGGGGATGAGCTCGACTTCGTCGACCATCGCACGCCAGACGTCGCGCCTTCTCACATGGCGGCCGAGAGGCATACCGAGGGCGAAGGGCACGGCAAATCGACGCCCCACGGTTCGCTGGACCACGATTTCGAAGGTTGGGGTGAATGGATTGGCGCCGGGGGTTGCGTGGTACGGTCCGGCATACGACCTGCTGGTCCCGACAATGGCCCAACCTGCGGTGGTGGTCGTGCCTCCGGCAACAACTTCGAACGCGGGCATGGATTTGAACCGGATGAGTTCGCGAACGGCCTGGAGGGCGACCCCCGACCGACCGATCTTCTTGAGACCCATCTCGAGGCGCTCGAGCACGACGACATCGGGCCCCGACGACAGCATGAGCAAGAAGAGCTCACCGCGGTCGGTCCGCCCGACCCGCATGGCACGGTCGCGGCCGAGGACGATCGCCTCGAGGGCGCGGGTGGCCGGTCGGGGAATTCCGAACTCGTAGGCGAGAACCGAGGTCGTCCCGCCGGGCAGGACGCCGAGGGCGGTGTCGCTTCCGAGCAGGCCGCGGGCAACCTCGTTGTAGGTGCCGTCACCGCCGTAGGCGAGGACCAACGGATGACCGGCGGCGGCCGCTTCACGGGCGAGTTCGGCGCCGTGACCGGGATGCTCGGTGTGGCGCCAATCGAGCTCGACCCCGCATCGGTGCCCGGCTGCGTCGAGATCCGTAAACGATCGCAGAAGCCGGCCCCCGCCGGCGGTCGGGTTGACGATGATCGGGATCGACCTCAATCCGCCTCCTCGAAGAGGGTCCCACCGACCGCCGGGGGCGCGAGCCCCAGGTGTCTGTAGGCCCGCGGAGTCACCATCCGGCCGCGTGGGGTTCGTTGGAGCAATCCGATCTGGAGGAGATAGGGCTCATTGATGTCCTCGAGGGTGCCCCGATCCTCCCCGAGCGATGCCGCGAGAGCCTTGAGACCCACCGGTCCGCCATTATAGATTTCGATGATGGTCGTGAGGAGCTGGCGGTCGAGGTGATCGAGACCGAAGGCGTCGACCTCCATGTGTTCGAGCCCGAAATCGGCCGCCTCGAGGGTCACGCCATCACTGCCGAGGTGGTGTGCGAAGTCCCGGACGCGGCGCAACAGGCGGTTGGCGATTCTCGGTGTTCCGCGGGACCTCTTCGCGACCTCGTCCCGGGCTTCGTTCTCGACGGCGATATCGAGGATCCGGGCCGATCGTTCGATGATGGCGGCAAGCTCTTCGGGCGGATAGAACTCGAGCCGGTGGACGATGCCGAAGCGATCCCGCAGCGGCGCGGTCAGCAGACCGGTCCGGGTCGTGGCGCCGACGAGGGTGAAGTGGGGGAGGGTGAGCCGAACGCTGCGTGCGGCGGGCCCCTGGCCGATGATGATGTCGAGCTCGTAATCCTCCATTGCCGGGTAGAGGATTTCCTCCACGGCCGCGGGAAGCCGGTGGATCTCGTCGACGAAGAGCACATCACCGGGCTGGAGATTGGTCAGCATGGCCGCGAGGTCGCCCGGTCTCTCGAGCACCGGACCCGAGGTCACGTGGATCTCCGCGTCCATCTCGTTGGCGACGATGTGGGCGAGGGTGGTCTTGCCGAGACCCGGGGGCCCGAAAATCAACACATGATCGAGGCTCTCTCCGCGGTCGCGAGCAGCGCTCATGAAAACCCCGAGGTTGGTCACGAGCCGCTCCTGGCCGATAAACTCCTCGAGATGACGCGGCCGCAGCGTCTCCTCGAAGCGCTTTTCGCCCGGGCCGAGATCGGGAGCCAGAACTTCACTGGTCATGGATTGAGGGTACACGAGATTGAGGGGGTTGAGGTCGTGGGGTCCTGGGGTCCTGGGGTCTTGGGGTCTTGGGGTCTTGGGGTCTCGGGGTCTTGTCATTGCAACCACGAAGACACCAAGACACTAAGGAGGGCTCGAAGACATCGCAATGGAGTCTTTCGGTACGGACCTCACTGCCGGGCCGCGGGAGAAGATCCGGGTCATGAGGGACCTCTGCGCCGGCCGCGATGCCGAAAGACCCGCGGCCGTGACGGAGTCACAGCTCGGCTTCGGCGCGCAGGGATCGGTGAATTCCCGACATTCAGCGGATCCGAGCACCGAAGACGAAGAGCCGCCGGTCCGACCGGCGGCGGTGGGTCGTCCGGGATCGGGATCGGGATCGAATGTAACGCGAAACGCTACTTCGTCAGGTACTGCAGGGCGAGACGGAGGACTTCGCCGACCTCGCCTGAGGGGTTGTCGGCCATGACGGCCTCGACTGCCTGCATGGCCTGCGCCTGCCGGTAACCGAGGTTGACCAGCGCCGATGCGGCGTCGCCCCGAAGATCGCCGCCCGTGGTCGCGGTGGCACTCAGCTTGCCCTTGAGTTCGAGGAGGATCCGCTGCGCGGTCTTCCTCCCAACCCCCGGCGTCATGGTCAACCGTGCAAGATCGCCGCCGGCCACCACCGATGCGAGTTCATCGGGCGCCAACGAAGACAGCACCGCCAATGCGATCCGAGGTCCCACTCCCGCGACGGCGATGAGGCGCTCGAAGGCCTCGAGCTCATCGGTGCCGGAAAAACCGTAGAGCTCGATACCGTCGTCCTTGACCCTGGTGTGAATGAGCAGCACGGCGCTCTGCCCCTCGGGGAGGTTCTGGATCGCTCGCAGGGTGGTCGAGACGAGATACCCGACGCCGCCGACATCGACGATGACCCGACCCGGATCGATCTGGTGGATCCGGCCCTCGAGTCGCCCGATCATCTTGGTCGCCGAGCCGAACTAGCCTTGCCGACTGAACGCCTGCCGGAAGGCGTCATCGGCCGTGACAACGGTATCTCGCCGCCGTTCGTTGACGATGGCGATGAGCAACTGCTGCGCGCGCTCGGCAAGCAGCCGGGCCCGGACGGCGTCACGCTCGCTCGTCAACTCGGCGGGGCCGATGAGACGGAGCGTTTCGATCCGCGCCACCGCTGATCCACGGTCACCAATCCGGATCGGGCCGACGATACCGCCCTCAGCACTCCCGAAGACCGCTTCGTCGAGGGCCGCAGTTGACCCGATGGTGCCCACGGGCGTGCCCCATCGATGGTCACGCGCCTGGGCAACGGTGCCATTGAAAGTCTCGGCGAGGGTGTCGGCGTCGCCACCGTCCCGCCACAGCGTCGCCACCTCGGTGGCTCGCAGGGTCGCAATTTCGAGGGCCCGTTCCCGACGCAGACTCGTCTCGACCCGTTGTTGGACATCTTCGAACGGCGCCAACCCTTCGGGTCTGATCTCCGAGAGCTGCCATACCATCCAGCCGCGCGGAATGGCCCGCGGACCCCTGACGGCGCCGACATCCACTCCAAAGACCTCGGTGGTGAACTCGGGGCCTTCGCCGGTGCCCGGAATCGGTTGACTCGCGGCGGTCGGCGGGCTCTCGTTGAGCACCACTGCCTCGTCCTCGTCGGCGATGAGCTGCCATCCATCTTCGTCCGCGGCAGGATTTCCCTGGAGACGGCTCGTGAGCTCTCGGGCACGCTTCTCGGCCTCGATCGAGGCACGTCCCTCGAGGACGCGGAAGCGAACCTGTTCCACGACGTCTTCAAACGGGCGTTGGCTCTCCGGCCGGAATCCGTCGACCTTGATGATGTGGTAACCGAACTGGCTCTTCACCGGACCGACGATGTCTCCGGGCTTGGCGCTGAAAACCGCCTCGTCAAACTCGGGGACCATTCGCCCGCGACCGAACCAGCCGAGATCTCCACCTTTGTCCTTTGAGCCGGGATCGTCGGAGTGCTTCTCGGCGAGAACGGCGAATTCGCCGCCGGCGCGCGCGATTTGTGCGACGCCTTTCGCGCGGAGCTCCGCGTCGTTCTGGGTATCGACATCGGCATCGGGCGCGACGCGAATGAGAATATGAGCGGCCCTTGCCTGCTCGTCCTCGAGGAATTCATCGAGATGGTCGTCGTAGTACGCCTGAAGCTCCGTGTCATCCACCGGAAGCTGCCGCCGAAGCCTGGAGGTTTCGACCACGAGATAACGGATGACCCGCTGTTCTTCACGCTGATATTCGTCGGTGGTGGCCTCGTAGTGGGCTCTCGCCTCGTCCTCGCTGATGGAGACCTCACTGAGGAAGCGCTCATACGGCAGCATGATCGCGTCGAAATCCGCAAGTTCACGCTCACGCCGGATGCTCTGCTCGACCTCGTCGTCCCCGACGTAGACTCCGCGTTGCATCATCGAAGTGAGTTTGGTGAGCGACAGATCATTCTTGCGCGAGCGTTCAAACTCGGCCGGAGTCATCTGCAGATAGCCGCGGAGAATCCGCTCATAGGTCTCTGCTCCGACAAACTCGCCGTTCTCATCCTGGAACAACACGGTGTTCAGAATGTCATCTCGAAGTTCCTGTTCGGAAACCGAGATGCCGGTCCGGTCAGCCTCCTCGAGGAGGAGCGTCCGGTTGGTGAAATAAGCCACGGTTTCATCATAGAGATTGATCTGGCCCTTGATCTCATCCCAACGGTCGCCGAACTGCTGCGAGTACTGCTGCTCGAAGCGGCGCATCTGACCGAGAAACTCGTTTCTGGAGATGACGGTGTCGCCAACTCGAACGGCGGTGTCGCCGGTTCCACCGGGGCCACCGGATCCGCCGGCTCCCCAATCGACAAAAACCAAAAGTACGAATACGGCGACAACGCCCCAAAGAATGAACTTGAGGTGGCGCAGATTGTCACGAAGCCATTTCAAAGCCATGAACGTCCTCCCAAGGACCCGATCAGGACAGCGAAGTCTACCCGAGCTTCGATGAGGGCGCAAGGGTGGTGCGGCTCCTTGCTGCTTATGAACGAGCATGTTACGGTTCGAGATGGAGGATTAACTGCGTGCGAAGCTCGATCCAGATTGACTGGTATGTCATCAAACTCACGAACATTCGGCGGATCCTCGCCATCGTGATTACCGGAGTTGTTGCCGCCGGTCTGGTCTTCCTTGCATACCAACGCCTCAATCTTCCTCCCGAAGCGCTCGCTCGAAAGGCGATCGAAGCCGCCGAATTGGCCGAATCCAAGGCCGAAGCCCTGGTTCTGCCGCAGAATCTCCGGCGGGAATTGGGTCAAGCTTCGGCTCAACTCGAGCTTGCCCGTGAAAACTACCTCGAGG
The DNA here is from genome assembly GCA_963712805.1 of uncultured Acidobacteriota bacterium. Classification (GTDB taxonomy): domain Bacteria; phylum Acidobacteriota; class Thermoanaerobaculia; order Thermoanaerobaculales; family Sulfomarinibacteraceae; genus JAHECW01. Next base: position 127,796 of record CAVQJV010000036.1, on the reverse strand, counting down.
ATCGTTGGTCGATGGCGGAGTCCGAGGCCGACAGCGCCCGGCTTCGTTTTCTCGCCCTCGCCGGATCGGGCACCCGCCACCTCGCCGGAGTCGGTGAGTTTTTCAGCCTCGAAGGGCGTGTTCAATTCCAACGGGCGGGTCAGTCGGAGTGGGATAACGCGCAACCACGAACTCCGGTTTTCAACGGCGACTTCATCCGCAGCGGGCGGGACGGCTCGGCGGAGATTCTCTTCACCGACGGGAGCCTCTACCGGATCTCCCAGAACTCGTTGCTCGAAATCCAACACCGCACCGAATCCGAGAACTCGAGTGGGACGGTCAAGATGCGGATCGGTCGAATCCACGTCATGACCTCAGGTTCGACGTCAAAGGTCACCACCGACACCACCGAGACCGAAATCGCCAGCGACAGTCGGGTCGAGGTCGATGTGGATGACGGCCCCGACGGCGCGACCCGGATCGCCACATTTGACGGCGGCGCGCGGGTTCGTGGCGCCGATGGCGCCGAGGTCGTCCTCGCCAGTCGCCAACAGGTGGAGTCCAGCAACGCCGGCGTTCTGTCATCGACCAGAGCGATCCCGAACCCCCCACTTCTGCTCGCACCCCAGAACAACGCCAGCATCGACATGAAGAAGGATGAGGTGGTCGCCCTCGAGTGGCGCGGCCGGGCCGAGGGCCAGGCAGTCCACCTCCAGGTAAGCCGCTCGCGACGGTTTGTCGACGAAGCCATGGAGGTCGAAAGCCGGGATATCCGCTCCGACAGCGCCCGCTTGAAGATTGTCGCCCCCGGAACGTATTTCTGGCGAGCGTCGCTGGTGGGTGAGAGCGACGTCGAGAGCGAGTGGTCCCAGGTCCGTCGTTTGAGGATCTACTCGTCTCTCGAACGCGCCATTCTCGCCGACCGCATCGCGCCCCAACTCACTCTCATGCCGACCCAGCAACTCGGCGCCATGTTTATCGTCCAGGGCCGAACCGAGTCCGGCGCCGCGGTGACCGTCAACGGCGAACGGGTCGTGACCGACGCCGACGGTCATTTTCGAAAGATGATCGAGATCCCTCGCGAGGGGTGGAACATGATCGAAGTCCTGGCCACCGATCCGGCAGGCAACGAGACCAGCCGAAATGAGCGGGTCTTCGTGGAGGTTTATTGATGCCGTTGTCCAGCCTACTCGGGCTGTTCTCGTCCGATCTCGCCATCGATTTGGGGACCGCAAACACCCTGGTTTACGTACGGGGCCGCGGCATCGCAGTCGTCGAGCCATCCATCGTTGCCGTCAACCGCATCACCAATCGCGTCGAGGCGGTCGGCGCAAAGGCCAAGGATATGTTGGGAAAGACCCCGTCCAACATCCAGGCCATCCGACCCATGAAGGACGGCGTGATCGCCGACTTCGAGGTCACCGAAAAGATGCTCGAACACTTCATCAAGAAGGCCCATGGACGGTCGTTTCTCGTCCGTCCCAGAATCGTCATTTCGGTGCCGTCGGAGATCACCCAGGTGGAGAAACGCGCGGTCAGGGACACCGCTCTCAAGGCCGGCGCCAGCGAGGTCTATCTCATCGAGCAGGCCATGGCGGCGGCCATCGGAGCGGGACTGCCCATCACCGAGCCGTCGGGCAACATGATCGTCGACATCGGCGGCGGCACCTCTGATGTGGCGGTGATCTCGCTCGCCGGCGTCGTGTACTCGCGGTCGGTCAGGGTGGCCGGCAACGAGATGGATGAAGCGATCATCCAGTACTTGAAGAAGAAATATAATCTCCTCCTTGGTGAGCGAACCGCCGAGATGATCAAAATGGAGATCGGCTCGGCCTACCCGCTCGACGAGCCCCTGAGCATGGAGGTCAAGGGTCGAGATCTGGTCGAGGGAGTGCCCAAGAACCTCACGATCACCGATGAGGAAATCCGCGAAGCGCTCACGGAAATCGTCGCCACCATCGTCGACGCCGTCCGCAACGCCCTCGAACGGACCCCCCCCGAGCTCTCGGCGGATATCATGGACAAGGGGATCATCCTCGCCGGCGGCGGTTCGCTGTTGAAAAATCTCGACAAACGGTTACGCGAAGAAACCGGCTTACCCGTCGCCCATTGCGAGGAACCATCGTCCGCCGTTGTCCGAGGTACCGGCCTCATGCTCACCAACATCGACCTGCTCCGCAAGATCGCGATTCCTTGAGCAGAACGCTTTCACCGCCTCTATCCCCCGACGGCGAGAACTCCGGATCGCCAACATTTTCTGATCGGCCGCCCATCGGCGCTGAAAGGTTGAGTCTGCGCGCGTGACCGATCGGCGGATTCTCGTTTTGCGTACCGTGCTCCTGTGGATTCTGCTCGAAATCCTCGCGGCGGCACAGGTCCAGACACCCGACGGTGAACGGGTGATCTCGGTCTGGGTGCGGGCGGCGATCTCGCCCGTCCTTTGGACCGGCGAGGCCATCGGCTCGTTTGTCGGCGATGCCATAAAAGGGGTGTCCGAATCGGCAACCCTGCTGGTGACGAACCGGGAGCTTCAACTCGAACTCGAAACGACCAAGGCGCTCAACCGGATCATGGCCGAGGACATGGCGGCCCACCTCGAACTCAACTCGCTGGCGGGTTTGGTCCCAAATCTCACGGCCACCGCGGTTCCGGCTCGCACGACCTTCCGGGATCTGGCGCGAGGACGCATGATCGCCCTGGTCTCTCTCAATCGCCGAATCCCCGCCGACACCCCCGCCGTCGCCTCAACCGGTGTCATCGGCCGAGTCATCCGTTCCGAGGGACGTCGATGTTGGATCGAACTCATCACTCACCCGGTCGCAGCCGTCGCCATCCAGACCTCTGACGGCCGGGTCCAGGGCCTCGCCGTCGGCGCCGACACCGGCGAACTCGAAATCCAGTTCATCCCACGCCAGGCTCAACTCTTGCGGGGTGACGAACTCGTGACCAGCGGCGCTGACGGGATCTATCCGCCAGGACTCGCGGTGGGCAGGGTCACGTCCGTCCGAGAGAGCGACAAGGCCTTTTTGGAGGTCCGCGCTGCACCTGCTGCGGCCCTCGCCACCGTTCGGGTCGTTCTTCTACTCGACGGCTGGATGGTCCCTTCTTCCTCGAGAGAGATGGCACCGTGAAGGCGGCCATCCTCGTCACCTTCGCCCTCGTCGCTCAGGTCGCCTTGGGTTTGCCGGAGTCACCGACCTGGTTGACAGCCATCCTTTTGCCCATGGTCTTCGTCGTCGGGCCGCCGCTCTTGATGGCGGATCGGCGCTGGCCCCATTCTGCCCTCCTCCTCGGTCTCGCCTGGGATCTGGTCCTCGAGCCGGTCGTCGGTCCGGGCGCCATCGCGTGGAGTGCTTCGGCGGTGGCCGTCGGCTTTGTCGTGCCGCTGGTCGCCGACCGGTCACCGAGAGCGTGGGTCGCCTTCGGCGCCCTCGGGGCCGGTCTGATGATCGTCGTTCGGCACGTCGCTCTCATGCCCCTCGGGCTCGCCGCCGAACTGACCGGGAGCTATGTTCTCCTGAGCGTCGTTCTCACCTCGTTGTGGTGCGGCCTGGTCGGTTGGATGATCGCCCTCGATCTGCCGACGCGGTGGATCACGCACCGGGCGAGGAAACTCCGATAGTGGAGATTCGGGAAGATCTCGGTCCGGTTCGGCGACGCGGCATGATGCTCCTGCTGTTGATCTTCGTCATCCTCGGCGCTCTTCATTTCCGCATGGCCCAACTCCAGCTCATCGAGGGCGCCCATTGGCGGCAAATGGCCGAGAACAATCGTCTTCGCCGCCTTCCCCTGGCCGCGGTACGGGGCCGAATCTACGACCGCCGCGGCCAGGTCCTGGCCGACAACCTCCCGACCTGGAATCTCCTTCTTTTCCCGGATGAGGCCCGAAACCTCGATGAGACCGTGCTCTTCGTCGCCGATCTCGGAGTCGGCAAGGCGGCTCCTCTTTATGATCGGGTCAACAGACGGAGAGTCGATCGCCTCGCACCGATGGTCGTGGGCGAAAACCTGGACTGGAACCAGGTCTCGCGGGTGCGCGCCCATCAGAGCGATCATCCGGAACTCTCCATCGTCGCCGGTTTTCGCCGGCACTACCCCTTCGGTCCCGCCGTCGCCCACGCCGTCGGACACCTGCGAATGGTATCGGAGGAGGAGTTGGTGGCGAACCCGGGGCTCGATCCGAACTCCCGCGTCGGCGCCATCGGTATCGAGGCTCTCGCCGATGGTTTTCTCAGCGGTCGGGCCGGTGAACGCTTTGTGGTGGTCTCAGCGGTGGGCCGCCAACTCGGGGTGGTACGGGAGAGTCCTTCGGCATCGGGAAAGGACCTCGCTGTCACCCTCGACGCCAACCTCCAGCAGGTCGCAGCCGAGGCGCTCGGCGATCGGGGCGGGGCAGTCGCGGCCATCGACCCGAAAAACGGCGCCGTTCGAGCACTGTACTCGGCGCCGTCCTTCAACCCCGAGCTGTTCTCGGGAAAACTCTCGACCGAGGACTGGAAGGAGCTCGCCGAGGACCCGCGTCTTCCGCTTCAGGATCGGTGTCTGCAGGGAACCTACCCACCTGGTTCCACCATCAAACCCTTTCTCGCACTCGCCGCGCTGACGGAAGGTGTCGTCACTCCCGACTGGACGGTTCAGTGCACCGGGGGGGTGACTCTCTATGGCCACCGGTTCCGGTGTTGGCGCCGGGGCGGCCATGGCAAGGTCAACCTCTTGCGATCCCTCGAGGCATCGTGCGACGTCTACTACTACCAACTCGGTCAGCGGCTGGGAATCGACCGGATGGCCGGGTGGCTTCAGATCTTCGGTTTCGGTCGTCGTACCGGGATCGGTCTGCCGTCGGAGGTGTCGGGTCTCATCGGGAGTCCCGAGTGGAGCCGTCGCGTACGGGGCACGCCGTGGTATCCAGGCGAGGCGGTGTCGGTGTCCATCGGTCAGGGCCCGGTTCTCGCGACCGCCATCCAGTTGGCCCGGGGATTCTCGGCGCTCGCCAACGGCGGCCGGTTGGTCACCCCGCATGTCGTGGTGAACCCGGAGGGCTCCGTACCCGTCGATCTCAACCTGGACCCGTCACAGCTCGAGCTGGTCAAGCGCGGCCTCGAGCTGGTGGTCCACGGCGACCAGGGAACGGCTCGATCATTGGCGGCGCTCCCGGTGGCTGGAAAGACCGGAACCGCGCAGGTGGCCCGCCTCCAGGAGGGAGTGGATTCGAAGGATTTGGCGCCGCACCTCCAGCACCACGCCTGGTTCGTCGGTTGGGCGCCCATCGATGATCCGCAGATCGTCGTCGCCGTGGTCGTCGAGCACGGCGGGGGAGGCGGGAGCATCGCAGCGCCGACCGCTTCGACCATCCTGTCGGCGGCCCTCGGAGAGCATGTCGGCCCGGCACCCGACCGGGACCAGGAGAGGTAAGATCAGGGCATGGAAAACCGCATCGACGCCTGGCTGATTCTGGCCGTCGCCGGCATTCTCGGGGCGTCGCTGGTGACCCAGAATGCGGTGGCGGGCGTCGTCGGACCCCAGCTCCTGGCCCGGCAGCTCCTGTGGGCCTGCGCCGGTATGTTGACGCTGTTGGCTCTTTCTCGCGTCCGGGTCGATCTCTACCCTCGCGTCGCCCCCCTGGTCTATCTTGTCGGCCTCGCCGCGTTGGTGGCGGTCCTCTTCTTCGGCCAGATCCGCAGCGGCACCCGGGGCTGGTTTGCCTTGGGTCCTCTGACCATCCAGCCGAGCGAATTCGCCCGGGTGGCAACGATCCTCATGGTCGCAGCATGGCTCGGCCGCCGGAGCGGCTACCGGCTTTCGGCCAAGGGGGCGGCGGTATTGGTCGCCGTCGTCGGCACGGCGGCCGGTCTGGTCGCGCTCGAGCCGGATCTCGGGGTAACGCTGACCTATTTTCCGGTGGCCGTCGCCGCCCTGTGGATCGGCGGTCTTCCGCGCTGGGCGTGGATCGCTCTCGTCGCCCTCGGCATTTTGGTCGGTGTCATCGGCTGGCACACGGTGTTGAGGGATTTCCAGAAGGAACGGGTCATGACCGTCCTCGACCCCGAGCGCGACCCGTACGGTGTCGGCTACCAGGTGCGGCAGTCGAAGATCGCCGTTGGCGCAGGCGGGCTGGCCGGCCAAGGGGTCGGCCACGGCTCGCAGTCGCTGCTTCGGTTCCTCCCGGCTCAGCACACCGACTTCGCGTTTGCCGTCTGGGCCGAAGCAACCGGGTTTTTCGGAGCGACCGGTCTCCTCCTGGCCTATGCCTTGCTGCTCTATCGCATCGGGATGGTGGCGGTTGTCGCGGAGAACCGCTTCGGTCTCGTCTTGGCGGTCCTTGTCTGCGCGTGGCTCGCGTTTCAGGTGGTGGTCAATCTCGGAATGGTTCTCGGGCTATTGCCGACGACAGGAATCACGCTGCCGCTCTTTTCCTACGGCGGCTCGTCGCTGCTTTCGACCTGTGCGGCCCTCGGTGCGGTACAGTCGGTATGGCGGCATCGTTTGGTGAATCAGTGATGAACTCCATCCTCTTTCTCTCGGTCAACCCATTCGAAACCCGAGTGGCCCTGCGCGAGAAGTCGCGCCTGGTGAGCTACCGAGCGGAACGACACCGGACTTCATCGGTGGTCGGCAATCTCTACAAGGGCCGGGTCACCCGCGTCCTTCCGGGCATGCAGGCGGCGTTTATCGATCTTGGGCTGCCCCGAGACGGCTTTCTCTACGTCCGTGAGGCCGGTGGCATCATGGATGAATTCACGGACATCTTCAGGGTCGATGACGAGCCCGGACCCAGCGAGTTCGCGGAAACCGACATCGGTGATCTCCTCCGACAAGGGCAGGAGATCCTCGTCCAGGTCGTGAAGGACCCCATCGGCACCAAGGGTGCCCGGCTGACCACTCATATCACCCTGCCCGGACGCTTTTTGGTCTACATGCCCACCGTGGAACAACTCGGCGTCTCGCGAAGGATCACCGACGACGACGAGCGCGAGCGGCTCAAGGCGGTGACCGACGGGTTCGGCGGCGGCGGATGGATCGTCCGCACCGCGGGGGAGGGACAGGGTCGCGTCGAGTTGGAGGCGGATCGACGCTATCTCGTCAACCTCTGGAAACAGATCCAGACCGCTACGGAGAGAACCAACGCGCCCTATCTCGTCCACCATGAGCTGAGCCCGGTCCTGCGCGCGGTCCGGGACACCCTGACCTCAGCGGTGCAGGAGGCATGGGTCGACGACGAAGAGGCGTTCGAGGAAGTTCTCGAATTCCTCGAACAGTCGGATCCGAGCCTCGTTCCCCGGCTCAAACTCTTCCGAAAGTCGACCGATCTCATGAGCGCCTTCGGTATCGACCGGGAACTCGAGAAAGCGCTGAGGCCGAAGGTGTGGCTCAAATCCGGCGGCTATCTGGTCGTCAATCAAACCGAGGCCCTCGTGGCGATCGACATCAATACCGGCAAGTATGTCGGCACGAAATCCCTCGAAGAAACCGTTTTCACCCTCAACCTCGAAGCGGTGCGGGAAGTCGCCAGACAGCTTCGACTTCGAGACCTCGGCGGCATCGTTGTCATCGATTTCATCGACATGGAGGACCCGGCTCATCGTCTCGAGCTCTATCAGGCCCTCGAGACCGAACTCGACGGCGACTCGGCACGGATCCAGCTCCTGCCCATGTCGGAATTCGGCCTCATCCAGCTCACCCGGAAACGGACCCGACCGAGTCTCGATCGAACCTTGAGCCGAGAATGCCCCTACTGCCACGGCTCCGGGCGAATCAAGGCCCTCGCCACCATCTGTCTCGAGATCCGACGCAACCTCCTCGAGGCTGTGACCGCCGGCCTCAGCGACCAGCTCTCATTGGTGGTCCATCCCGAGGTCTCGCATTTTCTCCAGGGGCCGTTCCGCGAATTACTGCGAGAGCTCGAGGAAGTCCACAGCGTCCAGGTGATCCTGCGGGAGAACCCGCTGCAGCACCAGGAACAATTCGAGATCATCGGATAGTAATTCGCGAAAGCGAATTACAACGGCTCGTACAACGTCCTGCGTTGCCGCGGCGTGAGCCCCGCCTCGCGGATCGTTCGTTCCATGTCGCGCTGGGTCATGCGGAACTCGACCCCTGCCGCGGCGACCACATTCTCCTCGAGCATGATGGACCCGAGGTCATCGGCGCCGAAGAAGAGCGAGAGCTGACCGATCTTGGCGCCCTGGGTCACCCACGATCCCTGAACGTGGTCGAGGTTGTCGAAGGTCAGCCTGGCGATGGCGAGAGTCCGGAGATAGTCGAAACCGCCGGCGGACTCCACTTCGCCCTCCAAATCAGTGCTTTGATCCTGAAAGGTCCACGGGATAAAGGCGGTGAAGCCGCCGGTTCGATCCTGGAGGTCGCGGACGCCGAGAAAATGCTCGACCCGAGCCGTGATCGGCTCGCCAACCCCGAACATCATCGTGGCAGTGGTCCGCAGCCCGAGATCGTGCGCCACACCGTGGACATCGAGCCACTGGCTGGTGCTTGCCTTCGCGCGCGCGAAGATCCGACGCCTGGTCTCATCCTCGAGGATCTCGGCGCCGCCACCCGGGATCGACTCCAGCCCGGCGGCCATGAGCCGCAAGATGACCTCTTTGACCGGCAGTTTCTCCGCCTTGGAGAGAAACCAGATCTCGGGAACGGAGAAGGCATGGAGATGGATCTCGGGAAAACTCGCCTTGAGTTGCCGCAAGAGATCTTCGTAGAACTCCATGCGGAGATCGGGATGGACACCGCCCTGGAGGAGAATCCCGGTCCCACCGGCGGCGACGGTTTCGGCCACCTTGTCGGCGATTTCCGAGAACGGGAGAACATAGGCGTCGCTGGCATTCTTGGTCCGGTAGAAGGCGCAGAAACGACAGCGATAGATACAGACATTCGTGTAGTTGATGTTGCGGTCGATGATGTAGGAGGCGACGCCCTCCTGGGCCTTCCTCCGCCTGACGGCGTCCGCCGCCTGGCCGAGTTCGAGGAGAGAGCCCTCGGCGAAGAGTCTCTCGATCTCCCCGCGGTCAATCCGTTCGCCCGCCACCGCCTTGTCGAGGATCTCTGAAACCGTCATGCGACCGAGTCTCTCTTTTGTGGCCTTGCCTGTCAAGCAGGAAACCCGCCGGTGGTTTCCGCTTCGTTTTGAGGATCACCGCGTGTCAAGCCTCTTGCCCGTATTGGCGCGTCCGACGCGCCACCGCAATTCGTCCGACGAATTGCTACCCCTGCGACATCGCTTCGAGAAACTCCTTGTTGGTCGGTGTGCCCCCGAGCCGCTCGAGCAGCAGCTCCATGGCCTCGACCGGGGAGAGGGACGAAAGCACCTTGCGCAGAACCCAGATCCGGCGAAGCTCCCACTCGTCGATGAGAAGCTCTTCTTTGCGGGTCCCGGACCTGTGGATGTCGATGGAGGGAAAGACCCGGCGCTCGACGAGCTTGCGGTCGAGGTGGACCTCCATGTTGCCAGTGCCCTTGAACTCCTCGAAGATCACATCGTCCATCCGCGAACCGGTGTCGATGAGGGCGGTGCCGACGATGGTCAGACTGCCACCCTCCTCGATATTGCGCGCGGCGCCGAAGAATCTCTTGGGTTTCTGCAGCGCGTTGGAGTCGACACCGCCGGAGAGCACTTTGCCCGACGGCGGCACCACGGTGTTGTAGGCGCGTGCGAGCCGGGTAATGGAGTCGAGGAGGATCACGACGTCCCGTTTGTGTTCGACCAGACGCTTGGCCTTCTCGATCACCATCTCCGCCACCTGAACGTGGCGAGTCGCGGGCTCGTCGAAGGTCGACGAGATGACCTCGCCGCGCACCGAACGCTGCATGTCGGTGACTTCCTCCGGCCGCTCGTCGATGAGCAGGACGATGAGAGTGACTTCCGGGTCATTGGTGGTGATGGAGTTGGCTATCGCCTGCAACATCATGGTCTTACCGGTCCGCGGCGGAGCCACCAGGAGACCACGCTGACCCTTGCCGAGCGGGGTCGCGAGATCCATGACCCGCGAGGTCATGTTCCTCTCGACCTCGAGTCTCAGCCACTCATCCGGATAGAGCGGCGTGAGATTGTCGAAGTGCACTTTCTCCATGGCCACCTCGGGCGGCTCGAAGTTGATGGCCTCGACCTTGATCAGGGCAAAGTAGCGCTCACCCTCTTTCGGCGGTCGGATCTGACCCGAGACCGTGTCGCCGGTGTGGAGGTTGAACCGCCGGATCTGCGACGGTGAGACATAAATGTCATCCGGACCCGGCAGATAGTTGTACTCCGGGGCGCGCAGAAAGCCAAAGCCCTCCGGCAGCACCTCGAGCACACCCTCGCCGAAGATCAAGCCCTCTCGCTCGGTTTGCCGCTGGAGAATCCGGAAGATGAGATCCTGCCGCCGCATCCCTGCCGGGTTCTCTACTTTGAGCGATTTGGCCACACCGCAGAGCTCATTGATGGTCATCTCTTTGAGCTGGGTGAGATCGAGGCGGCCCTCCTGCGCGGCGGCGGCGGCGGCGGCCTGTTCCCGTTCCTCGATCTCGTCATCGAGATCGAGGGGAATCACAACCGGGTCTTCGTTGGTTTTTTTCTTGCGTCCCATTTGAGTTTCTCCGTTATCTTGATCGCCATGCTTGAACAAGCTCGTCGATACTCTCGAGCAGTTCTTTTCGACCTTCTCCGGTCTTGACGCTCACCACCGCGGGCGGACGCGCCAAACCGAGTTCTTTTTGAACCTGAAACTGCATCCCCGCACGCTTACCGCGATTGACCTTGTCGGCCTTGGTGAGCACCACGAGGCGTTCTTTTCCGGTCGCGAGCAACATCTCCTGAAGACCGAGATCAAGATCGGTCGGCCCGTGCCTGATGTCCACCAGGGTGATGACCCCGGCCAGTCTCTCTTCTGTCGCGAGGTAGTTCCCAAGCTCCCGTCCCCACTCCTCTTGCAGCGCCCGTCCGACCTTGGCGTAGCCGTAACCCGGCAGATCGACCAAGAAGAAGGACCGGTTGACGAGGAAGAAGTTGAGCATTCGTGTCTTGCCCGGCGCCTTGGCCACCTTCGCCATGTTCTGACGCAGCAGCCAATTGAGCAGGCTCGACTTACCGACATTGGAGCGTCCGGCGACCGCAACATGGGGAAAGAACTCCTGCGGTCGATCCGACGGCTTCAGCGCCGATTTACGAAAACTGACCTCACGTATTTCCACTCTTTTTCACTCTGTCAATGAGCCATCGGCGGCGAATCCACGTGCGAGGCAACCTCACCAGGCGTGGCTGAGACGTCCGTGTCCACTTCGCGCACCAGGGCGTTGGCGATGACCTTGTCCATATGGTCGACGAAATGGAATTGGATCTCCGCGCGCACGTCCTCGGGGATCTCCTCGAGGTCCTTTGCGTTCTCATCGGGGAGGATCACCTCGCGGATCCCGGCCCGATAGGCCGCCAGGACCTTTTCCTTGACTCCTCCGACCGGCAGGACTCGGCCGCGCAACGTAATCTCCCCGGTCATGGCCACGTCGACCCGAACCGGGACCTTGGTGAACGCCGAGATCAGCGCGATCGCGAGGGTGATGCCGGCCGAAGGTCCATCCTTGGGAATCGCGCCCTCGGGAACGTGGAGGTGGACATCCTGGCCGGCGAAGACCTCGGGGTCGATTCCGAGTTCATCGGCCTTGGAGCGGACAAAGGACAGCGCGGCGCGGGCCGACTCCTGCATCACGTCACCGAGTTGGCCGGTGAGCGTAAGGACGCCCTTGCCTCGCATGAGCGTCACTTCGGTGGTCAGCAGCTCGCCGCCGACCTGAGTCCAGGCGAGCCCCACCGCCGCACCGATCTCGGGATCCTGATCACGCTTCTGAGTTCGGTACCTCGGTTGGCCGAGAAGTTCAGCGACCGACTCGGGTGTGATCTCGAGAACCGCGTCCTTGGCTTTGATCTTCTCCTTGAGCACCTTTCGCGCGAGTTTGCGGCAGATTGAGGAGATCTCGCGCTCGAGGTTCCTCACCCCGGCCTCGCGGGTGTAGCCGTCGATCAGGAACCGTACACCGTCGTCGGTGAAGTCGACGTGGTACCTTTTCAGCCCGTGTCTTTCGGTCTGCCGCGGGACCAGGAAGCCCTGGGCGATCTGGAGTTTTTCGTGGTGGGTGTAGCCCGAAAGCTCGACCTTCTCCATCCGATCGAGCAGGGCGGGCGGGATCGGGTGGGTCACATTGGCCGTACAGATGAAGAGCACCTTGGAAAGATCGTACTCGACATCGAGATAGTGGTCGTGAAAGGTGTTGTTCTGCTCGGGATCGAGGACTTCGAGGAGGGCGCCGGCGGGGTCGCCGCGGAAGTCGGCCGCCATCTTGTCGACCTCGTCGAGAAGCAGCACCGGGTTGACGGTGCTCGCCTTGCGCATCATCTGAATGATCTGGCCGGGGAAGGCGCCGATATACGTCCGCCGGTGACCGCGGATCTCGGCCTCATCCCGCACGCCACCCAGGGACAGCCGGACGAAATTGCGTCCCGTTGCACGGGCGATGGATCGCGCGAGGGAGGTCTTGCCCACTCCCGGAGGACCGACAAAACACAGGATCGTGCCACCGGTCTTGCGGACGAGTTGCCGCACCGCGAGAAACTCCAGGATGCGTTCCTTGACCTTCTCGAGCCCGAAGTGGTCTTCATTGAGGACGTTCTCAGCCCGCGAAATGTCCCGGATCTCTCGCGACGACGCGGACCACGGGACCGCGAGCAACCAGTCGACGTAGTTACGTGAGACTCCCGCTTCGGCTGAGACCGGCGGCATCCCTTCGAGACGACGGATCTCGATGATGGCCTTTTCCTTGGCCTCGTCGGTCATACCCGACGCGTCGATCTGCTCTTTGAGTTCGGCGAGTTCCTCGGTAGTGTCGTTTCGCCCCAACTCCTCATTGATGGCCTTGATCTTCTCCGACAGATAGTACTCGCGCTGCGCCTTCTCCATCTGCTTTTTGACCCGTGACGATAGACGCCGGTCGATGTTGAGCTTCTCGATCTCGACATCGAGGAGATCATTGAGCCGCTGCAGCCGATCGAGGGGGTTGAGCAGTTCGAGCAACCGTTGCTTCTCCGCCGTCGGTTGGTTGAGATGGGCGGCGAGGATGTCGGCGAACTGGTCCGGATCATCGGTTTGGAGGGAGGCGAGCACCCCTTCGGCCGAAAGATGGTGGGAGAGCTTGGCGTACTCTTTGAAGAATTCCGTCAACTGGGCCATATAGCGGCTCAATGCCTGGTCCTCGCCGACCTCGATGGCCTCGACCTCCACCCTCGCCATCAGACACTCGGAGTCGGCGACGACTTCACGAAGCCGTGCACGCTCGAGCCCTTCGACCATGACCTTGATGTTGCCCGAGGCAAGTTGGAGATGCTGCACAACCCGCGCCACCACCCCGAGTTCGTGGATGTCAACAAGACTCGGCTCATCGATCTTCGGATCGCGCTGGGTCGCGAGAAAAAGCCTCTTGTCGGGTCGTTCGAGGGCGCGCTCGAGGGCCACCACCGAGGGTCGTCGCCCGACCACGAAAGGCGCCATCATGTGCGGAAATACGACCATGTCCCGCAACGGAACGATGGCGAGCGTCTGGGTATCACGGACTGCTGTCATCTTGTGTCTTTCTTCATGGGGAGTGTGTTCGGGCCGGTGGTAGTGGTTGAAGGGGACGCGGTGGCGCGCCGGAGAAGTCTCAGCTTACCTTTCTCACAGCCGGGAGCGGCTCAACCCGACGTTCGACCACATCCCGGGTAATCGTCAACTCCTTGAGGTCGGGTAACGCCGGAATCTGGTACATGATGTCGAGCATCAGCTCCTCGAGAATGATGCGCAGACCGCGGGCGCCCACCTTGCGGGTAATGGCCTCCTTGGCCACCGCAGCAAGAGCGTCCGCTTCGAAGCTCAGGTCAACACCCTCGAAACCGAGGACCGTCTCATACTGGCGGACGAGAGAGTTCTTCGGCTCGGTGAGGATCCGAACGAGAGCATCGTGGTCGAGTTCGTGCAGTGTCGCAACGACCGGAATCCGGCCGACGAACTCTGGGATCATGCCGTACTTGATGAGGTCTTCGGGGTGAACCTCCTCGAGGAGGTCGGCCATATCGGGCTTGTTACCCGAAAGATCCGCACCGAAACCCATCATCTTCTGATTGAGTCGATTCGCGATGAGATCCTCGAGTCCGACAAATGCGCCACCACAGATAAACAGGATATTGGTGGTGTCGATCTGGAGGAACTCCTGGTGGGGGTGCTTGCGACCGCCCTGTGGGGGCACGTTGGCGACGGTGCCCTCGAGAATCTTCAGAAGCGCCTGCTGCACACCCTCACCGGAGACATCACGGGTGATCGACGGGTTTTCGGCCTTGCGCGCCACCTTGTCGATCTCGTCGATGTAGACGATGCCCCGCTCCGCCGCTTCGCGGTCGCCATTGGCGGCCTGGTAGAGGCGGAGGAGGATGTTCTCCACATCCTCGCCGACATAGCCGGCTTCGGTGAGAGTCGTGGCGTCGACGATGGTGAACGGGACCTGGAGCTGGCGAGCGAGCGTCTGGGCGAGAAGGGTCTTGCCGGTTCCGGTCGGTCCGATGAGGAGGATGTTCGACTTGGACAGCTCGACGTCGTTGGTGTTCCGACCCCGTTGGTACTCGATCCGGCGATAGTGGTTGTAGACCGCTACGGCGAGTTTCTTCTTCGCCATTTCCTGACCGATGACATACTCATCGATATAGGCTTTGATCTCCGGTGGTTTGGCCAGCACCTGCTGGCGGCCCTTGGCTTCGTGGACGCGATCCTCGGCGATGATGTCGAGACAGACCTCAACGCATTCGTTGCAGATATAAACCGTGGGTCCGGCGATGAGTTTGCGCACCTCGTGCTGGCTTTTTCCGCAAAAGCTGCACCGAAGTACGTCACCATCTCGATTCGACATCTATCCTCCTCGGTTCATTGTATCCCATTTTAGGTCTACTCTCTGGAAACAATGATCTTGTCGATGATGCCGTAGTCTTTGGCCGCATCCGCCTCGAGAATGAAGTCGCGTTCGGTATCGAGATTGATCTTGTCCATGGGTTGTCCGGTGTGCTTGGCCAGGATCGTGTTCAACCGTTCTCGCATGCGCATGATGTCTTTGGCGTGGATGTCGATGTCCGTCGCCTGGCCTCCGAGACCGGACATCAGCGGCTGGTGGAGCAGGACCCGGCTGTGCGGCAAGGCGAATCTCTTGCCCGACGCGCCCCCGGCGAGGAGGATGGCGCCCATGGACGCCGCCTGACCGAGGGCGATGGTGGCCACATCGGGCTTAACGTACTGCATTGTGTCGTAGATGGCGAGACCGGAGGTGATGGCGCCCCCGGGGCTGTTGACGTAGAGATAGATGTCCTTCTCGGGGTTCTCCGCCTCCAAAAAGAGGAGCTGGGCAATCACGAGAGAGGCGACATGGTCATCGATGGCCGATCCCAGGAAGATGACATTGTCCTTGAGCAGCCGCGAGTAGATATCGTAGGCGCGCTCACCGCGGCTGGTCTGCTCGACAACGACCGGAACCAACATCAATCCACCTCCCCACCCGCTTGACGGATCATCTCGTCAACCACCGCGGTCAGCAGAGCGGCGTGGCGGATGGATTCGAGTTTTTCCTCCGCGGCGAGATTGGCCTTGTGCTCCGTCGGCGGGATTCCGAGTCGGGAGGCGTCCGCGGCGATATAGGCCTCGACCTCGGCCTCGGGGACCGGAGTCTTCCACTTCATGGCCAACTGTTCGATGATGAGGTTGTCGGCGACGTGCCGCCGGGCGGCGGGTTCGGCCTTGGCCGAAAGTTCCTGCCAGTCGAAATTTCCATCTTCCGGACCGGCGCCCCGCATGGCCATCTCGTAGGCAAAACGATTCACCCGTTCGCTGACGGCATTCTGAACGAGTGAGGAGGGCAGGGAATTGAGGTCGATTCCCACGGAGAGCTGATCGAGCAAGGACCGCCGCCATACATCCCGACGCTCGGCGAGCTTCCGCCGCGACAGCGCTTCCTTGAGCCGCAGCTTGAGTTCGGCGAGGTCCTCGAGACCGAGGGTCTTGGCGAGTTCGTCGTCAACTTCGGGAAGGGCTCTGGCCTTGAGGGCCTTGACCTTGACGGTGTAGGTGACTTTCTTACCCGCTCGCTCTTTGTTGTCGTCGTCTTCGGGAAAGACCTTGACGGCAACCTTTTCGTCACCGGCCTTGGCTCCCTGGAGCGCCTCGTTGATCTCGGGCGGCAACCCGTCGCCACCGAGGACAAACCGGGCGTCGTTCTCTTCATAGGGTTCCTCGTCGGAGTCTTCCATCACACCGACGAGATCGGCCTCGATGAGCATTCCATCGACGGCTTCCTGATCTTCCACCGGCTCCCAGACGGCCTGCTGCTCCCGGAGAGTCTCGATCTCGGTGTCGATTTCGCCGTCGGTGAGGTCGAGAGACACCTCCGGCAGCGTGGCCGTGGAGAGATCGGGAAGCTCGTAGTTCGGCCGAACCTCGAGTTCAGCGACGAACTGGAAGGAGCCATCGTCGGCGAATTTGACCTCGCGCACCTGCGGCATGGTGAGGGGCTGAAGTTCCTTCTCCGCCTCCATCACCTCTTCCCAGACGAGCTGGCTGAGGTGTTCCTTGAGGTCGGCATCGATGTCTTCGGCAAAACGAGCACGGATCATGGACTCCGGCGCCTTGCCGTCGCGGAACCCCGGAAGCTTGGCGCGGCCCCGGATGGAGCGGACGATGGACTGCCGCTCTCGTTCGACGATCTCGGTTTGGAGGCTGCCGGCAACCTCGAGTTTGTAATTTGCCTGCTCGGTCAATTTGTATGTCATGATGTTTTCTCTCCGGCTGGTGCGAAAGGGGGGAATCGAACCCCCACGGGGTGTCCCCCACGAGATCCTAAGTCTCGCGCGTCTACCGGTTCCGCCACTTTCGCGCGGATGAAAGGAAATGGTGAGCCGTGGAGGAATCGAACCTCCAACCTAGTGATTAAGAGTCACTTGCTCTGCCAATTGAGCTAACGGCCCACAGCGACGCGCACTCTACCTCAAAACCGGCTGAGGGGCAAGACCCGGGGGGGAATCGAGAGTCGACAGTTCACAGTCGACAGTTTCATCACGACCGGCCGGAAGAGCACTCCGACCGTGGCCTCTTTCAACTGTTGACTGTTGACTGCGAACTACCGATGGACGAGATGCTTGATCTCACTCTGGCCGAGGTCGGACTCGGCGGTGATGACAACCGCCGAGGTGCCGCCGCTGAACTCGGGTAATCTCTCGGTTGCAACAAAAACGCCTTCACCGTCGGTCTCACCCTCGGCGAGAACCAGGCGGCGCGGCTCCGACGTCGATTTGAAAAGCACGGTGATCCGGACTTCCTTTTGTGGGGTGTTGGACTGTGAATTGACGGCGGAGATGGAGATCTCGGCATCACTGCCGTAGACAAAATCGTGTTTGCCTACGGCGCGGAGTACAAGATGCGCTCGGCCGCGTTGAGCGGCGAGATAGTCGAGGATCACCCGGTCGAGGGTCGGTTCATCGCCGCCGTCCCCGGTTGGTTCCTCAGCGATGAGCGGACCGCCATCGCGGGAGATGTTGGTGTCGTCGTCTTCATTGATCGAGGCCGGTTCGTCGGTCAACTGCGCCAACCGACCACGTCGAATCACCTCGATGATCGTCTGGTGTTGCCGCTCCATGAGGGTCGCAATGGCCGAGTTCTCGACGTTTTCATCGACGAGATCCTGATACGAGGTCCTCCTCGAATACAGAATCTCTCCGCGGGCGTAGACAAGACTTTCGACGACGGGGTTCGAGCGTCCCTTGTCTTCGGTCTGCACGTGGTACGTCGTGCCCGCGTTATCGATATCGGTGTTGTAACCAGTCAGAACCAACGTTCCGGCTCCATCCAAAACAAGCAGGTTACAGGCTACCCCCTCGTGAGGGTGTGGTCAATCAGCGCCGCCACCCGCTGCGGACGTGAGCCGTGAGCCGTGAGTCGTCGGTCGTGAGTCGTTCACGCCCCGGCTTTTGTTGTGCTGCGTCTTCAGCGGCGGGGGGTCGTGACGATCGACCGGCGAGGGTACGCGCCCCTGCCCCCCGGGGGACGATTTTCAAACTTCACGACTTGCGACTTACGACTCGCGATTCACCACCTACGATCTCCGTCGCGTCTACAATGCACCGATGGCTACTCTGTCGATCCTCTATATCTGCATCGGTAACACCTGCCGCTCGCCCATGGCTGAAGCCATCACCCGTGGTCTGAGAATGGACGGCGTGTCGGCATCCTCGGCCGGGCTGATGCCATTCGGCAGGATCGTCAGATCGACGGTGGAGACTCTCGAGACCCTGGGCTACGATCCGCGAGGCCTCGCCTCGAAATCTCTCGAAGCTGTCGATCTCGCCTCTTTCGACATCATCGTCTCCCTCCTCGGGGACTCCGGGTTGAGCTATCTGCCCTCGAATCTCGGGGCACAAATCGAGTCCTGGGCCATCCGTGATCCGTACGGCGAAGACGACGAGGTCTATCTCGCCGTCGCCCGCGAGCTCGAACACCGCATCCGCGACCTCATCGATGAGCGGTCCGGCCGGGAACTCCCCTTCGTTTAGGGAGTCACACTCTGCGAGGGACGAAATCCTTCGTGAGACGTGAACCGTGAGTCGTTAATCGTAAGTCGTTTCCTCGTTTCCGGATCGCTCGAGGTCTTCGTGGCGGCGCAGGTTGGCTTCTCCGAATCCGCAAGCCGAGAACGCAGGCCGCGCCAAAGCCCTTTAACCCACGACTGACGATTCGCGACTCACGGTTTACGACTCACGACCTGCGAGATTTCGCGATGGAGGAAAGGAGACCCCGTTCGTGCGATCCATGGCACACTTGAGAGGTGGTATTCGACGAGGTCTACGAGCGCTTTCGGCGGCCGATCTGGCGATTGGCGCGGCGACTGACCGGAAATGACGATGAGGCATTCGATGCAACCCAGGAGATCTTTCTCAGGGTATGGCGGGGCCTTGACGGTTTCCGCGCCGAGGCCAAATTGTCGACGTGGGTCTTTCAGATCGCCTGGAATTACCTCCGCGGCCACCATCGGCGACACGGCCAACATCTCAACGCGGTCGCGGATCAGTCCGAGGAGATCGTGGCCCGCACCCCGGATCCGTCGCCCGGCCCGGAACGACAGGCCGTGTCATCGGATCTTCTCGATCGCGTTACCGCGGCCATGGACGAGCTTCCTGAACACTATCGGATCGTCGTCTGGCTGCGAGACGGCGAAGATCTCAGCTATGCCGAGATCGCCGAGGTGCTCGATCTCCCGATCGGCACCATCCGATCACGCCTCGCGCGGGCAAGGACGGCACTCAAGAAAGCGGTGGATCTGTGATGGATGATTCCCTTCGGGTCCTCGTCAGCCGATACACCGACGGCGATCTGGACGAAGCCGAGTCATCCCGGCTCGAGGCACAGGCCGAGACCGATCCCGGGCTCGCCTCCGAGATCAGGACCACCAGGGAGCTTCGGGCGGCCGTTCGTACCATCGCGGACCGAATGGAACCACCCGCGGCGCTGGACCGGGTCATGGAGCCGCTGCGCCAGGGGCCGCCCGTCCCAGCGCGACAGGTCCGGCCGGTGTATCGCTGGCTCGGAATCGCTGCCGCGGTGGTTCTGGGGGTGACCGTGGCGACGGAGATGGCTCGCCGCAACCCAACACCGACCCTGAGTCCGACACCTTCACAGAAAAACCGACTCATTGAAGAACGGGACGAGATCTTCAAGCTCGCTCCCCTGCCAACGGCGGTTCCCAATGACAACCGCCCACTCGGCGCAGCGGACCATCTGCTCGAGGAGGAACCGGCGCACCCGGCCGCTTCCGAGCCGGCTCCCCTCGAGGTGATAGGACCCCTGAATGCCGCCGCTCCATCGGTGTCGCCAGCCGAATCGACCTCGGCGGCGGATCTGCGCTCGACAGATGAAGCCGGGGGTCTCGAGTTGCGGCAAGAAGAGACGGCTCGACCGGCCCCGGCGAAGAGAGGGGCGGTTTCCCGAACCGGCAGCTCAACGGCGCTCAAGACCGAATCGGAGTCCATGCGGCAGGTGATGCCAACCGACGACGATCTGGAATCCACAGTCGAACCCTCGGCCGTCGGCAAGCTGAGTCCTGGTCGGGCCACGGGCGTGCCACAGAGCAGGGCGGTGTCGGTCGTTGTTCTCATCGACGACGTCGTGGTCTGGATGGGTTCGTCGGCGAGCTGTCAGACCGGCAGGTCACAGGTTCGAATCGAAGTGAAGGGAAACGCGGTCTCCACCTTGGCGCCCGTCATCGTCGAGGGAGTCGACAAGGGGGCCGTACCCTGCATCCCAGACGGGTTGATCGGATCACATCTCGAAGGTGTCGACAACGGAATCCATCGCGGAGAGCTGATCGTCGGAAAACCTCAAAAGTAGAATCGGGCGCGGCCTTGACCGCGCCCGATTCGTTTGGATTTTCCCGCCAAGAGGGCGTCTACTTGAGGGCTGCGAGGCCCTCCTGAACGTTGTCCAGAACATCGAATACGGTGATGAGCTGGGTTACGTGGAGAATATCGTTGATTTTCGGGGAAAGACGCAGCAGCTTGAGCTGACCGCCACGTTTGGTCACCGTGGTGTAGCACGCCACCATTTCACCGATCCCGGAAGAATCAATGGCGGTCACACCGGCCAAATCGATGAGGATCTTCTTCTGGCCGTCCGCGAGCGAACTGTCGACCAGCTCGCGCATCTTGACATCGCCGGTTCCAATCGTGATCTTGCCCGACAATTCGATGATCCGAACATCGTCCACATCACGGATCTCACTCTTCATTTGTTGAACTCCTTGTCTCGGGCTCGAGGCGCCGGGTCATCTCGACCACCGTGCCACCACCCGGCGAGCGGCTGAACTCCACACCAGTCATGAATTGCCGCATGTAGAAGATACCGCGTCCACTCGGCCGCAGCAAATAATCCGGATCGGTGGGGTCAGGGATCGCCTCGAGGTCGAATCCTTCGCCCTCGTCCTCGACCCGGATCGTGACCTCGTCGTCGTGAATTCGAAGATCGACCAGGACAGATCGCTCGGGATCCTGCCGGTTGCCGTGGCGAATGGCGTTGGCCATCGCCTCCCTCAGTGCGGTGACGAGCCAATAGCAATCGTCACCGGAAAATCCCGCCTGGCCGCAGAGGTCCACCAACGCTCGCTCGGCGATCTCGATGTTGGCAAACGAACTCGAGAGCACGAGATGGGCATGCAGGGGGTGATCGGCGGACATCGTTGCTGGATTATACCCAAGATGAGCGATTCTGGTGGATGAGATTCGCCAAGATCTTGATGCTCTGACGTTTGCTAAAAACGGAGGCATACCCGTTGGTATGTCGAGTATTTTTGCAAACGTCTAGAGCGCAAGAGATTGGTGCAGATCGCCGCCGAGAATCGCTCATCTTGGGTTATAGCAACCCGGCAGACGGGTCAGTCGAAATCCTGGTCGTCCTCGTCGTCGTCTTCGTCATCACCGGCCTCGACCATCTGCAGAATCCACCGGTGGAAATTCTCTTCGGCCGCCGACACCGGCATGGCGAGGATCTCCGGCAACTCATAGGAATGGAACTCCCGGATTGCGACCGAAACCCTCTCGAAGAGCCGTTTCGGGGTCTTGATGAGGAGCAGATACTCGGTGTCCTCGCAGATTTTCCCCTTCCATCGATAGATGGAGCGCAGACAGGGAACAATATTGACGCAGGTGGCCAACCGGCGTGCGATGAGTTCCTCTGAAATCTCCACCGCCTGCTGTTCGGTTCCCACCGAGGTCATGACCACAGTGATCTCTTCGAGACGAGTCATGCTGGAACGCTATCGAAATCAGCCGATACAGTCAAGAAAAAGACCGAGGGACGGTCGCTCGGCAGGCGGGAGGTCCCGGTCAGTACCGCCGGAGAAGACCGACCACGATCCCCTGAACGGTAAGGTCCTCGGCGGCGACGAAGATGGGTTCCATCTCCGAATTGGCGGGCTGGAGTCTGATGGAACCGGGTGCTTGACGAAAGAGGCGTTTGAGGGTCACCTCTCCATCCACCATGGCGACCACCATGTCGCCGTCGGCGACCTCGGCCCGAGGCTGGACGATGACCAGATCGCCGTCGTGGATTCCGTCGTCGATCATGGACTCGCCGCGGACCTTGAGGACGAAATTGTTCCCCGATCCGACAAGATCCGGCGGCACCGAAACAGGTTCCGGGTCCGGAACGGATTCGATTGGCGACCCGGCGGCCACCAATCCCAGCAACGGAAGCTCGATCTCGCTGTGACCGTCTCGGGTTGGCTGATGAGCCAAGATGAGTCCTCGCTTCTGATGCTTCTCACGCCGCAGGAAACCCTTGCGCTCGAGTAACGCGATGTGTTTCTGCGCGCTCGCGGTGGATGCGAAACCGAAGGCCTCGGAAATCTCTTTGAGCGTCGGCGCGACGCCGTTACTCTCGACCCTTCTGCCGATGAACTCGAGCACATCCCGCTGCCGTTCGGTGAGGTAGGTCATGATGGGGCTCTCCTCAAAACCACCATAGGTGATAATAAGGTGTAAGTCAATCCGGGCGTAAAAAAGAGAGCGCCCCGAGGAGCGCCCTTTGGATCGTTGACGAAATTGGTCGGGGCGAGTGGACTTGAACCACCGGCCTCACGGTCCCGAACCGTGCGCTCTACCAGACTGAGCTACGCCCCGACGGGGCGGAAGTCTAACCGAAGCTGACCTGAAACGCAATTGCTTTCGACCATGGTATTTGACACCTTGATTCCGGCGTCTGTACCGTTTCTCTCTCAGTCTGAGCTTGGGGGAATAGATGTCACCATCGAGAGCGCAGTGGACCGGTCGAATGGGATTCGTCCTCGCGGCCGCGGGAAGCGCCATCGGGCTTGGCAACCTCTGGAAGTTCCCCTACATCACCCTCGAGAACAACGGCGGCTCCTTCGTCCTCGTCTATCTCGCCGCCATCGCCGTGGTCGGTGCACCGATCCTGGGAGCGGAGATCCTCCTCGGCCGCAGGAGCCGACGCAATCCGGTGGGCGCGTTTGGCCTCCTGAGCGCCGGCAAGCCGGGTGGTCGGGCCTGGAAGGGAGTCGGCTTTCTCGGCGTCGGCGCCGGATTCATCATTCTTTCCTACTACAGCATGATCGCCGGGTGGACCCTGCGGTACATTGTGCTCGCCTTCTCGGGATCGCTTGCTGAACTTGCCGGTCACCCCGAAACCCTCGAGGCCTTCTTTGGTGGCTTCCTCGCCGATCCATGGGCTCAGATTCTGTTTCACTCGCTCTTCATGGGCCTCACCGTCGCGGTGGTCTATTTCGGGATCGGTGGAGGGATCGAACGCGCGGCCAAGCTTCTGATGCCCCTTCTGTTTGTCATCCTGGTCGTCCTGGCCGCCTATTCGGTGACCACCCCCGGTTTCGGCCGCGCGATGACGTTCCTGTTCCGGCCGAACTTCGCCGAAATCACGGCGGCTGGGGTGCTCGAAGCTCTCGGGCACTCGTTCTTCACCCTCAGTGTCGGTCTCGGTTCGATGCTGACCTACGGCAGCTACATGCGGCGCCAGGACTCGATTCCGCGCGCGACCCTGACCATCTGCATTCTCGATACCCTCATCGCCATCATGGCGTGCGTCATCATGTTCTCCGTGATCTTCAGCTTCGATTTCGAGGTGAGCAAGAGTTCCACCATCCTTTTCACCACCATCCCGGTGCTCTTCTTCAAGCTCCCCGGCGGAGCCGTGATCTGTGGGCTTTTCTATCTCCTGGTTTCTTTTGCTGCCCTGACAAGCACCATCAGCCTGCTCGAGGTGGTGGCGAGCTACGCCATCGACGAACTCGGCTGGCGGCGGCGTAGGGCCGCGGTGACCACCGGTTTTTCGATCTGGGTCTTTGGGATCCTGTCGGCGCTGAGCGTTGGGGGAGTCAAGGCCCTGTCGGAGTTCAACCCCATCGGGAAGGGTTCGACAACCGGAGTCTTCGGAACCCTCGACTATCTGGCCAGCAACTGGCTCCTCCCCGTGGGTGGTCTTTTCATCGCCCTTTTCACCGGCTGGATCCTCACGGCCGGGGAGAGTCGTAACGAACTCGAGAAGGGGAACGGTCCACTGGGTTCGACCTACGGAATCTGGCGTTTTCTGATTCGGTTCGCCGCCCCGGCCGCCGTCGGCGCCATCATCGTCAGTGTGCTCTTGGGGGCGGAGTACCAGTAGGCTGGCGAGAGCGTCGCTGGTCCTGCCAGCTGCCCTCGCTTTGTGCGAGTGGGCGCTCCGCCGAGAGGTCGATCCGCACAATTCGACCCGGCACCCCGTTGCGGGATCTCCCCAAAAAAACGGCGCCCTGAAGGGCGCCGTTGTGGTTTCTGTCTCGCACCGAAGATTCAGTGGACCGTCTCTCCCGCGGCGACCTCGATCTCGGTCTCCGCAAGCCGGACCGCGGTGGTCAGCTCATCGAGTTCCTCGGCGCCAGCGTCCTTGAGCTTCTCCTGGGCGGCCTGGAGGTTGCTCTTGGCGGCGGCGACATCGATGTCAGCCGGAGCTTTCGCCACCGTGGCCAGTACCGTCACCCGATCGGGAAGAACCTCGGCAAAACCGCCCTGAACCGCGTACCGGACCACGGTGGAACCGTCGAAATAGGTCAGCGGTCCGGCGGCGAGGGAGGTCAGAAGCGGGATGTGGCCGGGCAGAACGCCCATCTCTCCGAGGGCGCCCGGGAGACGCACCTCGTCGACCGCCACTTCCACCACCCGGCGGCTTGGAGTCACGATTTCGAGGTGCAGCCGATCGGCCATCTCAGTCCTCCGCCTTCATCTTGTCGGCCTTCTCGATGGCCTCTTCGATGCCGCCGACATAAAGGAAGGCCTGCTCCGGTAGCTCGTCGAGTTCGCCTGCACAAAGGCTCTTGAAACCCTTGATGGTGTCCTCGACCTTGACGTAGCGGCCCTTCATGCCGGTGAACTGCTCGGCAACAAAGAAAGGCTGCGACAGGAAGCGCTGAATCTTGCGAGCCCGGGCGACGGTGAGCTTGTCCTCTTCCGAGAGCTCGTCGATACCGAGAATCGCGATGATGTCCTGGAGATCCTTGTAGCGCTGGAGAATCCGCTGGGTTTCGCGGGCGACCATGTAGTGCTCGTCGCCGATGATGAGCGGATCGAGGATGCGCGAGGTCGAGGCCAGGGGGTCGACTGCCGGGTAGATGCCGAGGGCGGCGATCTGGCGCGACAGCACCGAGGTGGCGTCGAGGTGGGCGAAGGCCGCCGCCGGCGCCGGGTCGGTGAGGTCGTCGGCGGGGACGTAGATCGCCTGCACCGAGGTCACCGAACCGCTCTTCGTCGAGGTGATCCGCTCCTGGAGCTCACCCATCTCGGTCGCGAGATTGGGCTGGTACCCGACCGCCGATGGCATCCGGCCGAGCAGCGCGGAAACCTCGGAACCGGCCTGGGTGAAGCGGAAAATATTGTCGATGAAGAGCAGCACGTCCTGACCCTCGGTGTCGCGGAAGTGCTCCGCGACCGTCAGGCCGGTGAGACCGACGCGCAGACGGGCGCCTGGAGGCTCGGTCATCTGACCGTAGATGAGCGAGGCCTTGGACTCTTCCCATTTATCCGGGTTGATGACGCCGGCTTCGGTCATCTCGAGCCACAGGTCGTTGCCCTCGCGGGTCCGCTCGCCGACCCCGGCAAAGACCGAGAAACCACCGTGCTGGAGCGCCACGTTGTTGATGAGCTCCATGATGATGACGGTCTTGCCGACGCCCGCGCCGCCGAAGAGACCGGTCTTGCCGCCCTTGGTGTAGGGCTCGAGGAGATCGACGACCTTGATGCCGGTTTCGAACATCTCGGTCTCGGTGGACTGCTCTTCGAGCGCCGGCGCGGTGCGGTGGATGGGCATGCGTTTCTCGGAGTCGACCGGGCCCTTGCCGTCCACCGGTTGGCCGAGGACGCCGAGCACGCGGCCCAGGGTCTCGCGTCCCACCGGCACAGAAATCGGACCCATGAGGTCGATCGCGGTCATCCCGCGGACCATGCCCTCGGTGGGCTGCATGGCGATGCAACGGGCGCGGCTCTCGCCGAGATGCTGGGCGACCTCGAGGGTGACGTCCATCGGCCCCGCGCCGAGCGTGCCGTCGTCCTTGATACGGACGGCGTTGTAGATGGCGGGGAGGTGTTGGTCCGGAAACTCCACGTCCACCACCGGACCGATGACCTGAACGACGCGTCCTTCGACCTGCTGAGTCATAAATCTCTCCTAGTCAGTCACCGAGCGCCTGGGCGCCCGAAACGATCTCGATCAACTCCTTGGTGATGGCGGCCTGACGGGTGCGGTTGTAGAGCATCGTCAGAGCGTCGATCATCTCGCCGGCGTTCTTGGTGGCCGCTCCCATGGAGGTCATCCGGGAGGCTTGCTCGGCCGCCGCCGAGTCATAGAGCACGGTTTGGACCTCGGTCTCGACGTAGGCCGGCAGCAATGCGGCCAGCAGACCTTCGGCATCGGGCTCGTAGAGGTAGTCGGTCCCTGCATCCTCGGCGTCCGGGTCGGCCGCCGGCGGTTGGATGGGCAGCAACCGCTCAATTGTGATCTCCTGGCGTAGAACACTGACGAACTTGTTGTACGCCACCCAAACCTCGTCCACCTGGCCCGAGGTGAAGGCCTTCATGAACATGGCGCCGAGCCGCGGCCCATCGGCAGCGGTGAGTCGGTTCATGGTGTCCCGCTCTTGGTGGGCAACCGGGTAGTTGCGGACTCTGAAATAGTCCGAAGCCTTGCGACCGATGAGGATCAACTCGACATCGGGCCACCGTTTGTTCTTGAGATCCTTCTCGACCTGCCGAAGCAAATTGGCATTGAACGAACCACAGAGCCCCTTGTCCGACGAGACCACGACCAGCCAGACCCGTCCGCTTTCGCGGCGTTCGAGGAGGGGGTGGCTCTCCTCGGTCCTGGCCGCGACGTTGGCCAGCACCTTCGACAACGTGTCGGCGTAGGGCCGGGCATTGGTCACCGCCTCCTGCGCACGCCGCAGCTTGGCCGCAGCCACCATCTTCATCGCCTTGGTGATCTGCTGCGTTCCCTTGACGGATCGGATGCGACGGGTGAGGTCCCTGGTGCTAGGCAACGCTTGCCTCCGGGTGCTCCTTCAGGAACAGGTCCACGGCCTTGGCGATGAGCTCACCGAGCTTCGCGGCGTTGGCATCGCTGAGCTCGCCGCTCGACATGATGGCTTCCAGGACATCGGGCCCCTCAGCCTCGACAAAACTGTGCATGTGGGGCTCGAAGGCGAGGATGGCGGAGACCTTGAGCTTGTCCATGTAACCCTTGGTGCCGGCAAACATGGAGACGATCTGGAGAGAGACCGACAGCGGCACGAACTGACCCTGCTTGAGGATCTCGAGGAGCCGCTCGCCGCGCGCGAGTTGGCGCTGGGTGGCCTTGTCGAGATCGGAACCGAACTGGGCGAAGGCGGCCAGTTCGCGGTACTGAGCGAGCTCGAGCCGGAGCGAGCCGGCGATCTTCTTCATCGCCTTGATCTGGGCGTTGCCGCCGACCCGGCTGACCGAGAGACCGACGTTCACCGCGGGTCGTTGACCGGCGAAAAAGAGGTCGCCCTCGAGATAGATCTGACCATCGGTGATGGAGATGACGTTGGTCGGAATATAGGCCGAAACGTCACCCATCTGGGTCTCGATCACGGGCAGCGCGGTCAGGCTGCCGCCGCCGAGCTCGTCGTTGAGCTTCGCCGCGCGCTCGAGCAACCGCGAGTGAAGATAGAAGACGTCACCGGGGTAGGCCTCGCGACCCGGCGGCCGGCGAAGCAGGAGCGAGATCTCGCGGTAGGCCTGGGCGTGCTTGGTGAGATCGTCGTAGAAACACACCGCATGCTGGCCGTTGAGCATGAAGTACTCGCCGAGGGCGGCGCCGGCGTAGGGTGCGAGGTATTGCAGCGGCGCCGGCTCGGACGCGGTCGCCGAGACGACGATGGTGTGATCCATGGCGCCGTGCTTTTCGAGCGCCGCGATCACCTGCGCCACGGTCGAGGCCTTCTGGCCGATGGCGACATAGATGCAGACGTTGCCGGTGCCCTTCTGGTTGACGATGGAGTCGAGAATCACCGCGGTCTTACCGGTCTGGCGGTCGCCGATGATGAGCTCGCGCTGGCCGCGGCCGATGGGGATCATCGAGTCGATGGCCTTGATGCCGGTCTGCATCGGCTCCTTCACGGGTTGCCGGGCGACGACGCCGGGGGCGGTCCGCTCGAGGGGGTAGCGCTCGGACGAGGCCACTGGGCCTTTGCCGTCAAGCGGACGGCCGAGGGGATCGACCACGCGGCCGACCATTTCCGGTCCCACCGGGATGTCGAGAATCCGCTTGGTGCGGCGAACCTCATCACCTTCTTTGATGTGGTGGACCTCTCCCATGAGCACCGCGCCGACGTTGTCGTCCTCGAGGTTGAGGGCGAGACCGTAGACGTCGTGGGGAAGCTCGAGGAGCTCTCCCATCATCACGTCATCAAGACCATAGATACGGGCGATTCCGTCGCCGACGGAGATGACCGTTCCCACCTCGGACATGTCGATGGTGGTTTCCTGACCTTCGATCTGGCGCCGGATGATGTCGGCGATTTCGGCGGCTTTGATCTGCATGTTGCTACCCCTATTCGATGACGGTTTGCCGGCTCAGCCGATCCACCTGTCCGACGAGCGACCCGTCGAAGACCTTGGAACCGACCTGGACCTTGAAGCCGGCGAGAAGCTCCGGGTTGTGGACAAAATCGGCGACCACGGTGGTTCCGATCACAGCGCTCATGACCTCGGCGATGCGACGGCGGTCGGCCTCGTCATAGGTCGTGGCAAGTTCGATGTGGGCCCTGGCGCGACCGATCTCGCGGTCGACAAGGTCCCGATAGGTGCTGGCGATGTCGCGCATGTGCTGCATTCGGAAGTGGTGTTGGACAACGTGGCAGAAACGACGGACCGGTTGGGTGATCCCCAGGTTGTCGAGAACCTGGTCGAGGATCGCGGTCTTGGTCTCGGCGTCCACCATGGGAGTGACCAACACGCGCTCGAAAGCGGGTACCTTTTCGAGGGCTGTCGCAACGCCGTTGAGCTCGTCGATCACGGCCTCTCGACGCTCCGGACACTGGTCCCGAACCACTTCGAGGAGCGCCTTCGAATAGGGCATGGCTCTGAATCGAGACATGGTCACTCCTTACCCGGGAGATTTTCGAGGGCGCCGAGACTCCGGTCGAGCACCCGCTGCTGATCTTTCTCGGTCATCGTCGACTGCAAGAGTTCTTTGGTCAGTTGTTCGGTCAACGCCGCGGTGTCCTTCGCGAGCTGCTCCCGGGTCTCGGCCTGACGGCGAGTGATCTGGTCATCGACGCGGCGTATGAATCTCGCTTCGTCCTCGCGTGCCTGGGCGTCGATCTTCTCGGCCTCGGCCTTGCCGAGGGCTTCCGCCCGTTTTTGGATCTCCATGACCTCCGCTTCGACCTTCGCGAGGCGGTCGCTGACCTCCGACCGAAGGTTCTCGGCCTCGACGAGCTTCCTGCGGGCCTCGGCGAGTTCCTCCTTGACGTCCTCGCTGCGAGTCTTGAGGGTCTCGTTGACGGGTTGGCCGACAAATTTGTTCAACAGAAAGAGGAAAAGCGTGAGGTTGGCCGCGAGAAGAATCCGAATCGCGGTGCTTGGGAGAAAAGACGGGTTTTGCGGCTCGTCGACGAGAAACGCCAAAATCAAGAAGACAACAAAGGCCAGAACCCAGAAGAGCTTGTCCTTCACCTGGAAACCTCCCTGCCGAGGAGCTGGCTCGCGAAGAGCTTGGCCAGGTCACCGGCCCGGGCCTTGAGGTCGGCGCGGGCTTTGGCTGCCTCGTTATCGAGTACCGCCATGGCTTCATCGAGCTTGCCGTCAGCGGCCTGACGAGCCGCGTCGAGGGTTGCTTGACGCCGATCAAGGGCCGCCTGTTGGAGCCCGTGTCGAACCGCTGCCGCCGCTTTTGCGGCGTCCCCGAGCTCCGATTCGAGGCGAGCCGTCTCATCCAGGTATTCCTGGTGTTTCGACTGCCACTCTTTCTCGGCGCCCTCGATCCGACCACGACGTTCGGCGAGCACGGCACCGACCGGTTTGAGGAGAAATTTCTGGATCAACCAAAAGGTCAGCCAGAAACACACCATGACGATAATCAGCGATAAATTCGGAGGTTGCATCCACGGCTCCTGGCCTTGGCACTCCCGCCTCTTTGCAGGGCGACTCAAATTACCGCAGGATTCGATCCAGAGTCAAGAGTTTTTTTTCACAAGGGTTGTTTTCTCTATGTTTGTATCGGATGTTGTGGAAGTTGAGTCTGGGAATCAGGACGCGCGGCGGCGGATCCCGGGGGTCGCCCCTCAACCCTTGGCGCCCTCGCCCTTGGCCGGTGTCGGCGCCTTCTTGGCTCCGGCCGCCATTTCGACCTTGCCCTCGAGGAACGCGCCGTCCTCCATGACCACCGCGGGTGCGTGGATTTCGCCGAAGACCTTGGCGGAGGCGTGCAGTACGACCTTCTCACTTGCCTTGATCGTCCCCCGGACCTGGCCGCCGACAAGACAACGGGCGACGTCGATTTCACCATCAACGGTCCCGTCCTCACCGATGACGAGTTCGGATCGCGAGCGAACCGTTCCCTCCACCAGACCATCGACCCGAAAGGAGTTCGAAAACTCGAGTTCGCCCTTGATGGTGCAACCCGAGTCGACAAATCCATTGAGCGTTTCTGCTGAACGCACCATCATTTACCCCCCATCAGAAGATCAAAGACCCGCATCAAGTCATCCGATTCAACGCAGGTGATCACGATCGCGCCTCCGTTGTTTCGCCTGGGCCGGATCGCCACCGGGGCCCCCAGGCGGAGGCTCAACTTCTCCTCGGCCGCCACGAGATTCGGGTCCTTGGCGGTTTGTGCTTTCTTGGCGCCACCGCGCCCTGTCTTCGTCTGCTTACCCTGGGCCGCAACCCGCTCGAGATCGCGCACGGAAAGGCCTTCCGCGGCCGCGCGCCCGGCCCACTCGAGTTGGTCTTGATCATCGGGCAGAGCGAGCAGCGCCCTGCCGTGGCCGGCGCTCAAGAGCCCCGCCTCCACCATTTCCTGGATCTTCTCCGGCAGCCGCAGAAGCCGAAGGGCGTTGGCGATGGTGCTTCGGTCCATCCCGACCTGGCTCGCGATCTCCGCCTGGGAAAGACCATGTTCGGATCGCAGATGCTCGAAGGCGCGGGCTTCCTCGAGGGCCGACAGATCGCGGCGTTGGAGGTTTTCCACCAGCGCGAGCGCGAGCTCGTCGCGGGCACCGAGCCGTTCACGGATCACCGCCGGCACGGTCTTGAGTCCCGCCGCCCGGGCTGCCCGCCATCGCCGTTCACCGGCGATGACGAGATACCCGCCGGCGCCGTCTTCGCTCACGAGGAGAGGTTGAAGGACGCCGTGGCGTCGGATCGAGTCGGCAAGCTCGGCGATGCCGTCATCGGCAAAATGTTGCCGCGGCTGTTCCGGGTTTGGGCTGAGCCGATCCAGGGGGATTTCCGCCAACCCGGACCTCGCCTTGGGGGTGTCGGGGATGAGGGCCTTGAGTCCTCGCCCGAGCGCTTGTTTAGCCATGAGTCCCAGCCATTCGCGTCAGATACTCTCGGGCAAGTTGAAGATAGGCCTGAGCGCCCGTGCTCCGAAGGTCGTAGGCATGGATCGGTCGGCCAAAAGACGGCGCCTCGGCGAGGCGGACGTTCCGCGGCACCACCGTTTCAAAAACCAGCTCGCCAAACACCGACCGCACCTCCTGGGCCACCTGCTGAGCCAAATTCGTCCGATCATCGTACATGGTGAGCAGAATTCCATCGATGGCGAGCTCGGGGTTGAGGAATCGGCGGACATCGTCCACCGTCTTGAGGAGGTTCGACACACCCTCCATGGCGAAATACTCGCACTGAACCGGCACCACCAACCCATCGGCCGCAGCCAGCGCGTTGACCGTCAGCAGACCGAGGGACGGCGGGCAGTCGACAAAGACGAACTCGCCACCGGAATAGCCCGCAAGAGCCTCCCGGAGCCGGAACTCGCGCCCCACCATGCCAACCAGTTCGACCTCCGCCCCAGCCAATTCGGGGGTGGCCGGCACCAGGGACAGATGAGGAAACTCGGTCGGCCGCAACACATCGAGGAGCCGCTCCTGGCCGTTCAGCACCTCGTACGTGGTCGCAACCCCGGGCCCGACATCGACACCGAGCCCCGCGGTACAGTTGCCCTGGGGATCGAGATCGACTAGAAGCGTCCGCCTCTCGTATGCCGCGAGGGCGGCACCGAGGTTGATGGTGGTGGTGGTTTTCCCCACTCCACCCTTCTGGTTGACGACGGCGACGACTCGATGTTTCACGTGGAACGCTTTCTCAGAGACACAAGTCGGCCCCGTTCGAGGCCGACGAGCGGCCAGCTTAACACACGCCAATCCGCCTCGGCGGCCAACTCGCCCTCACCGTCAATGGTGGTCCAAAACGCAACCACGCCCCCTTCGACGAGGTGGGATCCCGCCCATCCGAGCATTGCCGCGTGGCCCCCTACGGCCCGGGCCGAAATGAGGTCAAACCGCTCCTCGGGCGGCAACTGTTCATAACGCAAATCGACCGCGCGGGCATCGAGGCCGAGCTCGCGGATGACCCGCTTGAGGAAGGCCCACCGTTTCTTTCTCGGTTCCAACAGCACCCCGCTCCAGCCCGGTCGGGCGACGAGCAGTGGCACACCGGGCAGACCCGCCCCGCTCCCGACATCGAGAAGGGTCCCCTCGCCTTCGAGAAGACGGGCGCCGGCGAGGGCATCGAGAAGGTGGCGCTCGACCAGTTCCCGGCGGTCCGCGAACCGCACCAGATTGTGCCTCGCCGACCAGGATTCGAGGAGCTCGGCATAGCGCACCATGCCATCGAGGACGGCGCCGTCAAGGTGATCCAACAAGAGGTCCCGAAACGCCACCGACCCCGTCATCGCCGTTTACTCCACCCGGCGACCCGCCCGGCGAGAATGGCAACCGCCGCTGGAGTCATCCCCGGCAACGCCTCGGCATCGGCGAGGGTTGCCGGCCGGTGGCGCTCGAGTTGTTCGACAATTTCTCTCGATAAACCGGGAACACTCGCCGGCTCGAGCCCCGGCGGGATCTCGACTTCGCGAAGCCGCCCGACCCGTTCAATCTCGCGCCGGTGCCGCGCCAGGTATCCCTGGTATCGAAGCGACCGAACCACGATGCGCCGATCCTCGTCGCTCAACTCCTCGAGACCCGGCGCCGACGCGGCCGCTCGATCCATATCGACATCCTGTCGCCGCAACAGGCCCGCCCACGTGGTCGGCGCCGTCAACTCAACGCCGGTGATCCCATAAACAACTTCCCGGGTGGCGGCATCCGGGTTCAACCGACCCTCTTCGAGTGTCCGCCGCGCACGGGTTCGCGCAGCCCACCTCGTGTGTTCCACGTGAAACATCTCTTGCCGAACCAAGCCGAGCTCGACGCCCTTTGCCATCAGCCGCTCGCGTGCAGAGTCCACGCCCAACAGCAGCCGGTGCTCGGCCCTCGAGGTGAACATCCGGTATGGCTCGACGTGCTCCCGGGTCACCAAATCGTCCACGAGCACACCGAAATACGCCTCTTGCCGAGTCGGGATGAACGGCCGCTCTCCACGCCCACCGAGCACGGCGTTGACGCCGGCGACGAATCCGAGCGCCGCCGCTTCTTCATAGCCCGAAGTACCCAGCACCTGCCCGGCGAGAACAAGCCCCGGCACCTCGCGGCAGGAAAGATCCGCCCGGACTTGGCCCGGGACCACCATGTCGTACTCCACGGCGTACCCATACCGGAGGAACTCCGCTTTCTCCAACCCCGGCACTGCATGGACCACCGCCTCCTGCACATCGTGGGGAAGGCTCGTCGAGAGCCCGTTGACATAGATGCTGTTGCTCGAAAGACCCTCGGGTTCGAGAAAGACCGTGTGTTCGCGGTGGTGGGGAAAACGAACAACCTTGTCTTCAATGGACGGACAGTAGCGAGGGCCGACGCCGTCGATGGCCCCCGAGAAGAGGGGAGACCGGTGGATATTGTCCTCGATGATGGTCTGGACCGCCTCCGGCGTCCGCGTGACCCAACACACGACCCGGTTTTGAACCCTCCGCGTCCGCCAGGAAAAAGGCCGCGGGCCCTCGTCGCCCTCCTGCACCCCGAGGCGTTCGAAATCCAAACTCGACCGGGCGAGGCGAGGCGGCGTCCCGGTCTTGAACCGGCGCAGATCGAGACCGAGACCCGCCAACTCGGCGCCGAGTCCGATGCTCGGTCGCTCCCCAAGACGCCCTCCCGGGCTCCGCTCCCCGCCGCTGTGCAAGACTCCGCCGAGAAAGGTGCCGGTGGTCAGAATCGTCGTCCGACCCATGACCCTGGCACCGTCGACCAACCGGACACCCCTCACCCCGCCATCGCCGCAGACCAACCCGACCGCCTCGCCCTCGATGAGGGTCAACCCCCGCAATCCGGCGAGGAGCCGCGCCAGGAGTTCCGAGTAGCGTTCCTTGTCACACTGGGCGCGCGGGCCCCACACCGCCGGCCCGCGGGAACCGTTCAGGATCTTGAACTGAATTCCGGCTCGATCGGCCGCCCAGCCCTGGAGTCCGCCGAGGGCATCGAGTTCGGCCACGAGGTGGCCCTTGCCGATCCCCCCGATCGCCGGGTTGCACGGCATCTGGGCGATGGTGTGGCGGTGCATCGTCACCACCCCGACCGTTGCCCCCATTCGGGCAGCGGCTGCGGCCGCTTCGCAGCCGGCGTGGCCCGCTCCAACCACCACGACATCGAAGGGAACCGCCACGACTACTTTCCGATGCAGAACGAGCCGAAGACCCGGTCGAGCACATCCTCGGTCACGACTTCACCGGTGAGCTCCCGCGCCGCGTCCAGGGCTGCTCGAACTCCCTCTGCGGCGAGCTCCGGGAGTTCAAAATCCATCGATTCGAGTTCAGCCACCGCCGACTCCAACGCCCGCCGGTGGCGCTCGGCGATGGCCACCTCGCCCCCGAGATCGACGATGTCGGCGGCGACGAGTTCGGCCAGGGCGCGGCGAAGCTCTTCCAACCCGGCGCCGGTTGAGCACGACAGCGCCCGCCACGGCGCCGAAACGACTCCCTCACCGGCGAGGTCCCACTTCGAACGGATTCTCAGGGTTGGTTGGTGCTCGTTCACCGCCGGCGCCGACCCGGAAGGTTGGTCCGCCGGCCACAACACGAGCACGGCATCGGCTTCGGCGGCAGCACCCTGGGCGCGGCGGATTCCCTCACGCTCGACGGGATCAGTCGTCGCACCAATCCCGGCGGTGTCCTGCAGAATCACCCGCACGCCCGCAATCTCGAGCTCAGCTTCGACAACATCCCTGGTCGTCCCGGGATGTGGAGAGACGATCGCCTTCTCGGCGCCGACGAGAAGATTGAAGAGGGTCGACTTTCCCGAATTCGGCGGCCCGAGAATGGCGATCCGCACGCCGTCCCGGATCCGTTGCCCCGCCGATGCGGTGGCGAGGAGTGCCGCCGCCTGCTCAAGACAACGATCGCGGCGCTGAATCCCCGCCTCGCGATCGTATGGGATCTCGTGCTGCGCAAAGTCCAACGACGCCTCGAGGTGGGTCAGGAGATCGGTGAGGTCATCCTTGAGTCGGGCGAATTCGCGCGACAGCCGGCCCTCGATCTGGGCCCTCGCGACCCTTGCCTGCCACGCGGTGTCGGCCGAGATGAGTTCGTTGATCGCCTCGGCCTGCACCAGATCGAGCTTTCCGTTGGCGACGGCGCGGCGGGTGAATTCACCCGGACCCGCGACGCGGGCGCCCGCTGCGGTGAATGCCTCGATGGTGGCCTGAATCACCCAGCCTGAACCGTGCACCATGAGTTCCAGCATGTCCTCGCCGGTGTAGGACCGCGGTGCGAGGTAGGGAAGCGCCACCGCCCGGTCAATCAAACCACCCTCAGGATCGAGCAGCTCGACCAGCGACGCCCGCCACCCGCGGTCCATTTCGAGCTCGGGACAGACCGTCCCTGCGAGCCTTCGGGTCTCATCCCCACTGACCCTGATCAGCGCCAGGCCACCCCGCCCCGCGGGCGACGACCGGGCGACGATGGTGTCAGCGCCGCCGGCGAGGGCGGACGACAACCCGCTTGAGGAAGCCTTCTCCATCCGACTCGGTCTCGACACCGGGGTCGTCGGCCAGCGCGAGGTGGATCTCGCGTCGGGCCGCCGGCGTCATCAGGCCCATCACCACAGGTGATCGGGTGCGGAGCGCCTCATCGGCTGCCTCCTCCGCCTTGTCCTGGAGCTGCAGCGAACGCCGCTCCTTGAATCCATCACTGTCCAGGTGGACCGGGAGATGGCGTTCCAGCCGCCGGTTGAGAACACGGTTGCACAGGTACTGGAGCGAATCGAGTCCCTTGCCTCCCGCCGCGGTCAAAAACCCGCAGTCGCTGCCGGAAAGCTCTCCCTCGAGCGCGTCCTCGGTCTCTACGAGCCGTGAGGTGACCTCGAGTTCACCCGCGCTGAAGGTTTCCGACAGGAAGAGCCCGAGCACCGCCACGGGGTCGAGTTCGGCTACGACCACCACTCCTTCGTCATCAGTGGAGCCGACCTCGTATCGGAGCTCGCCGAACCGCGCGTTCAAAGCCGAGCACGCCTCGCTCAGCGCTGCGTCGAGGGTCTCACCACGAAACTCACGGGCGTTCCTCATTTGCTCTTCCTCCCGCCACTCCTACCGAAATACTTCCTTTCACCGATGATGAAAAGGGTGATCTCCTGCTGCAGGATCGAAATCACGTTATTCGTCAACCAGTACAACACGAGTCCCGAGGGAAACTGCAGGAACATAATGCCGAAGACCAGGGGCAACATCCGCATGATCCGCTGCTGCTGCGGATCGCCCGCCTGCGGCGCCAGCTTCTGTTGCAGCCACATGGTCGCGGTCATGAGGACCGGTGTCACATACAGCGGGTCCTTGGCCGAGAGATCCGTGATCCAAAGCATGAACGGTGCATGGCGAAGCTCGATGGCATGGAGAAAGAGCTGGTAAAGGGCCCAGAGAATCGGCAGCTGAACCAGCACAGGGAGACACCCGGCCATGGGATTCACGCCCTCTTCCTTGTAGAGCGCCATGGTCTCCTGGCTCATCTTGGCGCGGGCCTGGGGATCGTTCTTCTTCTTTTTGTACTTGGCCTGGATCTCCTTGACCTTGGGTTGGACCTTGGCCATCTTGCGCATGGAGACGGTGGAGGTGTGCATCAACGGAAAGAGCACGATCCGAATCCCGACCGTCAGCAGGATGATGGCGATGCCGTAGTTACCCACGAGCCCATAGATCCACCACAAAGCCTTGAGGAAAAAGACCGAAATAACACCGAAGATCCCGAGGTCGAAGGTCTTCTCGACACCTCCGCCGATACCCAGTAAGAGGTTGTACTCCTTCGGCGCACCCAGGAGCTCGCCCTCGAAGACCCCCCCCGAACTCGGGACCAGAAGCACCCGCAGGACCTGGTAGAGCTTTGGTTCTTCGCTGGGATCACTCGTCTCGGTAAATTCGAGCCGATCGATTCGTATTTCGTCAACCCGCGTCCGTGGCCGCAGAAGATTGATGAAATAGGCGTCTTCGAGACCCGCATACGCCAACACACCGGGTCTCAGGCTGACCGGCGCCTTGACCTTGGCCTTTTTGTACTTCTCGATCTCCCCATCGGCGAAAACGATGCCGTCTCCCCAAATCGAAAGCCGGCTGTTCTGCTCCTGCTCGCCGAGATTTCTCAAGCCGGTACCGGCGCTGATCGGTGCATTGCTCAGCGCTCCCGTGCTCCTGATACTCACGTCGAGTCCATAGCCGGGATTGAGGGTGATGGTCTTGAAAACCGACGAGCCCGCGCCATCGGACCAGCTCATGACCACACCGTTTTGCAGCCGTTCGACCTGATAGAGCCGGGTATCCGGGCCATCTTCGGTCATGAGCTGAAGCGGCAGGGTGCGTTCCTTGTTGGGAACCGACTGAATGAGATCGAGGTGCGCTCCCTCGTCGTTGTTGAAGTGGACCAGGCGCATGGAGGTGACCACCGCACCGCGATTGCTGAGCTTGACCTCCATCACCTCGTTAGCGAGCTTGATGGTTTCTTCGGTCTCACCGACGATGGGAGAGAGATTCTCGTCAACCGCCGCATCCTCGGTCGCCGGCGCCGAATCGACACGCTCCACCTGTGGCTTTTCGGTCTCGCCGACCACTTCTTCGACGGCGTTCCCGCTCGGTGGCCGGGCGGTCGGTGGTGCCGGTGGCGGAAAGATCACCGACCAGCCCGCAAAGATCAGCGCCGACAGCACAAAGGCCAGCAGCAGTCGTTTCTCCATCTCGCTCCACACCTTCCCGGATTTTCGTGCCGGCCGGCTCTATTCGCGCCCGTCGGCGTTCATCCTCTCACCCAACCGTTCGAGACAGGTTTCAAAGTCGTGCTCGAGAATCTGCCAGGGCACCAAAACACAGCTCCGCCGCGCATTGACGACGAGATCAAGCGATTCGGTCACGGTTGTCGATTGTCGAAGTCGATACAATTCACGCAGTCGCCGTTTCGCACGCGCGCGGATGACGGCGTTCCCGATCTTACGGGATGCCGTAACGCCAAGCCGGCTACTTCCATCGGTTCGCATTGCAAACAAGACCACGTGCCGCCCAGCGACCCGGATTCCTTGACTGTAAACTCGCTGAAATTCCGCACGCCGTCGAATTCTCTCAGAGCGCGGAAACCGTCGGCGCCGGTCAGACGGCAATACGCTTGCGGCCCTTGCGTCGTCGAGCGGCGAGCACTCTGCGTCCGTTTTTGGTACGCATCCGCACACGGAAGCCATGGGTCCTCTTCCGTCGGCGATTGTTCGGTTGAAATGTCCTTTTCATCGTCACATCACTCCAAATTCTGCGGGCGCGCAACATTACTCCAGGTCAGCGCAGGTGTCAAGGCTCCGGCGCTCGCCCGGTCAAGGGATTTTGTGCTAGCCTGAAGCGATGGACCGCTGGCAGGAGCTTCAACCACACCTCCAACAACTGTTGGGCGCCGAAGAATACCGCACGTGGATCGAACCGCTCGGGGTTCAAAAATCTTCCACTGGCGCTCTGGTTCTCTCTTGCGACAACGCCATCGTTGCCGAGTGGGTCCGCGACCATCTCCTGCGCGATATCGAAACCGTCGCCCGCAGCCGTTTCGGGTCCGAGTTCACCGTCGGCATCGATTCAGGTCAGGATCTGGCCATCGCGGACCCGGTTCGATCCTCCATTTCCAGCCACCCCTTTGTTTCCGGCTTTATCTTCGAGCGGTTCGTCCAGGGTACATCCAACCAGTTCGCCGCAGCTGCGGCCGAGGCGGTCGCCGAGAGACCCGGCGAGGCCTACAACCCGCTTTATATCTACGGCGGCTCGGGTCTTGGAAAGACCCACCTCCTGCACGCAATCGGTCACCGGGTGCTCGCCTCGAACCCGAGCTGCAAGGTCACCTACATGACCACCGAGCAGTTCGTCAACGAACTCATCAACTGCATCCGGCGCCAACAGATGGAGGCCTTTCGCCAGACTTTCCGCGGCGTCGATGTCCTGCTCCTCGACGACATTCAGTTCATCGCCGGCAAGGAGCGGACCCAGGAAGAGTTCTTCCACACGTTCAACACCCTCCAGTCAACCGGACGGCAGGTGGTCTTCACCTCCGATGCTCGGCCGGCGGACATTCCGGGTCTCGAAGAACGGCTGCGGTCCCGTTTTCTTCAGGGCCTCATCGCCGATATTCAACCGCCCGATCTCGAAACCCGGTGCGCCATCCTCAGAGAAAAGGCCCGGGCCATCGGCTGGGAACTTCCCGAGGACACCGTTCTTTTCATTTCGCGGAAGGTCCAGAAGAACGTACGCGAACTCGAGGGCTGCCTCAATCGAACCATCGCCTACGCCCAACTCAAGAACGCGAAGATCACCGTCGATGTCGTCCGAATGGCGCTCTTCGAGCTTCTCCCCGATGAACGCGAAACCACGCCGTCGGACATCATCCGCTTTGTCGCACAACACTACGGAATCCGGGTCGCCGATCTCAAGGGTCGCTCCAACCGCCGATCCATCGCTCTGCCGCGGCAGGTCGCGATGTATCTCATCCGGGAGATCCTCGATCTGAGTTTTCCCGAGATCGGAAAGATCTTCTCCAAACACCACTCCACCGTGATGTACGCGGTGGATGCGATCTCGAAGATGCGCCTCTCCAACCCCGATTTCGATTCGACCCTGACCTCGTTCCGCGAACACTTCAATTAACCCGCCGGCGGCCGGGTTTTCCACAATCGCCCCTCCAGTGGTTTGTGGATTTCTGTGGAATGGTTGTGGAATCCACAGCTTCCCACAATTCGTCCACAGATCCTCCGTCGAGCAAGCCCCTTTTGTTGCCTCATTTTGCCGCAGTTTTCCGCATTTTCCACTGCCTCGACGGTGATGATCTACTATGCTATATTTCCATCTGATAGGTACTTAGTCTTCGTCGAAAGGCGTGTCGATGGAACTGAAACTGCAGCGAAATTTGGTGCTTCAAGAGCTTTCTATCCTCCAGGGGGTGGTCGAGCACCGAACCACGATCCCGATTCTCTCCAGCATCCTCGCTGAAACCGCCGACGCGCGTCTTCGGATGACCGCGACGGATCTCGACATGACGATCATGACCGATTGCCCTGCCGTGGTTCACGGAGGTGGGCGGATCACGCTCGAAAGCCGGGTTTTTCAAGGACTCGTGAGAAACCTCCCGGAGGAGGAGTTCACCCTCCGTCTCGACGGAGACTCGGTCGAGATCACCAGCGGCCGGTTCAAATCGCGAATGGCTGTGGCTGATCCGTCGGAGTATCCCACCATTCCGGATGTTCCGCCCAATGGAGACTATTCGCTGCCGCTGGATCTTTTCCAGTTGATGCTCGATCGAGTCGCCTTTTCCATCACCAAGGATGATCCGAAGTTCCAGCTCAATGGTGCCCTGGTGAAACTCCTGCCTGGAGAAATCGAAATCGCCGCCACCGACGGTCATCGCCTGTCGGTGGTTCGCGCCAACGCACCCGACGGTCAACCCCCGTTCGAGCAACAACTCTTCCCGCGCAAGCTTCTCGCGGAGTTCGCCCGCTTCGGAGACGAGAACGTCGAGCTGTCGGCCAGCGAAAATCACCTCGGCTTCCGGATGGGTGAGCGGACCCTGGTGTCGCGGATCGTCGAGCTTCGGTTCCCGCAGTACGAGCGGGTCATCGTGCGTGACAATCCGTCACGAGCGCGGGTGGACCGTAAGGAATTTTTGGCCTCACTGCGTCGGGTGAGTTTGATGGCGCATGAGAAGGCGCGCGGGGTTCGATTCAGCTTTGATCCATCGGGTGAACTTTCTCTGGTGTCCATCGGCTATGAGCGTGGCAGCGCGGAGGAAACACTCTCTGTCAGCTACCAAGGTGATGGCATGGAGATCGCCCTCAACGCCCAGTACGTCATTGATGTCTTGCAGACCCTCGAATGTCCGATGGTGGAACTCCAACTCAAGGATGGCAATACCCAGTGCGTATTGGTTCCGGTGGATGACGATCCGCGGCTCGAGGAGTACATCTACGTCCTCATGCCCATGAGGTTGTAGCTCCCACGAGCGCGGTGAAACCATCCCGTCTCAAGCGCAGGTGATCGGTGCGTCTCATCGCGATCAGAACCGCGGGTTTTCGCAACCTCGTGTCGGAGTCGATCTCGTGGAGCGGCGCCAGTAATTTGGTCGCCGGAGCGAATGGTCAGGGCAAGACCAACCTTCTCGAGGCCATCGCCGTGTTGGGTAATCTACGTTCCTTTCGGGTGGCCTCCATGCGACAAGTCGTCGCTCATGGTGCGTTGGAGTTCTTCCTCGAGGCTCGGGTGGAGACGCTGGATGGTGCAGTGCGTCTGAGCCAGCACGTGACCGTCGGTCCACCGGTTCGTCGGGTCCTTGAAATCGCCGGCAGCGCGGCTTCGGTCTCTCAATATCTTCAGCTTTTTCCGGTCTTCACCCTGAGTGGATCCGACCGTGAACTCGTGTCCGGGGGACCAAGCGCACGGCGCGCATTTCTCGATCGCTTTACCTTCCTCATAGAGAACGAGTTTTTCGATGAGACTTTTTCCTATCGGAGAACACTCCGGCAGCGAAATGCGGCGTTGATCTCGGCTGTTGATGATCGTGAGATGGAGGTCTGGGAGAACCGGTTGGCGAAGGCCGCTGCGGTGGTGGTTCATCGCCGCCGACGGATGTCTGAGATGCTCGTCGAATCGTTCGAGGCGATCTACTCGGAACTCCGCAGTGATGGTTTTCCCCGAGTCGAACTCAGTTACCGCGGCGAGGCCGGTCTCGAACAGGCCGAGAAGGTGCAAGAACTGGAAGAATACTACCAAAAACGGTATAATGAGACGCGAGTTCGAGACCGACGGACAGGGTTCACGAGCGAGGGACCCCACCGACACGATCTCGGGCTTCGTGCGGATGGAAGAACGGTCCGCCACACGCTCAGTTCCGGCCAGTCCAAAGTGGTTGCTGCTGCGCTTCGTCTCGCATCGTTGACGCAAGTTGAAAGGCAACGAGGAGAGCACCTACCGGTCATCATCGACGATGTGGATGCGGAGTTGGACACCGCGGTGCTAGCACGCCTCATTGAGCATCTCGAAGGCGATCGACAGCTCTTCCTCTCCAGCGCCGATGGCGGAGTGTTTCAAAAGTTGAAAAGGGGCTCGAACCGGCTCGAAATCCATCAAGGAAGACTGACCGGGACGGCGGGAGAACGATTGGATGAGTGAAGCCTACACAGCTGACAACATCAAGGTCCTCAAAGGCCGAGATGCGGTTCGCAAGCGGCCCGGGATGTATATCGGCGATGTCGATGATATTTCCGGTCTCAATCACATGGTATGGGAAGTCGTGGATAACTCCATCGACGAGGCCCAGGCGGGACATGCGACTCGGGTCTCGGTGATCATCCACGCCGATCAGACCGTCACGGTGACCGATGACGGGCGTGGAATTCCGGTGGATACCCACAAGGAATCCGGTCGCTCGGCGGCCGAGGTCATCATGACCGAGCTTCACGCCGGCGGGAAGTTCGACAGCAATTCATACAAAGTGTCGGGCGGTCTGCACGGCGTCGGGGTCAGTGTGGTCAATTTTCTCGCCGAATGGCTCCGACTCGAGATTTACCGGGACGGCAAGGTCTGGGAGCAGAACTTCCAGCGAGGTGTGCCGCAGGGGATTCTCAAGCCCATCGGCAAGACCAACCGAACCGGCACGCTCATCACCTTCAAACCCGATCCCGAGGTTTTTTCGGTCCTTGAGTTCCACCCCGATCTACTGGTC
Organism: uncultured Acidobacteriota bacterium; assembly: GCA_963712805.1. Lineage (GTDB taxonomy): Bacteria > Acidobacteriota > Thermoanaerobaculia > Thermoanaerobaculales > Sulfomarinibacteraceae > JAHECW01. The sequence goes on along the minus strand of CAVQJV010000036.1, from coordinate 84,405 downwards.
CGTCACCTCCGCGAGCTGGCCTTCCTCAACTCCGGTCTTGAGATCACCTTCGAAGACGAAGGAACGGAAAGGGAGGAAGAATTTCGGTTCGAGGGCGGCCTATCTGAATTCGCCCACTATCTCAACCGGGCCAAGACGGTTCTCCACGCCGATCCCATCTATCTTGACGAAAAAACCGAGGGCGGCGAAGAACTCGAGGTTGCGCTGCAATGGCACGACAGCTATTCAGAAAACGTCCTCGCATTCACCAACACGATTTTCAACCGGGATGGCGGAACCCATCTATCGGGCTTCCGCGCCGCCCTCACGCGGACGATCAACACCTATGCCCAGTCCCAGAACCTCCTCAAGGGGATGAAGGAAAACCTCTCCGGTGAAGATGTTCGGGAGGGTCTGACTGCGATCATCGCGGTGCGACTCATCGATCCTCGGTTTTCTTCTCAGACCAAGGACAAACTCGTTTCGGCCGATGCCAAGGGCTGGGTCGAGTCGGCGATCAACAGCCGGCTCTCGACATTTTTCGAGGAGAACCCGGCGGTGGCGAAACGGGTCATCTCCAAGTGTCTCGATGCCGCCAGGGCCCGCGAGGCTGCGCGCCACGCGCGCGAATTGACCCGACGGAAATCGGCCCTCGAGACATCGGCGTTGCCGGGCAAGCTCGCCGATTGTTCCGAACGGGACCCGCAACTCGCGGAGATTTTCATCGTCGAGGGTGATTCGGCGGGCGGCTCGGCCAAACAGGGCCGCGACCGCCGATTCCAGGCGATTCTGCCGCTCAGAGGCAAGATCCTCAACGTCGAGAAGGCGCGATTCGATCGAATGCTGGGTTCTGAGGAGATCCGGGCGCTGATTCAGTGTCTCGGAACGGGGATCGGCAAGGATGAGTTCGATCCCCTCAAGGTGCGCTACCACAAGATCATCATCATGACCGATGCCGATGTCGACGGCTCGCATATTCGGACGCTGCTGTTGACATTCTTTTATCGCCAGATGCGGGAGCTCGTCGAACGGGGTCACCTCTTCATTGCGCAGCCGCCGCTCTACAAGGTGGCTCGGAAGAAGAAGGAGGTCTATCTCAAGGATGATGCCGACCTCTCTCGTTTCCTCCTCGATCGCGTCGAAGATGAGTTTCAGCTCCACGTCAGCGCCACCGGCGACGTCTTTTCAGGCCGAGACCTTCGCTCGGTGATCCTCGCCGCCGAGGACTGGACCGCAACCCTCGGCAACCTCGAACGAAGGGGATGGCCGGCCGAGCTCGTGGCCGCGGCCCTCGATGTCGGGTCGCGGGGCAACACGCCCGGATCCTCCGAGTTTGCGGCTGCGTTGGTCGCGGAGCTCCGCGATCTGGGATACGACGAGTTGAGAGTCGAGTTCGATGAGGAGCACGGGGCCACTGAGGTGGTCTGCCGGGTTGGAACCAACGGCGTCAGCCGCGAAAGCCGTCTCGGTTGGTCCCTCACCAAGAGCGGGCATTTCCGTCGCGCCGAGAGGATGCTCGAACGGATCGCGCCGCTTCGAGTCGGTCCCTATCATCTCGAGCGCAACGGTGAGCGCACCACCGTCGAGACCCTGCCGGTCCTCGTGAGCCACCTTTACGAGATCGCTAAAAAGGGTTTCAGCATCCAGCGCTACAAGGGCCTTGGTGAGATGAACCCGACCCAGCTCTGGGAAACCACCATGGATCCGTCGGCGCGGCGGTTGCTGGTGGTCAATATCGAGGACGCGGCAAAGGCCGACGAACTCTTTACAATTCTGATGGGTGACGCGGTCGAACCGCGGCGCCGCTTTATCGAGGACAACGCCCTCGAAGCACGTAACCTGGATATTTAGATGAGCGAGAACAAGGCACCCGAAGGCGATCGCATCCCGATCACCATCGAAGAGGAACTCCGAAGCTCCTACCTCGACTACGCCATGTCGGTGATCATCGGCCGCGCCCTGCCCGATGTCAGAGACGGGCTCAAGCCGGTTCACCGACGGATCCTCTACGGGATGCTGGAGGGTGGAAGCACCTCCTCGAAGGCCTATCGGAAATCGGCGCGCATCGTCGGTGATGTCATGGGTAAGTACCATCCCCATGGCGATCAGGCGATCTATGACACCGCGGTTCGAATGGCGCAGGATTTCTCCATGCGCTACACCCTCGTCGACGGCCAGGGCAACTTCGGATCGGTCGACGGTGATTCAGCCGCGGCCATGCGCTACACCGAGGTCCGCCTCACCCGGCTCGCCGAGGAGCTCCTCGGCGATGACATCACGAAGGAAACCGTTGACTGGGTGCCCAACTACGACGGTTCCTTGAGCGAGCCGACGGTCCTTCCGGCGCGGTATCCCAATCTGCTCATCAACGGTTCGTCGGGGATCGCGGTGGGAATGGCCACCAATATTCCACCGCACAATCTCACCGAAATCATCGACGCCACCATCGCCGTCGTCCGAGACCCGGGTGTCGGGATCGAAGAGCTACTCGATATCGTACCGGGCCCCGACTTCCCCACCGCCGGTTTCATCCACGGTCGAAAAGGGATTCGTGACGCCTACACCACCGGCCGCGGCATCATCCAGATGCGAGCCCGGGCCATCATCAAAGAAGCCGAGAAGGGCAAGCGTGCGGCGATCATCGTCAATGAGCTGCCCTACCAGGTCAACAAGGCCCGACTCGTCGAGCAGATCGCCAATCTTGTCCAGGCCAAGCGCCTCGAGGGCATCGCCGATCTCCGCGACGAATCCGACCGCGACGGCATCCGGATGAAGATCGAGCTCAAGCGCGACGCCATCCCCGAGGTGGTGCTCAACAATCTGTTCAAGCTGACCCAGATGCAGACCACCTTCGGGATCATTCTCCTCGGGGTCCTGAACAACCAGCCCAAGATCTTCAACATCAAAGAGCTCCTCGAGCACTTCATCGAGCACCGCAAGGAAGTGGTGGTCCGGCGAACCAGATTCGATCTCGCCCGCGCCCTCGAGAGAGCCCACATCCTCGAAGGTCTCGTCATCGCCCTCGACCACCTCGACGAGGTCATCAAGCTCATCCGTGCGGCTGCCGACCCGGCAGCGGCGAAGAGCGGCCTCATGGAGAATTTCAGCCTGTCCGCGCTCCAGGCCCAGGCGATTCTCGACATGCGCCTGCAGCGGCTCACCGGTCTCGAGCGTGACAAGATCATCGAGGAGTACGCCGAACTCAAGAAGACCATTGCGCACCTCGAGGCGATTCTCGGTTCCGAGGCGATGGTGGCCGACATCGTTGTCGACGAGCTCGGCGAGATCCGCGCGAAGTACGGCGATGAACGGCGGACCGAAATCGTCGCAGATCTCGGCGATCTTTCCATCGAGGACCTCATCGCGGAGGAGGACATGGTCATCACCGTGTCCCGGGACGGGTACATCAAACGATCGGCGGTCTCGGTCTATCGCGCCCAACGCCGCGGCGGCCGCGGTCGCCGCGGGATGGCCACCAAATCCGAGGATCTGGTCTGGAAGCTCTTTGTCGCGTCAACCCACGCGACGATGCTCTTCTTCACGTCATCGGGCAGGGTCTTTGTCCGCAAGGTCCACGAACTGCCCGACATCGGCCCGGCGGCCAGGGGGCGGGCCCTCGTCAACCTGCTCCAGCTCGACAGCGGCGAGCGGGTCGCAGCGTTGCTCGCAATCAGGGACTTCGCGGAACACCCGGATTCGTTCCTCTTCTTCGCGACCCGCATGGGTCGGGTGAAACGAACCCCGCTCAAAGACTACGCCAACATCAGATCGAACGGCCTGCGTGCCGTGGTCATCAACGATGGCGACAATCTTCTGTCGGTGCAGCTCACCGATGGTGCCAGCCAGGTCTTCATGGGCACGCACCAGGGGATGGGGATTCGCTTCCCCGAGAGCGATGCCCGTTCCATGGGTCGGGTCACAGCCGGCGTGCGCGGGATCAAGCTTCGCAACAAGGACTTTGTTGAAGAGGTGGCCATCGTCAGCCCGGAAGATGACCACGATATTCTCGTCGTCACCGATCTCGGCTTTGGCAAACGAACGGCGGTTTCCGAGTTCCGGCTCCAGGGCCGGGGCGGATACGGTGTTGCACTGATCAAGCTCACCAAGAAAAACGGCAACGTCATTGGGATGCACCATGTCTACGAGGATGAACAACTCCTCATCGTGACCGAGGGTGGGATCCTGATCCGGATGAACATCGCCGAGATCCGCCGCATCGGCCGGGCCACCCAGGGCGTACGTCTGATCCGCCTCGACGAGGGTGACCGCGTGGTTTCGGTTGCGGTTGCCGGCGCCGACAATGATGACGAAGAAGATATTGCGAGCGCCGAGCCCGACGAGAATCGAACCAGTGACGACCCGGCAGCCGGCGCCGTCGAATCCGAAGACAACGACGACTCCCAAAACGAAAGCGCCGACGACCTCGGCTCCGGCACCGAAGATCCCGGCGCGGAGAGCTGATCGCGTCCCGGGGGACGCGGCGGTGACTGACCCACCCAAGATCCGCGCGGTGGCACTGATCCACCAGGAAGGCGTTCTCGCATTGATCGCGGTGATCGGGCTGTCGTTTGGTGAACGGGACGTTCTCCAATCGCTGGCGCCGAAAACCACGATGGTCGTTTCCTTGGCCGGCGGTGTCATGGCCGGGGCCGCGTCCGTCGGTCTGGTGTGGTTGCTGCGCAAGGCGGCGGCCCTCGAGCGTCTCGAGGCGTGGCAAAAGACGGTGGTCTCGGGGTGGACGGTGACCGATGCCGTCGCCGTGGCACTGGTATCCGGACTTGCTGAAGAGGCCATGTTGCGGGCTTTCCTCCAGCCGGTCATCGGCCTCGTGCCGGCGGCCGTTCTCTTTGCGGTCCTCCATTTGGTTCCCGACAAACGGCTCTGGTTCTGGCCGTTCTTTGCTCTCCTGAGCGGGCTTCTCCTCGGTGGTCTCTTTGCGGTTTGGGGTTACCCGGCCGCGGCCGCGGCCCACATTGTGATCAACGCGGTGGCGCTTCTGAGGTTGCGCCGCCCCTGTGACGAAACCAGGTGACCACTCGAGGTTTGCCCCCAAATCCCAAATCAAGTCCCGCTGTGTACAATAGCCGCTGCTGCGTGTGTGTCCCCGGAGGTCATGATGGAAAGTTCCGAAAACCGATTTCGTGTCAAGGTTGGATTGGCGGAGATGCTCAAGGGCGGAGTGATCCTCGATGTCACCACCGCCGACCAGGCAAAAATTGCCGAGGATGCCGGCGCCTCGGCGGTCATGGCCCTCGAGCGCGTGCCCGCCGACATTCGTGTTCAGGGCGGGGTCGCCCGCATGGCGGCGATTGAAAAAATCACCGAGATTCAGCACTGCGTTTCGATCCCCGTGATGGCCAAGATTCGTATCGGTCATATCACCGAAGCGCGGATGCTCGAGGCCCTCGAGGTCGACTTCATCGATGAAAGCGAGGTCCTGACCCCGGCCGACGAAGAGAACCACGTCAACAAACATGGTTTCAACGTGCCGTTTGTCTGTGGCTGCCGAAACCTCGGAGAGGCGCTGCGGCGGATCGGCGAGGGCGCCGCCATGATGCGGACGAAAGGCGAGGCGGGGTCGGGCGACATCGTCGAGGCGGTACGCCATCTTCGGGCGGTTCATCGCGGCATCAAGACCCTCGGGATCCTCGACGAACACGAACTCATGGCGGAAGCGAAGAGCCTCGGCGCACCGTACGAGCTCGTCACGTGGGTCGCCGAACACGGAAGGCTGCCGGTGCCCAATTTCGCGGCCGGCGGGATTGCCACCCCCGCCGATGCCGCTCTGTGCATGACCCTCGGTGCTGAAGCGGTCTTTGTCGGATCGGGCGTCTTCAAGTCCTCGGATCCCGCGCCGCGAGCCAAAGCCATTGTCGATGCGGTGACGCACTGGCAGGACCCGGCCAAGCTCGTGGAGATTTCGCGCAATCTCAAGGATGCCATGTCGGGTCTCGAAGTCGGCAAACTCACCTCTGAGGAAATGCTGTCCCGTCGAGGGTGGTGATGCGCTGCGGCGTCCTGGCTCTGCAGGGGGACTGGGCGGCCCATGCCGCGGTGCTCAACAAACTGAACGTCGAAACCGTGCTCGTTCGCACCGCGGCGGAACTCGAGACCGTGGATGCTCTCATTCTCCCGGGTGGCGAGTCCACCGCGATGCTTCGGCTGATGGAGCCCGACCGACTGGCCGAGAAGATCACGCGCCGGGTGCGAAACGGTCTGCCTGTTCTCGCCACCTGTGCCGGGGTGATCCTGCTCGCGGCTGCGACCAAGCCGACGCAGCCGAGTCTGGCTCTGCTCGATATCGATGTCGAACGAAACGCCTATGGCCGCCAGGTCCATTCGCGGGTTGCCGATGTCGAACTGACTGCGGATCTTGGCGAGCCGGCGGTGATCGAAGGCGTCTTTATCCGAGCTCCGAGGATCACCCGAATCGGGCCCGACGTGTGCGTTTTAGGCCGGCTCGGAAGCGATCCGGTTCTGATCCGGCAGGGCGGCATCATCGCCGCCACCTTCCATCCCGAATTGACCGACGACCATCGAGTTCACCGTCTCCTGGTGGACGAGGAGGCAGGCCATGACAGCTAAGACGCTGCTTCGAGAAGAGACCAATGGGATCCATCACCTGGTGATGAACGACGGGCCCAACGCGCTCAACGCTGAGCTCATGGATTCATTGTCCAGCGCGCTTTCCGAGCTCCGCGAAGGGGGGGCTCCGCCGATCCTTTTGCGATCGTCGCACGAGGTGCTCTTCTGTCCCGGTTGGGACCTCAAGGACCTCGTGGGCGCCGATCGTGACGAAGTCGCCGCGGCGCTCGTTCGATTCAACCGTTTGATCTTCGATCTGTTCAGCTATCCGGCTCCGACCGGGGCGGCGATCACCGGCCACGCCGTCGCCGGAGGCTGCCTCCTCGCCCTGTGTTGCGATTTGAGAATCATGGCGACCGGCCGGCCCAGAATCGGATTGTCCGAACTCAACCTCGGGGTTCCGGTTCCGGCATCAAGCCTGATAATGCTCCGTGAACGGCTCGCCGCGAACGTGGTCGAGGAACTCGTGGTGGGTGGCGATGGCTGCGATGCTGATCGGGCGAAGAATTTCGGCGTGGTGAACCGGATTGCCGAGCCGGATTCGGTGCTGGCCAAGACCGAGCGTCAACTCGCCCGTCTCGCCGCCAAACCGAAGCAGGCCTTTGCCGCAACCAAGCGGTTTCTCCTCGGGGAAAGCTGGCGCCGAATGTCCGAACCGAGCCCCGCCGATGACGCGGCGTTTCTCGATTGTTGGTTCACGCCGGAAACGCAGCAACGGATCAGTGGAGTGGTCGAGCGTCTCGGAAGCTGACGAGGAGAGCCGATCGGCGGATCAGAAGGTGTAGGTCCGGTCCTGGACCAACTCCGAGATCTCGCGGTTCATCTCGGTCGCGGCAAGCTCCGCGCGAAGCTCATCGACGTGGGGCGGCTTGAAATGATAGATGAGCACCGGGATGTCGCGGTTGAGTTTTCGCAATTCGGCGGCGAGGGTCTTCGGGGTCAGGTGGAGGCTGATATCGGCCACCGCCTGCATCCGGTTGGGAAACGAGCACTCGGTGATGAGGGCTTTGAGATTCGGCGTCTCGTTCGCCACCTGCCAGATCCGCTCGGTGGGTCCGGTGTCCGAGGTGAAAATGACGTTGGACGAGCCCTGGCTGATGACGAACGCCGTCGTTGGAACGATATGGTTGACCGGAATCGCCGTGATGGAGAGGTCCCCGGAGGGCAGTCCGGTGATGGTGAACGGTTCCTCGGCCACGATTTCCTGGAAGCGGACCGACGGCTCCACATGATCCGGAATCCGGGTGAAATCCGGCCATGTGTCGTTGTTGAAGAGATGCCGGCGAACCGCGCCCATGACCTGTTTGGCACAATAGATGGACACCGGTTCGGGATGGGTTCCGAAGATATTCTCGATGAGGAACGGCAGCGTCGCGGTGTGATCCATGTGGGTGTGACTGATGAGCACGTGGCGGATCTTCTGTTGCTCGCTGATGGTCAACGCGCGAGTGATGGCACCGGCATCGACGACGACCTCGCCATCGACGAGAAACGAGGTCATTCGGCAGTCGGGGCTGTCTCCGCCAAAGCTACCCAAAACCCGGAAGTCCATGCCGCGAGTATACCTGAGACCTGACATGGACGGCCGGTTGGCGGTACCATGAATGGATGGCGACGCCCGGCCACCAACCCCGTCTCCGTCTTGCCCTCCTTCTCGCCGGAGGCGGACGAAAGACCCGCCGACTCGTGGCCGGCGACGACGGCAGGGAAGGACAACTCTGGGCTCAGGCGCCTGCCGCCCTCAAGACCGAGGTTGCTCGTTTGCTCGATGACGAGGTGCCGAGGGTCCTCGGATGGGTCAAACGGGAGGGGTGGCGCTGGGTCGTGCCCGGTGATGCCGGTTATCCGAGCGCGCTCGAGCACACATCGGACCCGCCGCTCGGGCTCTTTGTCCGCGGCGAGTTGCGTTCGGCGCCGGTGGTCGCAGTCGTGGGTTCGAGACGCGCGACGAGCTACGGAAGACAGGTCGCGCGGGTCCTCGGAGAGGAGCTCGCTCGGGCGGGGGTGGTCGTGGCCTCGGGGATGGCGCGGGGAGTCGACGCTGCAGCCCACGAGGGCGCCATCGCCGCCGGCGGGCCGACCTGGGCGGTGTGGGGTGCCGGGCCCGATCACATCTATCCGCCGGAACACAAGGAACTTGCTGCAACAATCTCCACCTGTGGTGCGCTCATCACCGAGTACCTGCCGGGTACGTCGCCGCGGCAAGCACCACTTTCCCGAGCGAAACCGGATCCTCGCCGGGCTCGCTCAGGCGGTCGTCGTCGTCGAAGCCGCCGCCCGATCCGGTGCCCTGATCACCGCGAGACTCGCCCTTGACGAAGGGCGCGAGGTTCTGGCCGTGCCCGGGAGTATCCTTTCGGAGGTCTCGACCGGCCCCAACACGCTGCTTGTGTCTGGGCGCGCGGCCCATGCTCACCCCTCGGGATGTGCTCGACGCCATCGGACACGAGGCTCCGCGAGCGAAGCGCCGACGGCTCGCCGCCCACCCCTTGCTGGCGCACCTCTCGGCCGGTGAGGGGCTCACCACCGACGAACTCGTGACGCGCTCGGGGCTCTCGGTGCCCGAGGTCCACACCGCCCTGCTTGATCTCGAACTCGGCGGCGAGGTGGACCGCCTCCGTGATGGCCGCTTCCAGCTTCGACGGCCCCAGTTGCCGAAGGAATAGACCACCTGCGCCGCTGCTTGTGTTGAGAGTTGCGGGAGCTGATCACGGGAGGGTGACGAGCGCGTGAAGAATGAAGAAGTCCTTGTCGTTGGCGGAGGTCTCGCCGGGAGCGAGGCCGCATGGCAGCTCGCCCAGGCCGGTCTGCGAGTGCGGTTGGTCGAAATGCGCCCGACCCGGCGGACCCCGGTCCACACCACCAACCGTCTCGCCGAACTCGTGTGCTCGAACTCGCTTCGCGGCGATGTGCTCAGCAACGCCGTGGGTCTGCTCAAGCGCGAGATGGAGGTCCTCGACTCCCTCATCATTCGTGTTGCGAGGGAATCGGCCGTGCCGGCGGGTGGCGCGCTCGCGGTGGATCGCGAGCTCTTTGCCGGTGGCGTGACCGCAGCCATCGAGGGGCATGAGTCGATCACCATCGAGCGCCGGGAGGTCACCGAGTTGCCCGACGAACCGGCGATCATCGCCACCGGGCCCCTGACAAGCGCCGCGCTTCACCGCGAACTCGAACTCTTCCTCGGCGAGGGTTCACTCTCCTTCTTCGACGCCGTCGCCCCGATTGTGGATCGGGATTCCGTCAACCGCGACAAGGTGTTTCGCGCCTCCCGCTACGGCAAGGGCGGCGATGACTATCTCAACATCCCCCTCGACCGGGAGGGCTACGAGACGTTCATCGCCGAACTCCTCGCCGCCGAAAAGGTCGCGTTCAAGGAATTCGAGGTCCAGGACGCTCGCTACTTCGAGGGCTGTCTCCCCATCGAAGTCATGGCCGAACGGGGACTCGACACCCTTCGCTATGGGCCCATGAAGCCGGTGGGGTTGGTGGATCCCGTCACCGGGCGGCAACCCTGGGCGGTGGTTCAACTCAGGCAGGACGACCTCGCCGCCGAGCACTGGAACATCGTCGGCTTCCAAACCAAACTCACTCACGCCGAACAGAAGCGGGTCTTTCGAACGCTGCCCGGGCTCGAGAGCGCCAGGTTTGTCCGGCTCGGAATGATCCATCGCAACACGTTCATCAACGCGCCTGCGCATCTCGACTCCAGGCTTCGACTCATCAAGCGCCCCAGCCTCCGGTTGGCGGGCCAGATGACCGGGGTGGAGGGCTATGTCGAGTCAGCCGCCACGGGACTCATGACCGCCCGCACCTTGGCGGCCGAAATGGCCGGGCACGACGTTGAAGCGCCGCCGCCGGTGACCGCGTTTGGTGGACTTGTCCGTCACCTGACCGGGCGGGCTCCGGAGGGGTTTCAGCCCGCCAACATCACATGGGGCCTCATTGCCTGCCCGCCCGAGTTGCGGTTGATTCGAAAGAAGAGCGAACGACGGATGGCCCAGGCCGAGAACGCCCTTGAGGCGATCGCCGCATGGGGAGCCGCGCTCGTGTGATCCGGGTCACGCGAAAAGCTTAAACTTTTTCGCCTTCTCGATCGTCTACATCTTTGACGAGGGGACGACGGGAGAACCAAGCATGCAAAACACCAAACAAGTGCTCAGTCCGGAAGCGTGGCTGCCGAATCCGAGATCGTCGTAAGACCATCGTAATCGCGGATGCCGGTGGCCGGGCCGAGGTGGTCCTGCTCGACGCGACGCTCCCTCTCCACGCCGGTTCGTGTTTCGATCATGCGGGTCGGCAATGGATCATTCGGGGGCAACGGCATCACAGCAGGGTGCTCGTCGCCGAGCCGCTCTCATGGGGGCAGCCAAGTGCGTGCGGGGTGAGACGTAAAACGTGAGACGTAAGACGAGTTGAGTCACGGTTCTGACCCTTCGACGTCTAACGTCTGACGTCTAACTCCTCACTCCTCCCCCGACCCCGCCCGTGGATGACTCTTCCGGTATACCGACATGAGATGGGCCAGATCGACCCCGGCGTAGATCTGAGTTGTCGCAAGCGAGCTATGTCCGAGGAGCTCCTGGATCGCCCTCAAATCCATTCCAGCCTCGAGGAGATGGGTGGCAAAGGCGTGCCGCAGCGCGTGTGGATGAAGACGGTGGAGATCCGCGGTGCGGCGCACGGCTTCGTCGAGAACACGCCGCACCGAGCGGTCGGAGAGGCGGCCGCCGCGTTGGTTGACGAAGAGGGGCTCGTCGCCGCCGCGGTGTTGTCCCCGCCACGCCGACCGATGGGGCAGGTACTCCCGAACGGCGGTCTCCGCCCGCCGGCCGAAGGGGACGATCCTTTCCTTGCGCCCCTTGCCGCTGACCCGCAACAGACGCTGGGTCAGCGAGAGATCATCCATGTTCAACGCCACGAGTTCGCCGACCCGGAGGCCGGCCCCGTATAGAACCTCGATGAGGGCGAGGTCGCGACGACCGGCCGGGGTCTCGGGGAAGGCCTCAAGAAGGGCCTCGATGGCGTATCGGTCGACGACCTCGGGTTGGTTGAGCTCCTTTACGGGGGAGAGGGACCGCGATGGCCGGGTTGGTGGCGACGATCCCTTCAGTCACGAGAAAGTTGAAGTACGTCCGGATGCTGGAAAGGGCGCGTTCGAGCGACCGAGGTTGGAGCCGTCGTTGCCACAGATGCGCGACCCAGTCCCTGATGTCCGATGTCCTTATCTCCGCCGGTCCATGGTGGAGCAACTCGGCGTGATCGACAAAACGCGCGAGCTCGCGGCGATAGGCCTTGAGAGTGGCCGGCGAGAGATTGCGTTCGAATTCGAGGTGTTCGAGAAACGACTCCTCCAACCATGCCGGACGGAGTGAAGGTTCTTCGGTCATGGTCCGGATCCCTCGCTCGCGCGGGTCTGAGAAGTAAGCCGCCACCAGCCGATGCGCAGGAGATCGACGAACATGTCGGCGGAGTGGGCCAATGGCTGCACCCTTGATTCCTCGACGTGTCGCCACCGCACCGGAACCTCGCGGATTTCCCTTCCCCAGGCCCGGGCCATCAAGAGGAGCTCGACATCGAAGGCGAAACCGTCGATTCGTCTGCGCGGCCGCCAGGCTTCGTCCGAGATCGCCGTCAAAAAGCTTGAATCCACACTGAGTGTCGCCCAGTCCCGGGACCGCGAGCAACCGCACCGCGAGATTGAACGCACGACCCATGAGGTCTCGGTATCTCGGTTGCCGCTGCTCGATGCGGCTTCGGTCGAGGGCCCGGGAGCCGATGGCGACCCCACCGGTAAAGGACTCGTTCAGCGCCTCGATCTCTTCGATGGGTGTGGCCATGTCGGCGTCACAGAGCAGAATGACTTCGCCCTGTGCGGCGGCGAAACCCGTTCTCACGGCCGCGCCTTTGCCCTTGTTGCGGTCGTGAACCAGACAGCGGAGGGTGACGCCGGCGGCAAGGTCGGCCGCACCTGCAACCTTCGCGGTCTGATCGCTCGATCCGTCATCCACCACGAGGATCTCTGCCAGACAGCCACTTTGGATGACTCTCGAGAAAGCCGACGACCTCGACCAGGGTCGACGGCAGCCGCCGAGCTTCGTTATACGATGGAATGACCACGCTCAAGCGCATGTCGTTGCTCCTGCGCCGATCACGTGTGCCGAGAGAAGGCCATCGGCGTGAGCAATCGGTCTCGGGGCCACTCAGGTCGCCGGGACGGACTCGAGCCTGGAGGCCGCAGCAAGGGCCAACGGCGATCGCCGGGGGCCGAGGAGATTCGGCAGGCCCAGCAACAGAGCGGACACCGCCGCCGCCGCGATCACCGCCGCCACCCGCCCCGGGGCGACGCGATCGCTGAACACGACGCCGGCGAGCAGCATGCCGGGGGTCGCCTGGCGGATCAAGATCAGGGCGGCAGCGGCGGCGAGCCACCAGGCGACTCCCAGAGCCAGCGCCCAAGGCAGGCAGGTCAGCGACGGGTTGTGGCCGGCGGCATTGAGGCCGAAGAGCGCAGCGGTGCAGACAACGAGCGAAGCGACGGCGTCGGCCCAGGATGAGGCGAGCAGGTTAATGGTCGGGGGCTCACCGCTCGAGTCGGTCGCTGCCGCAACGCCGGCCGAAGAATCGTCAGCAAGCGGGGACTCGGCGAGCACATCCCAGTTCTTCGGAATCTCGCGCTCCTCGGGCGGGATTTCGTCGGATCTCATCGCTATCGTTCGTTCAAACTGCGGATGAAGATCTCGAGTCGCATGTCGGCTGCTCGAACCTTGTACTTTTGGACGAACTCGAGAAAGCGAACGGCTTCCTCGTCCCCAGGTTTGAGTTCGAGAAGCCGCGTGAGGTGATTCTCGGCGCCGGTGAGGTTGTAGGCGCGCGATTCGGCGAGGGCCGCGTTAAAGAGGCTTCGCTCGAGGACTACGATGATGTCACCCTGCCCGGGGTACTGCAGGAGAAGATCCTCGCTGATGCTGACGGCGGTTCGATAGTCGCGGTTCTTCATCGCGTTGTGGAGAATCGGAGCTTCGGGCTCGGACTCGATGATCAACTGCTGGATCTCCATCAATCCCGAGTCGTCGGGGTAGGCCGCGAGCCCGTCGGTCGTGGCAGTATAGGCCGACCACCAGAGGCCCTGATCGAGCAATGCCCGGGCGCGGGATGCGTCCTCGGGCACCGGGGTCGGGGTCGGAGGAGCGAGGCTCACTTCGTATTTGGAGATCCGCATGTCGATCCGCTGTTGGGAAAGGCCCGCAGCAGGAAACTCGCGGAGCAGATGGAGTGCCTCCTCGACCTTGTGTTCCGAGTAGAGACGATCGGCCTCCCTCAAGACCTCGTTGACAGCTGCCGAATCGTCTACCTCCTCGGGCTCGGCGGTGAGGAACTTCCCGCCGAGCCAGACCCCGGCCAGAACGACAACCAACGCAACCGCCGCGATGGCCATCAGCCGAGCGGAGATCTTGCTGCGGATGCGATCGACGAGCGAGAGCTCTTCAAAATCATCGAAACCGTCGTCGTGTTCACTGAAGAGATCGTCGTCGAAATCCTCGGGTGTGGCATCGGCGTCCGGTTCCGCCGGCAGATCACCAAATAGATCGTCATCGAGGTCGGGGAGCTCGGGCGCCGCCGGCGGCGAATCTTCGACACGTCGCGCCGGTGTCTCCGCAGCCCGCGGTTGCGCCGAAGCAACACCCTGTTCGCGATCCAGTTGCTCTTTGAGGAGGTTGACCTCGAGGTGGTTTGGACGCAGTGCGAGAGCCTTGGTGATGAGCAATCTGGCGGCATCGTGCTCGCCTTCATCAAAGGCGTCTCGAGCCTTGCCGAACAGCAACTCGATCTGGTTTTCGGTCTCGGCCAGCGACTTCTTCGCCCGTTCGATCAAGTGCCCGGCTTCGGGGTGGGTCGGCTTGAGGAGAAATACCCGCGACCAGATCGAGATCGCCCGCGGTTGGTCCTTTTGGTCGTACGCCGCCTGCCCGCGCTCGATGAGCTCCTGAATAGACGACGCGATGGAATCCTCATCGGTGTCTCTCGTGTCGGCAAGATCGGAGTCGTCGCCATCGGATGCGGCACCCCGGGGGTCTCCCGTGTCGAACGATCCCGCTGGTGCGGAGAAGAGATCCGCGGTGTCGTCCACGGGAGGGAACGACACGTCATCGCCCGAGCCGTCACCAAAGGTGGGAGCCGGCGGGTGTTCCGGCATCGCCGGTTCCGGCTCGGAACCCATGAGATCGGCAAAAGGATCCTGGGTATCGAATTCAACAGCGAACGCGTCCTCGAGCGGAGAATCGAGCTCGTCGTCGGGGACCGGACCCGGTGCGCCGGGATCGAAGGCGTCAGCGACCGAGATGGGCTCCGATCTTGTCTCCGTCGTCGCCGGCCGTGAGGGCGGCATTGTCTGGTCCTGTGACGGTGCGGGCGATTCGGCCGCGGCGCCCTGGGACAGCGCGAGTCCGCCAGTCTCGTCGATCTCTTTGAGAGTCGAGGCGATACCGGTGTGGTGAGGATCCAACGCCTGGGCCATCATGACGAAATTGGCAGCCTCTTGAGGGTCGCCTTTGGCGAGAGCCTCCCGGGCCTGGATCAAGAACTGGCCGACCTGACCCTCGATCTTGAGGGCCTTTTCGACCTGGTCTCTGAGATCGCGGGCCTCCTGGTGGCCGGGCAGATCGATGAGGACCTTTTCAACCTTTTCTCTCGCTCCGAGGAAATCCCTCGAGTTGAAATCGTCCACCGCTTCGATGAGCAGACCGTTGATGGCCTCGGTGGTCGGTGCCTGGAGTTGGGCGATGATGTCGCCAAGATCGATTTCATTGGACCTCGACGCAAGCTGGCGCTTGAGGTGGGCGGCCGGTGCGAACTTCGGATCGAGTCGGAGAACGAACTCGAGACCGATCATCGCCTCCTCGCGTTGCCCCGCCTGGAGATTGGTGAGCACCTGTTTGAAGGCCGTCATGACCCGTTCTTGCGCTTGGACAGAGAGCCCCGAGTTGCCTGGATATGACATATCGTTACGATGGTATCAAGGGGGTCATCCGACGGTCAACGAAGACCCTGCGATCTCCATCACCTCAGGGGCTCGATATGTTCACCGATGAGGGCTCCGGGCAGAATAATGGTGATGACGGCGCCGCCCTGGTCTCGATTGGCGATCTTGAGCGTTCCGCCGTGTTCGGTGACGATCCGGTGGACGACGGCAAGACCGATTCCGGATCCCCGGCCCTTGGTCGAGTAGAAGGGCTGCAGCAGCAGGTCAGTATCCTCGGTCGGCAGACCGACACCGGTATCAGCCACCTTCACGATGAGATCGAGCCCCTCGGGACGCGCCGAAACCGTGATGGTTCCCGGACCTGGAATGGCCGCGATGGAATTGTCGAGAAGATTGACCAGGCCCTGATTGATCTGAACCGGATCGAGCATGCCGACGAGATCCTCGTCGGGCAGGTCGAGTTCGATGACCAGACCTTCACGGACGCCGTGGTACAGCGAACAGACTTCGCGCAGGATGCGATTGACCGAAGCGGGACGAGGCCGAACTGTCGGCATCCGCGCATACTCGCGAAACGAATCCACCAGCTGTTTGAGCCCGGAAACCTGGGTGACGATGGCATCGCAACCGGAGGAAACCACTTCGCTGAGCTCCGGATCCAGTTTTCCCGCGTGGCGATGGATCCGTTCTGCGGCGAGTTGGATCGGGGTCAGGGGATTCTTGATCTCATGCGCGATTCGTTGGGCGACCTCACTCCATGCTGCCTGGCGTTGGGCGCGGGCCAATTGGGTGAGATCGTCCATCGCCACGACATTGCCCCCGCCGGTCAGGGTGGAGATGGTGACTTCGACGTGGAGAATCCCCCCGCCTGTTTCGAGATCGGCTTCGAACCGCGTTTCCCGAATCGGGCGGGCGGTGAGGGGCGTGTAGAGCTGCTCGAGTCCGGGTTCGGAGATCCGGTCGAGGTCGAGCCACTCGCCGGCCCACTCGGGATGACCCAGCATCGTCGCCGCGGCAGGGTTGGGTCGAAAGGTGCGCCCACCGGCGTCCACGGTCAGGACGCCGGTCGGGATGGTCGCCAGGAGGGTGGCCATTTCGTTGGCCGATGCGCGGATATCGGCCTCGGTGGCCCGGACTCTGCGGACCATGGCGTTGAAGGAGTCGACCAGGACCGCCATCTCGTCGGTCGCCGGAATCTGGACCTCGGAAAGCTCGTCCCCGCCGGCCACTCGGCGGGTCGCATCCGCCACCGCGAGCAACGGCTCGGTGAAGCGGCGTGAGAGAAAGAGCCCGGTCCAGACGGTGCCGAAGAGGAGAAGGAGTGTGATGGCGAGAAAGACAAGGATGGTCGTCGAGGTGACCATCCCGCGGGCCAGTTTCATCTCCTGGAACTCGACGTGAGCAGCGTTGGCGCGATCGAGGTGCTGGAGCAACTGACGGGGTAGCGTCGTCCCGACAACGACGGTCGAGACCCCGTCTTCCATGGGACGCCACGCCCGCACCAGCAGCACGCTCCGCCAGCGGGTGGCGCGGACGCCGGTTGCGGGAAGATCGTCGAGATTGAGGGGCGGCAGGGCCGCCGGGAGGCGTCGAGGATCGGTCACCGCCTGGACCAAATCCGGGCCGTCGTAGATCGCGACCAGATCAACGCTGAGCAGGGTTCGAAGACGAGCGAGGCTCTGCGAGTCCGGGTTTGAATGGAGCTCGCTGACGGCAACGGCGACCTGTTCCAAGAGTCGGTCCTCGACCGCCTTCCGGATTTCGATGGTGACCTCGGACCCGACAAGAAGAATCTCCTCGACCGGGGATGAAAACCAGCGATCGATGGAGCGCTGCAACAGATTGGTGGCGATGAGGAAAATGAAGATGACAGGAACAAAGGTCAGGGCGACGTAGGTCAGAACCAGCTTGGTGCGAAAACGGCCGCCGAGGATCCCGCTCCGCCACTCCGCCACGAGTCGGACGACGTTGCGAACGATGACGAATGACAGAATGAGGATCAGCGAGATATCGAGGTACCAGAGAATAAAGAGAAGCAACCGGTTGGTGAGTTCGTCGGGCGAGACGCTCTGGGCTCGCTGGAGCAGGTAGAAGGCCCCGGTGGTCAGGGTCATCAAGAAGAGGAAGGCGCCGAAAAGAAACCGGTTCTCGCGGCGATGGCGATTCCAGGCGCGGACCAGGCCGCCCATGGGCTACTCGGCGCCCTCGGGCTCGGGAAGTGGTTCCAAGATGAGCTCGCTCCAGGGGGTCGCGTCGGTTGTCGGAAAGATGAGCCATGTGGTGCCGGATGAGAACACCGCGCGGACGCGAATCCGGAGGTTGGCCCGACGGCGCTCGGGCGGGAGCTCGACCCGGACCGGTGGCGGGTTGGTCAGCCAGCTGAGGGCCTCTTCGGTCGACTCGGCTTCGTCGGATGCGGTGATGATGCCGTTGAGGATGACCTGACACCGGTACCGACCGGTGACGGCGTCGAAGGCCGAAATACTCACCAACTCACCGCTCCAGAGCCGGCGATCCCACCATCCCCGCCGTTTGGCCCTGACTCGAAGCGGATAGGTCAGGCGGACCTCAGCGCTCGATTCGAGGGCGGCGGAGATCTCCTCCGGCAATGACTCTACCAGCCGAAAGCGGATCTCGACCGTCGTCGGATCCCGGGTCACCTCGAGGGCCACGGGATCGGGAAGAGCGATTCCCATTGCGAGCAGGAGTGCGAGCACGAAAGGCATGATCGGCCGATTCTACCATCGGGAGGAGATGGAAAAGCACCCCAATTGGGGCGGAGTGGACTAAAGTAGAGAATTGGAAACCGACCGAGGAGAGGTCATGACGGCGCAGCATCCATTCTGGACTCCAGATATCGAACGGACCTTTAAAGAGGTTCTGTATCGTTTTATGGGAGATGTCCACGCCACCAAGGCCGCCCTCTACCTGAAGTCAACGAACGGGACCTGGTCTCTCGCGACGCAGTACGGCTTTGGCCGCCGAGACCGGTTGTCGGAGTCCTTTGCCGATGATCACCCGCTCGTTCGAATGGTGCGGGCATTCGGAAAGGAACCCAGGTTCTACAACGATCCCAGCGAGGTCGGTGAGTTGGCGGGCTATCTCGCCGATGCGGGAACGACCCGGTTGATGCTCGTTCCGGTCATCGGCGGCACCGACCAGATCGGCTTTGTCGATGTTCGAGACAAAGGCGGCCAACGCCCCTTTGACGCCGGCGATCTCGAGCTCTCTCGCACGATCGCGGCCGGTTTGACTCGGTTGGTCGCGGACGCCGAACCCAACCAAAACACCGGTCAGCCCCAGGTCGAAGACCCCGTCGTGACGTCGCCGAAGGCGGTCGAACTTCCGGCCGATCCTGACGGTGAGCCCCACGCGCTCCTTGACGAGTCGGGGTTTGACGAAATCAACACCGCTGCTGTCGACGGGCTCGCCGATCCGCGCGTGCTGGCGATCGCGCTGAGCATCGCAAGTCGAACCGCCGCCGCGACGCTGGTTCACCAGCGAGCCGGTTCCCCCGGAATCGAGCTCGATCAACTCATCAAGCATCAGTTGGGCGTCATGGGTGAGGAGTCGGTCTCGGCGCCGCCGCCGAAGGCGTGGAAGACCGAGATCCGCCGCACGTCGGGAGCCGCGGGTTCGTTCCGGAGTCCGGTGATCGCCTCTGCGGTCCTGCTGAGGGTTGCCGGCAGCTGCCTGGTGGCATCGGTCATCGCCGACGCCGAGCCGGCGGTGGCCGGGGAGGCCGTCGAGCGGCTCGAAAACCGGGTCGCCGATGCTCGGGAGCGATTCTGTCTTCGCATCGCCCGGCGCGGGCTGGCCCGGCGGCTGTTGCAGCCGGGCGACCGCCGATATCCCGAACTCGTTGCGCACTCCCTCGGCGTCTCGCGCCTGTGCTGGTCCATCGCCCGCGAGCTTGAGTTCGACGAGGCATCCACGGAGCAGGCGGCGCTCGCCGGTCTGCTGCATGATGTCGGTATGCGGGAACTCGACTACGACCGACTCTATATGCATCCGACGCCGGGTCCTGAGGATCGCCGCACCTACCGCATGCACGTCGAGGTCGGAGACCGCATCGTTCGGGTCGAAGGCTTCGATGAGATCGCCGATGCGGTGCGCCACCATCACGAACGGTGGGATGGCAACGGCTACCCGGACCGGTTGGCGAACACCGCGATTCCCGTTCTCGCGCGCATCGTCCACGTCGCCGAGGTCTTCGATCTCTTCACCGCGGCCAACAGCTACCGGCCTGCGGTGAGTCAGGAAAGAGCCCTGGCGATCCTGCAGCGGGCGGCGGGGCATCAGTTCGATCCAGCGGTGGTCGAGGCCATCACCAAGGTCGTCGCATGAATGATCAGCGTCGGGTGATTGCCCAGAATCGCCGTGCCCGTCACCTCTACCACTTTCTCGAGCACGAGGTCGCCGGGATCGAGCTGCGCGGCACCGAGGTCAAGGCGATCAGGGACGGCAGGGTCAATCTCACCGACGCCCATGTCCACTTTGCCGACGGAGAGGCGGTTCTCCTGGGATGCCATATCGGTCCGTATGAGCACGGCGGGTATGCGACCCATGAAGCCCGCCGCCCGCGGCGGTTGTTGATGCACAAACGTCAGATCGAGCGCCTCGCCTCGAAGGTCCAGGAAAAGGGTTTGGCCGTGATCCCGACGGCGGTTGTCCTCATCGGGCACTGGATCAAGATCGAGATCGCGCTGGCACGGGGCAAACAGCTTCACGACAAGCGCGAAACCCTGCGTCAGCGAACCATGGATCGTGAGGCCGAGCAGGCGGTCAAGGAACGCATCTAGCCAAGTGCCGGATGGGTGGTATAATCAAGACATAAAACAAGCCGCCCATCGGGGACGGCACCCTGATCCGGGACAACCGATTCGTGGTGGGAAACAGCGTCTTCCGACCAGCGAGCCGGCCGAGATCGCGACAACGAGAACCGGGCCGGCCGTCCAGCGCGATCTGCGCCGCCAACGGGAACGGGATTGGCCCGGTGTGTGTTCTCCTGTCTGTCCGACGAGCGAATGAGGGAAGGCGATGGTGAGAAAACTCCGCAATCGAAATGTGGCGGGAACCTGATGCGAGACGACATCGTGATCCGGGGCGCCCGAGAACACAACCTCGCCAACATCAACGTCACGATCCCGCGCGATCGGCTGGTGGTGATTACCGGCGTTTCGGGATCGGGTAAATCGTCGCTCGCCTTCGACACCCTCTTTGCAGAAGGCCAGCGGCGATACGTCGAGTCGCTCTCGGCCTATGCGCGCCAGTTCCTCGATCAGATGGAGAAACCTGACGTTGACACCATCGAGGGTTTGTCGCCGGCGATTTCCATCGAACAGAAGACGACCTCGCGCAACCCGCGCTCGACGGTGGGGACGGTGACCGAGATCCACGACTATCTGCGACTTCTTTGGGCCTCCATCGGGGTGCCGTTCTGTCCCGATTGTGAGGTTCCCATCGAACCGCAGACCGTCGAGCAGATGGTGGACCAACTCATGGGCCTCGGCGAGGGCACACGGTTCATCTTGCTCGCACCGCTGGTCGACGACCGCAAGGGGGAGCACCGCAAGCTCTTCAGCCAGATGGTCCGCGAGGGTTTTGTCCGCGCCCGGGTCGACGGTGAACTCATCGATGCGGCCTCTCCCCCTGAACTGGACAAGAACCGCCGGCACACCATCGAGGTAGTGGTCGATCGGTTGTCGGTCCGCGACGGGGTGGCCTCCCGGCTCGCCGACTCCCTCGAAACCGCGCTCAGGGTCGGTGAGGGACTGGTCCGGGTGGCGCTTGCCGGTGGTGAAGAGCTCGTGCTGTCGTCACGCCACTCCTGTCCGAGCTGCGGCTATTCCCTGAGTGAAATCTCGCCTCGACTTTTCAGCTTCAATTCGCCGCAGGGAGCTTGCCCGGCGTGCTCTGGACTCGGTTTCCTGCGCGAGGTCGATCCCGAGAAGCTCGTCCTCGATCCCGACCGGACCCTCTCGGCGGGCTGTTTGGCAACGGTCGGTCAAGGGCCCGGGTCGTGGGTCGGAAGACAACTCGAACAGCTTGGGACTCATCTCGGCTTCGACCTGCACACCAAGTGGCGGCAGTTGGCCGAGCCGATTCGCGAACTGATCATGTTCGGATCGAATCAGGAACACGACTTTGTCTGGGAAGGGCGCAAGGGCGCCTATCGTTTTCGTGACCGCTTCGAGGGCGTCGTCCCGCGTCTCGAACGGCGCTACAAGGAAACCTCGTCCGAGCAGATCAGGCGGGAACTCGAGCGATACATGTCGTTCGCACCCTGTCACACTTGCCACGGCGCGCGGTTGCGGCCCGAGAGTCTCGCGGTCAAGGTGGCCGGGGCGAGTCTGGCCGAGATCTCGGCACTGTCGGTCCGCAATGCCATGGGGTGGTTCGACGGCCTCGTCCTGGATGATCGCGATGCCCAGATCGCCGCCAAGGTCCTTCGCGAGGTGCGCGACCGCCTGGGTTTCCTGGTGTCGGTCGGGCTCGACTATCTGACCCTCGACCGCATGGCGGGGAGCCTGTCCGGGGGAGAGAGCCAGCGCATCCGTCTGGCCACCCAGGTCGGGTCGAAGCTCATGGGGGTGCTCTATGTCCTCGACGAACCTTCCATCGGTCTCCACCAACGCGACAACCGGCGACTGCTCGACACCCTCAAGGGGATGCGGGATCTCGGCAACACCGTGGTCGTGGTGGAGCATGACGAGGAGACCATCCGCGATGCCGACTGGGTGATCGATCTCGGACCCGGCGCCGGCCGCCTCGGCGGTGAGGTCGTCGCCGCGGGACCTCCCGATGTCATCCTCGAGTCCGAGGCTTCTCTGACCGGCGCCTATCTGAGCGGGCGCCAACGCATTCCGGTGCCTCAGGCGCGAGCCAACGGCAACGGCGATCACCTCGTGGTCCTCGGCGCCGAGGAGCACAACCTCAAGAACATCGATGTCCACTTTCCCCTCGGCAGGCTCATTTGTGTGACCGGGGTTTCCGGATCGGGCAAGTCAACCCTGGTCAACGAAGTGCTGCACAAAGCGGTGTCGCGCCAGATCCTCGGGTCGCTGACTCGACCGGGTCGGCACCGAGAGGTGACCGGCTGCGGGCACCTCGACAAGGTGATCGCCATCGATCAGTCACCCATCGGCCGGACACCGCGTTCCAACCCCGCAACCTACACCAAGGTCTTTGACCCCATTCGGAACCTCTTTGCAGCGACCACCGACGCCCGGGCGCGTGGCTACAAACCGGGACGCTTCTCCTTCAACGTCAAGGGCGGCCGCTGCGAAGCCTGTCAGGGTGCGGGTCAGATTCGCATCGAGATGCACTTCCTGCCCGATGTTTTCGTGACCTGTGACGTCTGTCGGGGACGGCGCTACAACCGGGAATCCCTGGAGGTTCACTACAAGGGACTCGACATCGCCCAGGTCCTCGACCTCACGGTCCGCCAGGCCGCAGAGCTTTTTGCCTCGGTGCCCAAGATCGTCAGGGTGCTCGACACTCTGGTCTCCGTCGGTCTCGACTACCTTCACCTCGGTCAGCCGGCCACGACGCTTTCGGGTGGCGAGGCGCAGCGGATCAAGCTCTCTCGAGAGTTGGCCAAACGCGCAACGGGCAAGACCCTCTATCTTCTCGACGAACCGACCACCGGTCTCCATTTCGATGACGTCCGGAAGCTTCTCGCGGTGCTCCACGCGCTGGTCGATCGGGGCAACACGATCATCGTCATCGAACACAACCTCGATGTCATCAAGACCGCCGATTGGATCGTCGATCTCGGCCCCGAGGGCGGAGACGGCGGCGGCGAGGTCGTCGTCGAGGGAACACCGGAGCGGGTCGCCGCCTGCGCGGCGTCGCATACCGGGAGGTATTTGAAGCCGCTTCTGGGGTCGAGGCGGTTCCGTGGATCACGCAGATTGACGCGGGCACATCGCACCATCGCAGGGTTGCATCGCAAAGGGCGCCAAGATCATCCATCGCAATTCGTCCGACGAATTGCCCGGTGTGACCGGGGTCACTTACGCCAGGATCGAGTAGCCTCCATCGACGATGAGGGTCTGACCGTGGATCATCGATGAATAGTCCGTGCAGAGATAAATCACCGTGTTGGCGACATCCTGGGGACTCGAGTAAACGTCCGGCCGGTGTTCTCCGGCGAGCGGCCTCGAGCAGCTCTTCGCGATTGGGAAAATGGAGCAGCGCATCGGTGTCGACGGTTCCCGCCGACACGGCGTTGATCCGGATGCCTTCCGGAGCGAGTTCGGCGGCGAGATGGCGCACCATGGACTCGAGGGCGGCCTTGGATGCGCCGACCGCGGTGTAGTTCGGGATGGCGCGGACCGCTCCGAGAGACGACACGGCGACCAGCGTCTTCTCACCCCTGGAGTCGAGCCTGATGAAGTTCTGGACGAGGGGCAGCAGCGCGGCTGCGTTGATGTGCATGGCCCAGTCGAAGTGGTGCATTGTCAATTCTTTAGCAGATTTCAACACTCCGGATGCAGCGTTGGAAATCACGATCTCGAGACCGCCCCACTCGGATTCGATGGTGGCAAAGATCCGTTCGACGTGTTCCGGATTGGCCACGTTGCCCTTGACGAGGAGGCAGCGGACCCCACGGTCCTCGATCTCTCTTGCGGTTGCTTCGGCGCGCTCTCGGCCGCGAAGATAGTTGATGGCGACATCGACCTTGAGGTCCGCCAGGGAGAGAGCAATCGCCCGGCCGATGCCTCTGGATGATCCTGTCACGAGCGCACGTTTGCCACCGAGTCTGAGATCCATGCTCACCCCCGGATTTCACGCTATCGCGGTCTGAGAACGAACGCAAGGGATTCAACTTCGTGTAATACCCGCTATTTGCCCTTGACAGTTGCGTTTTTCGCATCCACTATAGGTTTACATTTGCGTTCGGAGGATTGAATGAACAAGACCGAAATGGCACTGAAGCTTGCGAAGAAAACCGGCCTGAGCCAGGGCAAAGCTGCGGATATCGTCGATGTGATGTTCTCGGCTCAGCCCCGAAAAGGAATCATCGCCTCCGCCCTCGACGCGGGCGAAAAGGTGACGATTCCCGGCTTTGGGACCTTTGCCACCAAGAGCCGTGGTGAGCGCCAGGGTCGCAACCCGGCCACCGGTGACACCATCACCATCAAGGCGAAGAAGTACGTGCACTTCAAGCCCGGCAAGACCCTTCGCGAGCGCGTCGAGAAGTAAGCCGGCAACCGGCTCGCGCCGCCCGCCTGGAGAGTGCTCACCGGGCGCGCAGAGGGTGAGTTGTAGGTATTGAATGACGAGGCCGAGCTTGATGCTCGGCCTCGCTCATTCTCCGCGGTCGTTCATCACTCCTGGGTGAAATCGTAGCGCCAGGTGATAAACGCGTGGGTCGAGATCGCCACCCCGTCCTTGGTGGCGGGCTTGTAGCGGTAGCCTGAAGCGGCTTCGACGGCGGCCTCCGGAATGCCCCAGCCGGTGTGGTCTGCGCGCATGAGGACGACCTCGTCGACCCCACCGTTCGGATTGACCGTCAACTGGACAACGACCACACCCTTGCCCTTCGAACGTTGGGCAATTCGCGGCCAGACCAGGGGCTGACTCTTCACCACAACCGGGCGGGTATCCACGTCCTCCGGTTTGACGAATTCTCCGTATACGACCGGAGCTCTGATCGGCGCTGCGGTCGGTCGAGGCGGCGACGAGGAGGGACCGGGCGGTGTCATGGCCGCCGCTTTCTCGGCGCTCTGGATCTCCTGAGCGGCCGTTTTGGATTCATCGGCCGCCCCGGAACCCCCGACGGCGAGGGTTTCAGCAGAAGCCTGTTGCGCCGCTTCGTTCATCGCCTCCTGACGCTCGGTCTCCAGCGCGTCCTCTTGTTCCCGCTGCGCCTTTTCCTGCTCCTCGATCTCGGCCATCAGCTTTTTCTGGGTCTCGGCCTCGCTCGCGGCCGCCGCCGCCCCTTGGGTCGCCCGGCGTTCACTCTCCTGCAGACGCCGCTGAAGCTCGACGATCCTGGTCTGACGGGCGATGAGCTCCTGGCGGATCTCCTCTTCGCGCTCGGCCATCATTTCCGCGACCATCGCCTGGGTCAGTTCTCGGAGCCGATCGTCCTGTGCCTGCCGGCTGGCGGCGATCTCGGCGGCGGTCGGCGCGGCCTCGGGGGGTGGTTGCTGCGGCCCGGTGCCTCGACCAAGCAAGAAAACACCAACGGCCACTGCGATGACCACCGCGCCGCCGAGAACCCCCCAGAGTATCTTCTTGCCGCCGTGTGTGGTCGGAGGAACCGCTTCAGGAGCGAGCCTCAGGTGATCCATTCCAGCGTCATCGGCCTCGAGCGACACCATGGGGTCTTCGGGCTCGATCGTGATATACGGACCGACGTCGATTTCCGCCTCGCGTTTGAGGGCCAGTTCGTCTTCCACGATCTCCGCTCTGAAGAGGCGATCCATGAAGAGTGCGAGATTGAAGGTGGTGGGCGAATAGGCGCCTCCGTAAATGAGCCGTTCGAGTTCGGTCCGGAACTCGCCGGCGGAGGAAAAACGATCGCCGGGCGCCAGAGCGAGAGCGCGGTTCAAGATGGTGCGGATGTCCTGCGCCAGACCCTCTCCATCCCAGGCCACGTGTGCCGCCTCGCAGCGCGGCGGTGCGCTCGTCCGGATTCACCGGCAGCGCGGTGCCGGTCAGCAGGTGAAAGAGAATCGCGCCGAGCGAATAGACATCGGCTTGCAGCGAAGGCATGCGATCAGCGAGCGCCTCCGGCGCCAGATAGGCGCGCACCCCGGCTGCCGCGTCCGGATCGTTGAGAGCATCCAGGAGGGTCGGGCCGACACCGAAGCCGGTGACCAGTGCCTCGCCGTCGTTGCTCAGGTAGATCAGACCCGGGTGCAGAAAACCGTGGGTCAGGGGCTTTCCGGCAGAGCGAAGCCGACTCTCCTGCGGTCAGGGCGAGGGCGAGCTTCTCGACGATCAACAGGGTGTTGTCCGGTTGGAGAGGAAAGGCCTCGTCGCGGGCGCGCGACAATACCCGGTTGAGCGGCTGTCCCGGCACATAGTCGCAGCCGAGACCCGGCATGCCGTCGGCGTCGAGGAAGAGCGGGTGTGTGGGAAGCTGGGATCCGCGGATGGCCTCGGCGATCAACTGGGCTTCCTCGAACGACGCGATGATCGCTGTCGAGGGAAGACCGGGCCCATCCAGGACCCGCAGCCAAATGGAGCGATCGAAGGACTCGCCCGAAATGGTTCCAGCTCTGAACAGATGACCGAGATCGTCCTCGAAGACCTCTTTGAGCAATATGCAGGAGCCGAAAACGCGGTACCGTTCAGCCATTTGCCCTCCATCCTCCAGCCTACACCGTGGATCGGTGGTGGGTCAACGGCGGGAGCGTTGCCATCTCGCCACCGCCTGGTTGTGCTCGGCCAGGGTCCGCGAGAAAGCGTGGCCGCCATCAGGCGACGCCACAAAATAGAGGTAGTTGTGCTCGTCGGGCGAGATGGCGGCCCGAATCGCCTCCCGGCCCGGGGAGTTGATCGGCCCCGGGGGCAGACCGGGGAAACGATAGGTGTTGTACGGGTCGTCGACGCCCCAGTGGATCCGGAGAAGGCGGCCCGTCCATTCGTTCCGGCGCTTGAGAGCAAAGACCACTGTGGGGTCGCATTGGAGAAGCATGCCGCGGCTCAGTCGGTTGAGATAGACTCCGGCGACTCGGCCGCGTTCCGAGGCCAACGCGGTCTCGGCTTCGACCAACGAGGCGAGGATCACGACATCGAAAACCGTGCCCCAGAGCTCCGGGTCCTGGGAGACTTCATCCGTCCACACAGCGCGAAATCGATCCACCAGGTGGCGGGCGGCTGCTTCGACCCCGATTCCCTCGGCGAATTGATAGGTATCCGGAAACAGGAACCCCTCGAGGGAGGGCGCTTCCGGAGCGAGATCCTCGATCCAATCAACCCGTTCGGCGACGGTGAGCCAGTCGGCTTCGCTGCCAACTCCGGCGGCGGCCATCTGAATCGCCACGGTCTCGAGATCCGATCCCTCCACCACCGTCACCTCGAGCATCTCGACCCGGCCTTCGAGAAGACGTTCGAGGACATCCACCGGCCGGCTCGCCGCGTCAATTCGATAGCTGCCGAAGCGAATCGATCGGCCCTCAGCCGCGAATCGCAGGTACAGGCGGCCGGCAAGCGTGGAAGGGAGAAGATCGTGGTTGTTGAGGATCGTCAGCACCTCACGGCCGGAAAGACCCTTGGGGATGGCGAGTTCGACCGCGGCCGGGCTGCGGTACCCGTAGAGCTGTGTCCAGAGCCAGAAGGCCGATCCGCCGACCGCGGCGAGACCGGAGATGACCGCCACCGCGAAGACAACCCCAACAGCTCGGAGTTTCATCGCGAACTCCCCGGCGCCGGTCGACTCGCGAGATACTCCTCGAGAATCACCTGGGCGGCGATGTCGTCGACAGGTTGCCCGGGTCGACGGTTTGACGATCTTGCCCGGCGCCGCGCCTCGTTCGTGGTCAGAAACTCCGGTTGTAAATCCGTTTCCACACCGAGTTCCGCGAGCGCTCCCGCCAGCGCGTGCGATCTCGTACAGGCCGGTGTTTGAGAACCATCGGACAATGTCGGGAGACCGATGACCGCGATCTCGGCGCCATATTCGTCCATGGCCTCGGCGATGAGTTTCGCCGCGTGGACCAAACCCTGGTAACCGACGACCTCCAACGGGGTCGCGAAACCGGTAAGATCATCACCCAACGCGAGACCGAGGCGTTTGCCGCCGGGATCGATTCCGAGGAAGCGCATAGGCCCATTGTACGGGCACCGATTACAATGACCTGAGTTTCGTGTCCTGCTCTCACCCTCCGAGGACTTCCGCGGAGGGAGTGCGGGCCGGTCGCGACCGGAGAGGAGCGTGTGGGCATCCAATCGATGACCGGGTTCGTATCCGAACCGAACCACCGCCGGGGTTCCCGTGGGGGCAACACCGCCGGATGCGGGACGTCGTGAAACGCACGCTCGCCGTCTTTGCCGTGGCGGCCCTGGCCGCCGTTGGCGGATGGGCTCAGGAGCCCGAGACGGAGCCCAAACCGTCCCAGGACGGCGCCCTCCGGATGACGGCGGATCAGCAGGACTGCCAGGAAGAGGAAGAGCTCTGTCTGTGGACCGGCAATGTCAAGATCTACTACCAGGATGTCGTCCTCGCGTGCGACGAGGTGCTCTACAACGGGACGACCATGGATCTCGTGGCTCGGGGTGGCGTCGTCGTCGATCAGGGACCGAGTCGCTTCACCGCCGATGAACTTCACTACAATCTGCGGTCGAAGACCGGGCTCTTTTTGAACGCGACGGGATACGTCTCGCCCATGTACACCTTCTCGGGACGATCCATCGAAAAACTCGACGAAACCCGCTACCGGGTCGATAAGGCGGTCTTCACGACCTGTGAGGACGACTCGAAACACCCGCCGTGGAGCTTCCACCTCAAGAAGGCCAATCTCGAGATCGAGGGCTATGGCAAGTTCACCAGCTCGACGGTCAAGATCCAGGGCGTCCCGGTCTTCTATCTTCCCTATATGGTCTGGCCGATCAAGAAGGAACGTTCGCCTGGTCTCTTGATGCCGGGCTTCGGCTATTCCGACCGCCTCGGCACCTACATCGGCCTGCCGGTCTACTTTCCCCTCGGCCGAAGCTGGGACACGACCTTCGTTTTCGAGTACTTCTCCGAGGGCTTTTACGGTATCGGCAATGAACTCCGGTGGGCGCCCTTTCAGGACGGCGCCGGCCTGCTCGACCTCTACTCCATCTACGACAAGGCGAACGCCGAGTGGCAGTGGCGGGTCAACGGTCATTACGACCAGGCAGATGTCTTCGGATTCCGCCTCCAGGCGCAAGTCGAGAATCTCTCCGATCCCGACTTCTTCCAGGAATTCGACCGGACGTTCGAGGCCAACACGAGGCGGGACGTCTACTCGTACCTCTTTCTCACCCAGAGCTGGGGACCGTACTCCCTCAACTTGAGCGCCGACCACCGGCTGACGTTCTTCAACTTCACCGATCCCGATCTCCCTCAGGGGGATCCCGACAAGAACACCACGTACGACAGCCTCCTCGCGCGGCTTCCAGAGGCGGAGTTGAGGGTGCGATCGACCCGGTTGTTCAACACCGATATCTACTGGAACCTCATCTCGTCGGTGAATCTGTTCTCCGTCGACAAACGAACACCCAAACAGATTCGAGACGACACCGGTCTGGTCGGCACCTACTGGCGCGGCGATGTCTTCCCGACCCTCAACTACACCCTACCGGGACCGCCGTGGCTCACCGTGACGCCGCGGGTGGGAGGTCGCTACACCTACTACACGGCGCGCTACGAAAGGGTGCCCGATCCCAGTAACCCGAGCGGACCGCCGACCATCACCGTCTTCGACGACGAGCCCATCGATCGCGCCTTCGTCGCGGCCGGGGTCGATATCGGCGGCCCCTCGATCTCGCGGGTATTCAACAAGGGCCGGTGGGGGTTTTCGAAATTCAAGCATCTCGTCGAGCCGCGGATCGAGTACGCCTATCTCGAGGGCATCGGCAAGGACAACTCGGATATTCCCATCGCCGACGAGGTCGACAGCACCCCGCTCGACAACCGGGTGAGGCTGTCGCTGGCCAACCGGCTCTTCGGTCGCTCGGAAAAGAGCCTGAGCTCCGTCGAGCTCGGTTCATTCGAGCTCTTCCAGGATTTGTCGTTCTCGAGGCCCCTCACCTTCGGACCCGACGGAACCACGAGCGGCTGGGGACCGATGACAGGGTCCCTCCGGGTGACTCCGAGCCCGGGCACCGGCCTCGATGCCCGGGCGAGCTACGACTGGCTCAACCGGAACATCGTCTCCACCTCCCTGACCGGGACGGGCCGAAACGGGCTCGGCTCGCTCAGCCTGACCTGGTATGCCGGTTTCAACCCCATCTCCGGCGACCGGGTCTCATCCCAGGTGCGGACCCTGATCAACTTCATGAAACCGGGTTTCCCGGTCACCGCCGCGTTCCACATCGCCTACGACGTCGAGCAGAAGGAGATCCAGCAGCAGCGCTACCAGATCGGCTGGAAGGGCGGCTGTTGGGCCGTCTCCGCCGAGTACCGCGATCTCAAGATCGGGCTCTATCCGACCCGTGACTTCCGGATCGTCATCGAGCTCAAGGGCGTCGGCGGGTTACCCGAGATCAAGGGGAGCCTCTGAGGAGGGCTCGTCGGACCAATTCGTCGGACGAATCGTGGTGGCGCGTCGGACGCGCCAAGCGGTCACGAAGCCATCGCATCCATCGCAACTCAACGCAGAGACGCAGAGCCATCGCACCATCGCAGGGTTGCACCGCAAAGGACGCCAAGATCATCCATCGCAAAGAGGCGCAAAGCCGTCGCAATTGCGAGTTCACAGAACCACGTCGTCGGCCGCAGCTGACAGCTCATGAACAACTCGGGTTAGGACTCTCGGAAACCGAGTCATGCGCCACAACACCAGCCCATGCGCTGAGACGCCAACGGTGCGTTGAGCCGGGCGACGACGGCGACTCAAGGACTCCGCGATTGCGGGAACTCACCATGGAGCCAACCTCACCCAAGGCCGCTCTTTAGTGGTGAAACGGGCAGCGCCGCAAAGTCCGTGGCCTTCATTGAGCGGCTGCAACGGGTTCCCAGGGTTCTCGCCCAGTCCGAAACGCGGTGTCTGGTCCAGCTCTGATCTGCTTTGTCCAAGTTCGGCAGCTCGTAGTCCTTGAACTGAATCCTCTGACCGAAAGACGAATCAGCCTGTCGGCCGTTCGTCGGAGCTTCATCGGATTTCGTGGGTCTCCGACCGTGACACGGTTTCGGGTGTGACTCCCATGTGCTTCGCAAAATCCTTGCTCGAGAAC
The DNA here is from genome assembly GCA_963712805.1 of uncultured Acidobacteriota bacterium. Classification (GTDB taxonomy): domain Bacteria; phylum Acidobacteriota; class Thermoanaerobaculia; order Thermoanaerobaculales; family Sulfomarinibacteraceae; genus JAHECW01. The sequence goes on along the minus strand of CAVQJV010000036.1, from coordinate 52,979 downwards.
CCCATGTGAGTTCGAAGGAAACGGATTTCCCCGGAGAGAGGATGCCAGGGCGATTCGCCAGGTCGGCAGCGATCGCATTGTGGAGCTCCTTGATGCGTGGAATGACGACTTCTTCCTCGCCGCAATCGTCACAGTGCCGCACCTCGACCCCGACGAGGACGACGTCAATGCCGCGGCCGTACCTTCTCGTCTCCCGCCGAGAGGTCAAATCCCCACCACAGTTGAAGCAGCGATGGCTCATAGCGATCTCCTTCGGTTTCTGAACGTCGTGACGACAATCAACTCTTTGATGTCCCCTGCTTCGGGCTCGAATGTGACAACGACGCCAAGGTTTCGGGTTTCGATCCGGTACCTCCAATACCAGTTGCTCCATTCCGGTTCTTGGAGCACGCGCCCGTTTTCGAGAACGTTGACGATGTCGGTTTCTATGATGTCTCGTTCTTCCATTCTTCGGCGTGAGTGGCTGGAGAAAACCACGCTGCCGGTCGCAAGGCAGTCCCGTATCGCACGGCGCAGCTCTTTCGGCGTCAGCGGCTTTTCCGGGTCGCAAACCACCATGTCTATGTTGTAGGGTAGAATTGACGTCACGTCAAGTCTTGGTCTGACGTTAACTCACTCTCATCGCATCATCGCAGGATGGCATCGCAAAGGGCGCGAAGATCATCCATCGTTGGCCGCAGCCGAACAGATGGTGAGAAGTATGAGCTAGCGGAGTCTTGAAAAACCGTCACGCTGAGACGCAACCGTCGAACGGCTCATGACAACGTCATGTGTGAGCGCCTGACACCACTTACAGCACGATTTCCTTACGAAGAAGATTCCCAGGGACCGATGAAAAGCGAGTCGATCACGTTGTCGAAATCCTGCTCCACGGATGGGAAAACCCCCGGTCCGGCGAAGCAGATGATCTGGATGGCGGTAGCGCCGGAAGCAATGCACGCCACGCGGTAACGAATCGAGAGGGCCCCCACGGTGCCGGATAGGTCGAGAACCTCAGCTTGGCGGCCGAGAATCGTCCGCGCGACCCGGCCGTTCGACGGAAATCCTCGATCGCCGTCTCGAAATTCGAAACGACCGCATCGGACAGCGCCTCGACGGTGAGTTCGGCACCCGGATCGACCGACTCGGCAATCACGATGATGTGAGCGTCGATTGCCGGGTTGACGAGCCAGTGGTCGACCGCCGGGTTGTCGCGGCGAGCGGCCTCGGGTGTGCGCAGGCTGCCAACCGACATCTGGCGGATCGATGGTGTACGCGACGACGCTGCCGTGCAGCCGGCCGGGTTCAAAGGGTTCGAGGTCGTAGAGCCCTTTCGCGTACAGTGGAGTGAGGAAGCTTCTTCCGGTGGCCATCTGCTGCAGACCCGCGACCGCCGCCACCATGTAGAGCGAGAGCAGCGCCCCGGCTGCGATGATCCTCGGACGCGACGCATTCCCCACCAGGAGCAGGAGGACACCCGAGGACAGGACGATCTGAATCCAGAAGCTGGCCCAATCACTCGACGCGATCGCGAGACCGGAAAAGAGGAGCAAGCCCAGAATCACTCTGACGATCACCCAGACGACGATCTTGCGGCTACCTCGAACCAGCGCGATCCCGAGAACGATGTCCATGACGGCGGCGCCGATCGGATTGATCGGTGCGACGTTTTCGATATCGATGATCGACCCGATCAGAACAAAGATCGCGTTCGCGATGAGCACGCCGCCGGCGATACGGGCCCCCACAGGAGCAGGAAGATCGGCCGACTCCGTCGTGCAGTCCACCTGATCGGCACCGCAGTGGAGACAGGTTGCCGAATCCTCTTCGATCTCTTGCTCGCAGTTATTGCACCTTCGCATGGAGTCGAGTCTCCTCCCAAATTGAGAGCGTGGCGGGCTCGGACCGCAACGAGTATGACATGCCGCTCTCTCAGAACCCTACGACACGTTGACTCTCGTCGACCCTCACGCTGAGGAGGGAGACCAGCACCCGTCGGTCACGGCGACGGCTGCTCGTCGATCGTTTCCCGTTGCACCGAACCGTCGCAAACACAAGACGCGAAGACGCCAAGCGGTCACGAAGCATCGCACGGAGAAACCGCAGAGAGCGCAGATGGACGCAGATATCACATGCAACGGCGGAATGACGCGAGTTCGTCCGCCTAGATACCGAATCGCGCAACACAACGTCGTGATCTCCCGCCATGACCGTTCGGGTTCCACTTGCAGCAGGAGATGGGGACCCGGGACGGATACGACGGTCGTTTCCGGTCGTGTCTCGACAACCGTCCGCAGACAGTTGCCGAACACGAGCCGGTCCTGAAGGCCGCGGAGATACACCACGGGAAGATCAAGCCCTGCGAGCTCCCGCCGAACATCCACCGTCAACGCCGATCGGAGACGGGATGCACGGACACCCGGAAGGACCGGCGCGTTGGCGGCGCGGATGGTGTCCACGAACTTGCCGGCACGACCGAAGCCGGTGAGGTGGGCGCCGACGCTGAACCACGGAATCGGCCATCGAAACAACCACGACCAGGGTAGAAGGCCGAAACCGCGCCACGAGGCGCGATACGCAAAGGTGTTGCAGAGGACGAGGCCGTTCAGGTTGGGTGGCCGTTTTGAAGCTGTGAGAATCGCGACCGGACCCGAGAACGACTCCGCCACGATCACGTACGGCTCGTCCGGAGAGAATTTGTCGGCAACGAGATCGGCGCACTCCGGGTAGGACAGCTCGCGATCCACCGGATAGCTCGCAATGGTGCAGGACGCCCCTTCCGGCGTGTGCCGGACAAACGGCTCGAAGAGCCGTCCGGTGCCGTCAAGGCCGGGCAGGAGGAGGACGTTCATCGTGGGTCCATCATAGGAAAGCTCACTCGGAGGGAACGATCATAACGGCCCGCTAAACATGTTTATCACCCGTTGTTCTGTGTGAACGAGAGCCGTGAGCGTTGGTTCGCCCAGATCCAGGCCGCCACAAGAAGAACCATGATCGGTATCCAGACCCACATGAACCCGGAGTCCAGGACCGGGGCTCCGTCGGAGAGAAAGCGTCTGGGATTGATCGACGAGACAAAGAGAAATGGCTCGGGGCACTCAGTCCATCTGTGTCATCTGTGGATTGCGCTCGATTGGCGCGTCCGACGCGCCACCGCAATTCGTCCGACGAATTGCTGGCGGAGGGAGTGGGATTCGAACCCACGGAGGCTTGCACCTCACTGGTTTTCAAGACCAGCGCCTTAGACCACTCGGCCATCCCTCCAAGGGGGTTACTTTACAGTCAACGGTGCGGTGCGTACAATACCCCTCCCGGCCGGAGAGGTGCTGGAGTGGTTGAACAGGGCTGCCTGCTAAGCAGTTGTCCGGGGCAACCTGGACCGCGGGTTCGAATCCCGCCCTCTCCGCCAATGAAATCCCCCGCCGCCCCAGAGGCGGCGTTTCTTTGTGACAACCGCGAATCGAGGAACCGAGGAACTCTGTGGCCAACACCGTGCGCACCCGAATCGCTCCGAGCCCCACCGGCGATCCCCATGTGGGCACCGCCTATGTCGCGCTCTTCAACTACGCCTTAGCGCGCCAGAGCGGCGGTCAGTTCGTCCTGCGCATCGAAGACACCGACCGGCAGCGCAGTAGTTCGGCCAGCGAAACGATGATCTTCGACGCCCTGCGCTGGCTCGGTCTCGACTGGGACGAGGGCCCGGATGTCGGCGGCCCGTACGGCCCCTATCGTCAGAGCGAGCGCTCGGAGATCTACACCGAGCACGCCGAGATGCTGGTGGCGAGCGGTCACGCCTACCCATGTTTCTGCACCCGGGAACGGCTCGAGGAGTTGCGCGCCGAACAGAAGGCCGCCAAGGGCCGGTTCGGCTATGACGGCCACTGCCGGGCCATCGACCGGGACGAGGCGGCGCGGCGGCGGACGGCGGGTGAGGCCCACGTCATCCGGCTTGCCATGCCCACCGAGGGCGAGATCGTCGTCGATGATCTGCTCCGCGGCGAGGTCAGCTTCGAAGCGGCGCAGATCGACGATCAGGTGCTCGTCAAATCGGACGGCTACCCGACCTACCACCTCGCCAATGTCGTCGATGACCACCTCATGGAGATCACCCACGTCATCCGCGCCGAGGAGTGGATCTCATCGCTGCCCAAGCACGTCCAGCTCTACCGGGCGTTCGGCTGGCAGCCGCCGGTCTTCTGCCACCTGCCGCTGCTGCGCAACGCCGACAAATCGAAGATCTCGAAACGCAAGAACCCGGTGAGCCTGAACTACTTCCGCCGGGCGGGCTTTCTTCCCGAGGCCATGCTCAATTACCTCGCCCTCATGGGCTGGGCCATGCCCGACGAGCGTGAGGAATTTTCCCTTCAGGAGTTCGTCGAAGCCTTCCGGCTGGAGGCCATCAGCCTCGGCGGTCCGGTCTTCGATCTGACCAAGCTGACGTGGTTCAACGGCAAGCACATCCGCGAGCTCGAGCCGACCGAGCTTCTCGTGCGGTTGCGCGAGAGCCTGCTCAGCGACCGCTATCTCCTCGAGGTTCTGCCGCTGGCCCACGAACGCATCGAGACCCTCGCCGATTTCTTTTCGTACACCGATTTCTTCTTCACGGGCGATGTCGGCTACGACGACGCGGCCAAGGCCAAGATGGTGATGCGGGACCGCACCCCGCCCCAGACCGCCAAGATCTTCCGGCTCCTGCTCGAGGAGGCCCTGGATCCCATCATCGACTGGTCGGTCGAAAATATCGAGGAGGCGCTCCGCGGCTTCTGCGAGGGCAACGATCTCAAACCCAAGGAACTCTTCATGCCGATTCGAATCGCCGTTACCGGAAGGGCGGCCACACCGCCGCTGTTTGACACCATGGCGGTTCTCGGCAAGGAGATCTGCCGCTGGCGTCTGCGAAGCGCCATCGAGGTGCTTCGGACCATGAAAGCCTGATGGGACAATGATGAACAACGACACCCCCAAGGAGTCCTCGGACTTCATCCGCGACATCATCCGCGACGATCTCCGTTCAGGCAAACACGAAGGCACCGTCACGCGGTTTCCTCCCGAGCCCAACGGCTATCTCCACATGGGACACTCCAAATCCATCTGCCTGAACTTCGGGATCGCAGAGGAGACCGGCGGTCGCTGTCACCTCAGGTTCGACGACACCAACCCCATGAAAGAGGAGATGGAGTACATCGAGTCGATTCAGGAGGATGTCCGCTGGCTCGGCTTCGACTGGGGCGAAGACCTCTACTTCGCCTCGGATTACTTCGAGCGCCTCTATGGTTGGGCCGAGGAGTTGATCGAAGCCGGCATGGCCTATGTCGACGATCTCTCGGCCGAGGAGATCCGTGAGTATCGCGGCACCCTCACCGAGGCCGGCCGGCCGAGCCCCTACCGCGACCGGACCGTTGCCGAGAACCTCGATCTCTTCCGCCGCATGCGCGCCGGCGAGTTCGCCGACGGCGAGCGGGTGCTGCGGGCCAAGATCGATATGGCCTCGGGCAACATCAACCTCCGCGATCCGGTGATCTACCGGATTCTCCATGCCCACCACCCGCGCACCGGTGACGCCTGGTGCATCTACCCGACCTATGACTTCGCCCACGGCCAGTCGGACGCCATCGAGCACATCACCCACTCGCTGTGCACCCTCGAGTTCGAGGACCATCGGCCGCTCTACGACTGGTTTGTCGCCAACCTCTCGGTGCCTTCGGCGCCGCGCCAGATCGAGTTCGCCCGGCTCAATCTCAGCTCCACCGTGCTGTCGAAACGCAAGCTCCTCAGATTGGTCAAAGAGGGCCACGTCAACGGTTGGGACGACCCCAGGATGCCGACTCTTTCCGGGATCCGCCGCCGCGGCGTCCCTCCCGCGGCGATCCGCAACCTCATCGACAAGGTCGGTCTCGCCAAGCGCGACAGCGTTGTCGATTATGCCCTGTTTGAACACTGCATCCGCGACATCCTCAACATCGAGGCGCAGCGACGCATGGCGGTGCTCGACCCCCTCAAGGTCGTCATCACCAACTACCCCGAGGGTGGAAGCGAAGAGCTCGCAGCCGTCAACAATCCCGAAGACCCTTCCGCCGGCACGCGGATGGTGCCCTTTGGCCGGGAACTCTATCTCGAGCGCGAAGACTTCATGGAGGACCCGCCGAAGAAGTTCTTCCGCCTCGCCCCGGGGCGCGAGGTACGGCTGCGCTACGCCTACTTCATCACCTGCGACGAGGTCGTGAAGAACGACGCCGGTGAGATCGTCGAACTCCGTTGCACCTACGACCCCGCAACCAAGGGCGGCGATGCGCCCGATGGCCGCAAGGTCAAGGCGACCCTCCACTGGGTCTCCGCAGCCGACGCCGTGGATGCTGAAGTCCGGCTCTATGACCACCTCTTCGAGGTCGAGAACCCCGGCGCCGACGGCGACTTTGTCGACGACCTCAACCCGAACTCGCTCGAGATCCGGCCGGGCTGCAAGCTCGAACCGAGCCTCGCTGCCTTTGCCCCCGGTGAGCAGGTCCAATTCGAGCGGCTCGGCTATTTCGCGCCGGACATCGATTCCACCCTCGAGGCGCCGATTTTCAACCGGATCGTCACCCTGCGCGACACCTGGGCGAGAGTCAAGAAACAGCAGGCGCAGCAGAAACCGAAGTAGTTCACCGCAAGGACGCAGAGGATCGCAAGGCAGCTCAATCGCGGCTTGGTCTTGCGCACCCGGCCGGGCACGACCAATGCCGCGATGGGTTGTTTGTGATTTCCTTTGAGCCCTTGCGCCCTTGCGGTTCATTCCGCCGCTCGCATGGCGGCGATGTAGGTGGGATCATCGGTTTCGCGATCGACGACCGAGGCGTAGGCGAGATATTTCGCTCCAGGCGTGGCGCTCGTGACGGTTGCGTACACGGTTCCATCGGGCAGGGGTTGATTCTGTTGCACCCACGATGAGCCTGCAACGCGATAGCTCGAGGTGCCGATCGTGCCGCCATCGGCCGCGTGGGCGGCGACGACGATGTCCACGGGGACGTCACCGGTATTGGCAAAGCCGATGTTGGTTCGGAAATCCTCGTCCTGTCGCAGGCCCGGCAGATACCCGAGCTCGTCCGCCGCGAAGACCTCGCCCTCGGCCACCCCGGGGATGCCCTGCCCATAGCTGCCGTCGGACGTCGTCGTATAGGTCCGGCTGGTCGCCATGACGATGCCGAGGTTCGGGGTGATCCGCAGGGCGCCGGCGCCGGACGCACCGAGGGTCTCGGCGACCACATCCGGAAAGCTGATGACCCAACCGTCCGGCACGTGGACGGAGGTGGAAGCGAGCACACCGTCGGGACCGACAAACTCGATTCTCGTGATGAAATCGCCGGTTCCCGGGTTGAAGAGGGTGAGATCGGTGCGCCACTCGGCGCCGCCGACGCCGGTTGTGTGAGCGGCCGCGGGGACCCACAACGGATCGCCGACTCGACCGACGCCGGTGGGGCCGAGATAGGTCGGGTCGCTCGTGCGCTCGTCCACCACCGAGGCGTAACCCGAGAAGCGACCCTGCTTGGAGGTCTGACGAATCACGACGAGCGACGCCTCGGCGGCAATCCCGAGATTTTCGAAGACCCGGTTGAGCTGGATCCAGCTCCCGCCCTCGAGGGTCCGGTGGTCTTCGGCGAGCTCGTTGGTCTCGTGGTCGTAGAAACGGATGATGAGGTCGACCTCGTCGGTCCCCGGGTTGACGAGACCGAGATTGGTCCGGAATGCGGGATCACCCGGGAAGCCGAAGAGCCGCAGCGCCGCTCCGTCCGACGCGACGACGGCGTCACCGGCCGTCGGGATTCCCTGGCCATAACTGCCACCATTCCCGGAGGTCGCGGTTCGCGTGGTGGCGGCCATGGCCCCTGTGGACGTGAGCCGGAGCGCGCCGGACCCGCGGCCTCCCACCAGGTCGCCCACCACGTCCTCGAGGGTCACGGCCTCGCCGGGGGAGAGTTCGTAACTCTCCACGGCCGGAATCGAGCCGGGACCGGGCAGGAGTTCAACGGACGTGGTGGCGGCCTCGTCGCCGGCGTTGACCAGCTGCAGGCTCGATGTCCAGAAGCTGCTCTGGGAACCGGATGTGCGCGCGGCGGCCGATACCAGCAGGCTCGAGTGATCCGGCGCCGGGCGGCACGATGGGCAGTCGATGGTGATCCGGAGATCACCGGTTTCGTCGTCGTCGGTGGTCCCGAGCATGAACCGGATGGTTGAATCGGCTTCGAGCTCGAGCTCGAGCCACGAGTCGGTGTCGCGGCCGACGCAGTTTCTCAGCCGGTCGTCGTCGTTGCAGGCCCCGGCGACGGGCTCGTACGGACCGCAGGAAGGCCCGGTCCAGACGGAGAGCGCGGTGTCGGGCACCGAGCCGCAGGTCGAGAAGGTGTAGGTGCCGCTCACTTCGGGAGTGAACTCGAACCAGATCGACGCCCAGCGGCCGGAATTCGGATCACCGGCCCAGGTGGTGCACGGTACCTCCGGGTCTTCGGCGCCAACGGTGGCGCCGTGATTTTCGGTGAGAATTGTGTAGGGAAAAGGGCCGTCGCCGGGGATGACCCGTGGCGTCGCGCAGTCATCGCCGGGTTCGTAGGCGGTGACGATGATGGAGTCGAACCCCATCCGTCCGGTGGCGTCGATGGCGTTCGCGGCCACCAGATACTCTCCACCCGAGGCAAAGCGGTGCGGCAGCGTCGCGGCCACCGTGCCCGAACCCAGCGCTCCCGGCTTGAGCTGCCAGGGGTCGGAGTGGACCCAGCGCAGCTCGAGCTCGTCACCGTCGGGGTCGACGGCGGCGGCGGAAAAGACCACCGGTTCACCGATGATCGCGAGCTCGGGCCCGTCAAGGGTGACCGTCGGCGCCTCGCCCACCGGATCGGAGAGGCGCAGCTCCCAGATGCCGCGGCCGTGCGAGGCCACAACGATGCGCGAGCCGTCCTCGGCGATCCGGATATCGTGGACCGAGGCCGAAGGCAGACCGTCGCCTTCGGGCAGCCAGCTCAGACCACCGTCCGTCGACCGGTAGAGACCGACATCGGTGCCCGCGAAGACGAGATCGGGGTCATCCGGGTGCCAGCGCAAGGCCTGGACGGCGAAAGGAGGCAGACCGGTATCGGCTCCGTGCCAGGAGTGACCGCCGTCCGAGGTGCGCACGAGCTGGGGCTCTCCCGCCGGGGTCCGGGCCAGACCGGCCACCGCGAGGTCGGGATCGAGCGGGGAAAGTGCAACGGCGTTGACAAAACCGGGCATCGTCGAGACCCGCCAGGACGCGCCGCCGTCCGAGCTCGTGTAGAGCCCCGATCCCTTGCCGATGAGCAGACGGGTGTCGTCGGCCGGGGTGATGGCGATGGCTCGGATCACCTCGATGGACCAGTCGCCGGCCGGTGACCTCGGTGCCGAGGGCGCTCCAGGAGGTCCCGGCGTCGGTCGATTCCCAGACCCGACTCGAACCGGTGAACAACTGCCACGGCGTGTCCCGGTCCATCACCAGGGGTGTCGCGAACGGGGTGAGATCGCCACCGGTGGTGGGCGAGATGTTCTCCCAGACGAAAGCCGCCGTCGGTGCTGCGGAAGACGAGGGTGCCGTAGATGGTGCCGTAGACCAGGTCGGGCGCCAGGGGATTGATGGCGGTGTCGAAGCCGTCCCCGTCCAGCACCCACGCCCAATCTTCGACGCCCGGGCCGAACCGCAGATTGGTCTTGTTGTCCTGGGTGCCGCCGAGAATGCGGTCGTGACGGATCGGATCGATATCGAGGCCGTAGTACTGCCGGGTCGCCAGTGATTCGTTGCGGCCGTCCCAGGTGGATCCGCCGTCGGCGGAGACCCAGACCCCGCCGTCGCATCCCAGCCAAAGGCGGTCGCCCTGCCAGGCAAAGACATGACCATCGACATGGGGCAGGGTCTCGGTGCCCATCCAGTCGCCCGCGGCGATGGGATCCATGGTGGTCCAGGACGCACCCCCGTCGGTTGACCGGACATACCAGACACCGGCGGCCACCACCACATCCGGATCCGCCGGATCGACGGTGATGGCGTTGTCGTACCAGCCCTGGTAGAGCAGGTAGGCGCCGGGATCGCTGGTGTTGACCCAACTCGATCCGCCGTCGGAGGATCGATAGATCGCCGCCTCGGGTCCCTGGGGCGTGTAGCGCGAAGTGTTGAGGGCGGCGTAGAGAACCTGGGCGTCCGAGGGCGCAACGGCGAGAGCGATGCGATTGCTGTTGGGGTTGTTTTGCAGGGCGTCGGGCAGACCGTCTGCAGCGGGCTCCCAGGTCACCCCCGCATCCGCCGAGGTCATGACCCGCGTCAGAGGTTCGGGGCAGGTGCTGAAACACCACAGGGCCGACCACAACCGATCCGGATCGGCCGTCGACCGGATGACCTCGGTGACGCCGTAGAGATCGGGATGCGAGAGACGGAGATCCCAGCTCAGACCGCCGTCGGTGGTGCGAAAAAGCCCCTTTTCGGTGGCCGCGAGGACGTGGTCTTCATTCCTCGGATCGACCGACAGGGCAAAGAACTGCTCGGCGACGATCTCCCCGGATTGCGGCAGGAACCAGGTTTCGCCGCCGTCGTCGGACCTCAGAAGCCCGATCCCGGGAACAAAAAAGCTCCCGAGTCCGGCCTCGCCGCTGCCGATATAGACCACCGACGGGTTCGAGGGCGCGATGGCCAGGGCGCCGACCGAGAGATCGGCGAGCCCATCGGTCAGGGGCCGCCAGCTCAGGCCCTCATCGGTGGTCTTCCAGACCCCGCCGCTTGCCGCGCCGGCGAGGATGGTTCCATCGTCGCCGGGGTGCGGCGCCAAGGCGGTCATCCGCCCCGCACCATTGTTCGGTCCGAGGCTCACCCAGCCTTCGGCGGTGGTTCCCTTTGTCGCGCGGGTGTGCTCGGCGGCGAGCCAACGCTCATAGCCCCACCGGGTCCGCTCGAGCATCTGGCCCGAATCGAGCTTGCCCCGGACACCGTGTCGCTCCTGGTACAGCTTGATCCGCTCGATGATGGAACGGCTTTCGTCGTCGCGCTGCGAGATGGGCTCGGAGGCCCCGACTGGCGAGCCGACGCCAAACCCGACGACGATGAGGATCACGAGAGTGCTGAGGATCCGAGACTTCATCTCGGGATCATAGCCTGTTTGGGATCGAACGCGGTCGCGGATGGTGCGACGGACGTCACAGTTTCCGGGGGTGGAGGACAGGGCTGGAGGGTTGCGCCGTCAACGCAATTCGAGCCCGATCTCGGCGAGATCGGGCTCGAATTGAAAGTGGTGCCGAAGGCCGGACTCGAACCGGCACGGATCGCTCCACACGGCCCTCAACCGTGCGCGTCTACCAATTCCGCCACTTCGGCAGCGCAGAGGATCTTAATCACCTCGTCCTTGAAAGGCAAGCCCTTACTCGCCCTCGGGCGGGACATTTTCAGTTTCGCCACCCGGTTCATCAGCGGTCGCTTCTTCGGTTGGAGGGATCTCCTCGATGAGAGGCTCGATGGCGCCCTCGGTGGCGCCCTCCTCGATGATCACCTCTTCGACGACGGGAACCACCGGAGTCTCAACCGTCTCCATGACCGAAGTGCCCTGCTTGCCCGAGAGAATCGCCAGTGCCAGCGACAGCACGACAAAGAGGACAAACGAAACCGTGGTCATGCGGTGCATGATGTTGGACGCCGAGCGGGGTCCGAAGGAGGTCTGGCTTCCGCCGCCGCCGAAAGCGCCGGCGAGATCGGCTCCCTTGCCCTGCTGGAGCAGGACGACGAGGACCAGAAAAATGCAGACCAGAACGTATAAGACAACAAGTAGAACCGTCACATTACTCTCCCGCGGCGCAGTCCGCCGCAGCGCGGATGATAGCGGAAAACGAGTCTACGTCAAGGCTGGCCCCACCAATGAGACCTCCATCGACGTCGGGTTTGGACAACAATTCGTGGGCGTTCCCCGGTTTGAGACTGCCTCCGTAGAGGATTCGGATTCCCGCCGCTTCGTCGGCAGAGAAGGCTCTTTCGAGGCAGCCACGGACAAACGCGTGCGCTTCCTGGGCCTGTTCCGGCGAGGCGGTACGACCGGTGCCGATGGCCCACACCGGTTCATAAGCGACGACCAACTCGGCGCTTGAAAGGCTGCCGAGACCGTCGGTCTGGCTTTCGAGAACCTGGAAGGTCCGATCGGATTCCCGCTCCTCGAGGGTCTCGCCGATGCAGTAGATGACCTTGAGGCCCGCCTGCTGGGCGGCGCGGGCGCGGTCCCGGGCGGTTCGGTCGGTCTCGCCGAAGAGGGTGCGTCGCTCGGAATGGCCGACGATGACCCACTCGGCGCCGAGCTCTCTCAGCATCTCGCCCGAGATCTCGCCGGTGAAGGCCCCGCTGGGTTCCCAGTGGACGTTCTGGGCCGCGAGCCCGATCGGGGAACCGGTCAGGAGCATGGCGGCGGTCGGCAGGGACGTGTAGGGAGGGCTGACGACGACATCCACCTTCGGCGAAGGACCCGCTGCGAGCAGGCCCTCGATGAGCGCCGCGGTCTCGCTGACACCCTTGTGCATCTTCCAGTTGCCGGCAATCAGAAATCTCCGCATCATTCCTCCAATGCCGCCAGAGCCGGCAGGCGATCGCCGGTCAAGAAACTCAGCGAGGCGCCGCCGCCGGTGGAAACGTGATCGATGCGGTCGACCACACCAGCGCGGCGGATCGCGAGCACCGACTCACCGCCGCCGACCACGGTAAAGCCCGAACTCTCCGCCATGGCGGTGGCGATGGCGAGGGTCCCCTTGGCGAAGGCTTCGACCTCGAAGACCCCCATGGGGCCGTTCCAGAACACCGTCTTCGCTCCGGCCAGAGCCTCGGCGTAACGCTCGCGGCTCCGGGGTCCGAGGTCGACGACCATGAGGTCGGCGGGAATCGCTTCCGAAGCGACGACCTCGACCCGCGATGGGTTTTCGAGATCGTTCGCGACAACCACATCAGTGGGGATGAGGAGCTCGATCCCGCGCGCGGCAGCCTTCTCCATGACCGCCTGGGCGGTGGCGAGCATCTCGTTCTCAACCAAAGACCGACCGATCTCGTATCCCTGGGCCTTGAGGAAGGTGTTGGCCATCCCGCCGCCGATGAGCAGGGTCCGGACGCGGTCGAGCAGGGCCTCGAGCGGGGCGGTCTTGGTCGAGATCTTGGCGCCGCCGACCACCGCGACAAACGGCTGTTCCGGGTCTCTCACCAGCCGCGAGAGGGCGGCGACCTCGGCCCCCATGAGAAAACCGGCGGCCTTTCTTCCCCGTGGGAAACGTCGCGGTGCGGCCGAGACCGACGCGTGCGCCCGGTGGGCGGTGCCGAAGGCGTCGTTGACATAGTGCGTGAATGGCGCCGTCAATCGCGCAGCAAATTCGGGGTCATCGGCCTTCTCGCCCGGGTAGAAGCGGAGATTTTCCAACAACAAGAGGGTGCCGGACTCAGCGTCGGAAATGGACGGATCGAGACAGTCCTGGACAAACCGCACCGGGCGCCCGAGGGCCTCGGCGAGGACCGGCGCGACCGGGGAGAGACTGTAGGCCGGATCGGAGACCCCCTTGGCCTTGCCGAGGTGGGAACAGGCGGCGATCACCGCTGCGCGTTCGCCCAACCACTTGAGGGTCGGCAGGGCGGCGATGATCCGGGTGTCGTCCTGGACGACCCCATCGGAAATGGGCACGTTGAAGTCGAGACGGGTCAGGACCCGGGCACCCTCGACCCCATCGAGGTCCGCGAGGACGGGCAGGGTCATGAGTTGTCCTTCTCCGCCATGTACGCGAGGAGATCGACGCAGCGCACCGAGTAGGAGTTCTCGTTGTCATACCAGCTCACCACCCGGAAGAAGTCGGGCGCGACCTGGGAGATGAGCTCGAGATCGACGATGGACGAGTGCGTTTCGCCGATGATGTCCGTCGAAACGAGGGGCTCGTCGGCGGCGCGGAGGATGCCCTTGAGCTCGCCGTTGGCAGCCTCGATCATGGCTTGCCGGAGTTCGTCGACGGTTGCGTCGCGGCCGGCGACAAAGATGAGGTCGCACACCGACCCATCGGGCACCGGAACACGCATGGCGGCGCCGTCGAGTTTGCCGGCGAGCACCGGGTAGACCAGGGAGATGGCGCGGGCGGCGCCGGTGGACGTGGGAATGATGTTGATGGCCGCGGCCCGGGACCGGCGCATGTCCCCGCTTTGGACATCGAGGAGTTTCTGGCCGTTGGTGTAGGCGTGGGTCGTGGTCAGCCAGCCGTGTTTGATTCCAACGGTTTCGTGCAGCACCTTGGCCATGGGGGCCAGGCAGTTGGTCGTGCACGAGGCGTTGGAAACCACGTGGTGGCTCTGGGGGTCATAGATCTCGTTGTTGACACCCATGACAAAGGTCTCGTCGACGGTCTTGCCCGGGGCGGTGATGATGACCTTTTTGGCGCCGGCGGTGAGGTGCCCGCCCGCCGTCTCGCGATCGCGGAACAGGCCGGTGGCCTCGAAAACGTAGTCGACGCCGATCTCTTTCCAGGGAAGCTTGGCAGGATCGCGCTCGGCGAAGACCTTCATGGCGTCGCCGTCGATGGTGATGGTCTGACCATCGACCTCGACGGTTCCCTTGTAGAGTCCGTGAACCGAGTCGTGCTTGAATAGATAACCGAGCATCTCCGGCGAAGTGAGGTCGTTGATGGCAACGAGATCGATGCCGTCACGAGCCTTGAGATGACGCGCCACAAGACGACCGATACGTCCGAAACCGTTGATGCCCACACGAATAGCCATTCACATCCTCCTGCGTGTTAGTCAGCGCGAAAGTATAGCAAAACCCGCTCGAGTCGATCGGGTTGCGTGTCGGCGGATCGTGTGTTAATTTGTCGATTCGCGTGGCCCGTTCGTCTAGGGGTCTAGGACGCTGGCCTCTCACGCCGGTAACACGGGTTCGAATCCCGTACGGGCTACCATGCTTCCTCTTCAGAAGCCAGTCAGTGCGGAATCCGCCGCTACTCCCCACGCAGCTTGAGCTTCCCACGCTACCGCCCGTGGTCAAACCCCGTACGGGCTACCAAACAAATTTACGCCCCGCAGTCGCACACGACTGCGGGGCGTAAATTTGTCATGATGAGAGTTTTTCGGGAGCAGTTGCGATGGTTGTAGCGGATGTGCTTCCAGCGTCGCCCTTCAGACCCGCACCGGTCGCGACAGTGTCACCACGGAGTCTGACGGCCCTCAATCCACAACTGGTCTGCTTTCTGTTTTGATGTCTTTGTGACCACTTTGCGTCTTTGCGTCTTCGTGTTTGCGACGCTCGATGCGAACTCGACATTTTCCTGAGACCGGGTTTCGTGTTTTCGGCCCACTCAGGTAAGATCCACTCGTCAACACAACCGACGAACGCAACCACTCGAAAGGAGTGCACGATGATGGATGGAGCCCCTCCTCAGAATCCCGGAGACAGCACACCGCCGCCGCCACCGGTCGCCCCGCCACCGCCACCCGCCGAGCCGCCGCCGGCGCCGACTCAAAGCTCGGGAGGTGTCGTCTCGGACAACCGCAAGCTCTTCATCGTGCTCTCCTATTTCGGTCTCTTGGCGCTTATTCCGCTGCTGGTGGAGAAGGACGATTCCGAAGTTCAGTGGCACGCCAAGAACGGTTTGGTGCTCACCGCCGCCGAGTTTGTCGTCTTCGTCGGGCTGTCCATTGCGGGGATGGTGATCGGCGCCATGAGCGCGGGTCTCGGCTGCATCCTCGGTCTGGCCTGGCCCGTGGTCATGTTGGCCGTGCTCGTGCTGCACGTGATGTGCATCGTCAAGGGCCTCAACGGCGACCGGCTGATCGTTCCGGGCATCAGTGAGTTCGCAGACAAGTTCTGACATCGAGACACCGGTGCAGATTTCACGGCGACGGCGAGCGATGCTCGTCGTCGCCGTTGTATTTGTGGCCGTCTTCGCGATGGACCTCGCCCGGGCTCCCGATCGACAGATGAGCACCCGGGTCATGATCGGTGGTCTTCACGCCTACCAGGCCACCGGCCACCGGCTGATTCCGCGAGGCCAGTGCCGATTCGCGCCGACCTGCAGCGCGTACGCGGAGATCGTTGTCCGCGAGCATGGAGCGCTTCGGGGCGGCTGGATGACGGCCAAACGTCTCATCCGCTGCGGCCCGTGGACGCCGGCGGGGACCAAGGACCCGCCGCCAGAGCCGATGGATTGACCCGGCGCCCCTTGAAACGCGAAGGGAGAACCAAGTCGGAGGCGCGTGCCGGGCAACGAATGACCCCTCCCTCAGCCCCGGCCTTCTGGGTCGCTGTGACGCTTTTGCGTCCCAACGACCCAGCGTCGCACCATCGGCGTGGTCGCTCGGGGGTTGATTGAGAGGGCCGCGACCACGCCGATGGCACGCCGGCGGCCTGCTTCGTAGCCGAGACAGCAGACCGTATTGCGCGTCCCGGGGGAGCCCGGTTAGACATTGAGCGGGGAGCGCCGCGAAGCCTGGTAGTCGATCCGGCACAATGTCAAACCCGGCACGCCCGGTGGAGGCGATGTCCGCGGTTCCTTGATGCGCCTCGTCCTTGTGCCCCGGAAGAACGCGGGATGGGTGCCTTGAGGGTACGCGGAACCGACCTCAATCGGGGTGCCATCTTTTGTCATTGTTCGGGTTGCGAACCGCGGATGTTCAGCGCAACGTTGGTCCCGAACAATGCTAAAGGTGGCTCCCTCGGCCAACCACGATGAGAGCATCGGGTTCGGAGGCGCGCTTCTTTACCCGATACCCCCAGCGCCCTTGTCGTTCCCTCGACATTTCGATCTTTGGAAAAAAGAGGGCCGCCCGATCGGGCGGCCCTCTGCGATTTTCCGAATCCGTCCGCTGACGGTTACTCCATCTTGCCGCCCCTGAGGGGGAGCGATGGGAAGGTGCCGTTGCAGCCGAGTTCAGTGGGGTCGGTGAAATCAGAGCCCACCGCGGCGACGGTGCCGTCGATGACCATGTTGTCAGAAACGGTGAAGGTCACGGTCCACTCCATGACGCCGCTGCCGGTGGAGGCATAGCTGTCGGAGAAGGTGACGCCCGTAGCGAAGTCGGCAAGCGGGGTCGGGCTCATGCCGAGGCCCCAGAGGAACTGCAGGGTGCACGCCGGTTCGCCGCCCTCGAGCTTGTCCCAGTTGAAGTAGGTCGCGTTGATCTGGGTGACGACGCCATCGGCGATGACGAAATTGCCACCGGCGGCGAAGAGGGCCGAATCATAGATCGAAACCTGGTAGGTGCCGTCAACCGATGCTGATCCACCGGCGGTGGCGTCGGACTCGAGCGTCGTCGGATCGGTGGACTCGTTGTCGACCTTTGAGGCGCCGACCACGACGGAACCGGCGCTGACGTCGGCCGTCATTGTCGCGTTGTCGAAATTGGCGACGCCGGTGAAGAGTTGATCCACCCGCCTGAGATAGGGCTCCCAGGCGCCAAGGACGAGGTTCGCCGTCGCGAAGACGTTGCCCTCGGGGTCGAGCAGGCTGGCCGCGAAGGTCGCTCCGTCAGCTCCGGCGGTGGCATACACGTTTGTCCGGAATGCGCTGTTGGAGCTCAGTCCGACAACGGTAGCGGTGGCGCCGGTCTGGGTTGCGGCCGGCACGGGCACGCCCTCGAAGCCCTGGCCGAAGGTGGCCGAGCCGTCGCTGGCGTAGATCCTCGAGTTGACGATCACGGCGGCACTCGCGGTGACATAAAAGGCGCCGCCGGCCGAGGCGAGACCGAATTGATCGAGGATGACGTCGGCAAAGATCCCGGTTTCGCCCGGTGCGAGTGAAAAGTCGAACGAGATGGGGTTCGGGTTGGCGGCGCCACGCACGAGCCAGAAGACGGAACCCGTCACAGTGGTGTCGCCCGGGTTGGCGATATAGAGGTCGGTGCCCCATGGTGCACCGCGGCCCGCGGCCGGGACGATAATGTCGGTGCCCGAATTGAGGGCAAATGCCGGCATGGCGGTCGCCACCATGGCGAGTGCGACAACAGCGATGATCAGACGGCGCATCGGAGCCTCCTTGAAACCGTTCGTCAATTTTTGCAGCCAACACCATAACATCGAATCCACCGAACCGCGATGTGATGCGAATCGGTGATGACCTTTGATTGTACGTCGGAACGACGATTTGGTTGACGTCAAAAGTTGGGAAGGTTTTCGCGAAGAAAGCGCCGCGTATCGGTGGGTATTGGTTCCCAAAATCGTTTTGAGACGGCACGTTCGTTCGAGGCCGACACCGCGTACCCTCAAGGCACAAGGACGATGCGCAACAAGGAAACGCGGACATCGCCTCCACCGGGCGTGCCATCGGCGTGGTCGCAGCCCTCTCAATCAACCCACGAGCGACCACGCCGATGGTGCGACGCTGGGCCGCTGGGCCGCTACGGCGTCACAGCGGCCCAGAAGGCCGGTGATGAGGGAGGGATCATTCGTTTCCGGGCACGCGCCTCCGACGAGATGCTCCCATCGCGCTCCCCGAGAGTGCCCCCCTTGACATTGTTCGGCCCGGAGGATCCACCAACGACCAGGTCGGAGAATCCGAACAATGATCAAGGACGGCACGTCCGTTCGAGGCCAATTCCGTCGAGTCCTCGTGCGCAACCATCCCGTCGCGATGCCGGGATCAAAGGCGCGCCTCTCCTGCTACGATACCGCGGTGAGTTATCAAGTCCTCGCCCGTTCATGGCGGCCGCAGCGGTTTGCCGACCTCCTCGGTCAGGACGCCGTTGTCCAGACGCTTCAAAACGCCCTTTCGTCGAACGCCCTCGGCCATGCCTATCTGTTTTCGGGGCTGCGCGGAGTCGGCAAGACCACCGCGGCGCGGCTGCTGGCCAAGGCGGTGAATTGCGCCGAAGGTCCCACCGCCGAGCCTTGTGGCATCTGCGACTCGTGCCGCGAGATCACTGATGGCGCGAGCATCGATGTGGTGGAGATCGACGCCGCGACCCACACCGGGGTCGACCAGGTCCGCGAACTCCAGGAGCTCCTCCGGTTCCGGCCGACCCGCGACCGCTACCGCGTGGTGGTGGTGGACGAGGTCCACATGCTCTCCAAGTCGGCCTTCAACGCCCTGCTCAAGAGTATCGAAGAGCCGCCGCCCTACGTCCTCTGGATCTTCGCCACCACCGAGCGCCACAAGGTTCCGGCGACGATTCTCTCTCGCTGCCAACAGCTCGAGTTCCGGCCCTTGAGCAACCAGGCCATCCGATCGCATCTCGAGGCCATCGCCGAACGTGAGGGCTTCCAATTGAGCCCGGGCGCCGCCGGAACCATCGCTTCCGCCGCCCAGGGCAGTGTTCGCGATGCCCTGTCCCTGGTCGACCAGCTCCGCGCCTTCGCCGCCGACTCCATCGACGACGAGGCGGTCGCTGCGGTGCTCGGCGTCCCTTCCTTCGAGGTGACCGCGGAACTCGTGCATGCCCTCACCGCGGGCCGGGTCGCCGATGCGCTGAGGACCATCCGCACCGAGCTCGCGGCCGGTCACGACGCCGCCATCCTCTATCAGGAGACCGGCCGGATGCTGCGGGCCATGCTCCACCTCGCGGTGGATCCCGCGCTCAACCCCGCATTGACCGACGATCTGCGGATCAAGATCGAACCCCTGGCCGCGGAGCTCGGCGCCGAGGCCCTGACCCGGATGCTCGGTCTCTGGCTCGAACAGGAGCCCATGCTGCGGGACGCGAGCAACCGCGAACTCGCCCTCGAGGTGGCCGCTCTCCGGCTCGCGCGCTGGCCGTCCATCAAGCGGGTCGAGCAGTGGTTGGCCGGCGGCGAGGGACCGCCGACCGGCGGCAGCCCGCCATCGCCGCCGGCGGCCGAGACCCGGGGCGGCGGCGGACCGCCACCGGTGAGCGCGCGCCCGGCGACGGTGGCCGAAGCGTTGTGGGCGAACCACCCCCGTCTGGCCGGCGCCGTCGAAGCGGCAACGGTGACCAGCTGACGGAGGGATCGTGACTCTCGCCTTCGCGGCCGATGCCCAGGCGCTGGCGAAGTACGCGGGATCCGATGCGGTTCGACCGGCTTTGGAATCCGCGTGCTCGGTGGTCTTTCCCGGCACGTCAGAAATTCGGGTCGCTGTCGAGGCCGGTCAGGATGAAACCGGCGCGACCGAGAACGGGCTCACGGCCGAGGCCGAGAATGACCCGGGAATCGTACTCGCCCGCTCGATCATCGGTGGTGAAATCGTCAGAGTGCGACCCGACGGTCGGCGCTGATGGATCTGCGCCCCGCCGCTGTGCGGGTCTTGCTCGAGCACCTCGAGCGTCTTCCCGGGGTCGGGCCGCGGACCGCCCGGGGCCTGGCCGAGCACCTCCTCATCGCGGATCCGGCCGAGGTTTCGGCATTGGCGGCGGCGTTGGACCAGCTCCACGATCGTGTCCGCCTGTGTTCGGTCTGCTCATCCCTCACCGAGGACGATCCCTGTCAGATCTGCACCGATGAGGAGCGAGATCGCAGCATGATCCTCGTTGTCGAGAAACCGACCACGGTGTGGTCGGTGGAGGAGACCCGCCAGTACCACGGCCTGTATCACGCGTTGCTCGGTCATTTGTCACCGTTGCACGGTGTCGGACCGGAAGATCTGACCATCGATCGCCTGGTCGAGCGATGCCGGGGTGACGAGATCACCGAGGTGATCCTCGCCACCGATCCGACCGTGGAGGGAGAGACCACGGCGTTGTACATCGCCCGCCGGCTCGAGAGCCTGGGAGTTGAGGTCAGCCGGCCGGCGTCGGGGATCCCGGTTGGTGGTGAGATCGCTGCGGCCGACCAGCTGACTCTCGCTTTGGCCCTGCAGTCGCGGAAGAAAGTCTGACCCAAGATGAGCGATCTCTGCCGGATGAGATGGGGCAATGACTTGTGCCTCTGGTGCTTGCGAAGAGCGGACGCATACCCGTTGGTATTCGGAGCATCTTCACGAGTGCCCAGAGCGCAAGAGATTGTCCCAGATCGCCGGTGAGAATCGCTCATCTTGGGTCTGAGTTTTCGTCCCCATCCGGGTTGTCGTGTCGTGACCGTCCTTGCCTGGCTTTGATGTCTGTGTTAATTATGATATTACGAGGAGTGTGTGAACGTGTCTCCCAGTTTGGTCATGTATGAGGAGGAGTTCGAGCGGATCTCGCAGCTCCTCAACCGTCTTCGCATCGATGCGAGTGCGAAGATTGTATTTCTCGTCGACAAAAACGGCCAGCAGATCGCCGGTGCGGGTGAGATCGACCAGGTCGACACCACGTCACTGGCGTCGCTCACGGCCGGAAATGTCGCCGCCACCGACGGCCTGGCGAAACTGATTGGAGAGAAGGAGTTCTCGATCCTTTTTCACGAGGGTCGCAAGGACAACATCCATATTTCAATTGTCGGTCAACGGCTTATCCTCGTGGTGATCTTCGACGAGCGGTCTTCCCTCGGTCTGGTTCGACTGCGGGTCCGCAAGGCCTCCTCCGATATCGAGCGAGTGCTCGGCGACATCGAGCTCAAGTCGCAGGAGGGTGGCTTCGACGACGCAGACTCGCCGTTTGCCGAGATCACCGACGAAGACATTGACGCACTTTTCTCCGAATGAGCTTCATCAACTACGCCGCCCGTGAGATCAACGTCAAGATCGTGTTCTACGGTCCGGGTCTCTGTGGCAAGACCACCAATCTGCAGTACATCTACGAGAAGTCGAACCCGCAGCAGAAGGGGAAGCTGATCTCCCTGGCCACGGAGACCGATCGAACCCTCTTTTTTGACTTTCTCCCCCTCGATCTCGGGTCGGTTCGCGGCTTCAAGACCCGGTTTCACCTCTATACGGTTCCCGGTCAGGTCTTTTACGACGCGAGCCGTAAGTTGATCCTCAAGGGTGTCGATGGCGTCGTTTTTGTCGCGGACTCCCAGGAAGCTCGGATGGACGCCAACGCCGAAAGCCTGAGAAACCTCGATGAGAACCTCGTCGAGAACGGCTTCGATCTCAAGGGCATCCCCTACGTTCTCCAGCTCAACAAACGGGATCTGCCCACGGCGGTTCCGGTCGATCAGTTGTACCGAGCCCTCAACTTCAAGGGTGAACCCACCTTCGAAGCCATCGCGGTGCAGGGGATGGGTGTTTTCGAGACTCTCAAGGCCGTCGCCAAACAGGTCCTCTACGAACTCCGCCGCCGGCGTGACCGACGCTCGGCGACGATGATCAGGACTCCGAACCTGACCCGATCATCTCGTTCCCACTCGCCTTTTTCGGTCGAGTTGGACATAATCGGCGGTGATGAGCACCAATGAACCCCGTTGGGCCGTGGCGATCCTCGCCGCCGGCCAGGGCACCCGGATGCGGTCCGATCTGCCCAAAGTGCTCCACCACCTCGCCGGACGTCCGCTCATCGATCACGTCATCGATCTCGCCCTCAGGATCGCGCGCCCGCACGACATCGTGGTGGTGGTCGGTCACAAGGCCGAAGCGGTCAGCGGGGTGGTGCGTGAGCGGGGGGTCGGCGAGGTCCTGCAGGAGCCCCAGCTCGGTACCGGAGACGCGCTTCGCGTCGCCCTCGATGGTCTCAAGGAACGACCCGCGGATCGGATTCTCGTGCTCTCGGGTGATGTTCCTCTGCTCCGGCCCGAGACCCTCGAGCTGCTGACCGAAGCCGTCGCCGACGGGAGCGCCGCCGCCCTGCTCTCCGCCGAGCTCGACGATCCCGGAACCTACGGCAGGATCGTGCGCGACGCCGACGGGATGGTTCGAGAGGTGGTGGAGGCGCGGGACGCCGATCCCGACCAACTCGCCATCCGCGAGGTCAACGCCGGGGTCTACGCCTTCGACCGCGGCCCCTTGTCGGTCGCATTGGAAGGGCTCGGAACCGACAATGCCCAGAACGAGTTCTATCTGACCGATGTTGCCGCGGCCCTTCGGGCGCGCGGCCTGGCGGTGGCGGCGGTCCGACTCGATGATCCCGAAGAGATGCAGGGGGTCAACACCCGTGCCGATCTCGCCCGCGCCGGCCGGGTGCTCAACCGGCGGGTGGTCGATGCGCTCATGGAGGCGGGGGTGAGTGTCCGCGATCCCTTGACGACCTGGATTGATCCTCGCGCGGTGGTGGGCCGCGATGTGGTGATCGAACCGGGGGTGGTGGTGAACGGCTTCTGTCACATCGGCCGTGGTGCCGTCATCGGCGCCAACTGCGTTCTCGAGGACGCCGCCGTGGGTGACGGCGAGATCGTCCCGGGAATGACGTATTTGACCGGGGAGTGACGGGCGGGCCCAAGGCCCGCCCGGGCAGTGATACCCTGACCGCGCCGCCCGACCGGCGGTTTGAAACACACCTCTGGAGGCACGAGGAATGAATCCACTCAAGGCATTGTGGGAGGAGCACAGACAGGCGGCGTGGCTCGACTACATCGAACGCGACCTTCTCACCGGTGGCGGACTCGAGAAACTCGTGGTGGAAGACGGGGTCCGCGGCGTGACCTCGAACCCGTCGATCTTCAAGGCGGCCATCACCGGTTCCGATTCCTATGACGCAGACATCGATGCATTCCTCGAAGCGCACCCCGCAGCGTCCACCGAGGCCCTTTACGAGGCCCTTGCCATCAAGGACATCCAGTTGGCGGCCGACATCCTCGCACCGGTCTACACCGCGTCCATGGGCAGCGACGGATTCGTCAGTCTCGAGGTCTCGCCCCACCTCGCCCACGATTCCGAAGGTACCGAGACCGAGGCCCACCGGCTGTGGAAGGCCGTCGACCGGCCGAACCTCATGATCAAGGTGCCGGCTACGGCGGCGGGGATCCCGGCCATCGAGAACCTCATCGCGGCCGGGATCAACGTCAACGCGACCCTCATGTTCTCCCTTGCCGACTACGAGGCTGTGGCCACCGCCTATCTTCGCGGCCTCGAACGGCGGGACGACCCATCGGGAGTGGCGTCGGTGGCATCGTTCTTTGTCAGCCGGGTCGACTCCAAGGTGGACGCGGCCCTCGAGGCGATCGGGTCCGAGGAAGCGCTCGGGCTCCGTGGCCGAGCCGCCATCGCGAACTCGAGACTCGCCTATCGCCGATTCCTCGAGCTCTTCCACCATCCCGCGTTTGCCGCGATGTCGGCGCGCGGAGCCCAGGTCCAGAGGCCGCTGTGGGCCTCGACCAGCACCAAGAACCCCGCCTATCTCGACGTGCTGTATGTCGAAGAACTGGTCGGCCCCGATACGGTCAACACCTTGCCCACGGCCACTCTCGAAGCCTACCGGGACCACGGCCGGCCCCGGTCCACGGTCGCGGAGTCCTTTGACGAGGACGAGGCCGTGCTGACCCGGCTCGGTGAGCTCGGGATCGACTTCGATGCGGTGACGACCAAGCTGCAGACCGATGGAGTCGGTTCCTTCTCCGATGCGTTCGACGAGCTCATGGCGGCTCTCGAGAGCAAGCGGGCCGCACGGAGCTGATCGAGCGGTTTGGTCGGCAGAGGCAGAATGCTCAGATTCCGCCATTCCTTCGCCATAATGGTGGTCAAAGATCGGTTGCGCTGAACGACGAGAGCCGCGGGGAGGAGAGCTATGTGT
The DNA here is from genome assembly GCA_963712805.1 of uncultured Acidobacteriota bacterium. Taxonomy (GTDB): domain Bacteria; phylum Acidobacteriota; class Thermoanaerobaculia; order Thermoanaerobaculales; family Sulfomarinibacteraceae; genus JAHECW01. The sequence goes on along the minus strand of CAVQJV010000036.1, from coordinate 28,507 downwards.
GGAATCATCGGATATGTCGGCTCCGACGAGGTGGTGCCGGTCATCCTCGATGGCCTGAGGAGGCTCGAATACCGCGGCTATGATTCCGCCGGGATGGCCGTGCTCGGCGCCGACGGCATCCAGATTCTGCGCGCCGAGGGCAAGCTGAGGAACCTCGAACAGCTCGCCTATCACCAACCGCTTCATGGGACCACCGGGGTCGGTCATACCCGCTGGGCGACCCACGGCGCCCCCACCCAGGCCAACGCCCACCCACAGGTGGATGCATCCGGTGGGATCGCGGTGGTCCACAACGGGATCCTGGAGAACTACGCCTCACTCCGGCGGGAACTCCTCGAAGACGGCGTCGGGCTCAGTTCGGACACCGACACCGAGCTCATCGCCCAACTGCTCGGCCGAGAAACGGGTCCATTGGCTGAACGCGTTCTCAAAGTGCTGCCCCGCCTCGTCGGTCAGTATGCAGTGGTCGCGGTGAGCCGCCTCGAGCCCGAGACCGTCGTCGCATTCAGGCAGGGCCCGCCGTTGGTTGTGGGGGTCGGTGACGGCGAGAACATGGTCGCTTCCGATGTCATCGCCATTTTGCACCGGACCCGCAAGGTGATCTATCTCGAAAACGGCGAGGTCGCGGTGGTGCGCGCCGATGGCGTCGAGCTTTACGACCGCAACGGAGTCTCTGTCGAGTGTCAGGTCGAGACCCTCGATTGGGATGCCGGGAGGGTGGAGAAGGGCGGCTACCGCCACTTCATGCTCAAGGAGATTTTCGAGCAGCCCGATGCCATCCGCAACACGGTGCAGGCTTATCTCGATCTCGAACGCACCGGAGTCAATCTCGACGGGCTCGGTTTCTCGGCCGAGCAACTCACCCGGTTGCGGCGGATCCACATGGTCGCCTGCGGCACCTCGTGGCACGCCTGCCTCGTGGCGAAGTTCATCCTTGAAGAACTCACCGGTCTGCCCACCGATGTCGACTACGCTTCGGAGTATCGCTACCGCAACCCGCTCCTCGGTGATGATCTCCTGGTCATCGGCGTAACCCAATCGGGCGAAACCGCTGACACCCTCGCCGCCATGGAGATGGCGGCAGCTGGCGGCGCCCTGCTCGCAACCGTCTGCAATGTTCGTGGCTCCTCGTCCTGGCGGATGGCGGGGGCGCGAATGCTCACCCAGGCCGGACCCGAAATCGGGGTCGCCTCGACCAAGGCCTTCACCACCCAACTCGTCGCCCTCGTCGTCCTGGCGCTGGCGCTGCGGGCGTCGCGCGGGCTGTCTGACGAACTCGATGGGATTTTGCTCAGCGAACTCCAGCGACTGCCGATGGCGGTGGAGGAGGTTCTCCAAACCGATCGCGCCCTCTACCGGCGGGGCACCGAGATGCTGGCGGAGGCGACCGATTCACTCTATCTCGGGCGCGGCATCCTCTACCCCATCGCCCTCGAAGGCGCACTCAAGCTCAAGGAGATCTCATATCTCCATGCCGAAGGCTACCCCGCGGGGGAGATGAAACACGGGCCCATCGCCCTCATCACCGATGGGTTCCCGGTCGTGGCGGTGGCAACGGCGACCGCGACCCGGGAAAAACTGCTCGGCAATCTCATGGAGGTCAAGGCGCGCGGTGCGGCGGTGCTGGCGGTGGCCGAAATCGATGCCGATGATGTCGCGGAGATCGCCGAACTCGTGCTCCCCGTGCCCTCGGTGCACCGCCTGCTCCAACCGGTGGTCGCGGTGGTGCCCCTCCAGTTGCTGGCCTACAACGTCGCCGTCGAACTCAGCCACGATGTCGACCAGCCGAGAAATCTCGCGAAGTCGGTGACGGTGGAGTGATTCCGTCAACCTCCGAGGATCGCAGGCGCTCGGAGAACGCGGGCTGGGTGCCTGGCTCCGACATTGTTCGCCGCGAACAATGTCGCGTGCCTGGCATCCCCTCCCATCGCGATTCCCTGGGCGCTCGGCCGTCTGCTACGATCCAGGCGTGAAGTCAAAAGAACGTATCGCCTACCACCTCTCAACCGTTCTCGGCCTCGGCGACAAGCTCCCGGCCCCAGGGACCACCGCGGGTTCGCTGCCGGCCATCACCGGTTGGTGGATGGCCATGAGTTTTCTTCCGACGGAGTCGGCTCGGCTCGCGGCCACCCTCCTGGGTTCGGTCGTCGTGCTCGTCGTGGGAGTTTGGGCCTCTCAGACCGAGAGCGTTCGCCGGGGCAAGGGCGATCCCGGTCCGGTGGTCATCGACGAGGTCGCCGGCCAGTGGTTGACCATGGCGCCGGCGCTGCTCCTGATCGAGCATCAGACATCGGCGAGCCTCGGGTTCTCGGCCGTTGCCGGTTTCTTTTTGTTCCGTCTCTTCGATGTCTGGAAGCCGTGGCCGGTCAAGCGATTCGAAGCTCTTCCCGGCGGAATCGGCATCATGGCCGACGATGTTGCGGCCGCCGCCTATGCCGCCGTCGTCCTCGCGCTGGGAATCTCTCTTGTGTGAGAGTGAAGAGTGAAGAGTGAAGAGTGAAGATCTCAAGCTCGGTCTTCGAACGGATCGATCTCGGCCACCAGGCGAGCAGGTCCAGTAAGCCGGCTGGGTGCCATCGGCGCAGGACCCAGGGTCGCCACTTCGAGAGAGTCGCCCGAACCGGGCACCACTGAGATCGTCCGGGCCTTTGTTTGGGCGAGGTGCAGGAGGGCCGCTGCGACCACCCCGGAACCGCAGCACAGGACCTCCGCCTCCACACCCCGCTCGAATGAACGGATGCCCAGGCCGCCGTCGCCCAAGGCCTGGACGAAGTGGATGTTGGCGCCCGTGCCGCCGAGATCCTGGTGCGACCGCAGGGCGGGCCCGGCGGTGGCGATGGCCGGGGCGTCGAGATCGGTGACCGGGACCACGAAATGGGGAACCCCGACCACGAGGCGCCGGCCGCGCCATGACCCGGTTTCGGTGTTCAGGGTCAGCTCGGAGGGTTCCTCCGGTGCTGGAAGTTCGAGGGTGACGATCTCGTGGGCGACCAGGGCCGGGATCTCGGCCCATCCGGTCGTCACAACCAACTCGGCATCGCAACCGAGGAGAACAACCGCAGCCCGGGCGGCGCAACGGGTGCCATTGGCGCAGAAGGCTGACGGCGAACCGTCGGCGTTGCGGTGGACGAGTCGGATCGCGCTCATGCCTTCAACGAAAACCGCGAGGGCGCCGTCGGCGCCGACACCGCGGCGGCGATCGCAGAGTTGGATCACCAGGGCGGTGTCGTCGCGGAGTCGTTGCGCCCAGGTGCCGGTGCCGAGGAGAAAATCGTTGCCCGCTCCTTCGACCTTGACGAGATGAGATCTCATGGAGACGATCCGCGGGCCGCGATGCAGGTGGAGGTCTCGCTTTCGTTGCCGGCGAGATCAACGGCGGTGACGCTGTAGATCGATGTCCCGGGAGGCGGCGCGTCGTCCTCGAATTGGACGGCTTTGATCTCGGCCGCGAGGAGTTTCGAGGTCGAGCCCTCGGCGCCGCGGGAGACCCGATAGGAATCGGCCTTCGGCACCGACCGCCAGCGCAGCCGGACCCTCTCACCCTCCGGCAGGCAGACGAGATCGGTCGGGGCCGCCGGTGGATAGATATCCGGGTAGAAGAGGCCGACCGGGGCGCACGGTTCACCGATAACCCGTGGTCCATTCCCGACTCGCCGCACCGATCGCAAGCGGTAGTTCCATCCCTTTCCCTGGCCGGCGCTGCGGTCGAGCCACTCTCCGGTGGTCAACGGCGAGTCGGTGACGGCGCGCCAAAGCTCGGTGTCGGCTGATCGTTCCACGATCACTTGAACCTCTTCGTGGGGAACCCAGGACAGCCGAATGCCCTCGGCCTCCGCTTCCAGGACGAGCCCGGTGGGAGGCGCGGGCGGCACCGACGGAACGATGCGGGCGATGTTCGAGAGCCCCGATTCTCGACCGTGACAGCAGACGCTGCGAACCGCGTACCAGATCATCTGCGGCTCGTCGGATGGATTGTCGCGACGCCACACCTCGAGGTTGTCATACCACTCGAGTTTCGATCCCCGGGTGGCGGCATCGAGGCCCGCCCGGTCGAGGACCGCGATTTGTTCGCCGTTGGAAAGAAGCAGCTGGCGGTTGAGCTCCCGATCACGGGCGCTTTCAGCCGGCTGGGGCGCCTCCACCTCGAGCAGGGTGGCGCGCCACAACTCCACCGATTCCAGATCGTGCAGGGACTCTCCCGAGGTGGTGCTCGACGGATAGCTCCAACTGAGGATGGCCTGTTGATCCTCCTGGAATACGGTCAGGTCGCGGGTCGGATCGGCGACCCGGATCACCGGTGGCAGGGGCGGACTCTTGATACCGCATCCGGCGGCAAGAAACGGTGCCGCCGCCGCGAATGCAACCGCGCCCCACCAGCGGGCTGATCTCACCGGAAATGAAAACACCGAGTCCAGCTTACAAGATATAGCGAGCGAGGTCGCTGTCTCCGAGCAGCTCGCCGAGCCGCGCCTGGACCATCTCTGGGGTCACTGTGATGCTCTCACCGGCGCGCTCGGGGGCTTCGAAGCTGATTTCTTCGAGGAGCCTCTCGAGTACGGTGTGCAATCTCCGGGCGCCGATGTTCTCGGCCTCCGAGTTGATTTCGGCCGCCATGGTGGCGATGGTCTTCACCGCCTCGTCGGTGAACTCCAGGGCGACCTTCTCGGTGGCGAGCAAAGCTTTGTACTGACGGACCAGCGAATTCTCGGGTTCGGTGAGAATGCGGACGAAATCATCGGCATCGAGGGCGCTCAGCTCGACCCGGATGGGGAATCGACCCTGGAGCTCGGGGATGAGATCGGAGGGGCGCGACGCGTGGAAGGCCCCGGCGGCGATGAAGAGAATGTGATCGGTGCGGACGACCCCGTACTTGGTGGTCACATTGGTGCCCTCGACGATGGGCAGCAGATCGCGCTGGACGCCTTCGCGGGAAACATCGGGGCCGCCGTGGCCGCCGCCCTCATTGCGGGAAGCGATCTTGTCGATCTCGTCGAGAAAGACGATCCCGGCCTCCTCGACTCTCCTGAGGGCGTCCGCCTCCACCTGGGAATGGTCGATGAGCTTCTCCTCCTCCTCGGTGACGAGGATCCGTCGGGCCTCTTTGACCTTCATCCGTTTACGGGTCTTTTTGCCGCCGAACATCCCGCCGAACATGTCTTTGAAATTGAGGCCCATGGATTCCATGCCCTGCGGCCCGAACATCTCCAGGGTCGGGATCTTCTGCTCGGAGATCTCGAGTTCGATCTCGTGCTCTTCGACGAGACCGTCGCGGAGGGGCTTTTTAAGCGCCTTGCGTTTCTCGTCGAGCGCGGCATCGGCGATCGAGGACGAGTTCACCACCAGCAGATCGAGAAGGCGATCCTCGGCGGCGCGCTCGGCCCGCACCTTGACCTCTTGGGCGCGCTCGTCGCGCACCATGTGGATGGCGGCGTCGGTGAGATCGCGGATGATGGATTCGACATCGCGGCCGACATAGCCGACCTCGGTGAACTTGGACGCCTCGACCTTGAGCAGCGGCGAGCCCGTGAGCTTGGACAGGCGGCGTGCGATCTCGGTCTTTCCGACGCCGGTGGGTCCGATCATGATGATGTTCTTCGGCGCCACTTCCTCACGCAGGGAGGGGTCGAGCTGTTGCCGCCGCCAGCGGTTGCGCAGGGCCACCGCGACGGCCTTTTTGGCGGCTTTCTGACCGACGATGAAGCGGTCGAGTTCGGCGACGATCTCACGCGGGGTCAGGCTGTCGAGTCTCACGAGCTCAGCTCCTCGATGGTGATGTGGTCGTTGGTGTAGATGTCGATGGATGCGGCGACCGTGAGCGCTTCGTGGACGATTTCCGAGGCCGCCATTTCGGTGTGCTTGAGCAGGACCCGCGCCGCCGCCAGGGCGTAGGATCCACCCGATCCGACGGCCACCACGTTGTCATCGGGCGACAGAACTTCGCCCGTGCCGGAGACCAGCAGGGTCGTGCTGCGGTCAGCGGTGATGAGCATGGCCTCGAGGTGGCGCAGGGCCTTGTCGGTGCGCCAGTCCCGGGCGAGTTCCACCGCCGCCCGTTCGAGGTTGTGGCCGTAGGCCTCCAACTTGGCTTCAAAGCGCGTGAAAAGGGCGAGAGCGTCGGCAACCGAACCGGCGAAACCGGCGAGGACCTTGCCGCCGGCCAGGGTGCGAACCTTGGCGGCGCCGTGTTTGATGACCGTGTTGCCGAGGGTCACCTGACCATCGGAACCGACGGCGACGGTTCCCTCGCGGCGGACCGCCAGGACCGTGGTGTGATGCCATTTGGACATGCGTACCTCCGAACCTGAATTGTACGCAGGTTCTTTTTCTGCGGCTCGACTTTCTTCGAAAGGCGAGCCGCAGAAAAAGACGAGCGGTCAGAGCCGATCGAGTTTGGCGATCGTCGGCACCAGGGTCTTCCTCCCGGCACGGTCGAAGAAGACCACCAGCTTGAGGCGGGGGCCGGTACCCTGGCAGGCGAGGACCACCCCGGTTCCGAACTTGCCGTGTCGGACCCGGTCGCCGGGCCGCCACCCCTGACCCGATTCGTCGACCGCCGTCGCTGCGACCTTCTTCGCCGGCCGGTCCGCCGGGCCGGGACGTGGAGGTCGAGCCGCGGGCGCCGGAGCACCGAGGCCAAAGCTCGACGGCGGTGCGGTCAAGGGGAAGTCCGAGACATCGCTGTAACAGTCCTCGGGCAGCTCCGCGAGAAATCTCGATGGGCGGGTCGGGAGCCGTGTACCGAAAAGGAATCGTGTTCGGGCCATGGTCATGGCGAGCCATCGGCGGGAACGGGTCATCCCGACATAGGCGAGCCGCCGTTCCTCCTCCAGCGATTCGGGTTCGTCGCGCGAGTTGGAGTGGGGCAGCAGACCGTCTTCGAAACCGGCGAGGATCACGACATCGAACTCGAGGCCCTTGGCGGCGTGGAGGGTCATGAGGCTGATGGCGTCGGGTATGGATTCCTCGTCCTGGTCCTCGAGCAGGGAGATCGCGTCGAGGAAGGCCTCGAGATCCTGACCCCGCCCGGCGGCCTCGGCCACGGCCGCCGCCAGCTGCTGGAGATTTTCCCGCCGAGCCGTCTTTTCTTCGTTGTCGCCGTCGTACATTGCGAGCAACCCCGATGCTTCGAGGAGCCAGCCGACGAGATCCCCGGGGTCGAGCTCGGCTCGTTGCTCGCGGGCCTGCTCGAGGATTTGGAAGAAACGCTCGAGGGAGATCCGCGCCCGGGGGCTGAGCTCGTCAGGGAGCGTGCGTGCTGCCTCGACCACGGTGGTGCCGTCGCGGTCGGCTCGAGTACGGAGAATATCGATGGTGGCGGCGCCGATCCCGCGGGTGGGCACGTTGACCACCCGCTCGAAGGCGATGGTGTCATCGGATCGAAGGACGAGGCGGAGATAGGCGAGGGCGTCCTTGACCTCGGCCCGAGCCCAGAAGCGGAGCCCACCGATGACCCGGTGCGCCATGTGTCTGCTGGTGAATTCTTCTTCAAACGAGCGGGTCTGGGCGTTGGTCCTCACGAGCACCGCCATCTCGCCCAGTGAGTACCGGCGCTGCAGTTCCTGGAATCGGTCGGCGACCCAACGGGCCTCGGCCCGCTCATCCGAGCCGACATGGAGCCGGACAACCTCGCCGCCCTCGCGGTTGGTGAAGAGTGTCTTGCCCCGCCGTTGATGGTTGGCGGCGATGAGGGCTCCGGCAGTAGCCAGGATGGGCGCGGTAGAGCGGTAGTTCTCCTCGAGCTTGACCACCGACGCACCCGGGAAGTGGCGTTCGAAGGCGAGGATGTTGTCCATCTCGGCGCCGCGCCATCGATAAATCGACTGGTCCTCGTCACCGACCGCGGTGAGGTTGCGATCGCCCGAGAGCACGATTGACAGAAGATCCATCTGGAGGGCGTTGGTGTCCTGGAATTCATCCACCAGGAGCCAACGGGCGCGGGTCTGAACCCGGCTGCGGATCTCGGCGTTGTCTTTCAAAACATCCCGGGCGAGCACCAGCATGTCGTCGAAATCCACCGCACCGGCGGCCCTTTTTCTCGTCTCATAGCCTTCCCAGACACGGGCGAGGAGCTCGGATTGGGAATCGGCTGCACGGGCGGAAAAGGTCGATTGGCTGGTGCCGCGGTTGACGAGACCGGAGATCCGGCCGAGCAAGGTGCGGGGCGGGTGCTCCTTGGGATCGAGGCCGAGCTTCTTGAGCTCTCGTTTGATCATCTGGCGTTGCTCGTCGGTGTCGGCGATGACAAAGCGCCGGGGCAGACCGGCGGCCTCCGGGTTGCGGCGCAGGATCTCCAGGGACCAGCGGTGGAAGGTGCCGACGAAGCCGCCGCGAAGGGGTTGGCCGAGGAGGGTCTCGACCCGTTCGCGCATCTCAAGGGCGGCTTTGTTGGTGAAGGTCACGGCGGTGATCTCGGTGTCTTGGGCCTTGTCGTTGGCCAGGAGATACGCGACGCGGTAGGTCAGGACGCGGGTCTTGCCCGAGCCCGCACCGGCGAGGACCAACAATGGTCCGGTGCCGTAGGAGACTGCTTCCCGCTGGGGGTCGTTGAGATCGTCGGTGAGTCTGCTCATGGGCGCGCATTGTGGCACAGCTGCGTGTCCGCGACCGATTTCAACGGCAGGGGCAGTGAACGTCCGTCACGGCCCCCGGTCGTTCTCAAGCGCCTCGAGTAGCCGCGCGTGAAACCCGTCGAAGCTGCCTGACGAGCAGCCGAGGACGACGTCTCCGGGTTCGAGCTGGGGCAGCAGCACCTCGACCGCGTCGGCGCCGGGTGGGGGCATCGACGAGTGCACCCCTCGCGCTTCGAGGTCGCGGGCAAGGGCTTCCCGGTCGAGGATCTCATCCTCGGCGAGACGACCGCTGTGGAAGGGCGCGGCGACGAGCGCGAAATCCGCTCCCGACAGCACCTCGAGATACGCGTCACCGAAATCACGTCGGGCGGCGGTGAGCGAGCGGGGTTCGAAGGCGACCACGATCCGTCTTCCGGGCCAGCGCTGGCGCGCCGCGGCGATGGTGACGCCGATGGCGGTGGGGTGGTGGGCGAAGTCGTCGACGACGGTGACACCGGCCGCCTCGCCCCGAGTTTCCATGCGCCGGGCGACGCCGGGAAACCGGGCCAACGCGGCCAAGACCTGATCCGGGGTGAGCCCGACCGTGAGGGCGGCGGCCAACGCGAGCGCCGCGTTCTGGGCGTTGTGATAGCCGGCGAGGGGCAGCGACAGCTCCATGGACACGCCGCGCCACCGCAGCGTCGCCTTGCCGCCTTCGGGGGTCGGTTCCCACTCGCCGAGGACGAGATCGCAGCCGGTTTTGGAACCCACCTTCACCACCGGTGCGGTGGCATCGCGGGTGGCGGCGAGGGCGTGATCGGACCAGGCGTTGACCACCACCGCCCCGACTTTCGGGACCTGTGCCGAACCGGCGCGAAAGGCGGTCAGGACGGCATCGAGGCTCGGATAGAGGTCGGCGTGGTCGTACTCCACCGGGCCGAGGATGAAGAGGTGGGGCCGGTAGTGGAGGAACTTGGGTCCGCGATCGAAGAAGGCGGTGTTGTACTCGTCGCCTTCGATGACCATCCACTCGCCGTCTCCGAGTCTGAAGCCGCGCCGGTTCCAGACCGGCAGACCACCCACGAGATAGCTCGGGTCGGTGTCACAGGCTTCGAGGATCCAGGCGAGGAGGGACGAGGTGGTGGTCTTGCCGTGGGTGCCGGCCACCACGAGACTCTTCGGGCCCCGCGCGAGGACATAATGCGCGACGGCTTCAGCTTGCGAGATGAACGGGATGCCCCGCTCGAGGACCGCCGCGACCTCGGGATTGTCTCGGGGCACCGCATTGCCGATGATGACCCGGTCGAGATCGGCCGGGATTTGAGCCGGGTCCCACCCGATCCTGGTGACGATCCCGAGCTCATCGAGCAGCGTGCTCATGGGCGGGTAAAGACCGCTGTCGACGCCGCGGACATCATGGCCCGCGGCCTGCAGCAGGCCGGCGAGCGGAGCCATGGCGGTTCCCCCGATGGGCAGGAAGTACAACCGTTCGGATTTTCGGTAAAGGTCTTGCAACTCTTCGCCTTCCCGGGTTGCGAGTCGACGGCCCGGTTTCTACGATTGTCCCTTGTTGGAAGGAAGACCACAAGGAGGCACTTCGATGCTCAACAAACAACACCTCAGATTTCTCGCACTCGCGGCCATGATGATCGGCGCCGCGACGGCTTTCGCCCAGACCGCCGGCAGCCCGATACTGGTCGTGCCCTCGAAGATCATTGACATCGGAACGGTAGCCCAGGGTGTGACGGTCGATGCCGTCTTCGACCTCGTCAACGAGGGCGACGCCAAGCTCGTCATCAAGGCGGTCCGACCGACTTGTGGCTGCACCGTGGCCGATTTCGATCCCGAGATCGCCGCCGGCGCCACCGGGCAGATCAAGGCCAAGCTCGACACCAAGGATTTTGCAGGACCGGTCTCCAAATCGATCCTCGTCATGACCGACGATCCCCAGAACCCGACGGTGACCCTGGTCATCAAGGCGGATATCCGACCCTTTGTCGAGATCCTGCCGCGGCCGTTGATTCGCTTTAATGCGGTTCTGCACGAGCCCATGAACCAGACCTTCATCGTTGTCGGCGCGGATCCCGAGCAGACCATGAAGATCAAGAACGTCGAGAGCAGTGTGCCCTTCATCGCGACCGCGGTGCGGCAGTTGGGTGAAGACGAGCTCATCGAAGGTAAATCGAAGTCCCAGTATGAAGTCACCATCTCGCTGACCGAAGACGCTCCGGTCGGCCCCGTCAATGCGGTCCTTTCGGTCAACACCGATCTCAAGGAGGCGCCGACGGTTCCGGTCAAGGTCTACGGCGTGGTTCGAGCGCTCATCCATGTGACCCCGGCTCAGGTTCAGTTCGGGTCGGTCGAGTCCAAGATGCGCCCGGGCCGCAACCTCATCGTCGTCAACAACCGGAGCGACGGCGCCCGGATCGAGATCACCGGAGCGACAGTCGATGACCCGGCTTTTGTCGCGCAGGTGGCGACCATCGAAGAGGGGCGCCGCTATCAGGTGACCGTGACGGTCAAAGAGGATGCCGACCCGGGATCCCGCGACGCGACCCTGACGCTCGCCACGACCGACAAAGACTTCCCCAAAGTGACCGTCCCAGTGCGGGCGAATCTGCGTTAGAAACGAAGCTCCTTCCAGGCTTTGGCAACGGGGAGGCGACAGCCTCCCCGTTGCGTCTGCCATACTGTCCCACCATGTCTGATTCCAGACCCCTCCTCGAGACCCTTGCCATCGAAACCTCATGCGACGAGACGGCCGTGGCCGTGCTCGATGGCGCGGGGCGGGTCCTGGCCAACGAGCTCGCGAGCCAGATCTCGACCCATGCGCCCTTTGGCGGCGTCGTACCCGAACTCGCGTCGCGAGAACATCTCAAGGCGCTCCCACTGCTCGTGAAGCGAGCGACCGACGCGGCCGGGTCCGATCTCGGTCTCGTGGCCGTGACCGCGGGTCCGGGTCTCGTGGGCGCCCTCCTGGTCGGGGTGCGGTTCGCCGCCGCCTACGCCTGGGCCCGCGATCTGCCGCTGGTGGCGGTGGATCACCTGCACGGGCACCTCGTTTCGCCGTTTCTCGATCTCGGCGGCGGCCCGGCGCGTCCGATGCCGCAGCGGGTGTTGGCTCTCGTGGCATCCGGAGGTCATTCGAGCTGGTACCTCGTCCTCGATGGCGAGGCGCGCCGGCTGGGCCGGACCCGCGACGACGCGGCCGGCGAGAGCTTCGACAAGGTGGCTCAGGCGCTCGGTCTGCCCTACCCCGGCGGGCCCGTGGTGGACCGGTTGGCGCGCATCGGTGATCCGACCGCTGTCAGCCTTCCCCGGCCGCGAATCCAGGGTGCGCCTGTCGATTTCTCCTTCTCGGGTTTGAAGTCGGCCGCCATCAGGTTAATCCGCGACGCTGGCCTCGATCGGTCCGAAGCCGGTGACCCGCCCCAGGCGGTCTGTGACCTCCTGGCTTCATTCGAGCTTGCGGTGGTGGATCAACTTCTGGCGCCGGCGGCTGCGCTCGTCGATGCACACCGGCCGCAGATCATCACGGCTTCCGGTGGTGTCGCCGCCAACACCCTCTTGCGCCGCCGGCTTTCCGCGCTCGGCGATGGTCTCGGTGTGGAGGTCCTGCTCCCGCCGCTGGCGCTCACCACCGACAACGCTGCTATGATCGGGCGTTCCGGTCAGCTCGCCCACGCCGGGGGGTCGACCGCCGATCCGCGCCGTCTTGACGCCCAAGCGAGACGAGCCTGGCAGCCTCCGGGGATGCGGAAGCTTTCGCCGGTCGATGGGGTTCGATAGGATGGGCGTCCGAGGAGAAAGATGAGTAAATCGGTTTATCGAGAGTATTACGAGGCCATCCTGGTCGCCTTCATTCTGGCCCTCTTCGTCCGCACCTTTGTCTTCGAGAACTTCAAGATTCCATCGCGATCCATGGAAGACGGGCTCCTCGTCGGTGATCATCTGGTCGTCAACAAGTTCATCTATTCCAAGAACTTCGAGACCGTTCTCCACAACCTGCTGCCGTACCGCAACCCAAGGCGGGGCGATGTCGTCGTCTTCAAATATCCGGTCGATCCACGCCGGGATTTCATCAAGCGCTGCGTCGCTCTCGCGGGCGATACGGTGGAGGTCCGCAACAAGACGCTCTTCATCAACGGTGAGGCGCAGGATGAACCGTACGTGGTCCACAAGGCGACCAGCATGATTCCGAATCAGCCGTCGGTGCGATCGAGCATGCGTCCGAGGGACAATTTCGGCCCCTACCTGGTCCCACCGGGAACCGTTTTCTGCATGGGGGACAACCGCGACAACTCCTCGGATTCACGTTTCTGGGGACCGGTTCCCGTCGAGAACCTCAAGGGGCGGGCGCTGCTCATCTACTGGTCCTTCGACGCCCAGCCGTCGGACGGCGAATGGCGCAGCTTCGGTCACAGGTTTAAACAGTTGGCCGATGTCTTCATCCATTTCTTCACCAAGACCCGGTGGGAACGAGAGTTTCGTCTGATCAGGTGAGGAACGCCTCCCGGAGCGGTCGATTGCGGTTGATCTCGCTCGGAAGGCGAGCCCCGACCGATGGTATGATGGGATCGATATCGGCAGTGGAGGCGTCATGACGGTCTGGAAGAACCAACGCGGGGATGTGCCGGTCGGCTGTTTGCTCGGTTTTGTGGTCCTTGTGCTGATTGCGATCTTCGCCATGAACGTAATGCCCGCCCAGCTCAAGCTCGGTGATTTCGAGAAGCGGATCGCCGAACTCGCCGATCGCTCGAACCGCCGTGAGTACACCAACGATAGAATCAAACGAGAGATCCTCGACAAAGCCAAAGACCTCGATTTCGATCTTCCCGAGAAGAACGTCGAGATCGAACGCAACGACAAACGAATCAAGATCTACGTCCATTTTGATCAGGTCATTCGGCTGCCGGGCTATGTCTGGGTCCGACCCCAGGAGATACGGTTGGAGAGACCGATCTTCTGACGGAGTTCGCCCTCGGCCGGTTTGCGCTGTCTTCCGGTTACGTGACGGTGGTTCACTCGATCTCTTCGAGGATTCGGGCTGCGGCCTCGGCGGGGTCCTCGGCGCCCGTGATGGGTCTCCCGATGACGAGGATATCGGACCCGGCCAGAACCGCTTCGGCGGGGGTCATCACCCGCCGCTGATCGCCGGTGACGCTCCACATCGGGCGGATCCCAGGTGTCACGATGAGAAAATCCGGGCCGCACTCGCGCCGGATGGCCGGGGCTTCGTGCGCCGAAGCCACGACACCGTCCAACCCGACCTCTCGTGCGAGGACGGCCCAACGCAGCACCAACTCATCGGGCTTATGTTTGAGTCCCAGTTCGGCAAGCGCCTCCTGATCGAGGCTCGTGAGCACGGTCACCGCGAGGACCTTGGGCGGGGCAGAGGGCGAACCGTCGGACGCTCCCTCGAGGGCGGCTCTGAGCATGGCCCGACCGCCCGAGGCGTGAACGTTGAACATGGCGGCGCCGGTGGCGGCGCAGTTCGCAGCCGCGTGGCGGACGGTGTTGGGGATATCGTGCAGCTTGATGTCGAAGAAGACGCGGGTGTTGAGGCCGGCCACATCCCGCACCAGATCCGGTCCGAAAGCGGTGAAGGCCTCGAGACCCAGTTTGAGCCAACCGACGTGGGGAGCGAGCGTCCGTGCGGTCGAGGTGATCCAGTCCCGGTCGCTGCCGTCGAGTGCCACGCAGAGCTTATCGCGGTGGTCGGTCATGGGAACCCCCCCGGTAGGTAGAGCGCTTCAGCTGGAGTGTACCTGGGTCCGTGGAACCCGTCCCGCCGCACCCACAGATCACACAGATTGACACAGATCCGAACCCAGCTTCAGCGATCGTTGACTTCGTTGATCGACGATCTGGACCGATGCGGACAATGGAACCGCGAAGACGCCAGGATCGCAAAGCTGCCGCGAAGACGTCTCTTTGATCCATCGCAAAGAGTCTGAATGGTCTTGCGATGGAGATCAGAGGGAGCCCGGATCGATCGTTCGACTTTGTGGGATCTTCGCGCACTCCGCGTCTTTGCGGTTTCATTGGGCATTCTCGCTGGCTAATGCTGTGGATTGAAATGGAATCTGAGTCCATCGGTGTGGTCTGCGATCTGCGACCTGTTCGCGGTACCATGCCCCTGTGAAACACGATCGCTTCTGGATCCACGGGCTCGTGGCCGGGTCCACCGCCGGCGTCCTCGCCGAAGCCTTGGTGATGCGCCTCAATCCGGAGGTGGCTCAGCCCCTGGGCGCCATCGCCATCGGGGCGGTCCTGTGGGCGAGTTGGGGCGCACTCATCGCGGGAGTTCCGGTCGTGCTGTTTCAGATGCTGCACCGCCGATTGCGACCGGCGAGCCGCCCCTGGCCTGCGCCGACGCTGCTGGCGGTGGTCTACCTGCTCGCGGGAGTCCTCGGGTGGGTGAATGCCGACCTTCACCTCCACCTGCTGTCGGACACGGCGCGCAGAGTGGTCCTCCAGGACGCGGTCGCCTGGTTCTTCGGGGCGGTGCTCGCTCTGGTGGTCGGCTCGGCGCTGCGCCGAACCAAGGCCGGGGCCCAGTGGAGGATCGCTTTCGCGGTCATGATGATTCTGCTCCCGGCCGGCCGGCTCGTGGTCAGACCGACGACCTCGGCTCAGCCGCTGGCGCTGGTCGCGGGACCCATCGGTTCTCCGGCCCGGCCCCTGCTCATGATCGGAGTGGAAGGTCTTGATGTCCCGGTCCTCCTCACTCACTCCGGCGGCGGGCGTACCCCGGCCCTCACGCGGTTCATGAATGAGGGTTCTTGGGGAACCACCAGACCATATGAACCGTATTTGAGACAATCGTACTGGACATCCGTCGCCACCGGCACCTACCCCGGCGCCCATGGCGTCAAAGCCCACTGGGGCTGGGACCTGCCGTGGCTCGACGGCACGTTGCGGCTCATGCCGTGGACACCACAGGGGTCGCGATTGATCCTGCCCTGGTCCCTGGCTCGGCGGGTCACGCCGCCGCCGGCAAGCGTTCCTGCGCTGTGGGAGCGGATGCGGATCTCCGGTGTGACAACCGAAGTCATCGGGTGGCCGGGTTTCTGGGAAGCCCGCTCGGGTGTCACCGATGTCGATGCTGGTCCCACCCCCGTTGGCCTGGATGACGGACTCGATTCGGCGCTCGCGACCGCCCTCGAAGGGTTTCCCGCCGAGAGTCGGGAGGTGTGGTCGGCCATCAACCGCGATCAGGCCAGGGTGGAGCGGGCTGTGCAGACTCTCGGTCGGGGCGCCGCGAGTTTCTGGGTTCACCTCGGTGCTCTGGCGGAGACGCGGCAGTTGCTCGAGCCCCTCAAACCACGTCACACCGGTGAACGAGAGCTGGTGGAGCTGCTGATGGAGTTGTTGGACAACCAACTCGGTCGGCTGCTGTTGGCGGCCCCTCCCGACACACTCATCGTCCTCGTCTCGCCCAATGGCCTCTCACCACCAAGCTCGTACGAGCGTCTGCGGCGGCTTTTCGGTATCGGTGATGACTGGCGCACCTCGGGTGACCGGTGTTGGGACGGGGTGATGATGATGGTCGGTCGAGGGGTGGTCAGCGGAAGGCAGTACCAGGATATTCCGCTGCCGGATGTGGTTCCCACGGTCTGTTATCTATTGGGACTGCCGCTGGCGCAGTACATGGAGGGCTCGGTCGTCATCGGGGCGATCGACGCCGAGTACCTCTCGACCAATCCGTTGGTCGTGGATCCCTGACGACGTCTGTCCTCGGAGCGGATATCGAACTGAAGGAACTCTTGGAATTCGCCGACCGGTTGGATATTGTGTGGGGCGATCGACTGTGTATCGAGGGAGGATTGAGATATGGTTCGACACAACGTGGTGGTGATGCCGGGAGACGGAATCGGTCAGGTAGTGCTTCCTGAGTCCGTGCGGGTGCTCGAGGCAGCAGGATTCGAGGCGAACTGGATTCCGGCCGACATCGGCTGGGAATTTTGGAAGAGCGAGGGCAACCCTTTGCCCCAGAGGACCATCGATCTCATTGCGGAGCACAAGGTCGCGCTCTTCGGCGCCATCACCTCCAAACCCAAGGACGCCGCCGCGAGCGAACTTGCCCCGGAGCTCAGGGACCAGGGCCATGTCTACTATTCGCCCATCGTCGGGCTGCGCCAACGATTCGACCTGGATGTGTCGATCCGGCCGTGTATCACTTTCCCGGGCAACCCACTGAACTTCATTCGGCGTGCCGCCGATGGTGGCTTCGAAGAACCCAAAGTCAACTCGGTGATTTTTCGCCAAAACACCGAGGGTCTCTATGGCGGGGTTGAGTGGACCAACCCCCCCGAACAGGTCTGGCAGGCGCTGAACACCCACCCGAGATTCAAGGCGTTTCGCGACGTCCCACGCGAGGATCTCGCGGTTTCAACTCGAATATTCACCCGCGCCAAGTGTCGCCGGATCTGCGAGCAGGCCTTCGCCTACGCCGCCAAATACGGTTATTCTTCGGTCACCGTCTGCGAGAAGCCCAATGTCATCCGTGAGACCTCCGGGATGATGCTGGACGAGGGCCGCAGGGCGCAGCAGCGCTACCCGGAGATCGCCCTTTGGGATACCAACATCGATGCCCAGATGATGTGGCTGACCAAGAACCCGGAGGACTATGGAGTGATCGTCGCCGGCAACATGTTCGGTGACATCATCTCGGATGGTTTCGCCGGTCTCGTCGGCGGGTTGGGCTTTGCCGCATCGGCCAACCTCGGTGTCGATGTCGGGGTCTTCGAACCGACCCACGGTTCGGCGCCCAAGTATGCTGATCTCGACCCCTCCATCGTCAACCCCATCGCCATGATTCTCTCGGCGGTCATGATGCTCGACTGGCTCGGTGAGACCGAGATCGCCGATCGGGTCCGCGATGCCGTCGCGGCCGTGGTTGCCGATGGTTCGGTGCGGTGCTACGACATGCTCAAGCTTCGCGGCGGCTCAAAGGCCATCGCCGACGGCGCCGCCACCACGACCCAGATGACCGACGCGATCATCGCGAAGCTGTGATGTTCGGTCCCCTCCCTCTCCCTCTCCCTCTCCCTCTCCCGTTTGAGGCGGGGGGCGAGGCGGGAATTGGAACCGACTCAGGGAGTTCCCATGCCTGACCTCCGCCCGGCGTCCGCCGGTCCGCTCGGTGACGATGTCCGCTCGGACTGCCACGTCGCCTACGAACCCGGCGCCGACGTCCTCGCCATCAAGATCTCCTCCAAGGTCGACTACCTCTACGGCGATTCCATCGAGGCAGCCGTCAGGCGGGTCGCGGCGGGGCTCGGGGTGTGCACGGGTCGGCTCGAGGTCGTCGATCGAGGCGCGCTCGAATGGGTCCTCATGGCTCGGGCCGAGACCTGTCTCCGAATGGCCGGCGCCGACGGCCCGGCCGTGCTCCCCGACAATGCTCCGGGTGCCGAGGCCCCGGCCGTGCGGGAGCGCCTGCGTCGCAGCCGGCTCTATCTTCCCGGCAATCGTCCCAAGCTCATGCTCTCGGCCGGTCTTTATGGCGCAGATGGGCTCATCCTCGATCTCGAGGACTCGGTGACGCCGGCCGACAAAGACGCGGCCCGTTTGTTGGTGAGAAACGCGTTGATCGCCCTCGACTGGGGCGCTTCCGAACGAATGGTGCGGGTCAACCAGGGCGATCTCGGGCTCGAGGATCTGCGCCGGATCGCGGCCCACAACCCCCACGTTGTGCTCCTGCCCAAGGTCGAGGAGCCGGCACAGGTGCGCCGTGCCGCGGAGCTGCTGCGTGAGATCGCGGGGGAGAGGGCGCCTTTTCTCATGCCCATTCTCGAGTCGCCGGTGGGAATCCACCGCGCCTTCGAGATCGCCGCCGCCGATAAACTCGTCGTCGCCCTGACTCTCGGCCTCGAGGATCTCTCCGCCGAACTCGGCGCGCCGCGGACCGAGGACGGATGGGAGAGCTTCACGGCGCGCCAGACCACGGTCTATGCTGCCCGCGCCGCCGGTGTCCAACCTATCGCGTCGGTCTTTTCCGACATCTCGGACGAGGCCGCCCTCGCCCGCTATGTTCAGCGGGAACGCGGTCTCGGGTTCGACGGCGTCGGTTGTATCCATCCGCGACAGATCCCGGTCGTCCACGCCGAGATGACTCCCACCGAGGCGGAGGCCGAAAAAGCCGTGCGAGTCGTCCGCGCCGCCCGCGAGGCCGAGCGGCGAGGACTCGGGGCCGTCGCGGTGGGATCGAAGATGGTCGATCCACCGGTGGTGAAGCAGGCGTTCCGGACCGTCGAGCTCGCGGTGGCAGGCGGCGTGCTCGACGGGGGCTGGGATGACGGACCGACGTAAGTCTTTTAGAATTATGAATTATGAATTATGAATTATGAATTATGAATTGAGAATTGGCCATGAAACTGGTTGAGAACGCGGCGGGGCGGATGGTTCCGACTCAGGTCAACGGACGCGATGCGATCCCGTACGCCGGCGTCGGCCGACATCGGCCCACCGGGCACAGAGCGGCGCCGGCGATTGCCACGTGTATCGACTACCCGGCGAATGGTGACAAACGGGTGGGATCGATCAAGGAGGCGCTCACCCATGTCGGCCTCAGCGATGGCATGGTCGTCTCGTCACACCACCACCTGCGCAACGGCGATGCGGTGGCGAACATGGTCTTCGACGCCGCGTCCGAGCTCGGTCGGCGAGATCTGGTGTGGTTTCCCTCGGCGTCCTTCCCGGTCCACGCCAACCAGATCTCCCACCTCGACAACGGGGTGATCCACCATATCGAGGGCTCGATGAATGGGCCCCTCGGCGCGTACTGCTCGGCTGGAAAGATGCGTGGGCTCGGGGTGCTGCGCTCGCACGGCGGTCGCTGGCAGGCGATCCAGGACGGCGAGGTCCACATCGATGTCGCCGTCATCGCCGCCCCCACCGCCGATGCATTCGGCAACGCCACCGGTGACCGCGGACCGGCGGGCTGCGGGCTGCTCGGTTTCGCCCTTGCCGATTCCGTCTTTGCCGAGAAGGTCATTGTCGTCACCGACAATCTGGTGCCGTTCCCCTGTCTGCCCTGGCAGATCCAGGGCAACAACATCGATGTCGTCGTCGAGGTGGATTGCATCGGCGATCCGGAGCAGATCGTCTCGGGCACAACCAGGATCACCGAGAGCCCCGACCGACGAAGGATCGCCGAGCTCGCTGCGCGCTTCTGCGCCGAAGCCGGGATCATGAAACCGGGCTTTTCCTTTCAGGCCGGGGCCGGGGGGACCACCCTGGCCTTTGCCATCTATCTCCGCGAGCTCATGCAGTCCGCCGGAGTCACCGCCCGGTTTGCCCGCGGCGGGTCGAACAAGTACATGGTCGAGATGCTCGATGAGGGCCTCATCGAGTACATCCTCGACGGCCAGACCTTCGATCTCGACGCGGTGCAGTCGCTCCGCGACGACCCCCGCCACGTCAACACCTCGCCCTTCACCTCGTACAACTTCCACGGCAAGGGCAACTTCGCCTCCATGGTCGATGTCGCGGTCCTCGGCGCCACCGAAGTCGATCTCGCCTTCAACGGCAATGTCGTCACCCACTCCGACGGCCGCTTGTTGCACGGGATCGGCGGCTGGCAGAACTGCCTCACGGCGAAGTGCGCCATGCTTTTGGTGCCATCGTTCAGGGACCGGATTCCGGTGATCGTCGACGAGGTCACGACCCTGTGCGGCCCCGGCGAGCTCATCGATGTCGTCGTCACCGAGCGCGGCATCGCCATCAACCCGAGACGGGCGGATCTTCTCGACGCCGTGGCCGGGTCGGATCTGCCGATCAAACCCATCGCGGACCTCAAGGCCGAGCTCGACCGGATCTGCGGCGTACCACAGGTCGTCCCGCGTTCGGAGCAACCGGTTGCAGTCGTGAAATGGGTGGACGGCACGGTGCTCGACACCGTGTGGCGAGTGGATTGATCTCCTCTCTCAGAAAATGCCCGCGGTTTCGCGTGCCAAAACGCGGGCATTTTCGGAGCCTCTTGTGCGTTGAGGCGACCTGAGGTATCCTCCCTGGGCTTCGGCGTACCAAGCCGCCGTACGGAGGTCATCATGAAAGCTGGAATCCATCCCGAGTATCACGAGGTCGAGGTTCATTGCGCCTGCGGCAACACCTTCACCACCCATTCGACCAAGTCCGAGCTCCGGCTCGAGATCTGCAATACGTGCCATCCGTTCTTCACCGGCAAGCAGAAGCTCATCGACACCGCCGGAATGGTCGAGAAGTTCGAACGCCGCTACGGCAAGAAGTAGCGATTTCCGGCCGCCCATCGGCGGCTTCTGATGCCCGCGCGGGAGGAGACAACCGCGCGGGATTTTTCTTTGTTTCCGGGTCCGGGATCGCCGTGAGCGCGCGAGAAAGGCATCCAAGATGCTCGAACGACTCGAAGAACTTGCCAACAAGCACGCCGCCCTCCAGGTTGAACAGGCCGACCCCGAGGTCGCGGTCGATCGCAACCGGTCGCGCGAGATCGCCATCAAGCTGGCCGAGATCGGCGATGTGGTCGAGGTCTACCACGAGTACAAGGGCGTGCTCTCGGAGCTCGAAGGGGCGCGTGAGATCCTCGCCGAGGCCGATGACGACGAGATGCGGTCCATGGCCGAGGTGGAGATCGAGGGACTCGAGAGTCGGTCCATCGAGCTCGAAGAGCGGCTCAAGATCATGCTCCTGCCGGAGGACCCCAATGACGAGCGCAACGTCATCCTCGAGATCCGAGCCGGCACCGGTGGAGACGAGGCCGCGCTTTTCGCGGGTGAGTTGCTCAGGATGTACGGACGGTACGCCGAGGAGCGCGGCTGGAAGATGTCCATCACCGATTCCTCGGACACCGGTCTCGGCGGAATCAAGGAAGCGGTGGCCATGATCGAGGGCAAGAAGGTCTTCTCGCGGCTCAAGTTCGAGTCCGGGGTCCACCGGGTCCAGCGGGTGCCCGCGACCGAGTCTTCGGGCAGGGTCCACACCTCGGCCGCGACCGTGGCGGTGATGCCCGAGGCCGAGACCGTCGAGATCGAGGTCGAGGAGAAAGATCTCCGGGTCGATCGGTTTTGTTCATCGGGCCCGGGCGGCCAGAGCGTCAACACGACGTACTCGGCGGTGCGGCTGACCCATCTTCCCACCGGTCTCGTGGTCTCGTGCCAGGACGAGAAGTCGCAGATCCAGAACAAGGCCAAGGCGCTCAGGGTGCTCAAGGCGCGGTTGCTCGAGATCGAGGAGGCCGCACAGGACGCCGAGCGCGCGTCCGAACGGCGCAGCCAGATCGGCTCCGGCGACCGGTCGGAGAAGATCCGCACCTACAATTTCCCCCAGGGGAGGGTCACCGATCACCGCATCGGCTTTACCACCCATCGCCTTCACGAGGTCCTCGACGGCGCGCTCGACCAACTCATCGATCCGGCGGTGGAGTACTACCAGGCCGAGCTCCTCAAATCCGAGCTCGACTGACCGGGCGAGGACCGCAGTGAAACTCGGACTCCCCGTGTCCATCGCACGTCACAAACACGAAGACGCAAAGACACGAAGAATGTCACGAAGCATCTCAATTGGATCGGTTCGGCGGCGGCGCTCCTGGGTTCCTGGTCCGAATCAAGGGGGATTTCTTCGTGAAACCCTTTGCGTCTTCGCGTCTTCGTGTTTGCGGTGAAAAGACGTTGAAGGTTTCAGAAGCCCTCGAGTTCGGTTCTCTTGAGCTGCCCGAGCGGCGGGGGATTCCGGATCCCCGTCGCGAGGCGATGTGGCTGCTGGCCCGGGCGTGGGGGGTGGACGAGATCACGCTCCGGCTCCACCCTGAACGCGAGGTTCCGGCCGAGGTCGATGCTCGCTACCGCTCCTGGATCGTGCGCCGGGCGGCGGGCGAACCCGCCCACCACCTCACGGGCGAGTGTGAATTCTGGGGCCGGGTCTTTCGGGTTTCTCCCGCTGTCCTGGTGCCCCGACCCGAGACCGAAGTCGTGGTTCAGGTCGCTCTCGATCTGCCGCTTTCGCCGACGGCGCGCGTCCTCGATGTCGGTACCGGTTCCGGCTGCATCGCGGTCTCGCTCGCGGCCGAACGACCGAAGTGGCGGGTGTCGGCGGTGGATGCCTCGCCGGCGGCATTGGCTGTGGCCCGCACCAACGCCACACGCCACGAGGTCGAGATCGAGTTCCACCAAGCGGACCTCACCTCCTCCATGAACCCACCCTGGGATCTCATCGTCGCCAATCTGCCCTACATCCCGACCACCGATCTCGCGGCATCTGCCGGTCGAGGTTCGGGTTCGATCCGGCTGTCGGCCCTCGACGGCGGTCCCGACGGGCTCGATCTCGTCCGCCGGCTCGCCAACGACCTCCCGCGACTGCTCCGCCCCTGCGGCGGTGCCATCCTCGAGCTCGGTGAGGATCAGGCTGACAACGTGGCTGAGCTCGCCAGCGTCCGCGGGCCTCGGTGTCGCCCGCCGGATCAAAGATCCCGGCGGCTGCGAGCGGGTGCTCGTGCTCCAGCTGGTGCTCCAGCGCGTTGATCGACCGCTCCGGCGAGGCGATGGGAGGGGTGCGCAGGCACGCAACTTTGTTCGCGGCGAACAAAGTTGGTGCCAGGCACCCATCCCGCGTTCTGTCGAGGGTTGGCGGACATCGCCTCGAACGGACGTGCCGCTCCAAATCATTGTTTGGAACGAGGGCCTCGCCGTTGTCCTGGGCGTGGGGGCCAAACAATGTTTGGGGGGGCACTCTCGGGGAGCGCGATGGGAGCATCGGGTTCGGATTCGCGTTTCTAGGCACCGATGCCTCTGCCGCGGTTTCTGTCCCTGTGGCTGTCACTGATCCTGGTTTCCTGGAGCCCCGGCCTTCTGGGACCAGGGGCGCTGTGGGCGCCCCTGGTCCCAGCGTCGCCCGAGCATCGCGGTCGCTCGGTGGTGACGGGGAGGGCATCGACCGCGCTGATTGAGCGAGCGGCGGCCTCCCTCGCGGCCGGGAGAACCGAAGTTCGTCGCGCCTCCCGAGGGAGCCCGGTAGCGCCATTGTGCGCAGCGCGTTGCGGTGCCGGATGGTGGATCCTGCACAATGGTCGTACCCGGCACCCCGCCGTGCGCTCGTATCCCGCGTTCTGTCGAGGGTGCGCGGAAGGGGCCATCGAACGGGGTGCCATCTTTTGCATTGTTCGGGTGTGAGTCGCCGATTTACGGCAAACGCCATTCCCGAACAATGCTAAAGGTGGCTCCCTCGGCCAATCACGATGAGAGCATCGGGCTCAGAGGCGCCTCGAGAGAACACGGATAGGCCTCGAACGGACGTGCCGTCCTTGATCAATGTTCGGCACCGCAGGATGTGACGGGCGCGCGGGGTGTGTCGCCGAACATTGTCAAGGGGGGCACTCTCGGGCAACAGCGACGAGAGCATCGGGTACGGTTTCCCGTCTCCCGGAGCGCTTTGCCGAACATGATGTTCTCGGCGCTCTCCCCGTGCGGTGCCAGGCATTTCGCTGCCGGAAGAACGAACCAGGCACGCACCGCCGCACGTTGATCCCGCGTTCTGTCGAGGATTCACGGGCACGGGCACGAGACGGACGCGGGAGAGGAAATATTGACACCCGACGCTCCCGGTTCCACAATGCTCGTTCTCCCCGCCACAGCGGGATGGAGGCACCCATGAACGAGCGCACCACCATCACGATCGACGGCGACCGCAGACCGGTCGCGGTCATCGCCTTCGGCGGCAACGCCCTGCTTCGTCCCCAGGATCACGGCACCCAGGAGGAGCAGTTCACCCTTGCCTGGAAGGCGACCCGGTGGCTGGTGGAGATCATCCACCGCGGTTACGAGCTCGCCATCGTCCACGGCAATGGCCCCCAGGTCGGCAACATCATGATTCAGGTCGAGGAGGCCTTTACCAAGATCCCGCCCCAATCGCTCGACGTCTCGGTGGCGCAGACCCAGGGTTCGATGGGCTACATGCTCGCCAATCAGCTCCGCAACCGGCTCAACGAGGAACAGCTCGACAAGGACATCGCCGCGATGCTCACCCAGGTGGTGGTCGACCGCGAGGACCCCGCCTTCGACCGCCCCTCGAAACCGGTCGGCCCCTACTACACCGCCTACCGCGCCAACCTGTTGATGCAGGAGGCGGGCTGGGAGATGGTGGAGGAGCCGGGACGGGGCTGGCGCAAGGTGGTGCCATCGCCCAAACCGCTCCGGATCCTCGGCAGCCGGTTGCTCAAGCGGCTGGTGGAGGACCGGGCCATCGTGGTGGCGGGCGGCGGCGGCGGCATTCCGGTCTACGAGGATGTGGGCGGCTACTACCGCGGCGTCGAGGCGGTCATCGACAAGGACTATGTCGCGTCAATCCTGGCGACGGATCTCGACGCCGATCTTTTCATCGTCCTCACCAACGTGCCGATGATCGCCGAGCACTACGGCCGGCCCAACCAGAAATGGCTGCGCACGCTGCCGGTGGTCCAGGCCCGCGAGATGATGGCGTCGAACCAGTTTCCGCCGGGATCCATGGGGCCCAAGGTGCAGTCGGCCATCGATTTCGTCGAGGCGACCGGCAAGGAAGTGCTCATCACCGATGCCGACAGTCTGAAAAAGGCCCTCGAGCGCAAGGCCGGCACCTTCATCGTCGCCGATGGCGAGTGCGAGTACGTCAGTCTTCAGTAGACGAGCGACGACCTCGAAACCCGGTCGGGGTATTCTCTGAGCATGATTTGGGTCTATCGGGTCCTGATTGCGGGTCTGTTGCCGTTGGTGATTCCCCTGCTCAAAATTCGCGACCGGTTGCGGGGTAAGCGCCGGCCGGCCTTCGGCGACCGTTTCGCCCGGGATCTTCCCGATCTGTCCCCGGGATGCCTTTGGCTGCACGCGGTCTCGGTGGGAGAAGTGGAGATCGCCCGGAGGCTGGTGCGTGAACTGGGGGCCCTCGGCTCCGAGTACCCGGTGATGGTCACGGCCACCACCGCCACCGGGCTCGATCTCGCGCGCCGGACCATGGGCGATGCGGTGACGGTGATCTCGTGCCCCCTCGATCTCCCGGCCGCCCTCGGTCGGGTTTTCGATGCTGCGAGGCCGAGCGCCCTGGTCGTGGTCGAGACCGAGCTGTGGCCGGAGATGCTCCACCAGGCCGGTCGCCGTGGGGTTCCCACCGCGGTCATCAACGCCCGGTTGTCGGACAGCTCGTTCCGAAGCTATCGACGGGTGAGGCCGTTGCTTCGGCCCCTGCTCGAGCCCCTGAGCCTGGTACTCGCCCGCTCCCAGGTCGATGCCGAACGGTTCGCCGGGCTGGGTGTGCCCCGGGCGAAGATCCGCACCGCAGGCAACATCAAATACGATCTCGAACCGGACCCGAGCCCGCTGCCCTGGATCGAGACCGCCCGGGTCGCCGCGGGCGGACGACCCGTGATCGTCGCCGGTTCGACCATGGACGGTGAAGAGACGGTGGTGCTCGATGTGCGGACCCGCCTCGAGGCCGCGGGTCGGCCGTTCTTTCTCATCCTCGCGCCCCGTCATCCGGAACGCTTCGAGGCGGTGGCCGATCTCGTGACCCGGCGTGGTCTTTCGATGGCCAGGCGGAGCGAGGGTGGTGTTCCCTCCGCGGACACCGAGGTCTTCCTCCTCGACACCATCGGTGAGCTCGCCCGTGCCTACAAGACCGCGGCGGTCGCGTTTGTCGGCGGATCGCTGGCCATGACCGGAGGTCACAACCCCCTCGAACCCGCTGTCTGGGGTGTGCCCGTCGTCAGCGGTCCCCATGTTCACAATTTTGTCGAGGTCTACGACGAGATGACCGCGGCCGGCGCCGCGCGTCTGGTGGCCGATGGCGACGAGCTCGCCGCCGTCCTGACCGACTGGCTCGAGAATCCCGTCGAGGCCGGCGCCGCGGGCGAGGCGGGTCGGCGAGCGGTCGAGACCAACCGGGGCGCGACGGCGCTCACCGCGGCGGCCGTCCTCGATCTTGCCAACGGGTCAACCTCGTGATGAAGAGCAAGGCCTGGCACCGGTTTCTCGTACCCCTGGCGCCGCTCTACCGGGGCGCCGTGCTGGCGCGGATCGCGGCTTACAGCCGGGGATGGCTTGCCTCGTCGCGGCTCTCGGCCCCGGTGATCTCGGTGGGCAACCTGACGTTTGGCGGCACCGGCAAGACTCCCATGGTCATCGCCCTCGTCCGCGATCTGGTTCGGCGGGGCCGGCGGCCGGCGGTGCTCACCCGCGGTTACGGCCGGGTGGTGGCCGATCCGGTGGTTCTCATCGGGCCCGAGCCGAAGGCGACGGTTGCCACCACCGGCGACGAACCCATGGAGCTCGCGTGGAGGCTGCCCGGGGTGCCGGTGGTTGTCGACGCCGATCGGACTCGTGGTGGGATCGAAGCCCTCACCCGAGGCGCGGATGTTCTGGTTCTCGATGATGGTTTTCAGCATCTTCAGCTCGATCGTGATCTCAACATTGTGCTGGTGGATGCCGGTGATCCCTGGGGAGGAGGCCGGCTGCCGCCGTTGGGCCGGCTGCGCGAACCTCTCTCCGGGCTGGCGAGGGCCGACGCGGTCGTCGTGACCAAGCTCGGTTCGGACCCCGAAGCCATCCTGGCCGACGTGCTGCGGGTGGTTGGGGAACACGCCCCGGGTATTCCGGTGCTGGCGGCGCGGCTCGAGCCCACCGCAGTGCGGCGAGGGGACGGCGTCGCAGGTCCCGAGGTGCTGGCCGGGCAACGGGTTCTTGCCGTCGCCGGGCTCGGCCGCCCCGAGGGTTTCGCTGACCTGCTGCGGGCCGCCGGCGCCGAGATCGTCGAGACCAGGTGGTTTCCCGATCACCACTCGTTCACCGAGACCGAAGTCGGCGCCGCGGTCGCCGCCGCCGAAGCCGCAGGTGCGGCGGTGGTCACAACCGCCAAGGACGCCGTCAAGATGGCGGAGGGTTCCGCCGTCTGGGTGGTCGAGGCCGGGATGGTTCCGCTGACCGGCGACTGGGATGATCTCTGGCGGTTGTTGCCGGAGGTGGTGTCGTGAGCAAACAGAGATCGGCCCTGCGCAACCACCTCGAGTTCGGTCTCTTTCGTCTGGCACGTGCCCTTGTGGGGGTCCTCAGTCCGGCGACTTCGGCGCGGGTCGGGACCTTTGTGGGTTCGGTCTTCTACCGCGTTTCTCGCCGCCGGCGGGCGATCATCGACTTCAATCTCGGTCTCGCCTTTCCCGAGATGACGGCCACCGAGCGGCAGGGTCTGGCGCTGGAGGTTTCGCGCCACTTCGGGCGGGTCGCCTTCGACGCCATCCGGCTGCAACGACTCACCCCCGATGAGCTCCGCGCCGAGGTCACGATTGAAGGTCGAGACAATCTCCAGCGCGCCATCGACTCAGGGAGGGGCTTCTTTCTGCTCTCGGCTCACCTCGGCTCCTGGGAGGCGGCGGCGCTCATGGGCGGGCTGCTCATCCCCGGCGGCATGGCGGTGATCCACCGACCGCTGGACAATCCGCTGCTCGACGCCGAACTCGAGCGGCTCCGCGCCACCTTCGGCAACGCCGCATTGGGCAAGTCCAACATCAGCCGCGAGGTCCTCCAGGCCATCAAAGCGGGCCGCGTCATCGGGATCCTCATCGACCAGCGGCCGCGCGATGTCGACTTCGAGGTGCCCTTCTTCGGCCATCCCGCGAAGACCCACCCGGTGCTCGCACGCTTTGTCCGCAAAACCGGCGCGTTCGTGGTGCCGATTTTCGGCTATTGGGACGAACCGGCCCGATACACCGTGACGTTTGGCGAACCCATCGATCCGGCGCTGCTCAGCGATGAAGAACTCGAGGACGGCCCCCTCACCGAGCGTTTCATGGAGGTGACCGAAGAGGCGATCCGCCGCCGGCCCGAGCAGTGGCTCTGGTACCACGACCGCTGGAGGAACATCAGAGAGAGCCGGTAGGGTCCAAAGTTTCCGAAAACGGCGAGAGGTTCATCGAACCTCCCGCCGTTTTCGGAAGGTGACGCGCGTTTTCAGGGAGTGTC
>CAVQJV010000035.1:0-50317 GCA_963712805.1 uncultured Acidobacteriota bacterium | reverse complement strand
TTAACAGCCTGCTGATTCGACCTATCTTGTCATGGGGATGGTCTGCTCCGACCAGATATTTGTAGTCCTTCATGATGGATGGTTCGAATATCAAATCAAACCCGGATTCCAGGAGACTGATCAATGGAGAACCATCGTCCCGTATCGCCACGGATGGCACCCGCTGCTTCTGTAGACGATGTCGGTGTTCGACCATCTCGCAGTACTCTTCAGCCGTTATGGCGACACTTTGGTCTTTTTGAGAAATCACACTTCTCCCGACTGATCGAAACCCGGCATTCGTCCGGCGGCACTATTGGCCCTGTCACCTTAACCTTTCCGCAGCGCCGCCGCATGGCAGTTTCGAGCATGACTCCATCAAATTGATTGATATCACTTCATTCTGATCCGATATCGTGGTGACGCCGCTCCAACAGTGATCGTATATCTTGCTTGAATTCAGCGACATACAAAACCGATCCCAATATTGACGCTGCTTCTCGGTCGTGGCGCAGATCTTGCTGATGGAAAGAGCACAGGTCAATTGCGGGGTGACCTGAGGATGCCAAGAGCGCTCAGGAGAGAAAACCGAAGGCGCAGACCAATGTCTGGGATGCAGAGGCGACGGCTCGTGACGACCGCCCATGTGAATTCGGCAGTCTCGTTTTCAGCTTCTGCACACCCGGAAAACCAAGGAGAGTCAACGATGTATAGAGAGACAATTGAAGTGCTCCCGATCAGAGAGCGGGCAATTGTATACGGCGAAGGTCAATTGGGGAAGCTCGATGGCAAGGTCACCAACGGCATGATTCGGCACTCTGAAAAATATCGGATCACCGGTGTCACCGACAGCACCAAGGCCGGGATGGATGCGGGTGAATACCTTGACGGAGTGAGAAGCGGGATCCCCGTGTTCCGGGACATCGAGGATGCCATCGAGAAGCTGGGGTTTGTTCCGAAGTACTTCATCTATGGCATTGCGCCACTCGCGTCGTACATCACGAGGCAGCAGAGACAGACAGTGTTCGCGGCCATGGAAAAGGGCATGGACATCATCAACGGTCTGCCTGAGTTCTTCACCGAAGATGACGAGTTCGTGGAGAAGGCACGGGCGCATGGTGTGCAGATCCACGATATCCGGAAACCACCCCCGAGAAGGACCTGCACATCTTCACCGGATCGATCTTCCGAGTCACGACTCCAGTCATTACCGTGTTTGGGACAGATTGCGCGGTCGGCAAGAGAACCTCCGTTCTCCTCGCAGAAACACTTCGGAAGCGAGGGCTGGGAGACAGCGTTCGTGGCAACGGGTCAGACCGGTTTGCTTCAGGGCGCCAGGTACGGCGTTGCAGTGGACGTGTTGAGTTCGGGTTTTCAGACAGGTGAGGTTGAGCACGAGATCGTGAAGGCTGTTGAGGCGGACCATCCCGACATCATCGTTGTCGAAGGCCAAGGTGCACTGAGCCATCCGGCGTTCACATCCTCGACCGCCATCATCAGGGGGGCGAGACCACGAGCGATCATCCTCCAACACCCACCAAAAAGGATAGAGCGCTGTGACTTCCCCGGCATTCTCATGCCCACCCTCGAGAGTGAAATCAAGTTGATCGAGATCATCTCCGGAGCGAAGGTCATTGCCCTGACTTTGAACCATGAAGACATGACGGACAAAGAGATCGAAGACACCGTGGTCGAATATGAAGGCAGGTACGGGCTGCCGACGATGGATGTCTTGAAACACGGCTGCGACAAGATCGTGAGAAGGCTCCTCGAGGTCTTCCCAGAACTCGAATTGAGTCAAAGCACAGCCGCGTGATGACGACACCGAGAATCGAGATCGATCTCGGCAAGATCTCTCACAACGCAACCAAGCTCCGGGAGATGTACGCATCGAAAGGCATCGGCATCATCGGAGTGACCAAGGTCGTATGTGGAGATCCCGCAGTTGCTGACGTCCTCGTGAGATCGGGAATCGACACCCTCGCCGATTCGAGGCTGGAGAACATCAAGCGGATGCGTCAGGCGGAGTACAGGCCCAGTTTGTCCTGTTGAGGAGCCCCGCACCGAGCCAGGCCGAGTCTGCCGTGAAGTACGCCGACGTCAGCTTCAACACGGAGCTCTCGGTCATCGAAGCGCTCTCCAGGTTTGCCGTCAAGACGGGTGTGACGCACAAGATCATCCTCATGGTGGAAATGGGTGATCTGAGGGAAGGCCTTCTGCCGGGAGTTCTGGAGGAGACAGTTGAGCAGGTGATCGGCCAGAGAGGGATCCTTTTGGCCGGCATCGGAACCAACCTGGCGTGTTTTGGCGGCGTCAAGCCGGACGAAGAGAACCTCGATCATCTTTCATCACTCGCTCGAAACATCGAAGAGAAGTTCGGCATGACATTGGAGTATGTCTCCGGCGGCAATTCAGCCAACTATGACTGGTTCATGTCGACAACAGACGTCGGGAAGATCAACAACCTGAGGTTGGGGGAGTCGATCTTCTTGGGACGTGAAACCCTCCACCGAAAACAGATACCGGGTTTGTTCACCGATGCACTGAAGCTGGTCGCGGAGGTCATTGAATCGAAGGTGAAACCATCCAAGCCGTATGGGGAGATCTGTCAGGACGCTTCTGGGAATGTGCCTGTTTTTTCCGATCGGGACAGATGAGGAGAGTCATACTCGGAATCGGTTTGCAGGATGTACTCGTCGCAGGGCTCGCACCCTGCACGGATATTGAAATCCTCGGAGCGAGTAGTGATCACCTCCTGATCGACGCCAAGGAGCAGGCTTTGAAGGTTGGTGACGAAGTGGAGTTCAACCTCAACTACGGGGCATTGCTTTCCGCCATGACGTCCCCCTATGTGGCAAAACGCTATTTTGACGGCTCGCGACCGTCGCCGCGCGTGTCGCGAGCGAGCACCCGAGTCGGTACACCGATGCTCGGACCCGTGATGACCTGCCCGGACTTTGTCATCAGACCGCGCCGTTGAGTCTGTGCCCTCCTTGTGCGTGCGATCGGAGATTGCCAGCCGAGCGATTCTGAGACATTGTTGTCGAGACATGAGCCGGGCGGAGGAGCACAGATGACAACACCGATTTGGCAGGTCGACGCATTCACCACCGAGCCGTTCCGGGGAAACCCCGCGGCGGTCTGTGTCCTCGACAGCCCCGCGGCGAGGTCTGGATGCAGCAGGTCGCGGCCGAGATGAACCTCTCGGAAACCGCGTTCGTCGTGCCGCAGGAGGGCAAGTTCCTGTTGCGCTGGTTCACCCCGGCGTGCGAGGTCCGGCTCTGCGGCCACGCCACTCTCGCCAGCGCCCACGTGCTGTGGTCCGAGGGCCTCGTCGAGGGGACTCGATCGATCGCGTTCGAAACCGTCCACTCGGGTGTCCTGTCGGCCCGGCCCGCCGGCGACCGGATCGAGCTCGACTTCCCGGCGCGGGTTCCCAAGGAGGTTTCGCCGCCGGAAGGCCTGGCCGAGGCGCTCGGCCTCGAACCCGTTCTCGTGGCCCGCGCCGCTCGCGATTTCCTGGTGCTCGCCGAGGACGAAGCGGTGGTGCGGGAGCTGAAACCCGATTTCGCCAAACTCGGCCGGGTCGAGGCGCGGGGTGTCATGGTCACGGCGCGATCTGCCGAGTTCGACTTCGTCTCCCGTTTCTTCGCCCCGGCGGTCGGCGTCGACGAGGACCCCGTCACCGGATCCGCGCACTGCTGCCTGTGCCCCTTCTGGGCCAAGCGGCTGGGCAAGCAGGAGATGGTCGGTTTCCAGGCCTCGGCCCGGGGCGGGTTGGTGGCGGTGACTCTGGCGGGCGACCGGGTCAAGCTCGAGGGTTCTGCGATCACCACCCTGTGCGGCGAGCTGCTGGTGTGAGTTCAAAGATCGTGATGGCCCGGCAGGAAACAGCTTCGATCGAGATCGAGCTCTCGGCTCCGATACGCGCCGTCTGCTTCGACTGGGGCGGCACCTTGATGGTCGACGATGGTCCCGCCGGCGTCCCGATGAGCCTGTGGTCCGAGGTCAGGGCGGTCCCCGGCGCGCGAGAGTGCCTGGCCGCGTTACATGGTCGTATTCCGCTGTGCGTCGCCACCAACGCCGCCCAGTCCAGCCGCACGATGATCGAAGCCGCGCTCGATCGGGTCGATCTGCTGTGCTTCCCTCTCGGAGATCTTCTGTTTCAACGAGATCGGCTTCAAGAAAGACCGGCCTGAGTTCTGGGTCTGCGGTTCAAAGCGACTGGACGTCCCTCTGCGGACAGATCGTCATGATCGGCGACTCGCTGGAGCACGACGTCCTCGCGCCCCGCCGTTTCGGTCTTCAGACCGGTGTGGTTCAACCCCGCGGTGCAGCGCCGAAGGCTGTGGATCCCGTGCCGACCGTCACCGAGCTTCGCGAGGTCGCAGAGTTTGCTCGACCCGCCTGTCGCGATGCGGCGATCTGCAGCGAGTGACTTCCGGTAGGCGGGTCTGCGTGCAAGGGACCGCCCGCTCGTTTTGGCACGGGGCCGCGCGCGTCGCGCGCGAGCAACAAATGTGAGATCCCGAGGCGGCGCCATCTGAAAAAAAGCCGCCCGAAGGCGGCGAATCTGATGTGCTGGTGGAGCCGAACGGGATCGAACCGTCGACCTCCTGAATGCCATTCAGGCGCTCTCCCAACTGAGCTACGGCCCCACGAGGGAGCGTAGTTGTAGCAAATGGTCGGGGGTGTGTCAATCTCTCGTCCCGCGTCGGTGAGGCGATTGATGATTCCCGGGATCAAGATGGATGTTAAGATAGCCGCTGCGGGGAAGCGCGTGGAGTCTGGTGGCTTCCGCGGACTTCAAATCCGTTGGGCCGGCTCTTGTCGGGTCGGTCGGAGGGTTCGATTCCCTTGCGCTTCCGCCATTTTTGTCGAGTTCTGTTTCCTTGGGGGTAGTCGGGGTCGATGGTGAGCGAAGAGTTCATTTTCAGGGGAGATCTCGAGAGTGACTCGCTGCCGGAGATTCTGGCCACGATTCACCGTCACAGCGTTCCCGGGGTTTTGGAATGTACCCGCGATGATGTGACGAAGAGCGTCTACTTCGCCACCGGTGACATCATCTTCGCGACCTCCACCGATCGTGAGGAGAGCCTCGGCGAATCGCTCCTCAGAGAGGGACTCATCACCGAAGACCAGCTTCGCCTGTCATCGGACGAACTCCGAGCGAACACCCGGAAGACGCCACGGAACGGTGCTCGTGCAGATGGGCTTTATCGAACCCCACGAGCTCGGTTCGGCGGTGAGGAAGCAGGTCCAGTCGATCGTCTGGAGCCTCTTCGCATGGACGTCGGGCTCGGTGACCTTTCGGGTCGGGACCTTCCGCGACGATGAGGTCTACAAGATCAAGATTCCCACCGCCAAGGCGATCTTGGAAGGCTGCCGTTTCCTCGCCGATCCCAAGGACGTCACGGCGAGACTCGGCGGCCGAGGCGCCATTCTCAGGCCCGTGAAACGGCCGGCGCACCTCGAGCGCCTCAATCTCGAGGATGAGGAACAACAACTCCTCAAACTCACGGATGGGTCACGGACCCTTTATGAGTTGTGCGAAGCGGGGCCGCTGAACCCGGGAGTCAACGCTCGGATTCTCTACGGCCTGCTCGCCATCGAGCTCATCGGTCGAGAGCACACGTCGAAAGCCGTCCGTATTCAGGTCAGGGACCGCTGAGCCGATGCCGCTCTACGAGTATGAGTGTTTCCTCTGCAGGAACCGCTTCGAGCGGATCCAGCGCGCCACGGCCGCTCCGGTCGGGGTGTGTCCGGAGTGCGGCGGGGCGGTTCGCAGGTTACTGGGAACCCCGGCGCTGCAGTTCAAGGGTAGCGGTTGGTACGTCACCGACTACGGCGGGGGACGAAGCCAGGGAACGACATCGGCGTCCAACGGCAATGGAACCAAGAAGACCGACGGCGGCGCCGACGGGTCCAAAAAGGACCTCAAGACCACCGATTCCAAGTAGCTACCGTCAACCCGGATAGAGCTCAGCTCAGTCGTTCGAAGGAAAATCCGGGACTCGTCCGAAGGCGAGTTTCGCTCCTTCGGTGATGTTGTGACGAGTCGCCGCTCCGGCCGGGATCTCGAGGACCGCCTTCGCTGCCTGTTTGGGCGTGAACCGGGGGCACGGTTCACCGGGGCAGGGTTGCGCGTCGGTCACGATATCGACGACGGTTCCTGCCGAATCCAGATAGACGAGATCGAGGGCCACGAGGGTGTTCATCATCCAGATGCTCGGCAGCCGCTCTTCGGCGAAGATCAGCAACATGCCCCGATCCTGGGGAAGCTTGGGACGGAACATCAGACCCTGCGCGAGTTCTTCCGGGGTGATGGCGAGCTCGAGGGTGACCTCGAACCCATCCGGCAGCACGACGTGAGACATATTTATGGCGGGCGCCTCGGTCACGGTCGAAGATGCGGTCTCGCCCGGTTCGGTCGATGTGGCGACGGTGTCCGGCGACGGCGCGCAGGAGCCGTTGACGAAGAGCAGGATCAACAGAGGGAGCGCCAAAGCGCGGAGCCTGGCTGGCGCTGATCGGACGTGGCTATGGGTCATGATTTCTCCAAGGGGGTGCCGGACTCAGTCGTCACCATTGGCGAGCCCGAGCTTTTCGGCATGATACCGGAATGCTCGGTACGACAGTCGCAGGAGTTCGGCGGCGCGTTTTTGTTGACCCCCGCTCTTTTCCAGCGCCTGGCGCATCAGGCTGGCCCGGACGGCGCTCAGGTGCTCTTCCAAATCGATGCCCTCTTCGGGGAGACCCACGTGGTCGAAACTGTTGGTATCTTGATGCGTGCCTCGGAGGTGATCGGGCAGGCTTCCCGACGAGATGAGTTCGGAAGTCTCGAAGGCGACGGTTCGTTCGACGATGTTTTCGAGCTCTCGGACATTGCCCGGCCAGGAATATGCCTGAAGGACTCGGATGGCATCCGGGGTCAGTCTCTTGTTCTTGATTCCGAACCGAGCACACGTCCGCTCGACAAAGTGGCGAGCGAGATCGGGAAGGTCGTCGGCTCGCTGACTCAGGGGCGGTAGGTGGAGATGGAGCACGTTGAGCCGGTAGAAGAGATCCTCTCGGAAGGAGCCCTCTTCGACATCGGCGCGGAGATCCCTGTTGGTCGCCGCCATGACCCGCACGTTGAACTCGATCTCACGGGTTCCGCCCACGGGTCGCACCCGGTGCTCCTGGAGCACGCGCAGGAGTTTTGCCTGCATGGGCGGGGTCAGCTCGCCGATCTCGTCGAGCAGGAGGCTGCCGCCCTGGGCATCGACAAAGAGCCCCGCGTGATCGCGGACCGCGCCGGTGAACGCCCCCCGGACATGGCCGAAGAGCTCTGACTCGAGGAGACCTTCGGGCAGGGCGCCGCAGTTGACGCTCAGAAACGGTCCGTCCGCATTCTTCGAGGCGGCGTGAATGGCCCGGGCGAGGAGTTCCTTACCGGTGCCGCTCTCGCCGGTAATGAGGACGGTGGACGGTGTCGAGGCGATCCTGGGGATCATGTCGAGAATCCGCTGGATCGGTGCGCTCGAACCGATGAACTCGGTCACCTCGAAGGGAACATCATCGAGACTCTTTTTCGCCAAGAGCTTGGCGAGGATCGCCTTGAGATCGTCGACGTTGAAGGGTTTCGAAAGGTATTCGGCGGCCCCGGCGCGGAGAGCTTCAAGGGCGTGTTGGGGAGTCGTGTGCGCCGTGATGATGATGAACGGTGTTTCGAGCCTGTGCTCACGGGCGTGGCGGAGCACCTCGAGACCGGTACCGTCGGGGAGCTTGAGATCGCACATCACCAGGTCGGGCTGATCCCTGGTCAGCTGGGCAATGCCCTCACCGACGCTGGCGGCCGTGACCACCTCGTACCCTTCCTGCTGGAGGAGGATGGTGAGGAACTCGCGGATCGACTTTTCGTCGTCGATGACCAGGATGCGTTGGGATCTCATTCATCCCCCAGGACGTTGGGCAATTCCACCGTGACCGTGGTTCCCCGGTTGGGAGCGCTCACGATGTCCACCATACCGCCGTGCTCTTGGACCGCCGAATACACCACGGCCAGACCGAGACCGGTGCCGGTGGTATGGCTGGTGACAAAGGGCTCAAAGGCGCGGTGGCGAACCTCCTCCGACATGCCGACCCCGTTGTCCCGCCACCTGATGATCGCCGTGCGCTCTCTCCGTTCAGCTGAGATCTTCAGAACACCGCCATTGGGCATGGCCTGGAGAGCGTTGCGCGAGAGGTTCCAGAAAATCTGTCGCAGGAGGGGTTCCTCGCCGAGAAGCATCAGGCTTTCCGGTGCTTCGAGCACCAGTTCGTGGGCTTGAGTGATCTCGTCTGATCGGCGAAGCAGCGCGACGCAGTCGTTGAGAAGCTGGCTGAGATCACACATGGCGTGGGTCGACTGGCCCGGTCGCGCAAAGACGAGGAAACCGTCGAGGATTCCGGAGAGCCTCCGGCTCTCGTCAACCACGATGTCGAGCAAACGGCGACCGGTCTGATCGATTCCCCCGACCGAGCTGAGCATCTGTGCCGATCCCGAGATCGAAGCAAGGGGATTCTTGATCTCGTGCGCCATCCGTGCCGCCATCTCGCCGGTCGCGGCCATTCGATCCCTCATCCGGTCGCGCTCGGCTTCGATGCGGAGTTCGGTCAGATCCTGGAAGTTGACGATGAAACCGACAATGGTCGCAGTCTCGTCTTTGAGTGGGTCGACCGATAGACCGAGTCGTGCATTCGATTTCTCGAGGGTGCCCTCGACGCGGGCGATGGAGTGGCTGCGGGCGCGGCCGGCGATGAGACCCCAGTTGTGCTCCGCGAGCGGCATCACGGCCTCGAGGGGTTGACCGATTTGACCCTCGACGTTGGTGATACCGAGAATCGCGGCCCCGGCGGGGTTGATGTAGAGGGTCTTTCCCTCGAGATCGGCTGCGAGAATCCCTGCGCCAACCGACCGAACCACGTGTTGAGTCAACGCCACGAACTGTCTCGCTCGCTCGGTTTCCTCCTCGAGCATCGTATGGGCCCGTCGCAACGAGGATGTGAGGTAGGAAACGAGCATGGCCACGAGCACGAATCCGACGATGTGGATCAAGATCTGGGACAGGACCCGTGAAGCGGACGCGGTAACGGGGATCCCCTCGATGGTCGTCGGCAGCGGCAGCACGTGGTAGTACATGAGTACTGCCTGGAGGCCATAGGTGATGGCCGAGAGACCGGCGAAGACCACGCCGCCCGCAGGCAGCATTGCCGCCGCCACCACGATCACCGTCAGATAGAGAAAGGAAAACGGCGAAAAGACCCCGCCGGTCACATAGACGAACCCGGTGACGATGACGAGATCACCGGTCAGTTGGATGGCCGCCTGGAGACTCGGCGGGAGGCCGCGTACATGAATGATGAGATAGAACAGCGATAACCCGTAGGCGAGCAGGATCAAGCCGTAGAATGATCTCAGCTGGAGGATGAGCTGGGTGTTGACCTGGATGAGCAAGACGCCGAGGAAGAGGGTCGAGACGACGATCAGCCGGAGCCCGATGAGCAGCCGCAGGGTCCTGGGCGACGGAGATGCGACGGGCGGGGTGTGAGCCCCGCCCGTGCGATCGACCTGGACGCTCCCGGTCATTATCCGATCTGACTGATGAGGCTGAACATGGGCAGATACATGGCGACCACGATGGTGCCGATCACCACACCGAGGAACGAGATGATGATGGGCTCGAGGAGGGACATCATTCCCTCGACCGCAGAATCGACTTCGTCCTCGTAGAAATCGGCGATCTTGCTGAGCATGGTGTCCATGGCGCCGGTCTGCTCACCGACGGCGATCATCTGGCAGACCATGGGGGGGAACTGCTCTGTCCGACTCAGGGGGTCGGCGAGGCTCTTGCCTTCCTCGACCTCCTTGCGAACCATCAGGATTGCCTCCTCGATCACCGCGTTGCCCGCGGTGCGGGCGGTGATGTCGAGAGACTCGAGGATTGCCACACCCGAGCTCAGCAGCGTTCCGAGGGTGCGACAAAAACGGGCGACGGCGATTTTCCGCAACAGAATGCCGAGGGCCGGAAGTTTGAGCATGAACTTGTCGAGCTGGTAGCGTCCGCCGTCGGTCTGGTAGTACTGTCGGATACCGAAGATGGAGCCTGCGACCACGATGAAGATGAGCCACCAGAAGTTGCCGATGAAGGTCGAAAGGTTGACGATCACCTGGGTCAGGAACGGCAGGCTGGCCCCGAGACCTTCGAACAGGGTCGCGAAGACCGGGATGACCTTCCAGAGAATGATGTACACGACGACGACCGCGATGACCACGACGGCGACGGGGTAGATGAGCGCCGATCGAACCTGGCTCTTGAGTTTGACGTTCTTTTCGATGTAGTTGGCGAGCCGCTGCAGGATGGTGTCGAGAATACCGCCGGCCTCGCCCGCCGCGACCATGTTGACATAGAGGTCGTCAAAGGCCTGGGGGTGTTTGGCCAACGCATCGGCCAGCGAGAGGCCGCCCTCGACGTCCTGCCGGACCTGGAGCAGGACCTTTTGGAAGGACTTGTTGTCCTGCTGTTGCCCGAGGATTTCCAGGCACTGGACCAGGGGCAGACCGGCGTCGATCATCACCGAGAACTGGCGGGTGAAGACCGCGATGTCCTTTGACGAGATCCCACCGCCGAATTTCGGCAGCGCGATCTCCTTTCCCTTTTCTTTGACGGTTGTGACGACGATCTGCTGCTTCCTGAGAGCGGCAATGACCCCGTCCTTGCTGTCGCCGATGAGAACGCCTGTCTGCGGGTTCCCGTGGCGGTCGCGCCCTTTCCACTCAAAACTTGGCATTTCAGGTCCTCCTCGGGGCAGCTGGGTTCTCAGACTGCGATACCGCGCCGACACCCCGGTTGATCATGTCCTGCAGCTCGTCCTGATGCGAGCTGTAACCGAGCGCAGTCTGGAGAGAGATCAAACGGCGGTGGTAGAGCGTCGCCAGACTCTGGTTGAACGTCTGCATTCCGTGTTTGATCTGACCCGCTTGCATCATCGAATAGATCTGGTGGACCTTGTCCTCGCGAATGAGGTTCCGAATCGCGCTCGACGGAACCAGGATCTCGCACGCCAGGGACCGGCCTTTTCCCGTCGCCCGAGGGAGCAGGGTCTGGCAGACGATCCCTTCGAGGACAAAGCTCAGCTGGGCGCGGACCTGCGACTGCTGATGTTCGGGGAAGACGTCGATGATGCGGTTGATGGTTTGTGGCGCCGAGTTGGTATGGAGGGTGGCAAAGGTGAGGTGGCCGGTTTCGGCGATTCTCAGCGCGGACTCGATGGTCTCCAGATCGCGCATCTCACCGATGAGCACCACATCGGGGTCCTCACGCAACACCGATCGCAGGGCGGCCGGGAACGAAAGGGTGTCGGCGTGGAGCTCTCGTTGGTTGACCATCGATTTCTTGTGCGTGTGGAGATACTCGACCGGGTCTTCGATGGTGAGGATATGAACCGGTTTCTCGCGGTTGATCTTGTCGATCATCGCCGCAAGCGTCGTCGACTTTCCCGATCCGGTGGGTCCGGTGACCAACACCAGGCCGCGAGGCCTTTCGCACAGGCCCGCGACGGCCGGGGGAAGACCGAGCTCCCTGAAACCGAGGATCTCGTAGGGGATTCGGCGAAAGGCTCCGGCGACCGCGCCGCGTTGGACATAAATATTGGCCCTGAAACGAGCAAGACCTTTGACGCCAAACGAGATGTCGAGCTCCAGGTGTTCCTCGAATCGGTGTTTCTGGGCGTCGGTCAAGACGGAGTAGGCGAGCTTTTTTGTATCGACGGCGGTCAATGAGGGCTGATTGAGCGGAACAAGCAGACCGTCGATGCGAATCAGCGGCGGAGAGTTGGTCGTGACGTGGAGATCCGTCCCTCCCTTCTCGACCATTGTCTTCAGCAGTTGGTGCAGGCTGACCGTCATCTCAGAACCTTTCCATCCGACTACAGCACGGACTCGCGGACGACTTCCTCGATCGTGGTGACGCCATCGCGAATTTTTTGCAGACCCGACTGACGCAGACCGATCATGCCCTCCTCCAGAGCCTTCCGGCGCAACTCGATGGCCGTCGCACCCGACAGGATGAGTTCGCGAATGTCCTCCGTGATCGTCATCACCTCGTAGAGTCCGACCCGACCCTTGTAGCCCCGTTGGTTGCAGTTGTCGCAGCCGCGGCCGCGATAAAGTTGGATCTCGGGAGCCTCGGCCTCGGAGAATCCGACGTTGAGCAGCGCCTGCAGCGGCGCGTCTTCCTCTTCCTTGCAGTTGGAGCAGATCCGGCGGATCAGCCGCTGCGCGACGATGAGGTTGACCGATGTCGCGACGAGGAACGGCTCGATACCCATGTTCATGAGCCGGTTGATGGTCGATGGGGCGTCGTTGGTGTGCAGCGTCGACAGCACGAGGTGACCGGTCAGCGACGCCTTGATGGCGATCTCGGCGGTCTCGAAGTCGCGAATCTCTCCGACGAGGACGATGTTCGGGTCTTGGCGCAGAAAGGAGCGCAGCGCAGCCGCGAAATTGAGCCCGATGCTGTCCTTCATCTGAACCTGGTTGATGCCGGGAAGCTGAAACTCAACCGGGTCCTCGGCGGTCATGATGTTGACCTCGGGGGTGTTGATCCGCGAGATGGCCGAGTACAGGGTGTTGGTCTTTCCGGAACCCGTGGGGCCGGTCACCAGCACCATACCGTAAGGTTGGGTGATGCAATGTTCGAAATTCTTCAAGCTCGATTTTTCGAATCCGAGCTTGGTCATATCGAGCATGAGGTTGTCTTTGTCGAGCAGACGCATGACGATCTTCTCGCCATGCAGGGTGGGCAGGGTCGAAACGCGGTAGTCGAGTTCCTTGAGTTTGCCCTGGAGCTTCATTTTGATCTTGATGCGACCATCCTGAGGCAGGCGTTTCTCTGCGATGTCGAGGCGAGCCAGGATCTTGAGACGTGAGCAGATCGCGTCCCGGAGTTTCATCGGCGGGTTCATGATCTCGTAGAGCACACCGTCGATACGGAAGCGGACGCGATAGCTCTTTTCGTAGGGCTCGATGTGAATATCCGAGGCGCCGCGCTTGAGGGCGTCGGTGAGGATGAGGTTGACCAATCGGACCACCGGAGCTTCGTCAGCGGCGGCCTCGTCGGCGGAGATGGCGAGATCCTCTTCATCCTCCTCGTCGAGTACCTCGAGAGCCGTCTCCTCGACCGTCGACAGGTCATCCATGACCTTCTTCAGCTCGATGGCGTGGGTGGTGCCGAAATACTTGTCGATCGCCTCGCGAAGCGCCTCTTCCGACGCAACGACGGGTTCCACCCGGTAGCCGGTGATGAACGTGATGTCATCCATGGCGAAGACGTTGGTCGGGTCGCTCATGGCCACCGTCAAGGTGGCGCCGGTCTTGGAAACCGGGATGAACTGGTACTTCCGAGCCACGTCCGCCGGGATCAGCCGGATGATCGATTCATCGATCTCGAAGTGTTGAAGGTTGATTGACGGCACCCCGTACTGTTGTGACAGACAGTCAAGGATGTCTTCTTCGGTGACGAAACCGAGCCGGATGAGGTGTTCACCGATCCGGCCGCCGGTTTGTTTTTGCTCATCCAGGGCCTTGTTGAGCTGTTCATTCGTCAGCAGTTTGGCCTTAGTGAGCAATTCTCCAATTCTTAAAGGCATGAGTCCATTCCATTAAATCACTTCACCGCAAATTGTAGCACTGAACCAGGTCAACCAATGTGTGACGTGTACGACATCGACAGACGGTCATTCCTGACTCCCGAGCAGGTGTTCGATGGCTGTGCAGATCTCTGATGCCGGAACCGATCTCGCCTGTCCGGTCGTGGCGGATCCGCCCGGACCACGTCCCGGCGCCGCGCCGGAGACGACGCCGACCCGCTCTCCCACGGGACCGTTTCTCTCAGGATCCGTGGTCAGGAAAACGGCCAGGGTCGGCACACCGAGACTGGCGGCAAGATGGACCGGGCCGGTGTCGCCCCCCACGACCACCGCCGCCGAA
Source organism: uncultured Acidobacteriota bacterium (assembly GCA_963712805.1). Taxonomy (GTDB): domain Bacteria; phylum Acidobacteriota; class Thermoanaerobaculia; order Thermoanaerobaculales; family Sulfomarinibacteraceae; genus JAHECW01. Next base: position 36,327 of record CAVQJV010000035.1, on the reverse strand, counting down.
CCGAGCAGGGCGGTCAGTTCGACCAGATCGGTCGGTGGCGCAAGGTGAACTCCGGCGCCGCCGAGTCGCGACGATTTCGCATCGCCCGATCGCGCTCGGATGGGCCCCAGGCGACGACCACATCCATGCCCGAGGAAACCAGGTACTGCGCCGTCTCGGCGAGGATGGCGGCGGAGAGGATCTTTCCCGGCTGTCCCGCACCGGGCAGAATCACCGCGTATTCGCTGTTCCGGCGAGCCGGTGGAGTGATGACCGCGCGCGATCGAGGAGCCAACGGCCGTCCGGCTGCGTCGGTCGAGCCGGTGGTTCGCCGGCGACGGATCGAACGAGCTCCAGATTGGTGGCGATGACGTGTCTTTGGCCGCTGCTTCCGGGCAGGGTTTCGGTGTAGGCGAGGCCCGCGACGGCCTCCCGCCGCCAGGGCCGGGCGAGACCGACACGACGCGGAGCTCTGCACCACCGGGTGATCAATCCCGATTTCAGCGTTCCCTGGGCGTCGATGGAGAGATCCGGCTGGAGTTCGTGCACCCGGCTCTTGAACGCGGCGACCTCGGCCCGTGTCCGGGCGGAAAGCGGTCGCTTCCGCCACCGTCCGGTGGCGACGGTGATGACCGCGTCAACCGCGGGGTGGCCCTCGACCAGCGGCGCCAGAGGTTCCTCGACGATCCAGGTGAGATGAGCCTGGGGGCGAGCGGCGCGGATGGCGACGGCCAAAGGCCAGGTGTGAACGATGTCGCCGAGGGCCGAGAGGCGAATGAGGACGATCCTCATTGCCGCCCGAACCGCTCGGTGATGACGGCAATCACATCGGTGGTGGCGTGGTCTTTCGGGTCGCCGCAAATGACCGTGCGGCCGCCGTAGGCGGCGACCACATGGCGCTCGGGGACGCTCTCGGCGGTGTAGTCCGTGCCCTTTGCGTGGATATCGGGTCTGAGCAGCTCGAGCACCGGCCCCACGGTCACGCTGTCGAAGAGACAGATGCGGTCCACCATCCAGAGGTGAGAGAGGATCTCCACCCGCTCGTCCTCGGGGATGATCGGTCTCGTCTCACCCTTGGACGCCCGTACCGAAGCATCGGAGTTGACCGCCGCGACGAGGTGATCCGCCTGCTCTTTGGCCTCCGCCAGATAGCGAAGGTGACCGACATGGAGCATGTCGAAAGCGCCGTTGACCAGAACGACGGTCTCGCCCCGCCGCCGCCAACGCTCGCACTCGCCGGCGAGTTCGTCGAGGGTGCTGAGTCTTGTCCTCGGGCGCGGTCACGAGGCCTCCGGGGTGATGGCTGTCCGGAGTTCGTCGGAGGTGATGGTCGCGGTGCCGAGCTTCATGACCACCAAGCCGGCGGCGATATTGGCGAGGCGAGCGGCCTCGAGCGGCGACGCGCCCGCCGCCAGGCTCGCCGTGAGCACCGCGAGGACCGTGTCCCCCGCACCGGTGACATCGGCGACCTCATCGGTGCCGAACACCGGCAGGTGGGCGACGGTCGCCGTCGGCCGTCGGCGAGCGTCATTCCGCGATTTCCCCGGGTGGCGAGGAGAAATCGCGCATCGAGTTCCGAACACAACTCGGCGGCGGCGTCGGCCACCTCGCCGTCGTCGCGCAGCCGTCGGCCGACAGCGACCTCGAGCTCCTCGAGGTTGGGGGTCGCGCCGTCGACACCGACGAAGTCGGCGATCCGGTAGCGCGAGTCGAGGCTGATCCAGGCGTCGCGTCCGACAATTCCGCGCAGGGCGTCAACGATATCGGGTTGGACAGAACCGTATCCGTAATCCGAGATGGCGACAGCGCCACATCCGGCGATCGCGGCCAATCCCTCGAGAAGTTCGTCGTACCACTCGCCGTCGTCGGGGAGTTCGTCCTCGATGTCGTAACGCGCGACCTGGTGCTTGAGCGAAGAAGCGCCGCCGCCGAGGATCCGGACCTTGGTCGGGGTGCGGTAGCCGGGCACGACGACGAGGGAGTCGGTGGCGACCCCGCGATCGGTGAGCGCCCGGCGGAGAGCGGCGCCGGGTTCGTCGTCACCGATGGCGCCGAGCGCGATGACGTTGACGCCGAGCGCCGCCATGTTGGCGAGGGCGTTGGCGGCGCCGCCGGGGATGTCGCGCTGAGCTTCGTGGTGGAGGATGATCACCGGCGCCTCGCGTGAAATCCGCTTGGGTGTGCCGAGGATGAAACGGTCGAGCACGAGGTCGCCGACGAGCGCCACCGAAGTTGATGAGAACCGGCCGATGATCTCGAGAAGACGCTGTTGATCGGGCATGTGGGGAGTTTAGCTTAAACTCGCGTCCGCGTCCGCGTCCGCGTCCGGGACAGCGTCGTGACCGGGACAGCAACAGCCGGACGATCAGTTTGGTCCGAAATCGCGTTTTCTCTTGGCGAGATCGACCAGCCGCGCGGCCAGCTCCGAGGCCTCCAGGCCACCTGACGACACCTCTGCGGCGAACTCTTCGAGTTCGGCGGCCTCGGCGATGGAACGGTTGCGCAACGAGTTGAGCATGTCGTTGAAGGGAAACCTGAGATCGAGCAGAGTGTCTCGCGGGCGCAATCTGAGCATGGTCTGGAAGTCACCGACTCGAACTCGATCGAGGGCTTTCTGCAACGCGAAGACGGCTCCGGCGGTGCGGTGTGTCTCGGCAATGGTGATCGCGAAGACTCCGGCCACGAAGAAGATCGAGACCACGATCAGCATCGTGCCGACTCTCGCGTCCTGCGCTTCGAGCACCGGCCGCAGCTGGGGACTTGCCGCGGCAAGCACGACCGACTGAGTGTTCCGAAGAATTGAGAACGCAATGTTGACGACGATCAGGAGAATGAGTGAGAGACCCGAGGTCAGCGCAGCCGATCGATACTGTCGCCGTCGATCGATCACGTACTGCCTGCGCATCATCCGCGGTCTCGCTGTTGCCGGCGGATTCGATCCATCCGTCGAGACCTGATCACAGACCTGACTTGATGCCTTCGAGTCATTCATTCTTCTCTCCTCTCGGCGAGCGTGGGTTGACTTAGATCATGGACCTTCAACATGACGCCCGTAAATCAGCGGTCGTCAGAACCTACGGGAGCGGGAGGCGATCCCTCCGAACATCTCGCACCCTAGGGCTTGGGGGGCTTGGGGGGTTTGGGGGGCTTGCCACCGACACCACCACCGGATCCGGTGTCTTTGCGGTAGAACTTGAACCAGATCGGTGGCGTGTCGCCGGCCATGGAGATCTGCGGCGAGCCATCGTCCTCGAGGTAGACATAGTCGGCGAGGCGACCATGGTCGTGTTCACAAGCCACGACGAAGTAGATGTTCCGATCCTTTCGGGGTGCATTGCCCGGATTCTGTTCGTCAAAACCGTCGAGATCGTTGCCGTGGCCTTTGTTGGGATCGTCGTTGTCGATGGCGTACCAGAATCCTTGTGGACCATGGCCGCGGAAGACTCTCGTTCCAAAGCCGGTCACGATCGGGGAAATCCAACCCGCCGTCGCAGTTTGCCCAGACCTCCTCGCGGATGGTGACCATGTTGGCCAGGCAGGCAGAGAGGCGCGCTTTTTGGATGGCGTTCTGGAATTCTCCAATGACCACCACCGTAAGGATGCCGACGATGGCGACCGCGATCAACAACTCGCTGAACGAGAACCCGAGTTCATGGTCAAAGTTTTCACGATCGTCAATCCCGCGACCTTGGTCGTGGGGCGCGAATAGGTCGTCGGCATTTGGCGCTTGCGGGATCGGATCCGGAGAGTTTTGGATTGGGTCGTTGCGATCTGCCATGACGTCCTCCTGCGAATCCTTGAACGCAAGTCCCGTGCCAGAGTTGAACGACATGCGCAATGCCGGGTCCCACCCATGTGGTGTACCGAATTGATACAGGTCAGTCTCTTGGCGGGCCCGTGGTGTCGATTTGCCGGGATTCCGTCTCACACCACAGGTCAGCACCAGTGTGGGCGGTCCCGAAAGCGCGCGCCTGAACGGTCTCTACGACTCCACGGCCACGCGCTCCACCACCCGGATTTCCTCCGGACGGACCTCGGCGCGGTAGGCGACCACCTCGACGCCGTGGTCGATGGCGCGCCGCAGCTCTTCGCCATAGGCGGGGTCGATGTGGTCCGCAATCGTGAATCGGTCGCCGTCCGAGCGCTGGATCAGGTAGAACATCACAGCGCGGTCGCCGCGCTCGACGGCGGCCGTGAGCTCGCGCAGGTGCCTGGCGCCGCGGGTGGTGACCGCATCGGGAAAGGCGTAACGACCGTGGTCGTCGACCAGCGTGACGTTCTTCACCTCGATCCAGGTTGTCCGGCCACCGCTCGCCATCGCGAAGTCGATCCGGCTCGTGTCGCCGAGCCTGACCTCCGGCCGGAGTCGATCGAACGGAAACAGCTCGGTGATCACGCCGGCGCGGATCGCCTCCTCGACAACCGGGTTGGCGCGCTGGGTGTTGATTCCGATCCAACAGAAGCCGTTGTGGACCATCTCGAGGGTGTGGGGGTACTTCCGTTTCCGGTTGTCGCTGAGGCTGAGCTTCACCGGCCATCCATCGCCGACGCAACCGAGCATCGAGCCCGAGTTTGGGCAGTGGGCGGTGACGATTGTGCCGTCATCGAGCCTCACATCGGCGAGAAACCGCTTGTAGCGGCGAATCAAGAGTCCGCCGATCATCGGAGGTAACTTCATACGCCATGCTAGCCCAGAGACATCGCCCCCGAAGCCGTGCCGGATCCCGCAGAAAACCCCGCCCCACGGGGTGCCGGGTTTGACATTGTGCTGGAACGACCGCCCGGCTCCGCCTCCCGCTGCGCACAATGTCATACCGGGCTCCCTCGGCGCAACCGCTCGGGAGCAGCGACACCTGAACATGGCAAGCTCGTTACCTACGGTCGTCCGCTCGGATGGCGCGACGGCCGGAGGCGCTTCGCACCGTGCGGTCTGCTTCCGGCTACGAGGCAGGCCGCCGGCGCGCCATCGGCGTGGTCGCAGCCCTCCGATGCAACCCACGAGCGACCACGCCGATGGTGCGACGCTGGGACGCTGACGTGCGTCACGGCGTCCCAGAAGGCCGGAGCTGAATTCTGGTCTCGTGCGTTCACATAACCTGGATCGCGATGCCGTGATTGATTCTGCCATCGTGCTCCCCGAGAGTGCCCCCTTGACATTGTTCGGCCGGAGGACACCGACGCGAGGTCGAGCTCCGAACATGATCAAGGCGGCACGTCCGGTCGAGGCCAAGTCCTCAAACCCTCGAAGGATTGCGAGTTCGGCGTCGCCATCCCTTCATCGCGTTCCTGAGTGGATCCCGATCTTGGCGCGAGTCCGCGAGCGCCACCTCAATTCGTCCGACGAATTGAAGCCGGTATACTATGCCGCTATGAGTACGACCCTGACGCCGCGCACCCTGGCACGCTGGGATGGTCTCCATCTGGTCCTCGACCTGGTTTTGGTGGAAGAGCATCTCGTGCGGCTCACGGCCGGTGTCGAGAAGTTGGACGGCCTGGCGCTCGCGGGAGCCGGCGATGCCCTCGACATCTCGGCGACCATCAAGTGGAAGGGAGTTCGCTCCCGGATCGCGGTGGAAGTCGCCGAACTCCGACTGCGCCACCGCCATCTCGGTTTCCGGATGCGCAAGCTGCGGGTCTATGGCGGCCTGCCGGTGCCGAGGGCGGCGGTGGAAGCGATCCTCGAATCCATCGACAACGATCTCATCACGGTGTTTCGCGGCAAGGGGATCGTCGTGGTCGATCTCAGAAGATGGCTGCCGCCCGAGCTCGACCTCACCATCGTCACCGTTCAGTCAACCGAAAGCTCGCTCCACCTGTGGTTCGGCGCCGGCGGGTTGCGTGATCTTCCCGGTCAAGACCGCCCGGTTCTGGCAGCCGGAGAACCCCGCACCCGAGCGCTCGAATCAGGAGAGGATCACCGCCAGACAACCGCTTGACAGACGGTAGCCTCTCGGCTAGAGTCTTGTTCCCTTGCGCCCGCAAGGGGGTTGCAGAAAAGGACGCACGCGATGCAGAGCTACGTTCCAAAACCGCATGAGATCCGCCGCGACTGGGTGGTCATGGACGCCTCGGACAAGGTCCTGGGTCGTCTCGCCACTGAAGTTGCGCGACTCCTTCGCGGCAAGCACAAGCCGGAATTCACACCGTTCCTCGACACGGGCGATTTTGTCGTCATTGTCAATGCCGATCGCATCCGAATGACCGGCAACAAGCTCGAGGACAAGAAGTACTATCGCCACTCCGGCCGACCAGGTTCTTTGAAAGTGGAGACTGCCAAAGAGCGCATGGACAAATACCCGGAGCGGGTGATTCAGGCGGCGGTTTGGGGCATGCTGCCCAAGAATCGCCTCGGCCGAAAGCTGCTGCGCAAACTCAAGGTCTACAGCGGTCCCAATCACCCGCATGAGGCCCAGCAGCCCAAGAACTACGTCTTCTAGAGAGAGGGGGACCCGTGGCTGAGATTCAATACTACGGAACCGGTCGACGGAAGACGGCCGTGGCCCGTGTCTTTTTGAGGCCCGGCAAGGGCGATATCACTGTCAATCGCCGGACCTTTGACGAGTACTTCCCGAACCGGGTTTTGAAGATGATCATTCGGCAGCCCATGATGCTGACCGAAACCAACGACAAATTCGACATCCTGGTCAACGTCGATGGCGGAGGCCCCACCGGTCAGGCGGGTGCGATTCGCCACGGCATTTCACGCGCGCTTTTAGAGTACAACGCCGAGCTTCGGCCCCGGTTGAAGGCCGCCGGCTTTCTCACCCGGGATGCACGCAAGGTCGAGCGCAAGAAATACGGTCAACCCAAGGCCCGCAAGCGCTTCCAGTTCTCGAAGCGGTAAGGGAGACAAGGCACGTGGCTACGATTCAGATGAAGGAACTGCTCGAGGCGGGTGTGCATTTTGGCCACCAGACTCGGCGGTGGAACCCGAAGATGAAGCCGTTCATCTTTGGCAAACGCAACGGGATCCACATCGTCGACCTGCAGAAAACCCTGCATTACTTCGACGAGGCGGCGGAATTTATCCGCGACCTCGCGGCCAACGGCCAGAACGTGCTGTTCGTTGGGACCAAGAGGCAAGCTCAGGATGCCGTCCGCGAGGAGGCCGTGCGCTGCGGGATGTTCTATATGAACCACCGTTGGCTCGGTGGCACCATGACGAACTTCCGCACCATCAGAAAGTCCATCGATCGGTTCAAAGAGATCGAGGTCTTGCTTTCGGCGGAGGAGTCGAACCTCACCAAGAAGGAGCGGATCCGGCTCGAGGGTCAGCGGCGCAAGATGGATCGGGCCCTCGGTGGGATCAAGGATATGGAGAACCTCCCCGAGGCCCTCTTCATCATCGACACGGTCCACGAGCACATTGCCGTCAAAGAGGCGAATAGGCTCGGAATCCCCGTGGTCGCGGTGGTCGATACCAACTGCGATCCCGAAGAGGTGGATTTTCCCATCCCGGGCAACGATGACGCCATTCGCGCCATCAGGCTCTTCACATCGAGGATCGCCGACAGCGTTCTCGAAGGCCTGAATCTCGCGGACGAGCGGTTTGTCGGTCCAGGGGACGAAGCCGAAGTTGACGTGGTCGAGGTCGAAGGCGTGCCTCAGGCCCATGAGCCGGCCGCTGAAGCCGTCGAGGCTGCGCCCGTTGAGGCGGTGGCCGTCGAGGTCGCTCCGGCTGAAGAGCCTGCGAAGGCCAAGGCTGAGAATAAGAAAGCGGTGGTCGAGGCCGCGCCTGTTGAAGAGCCTGTGAAGGCTAAGAAGGCTGCGTCCGAAGCGCCTGCTGAAAAGCCTGTGAAGGCAAAGAAGGCTGCGTCCGAAGAGCCCGTGAAGGCAAAGAAGGCTGCGTCCGAAGCGCCTGCTGAAGAGCCTGTGAAGGCTAAGAAGGTTGCGTCCGAAGCGCCTGCTGAAGAAGCGCCGAAGACCGCCGAAGAGGAGGCTCCGGCCAAGGCCTGAGCCCGAATCCGGAAAGAGAATCTCGGTGGGGCCAGGAGCTGAAATGCGCCTGGCCCCTCGTTCACGAAGGGAAGAAAAATGGCAATCACAGCACAAGCGGTCAAGGAGCTCCGGCAAAAGACGGGCGCCGGCATGATGGACTGCAAGCGGGCGCTGACCGAGACCGACGGCGATATTGACGAGGCGATCAAGCTTCTGCGCACCAAGGGCCTCGCTGCGGCGGCCAAGAAAGCCCACCGTGCGGCTTCTGAAGGCGCCGTCATCATCGTCGGCGACGCCTCCAAGATGGTCATCTTGGAGCTCAACTGCGAGACCGATTTCGTTGCCCGCAACGAGGACTTCCAGGGGCTGGCCATGGCGCTGGCCGAGCAGGCACTCGCAGGTGGAGTCACCGATGTCGAGGCCTTCAAGGCCATGCCCTTCTCCGGGGACGAGAGTCACACCGTCGAGCAGGTCATCTCGCAGAGAGTCGCGACCATTGGGGAGAACATCGTGCTCAACCGCATCGAGATCATCGAGGCGGGAGAAGGATCCATGCTCTCGTCATATGTCCACGGTGGTGGAACCATCGGCGTTGTCATCGAGGGTTCTTCGAGCGCGGGCGCCGAGGCCCTCCACGATGTCGCGCTCCACATCGCCGCGTCCGAACCCCGATTTGTCAGCCGTGACCAGGTCACCGACAAGATTCTCGCCACCGAGAAAGAGATCGCCCTCAAGCAGGTCATCGAGCAGGGCAAGCCCGAGCACATCGCCGAGAAGATCGTCGCCGGCAAGATGGAGAAGTTCTTCGAGTCCGAGGTTCTGCTCGAGCAGCCCTTTGCCAAGGACACGTCCATCTCGGTGGGAGAACACGTCACGAAGGCCGGTGGTGCTGATGCCACTGTGGTACGGTTTGTTCGCTTCAAACGCGGTGAGGAGACCGGAAACGATTGATGATGAGCGAGAAAGAACCTCGATACCGGAGAATCATGCTCAAGCTCTCGGGCGAGGCTCTGATGGGATCTCAGCCATTCGGTATCGATCCCAAGGTCGTCCAGAACATCGCCGAGGAAGTCGCCGATGTGGCTGACCTCGGTGTTCAGGTGGCCGCGGTTGTCGGCGGCGGCAATATCATCCGCGGCGTCTCTGCCCACGAGCAGGGCATCGATCGGGTCACCGGCGACTACATGGGGATGCTGGCAACCGTCATCAATGCCCTTGCCCTTTCTTCAGCCCTCGAGCAGCTTGCGATTCCGACTCGAGTTCAGACCGCCATCGAAATGCACCAGGTGGCCGAGCCCTTCATCCGACGGCGAGCGATTCGTCATCTGGAGAAGAGCCGCGTCGTGGTATTTGCAGCAGGAACCGGGAATCCCTTCTTCACGACCGATTCGGCGGCTGCCCTGCGGGCCAACGAGATCCAAGCCGGGGTCCTGATGAAGGCTACCAAGGTCGATGGTGTCTACACCGCCGATCCGGTGACCGATCCGACCGCCCGCCTGATGCCGAAGCTCACCTACCAGGAGGTCCTCCAGCGAGGTCTCCGGGTCATGGATGCCGCTGCCATCTCGCTGTGCATGGAGAACGAGATTCCAATTCAGATCTTCAACATCCGAAAACCGGGGATCCTCAAACGAGTCGTCCTCGGAGAGGATATGGGTTCGTTGATCGGCCCTGGGGAGGATGCATGAGCGATGTCGTCCTGAAAGAGACCGAAAGCCGCATGATGGGTGCAACCGATGCCTTCAAGATCTCGTTAAAGAAACTCCGCACCGGGCGCGCGTCACTGGCCGTGGTCGATGGCGTGCTGGTCGACTACTACGGCAGTGCGACGCCCCTCAACCAGGTCGCTTCGTTGTCGGTTCCGGATCCCACCACCATCACCATCGCGCCGTGGGAGCCCGGGATTCTGGCTGCCATCGAGAAGGCGATTCTCAAGTCGAATCTCGGCCTCACCCCGAACAACGACGGCAAGGTGGTTCGGCTCAACATCCCGCCGCTGACCGAAGATCGCCGCCGGGATCTGGTCAAGATCGCCCAGGCCAATGCCGAGAACGCGCGCAATCAGATCCGTCAGATTCGCCGCGACGGCAACGATCGGTTCAAGGACCTCGAGAAGGACAAGGAGATTTCCGAGGATCAGATGCACGACGGCCAGGAGTCGGTGCAGAAGCTGACCGACGCCTACGTCGGCAAGGTCAACGAGATCTTGAAAAAGAAGGAAGCGGAGATCATGGAGGTCTAGCGCCGGAGGCGCGCCCCGGGGCGCGATGACGACTTGATTCGACGTGAACAGGCGTGGAATGACCAAGGTGACACCGACGAGATTCTGTGGTCGAGGTTGCCCGTGAGTGCCCCCCTTGACATTGTTCGGCTGGAAGTGACGAGTGGCGACCGGGCCGGGCGAATGCCGAACAATGATCAAGGACGGCACGTCCGATCAATGCCAAAATCGGGTGCCCGTTCAAAGAACGCGGGATGGGTGCCTGGCTCCAACTTTGTTCGCCGCGAACAAAGTTGCGTGCCTGGCATCCCCTCCCATCGCGTTCCCGCAGGCGCTGATCCTCACACCCCGCTCCGTTACTATCAAACGCGATGACATCCAAAACCGCGCATCGAGCAAAGCTCGCCTTCGTCATCGCCGCCGCCGGCTCGAGCCGGCGCTTCGGTTCTGACAAGGTGTCCGAGATGCTCGCCGGCCGGACCGTGCTCGAGTGCTCCATCGCTTCTCTGCGGAAGGCGATTCCCGACACCCCTGTTGTCGTGGTTGTCGCACCGGAGCGCGTGACGCACTGGCGGGCCATCTTGAACTCGTGCGAGGTGATCGCCGGCGGGCCGCGGCGTCAGGACTCGGTTCGCCTGGGGGTCGAGAGGGCCGCTGAGTCGGGCGCTGAGATCGTCGCGGTCCATGACGGTGCTCGCCCCCTGGTTCATCCGACTGACGTCGTTAAGGTGATTGAGGCATTGGGTGATGGTGCCGCCGCCATTCTCTGTGAGGGTGTATTTGACACCGTCAAGCGAGTCGACGTTGACGGCATGATCATTGAGACCATCGATCGCGACCACCTGCGCCTGGCCCAGACGCCGCAGGTCTTTCGGGTTGCCGCGCTGCAGACCGCGTGGAGAAACCAGGATTCATCGCGCGCCTTCAGCGACGAAGCGTCGATGATCGAGGCCGGTGATGGTAGGGTACGCTGCGTCGTGGCCGACTTTCCCAATCCGAAGCTGACGATTTCAGGTGACCTCGAATTGGTGCGGCTGATGGCGGAGAAGGAGAGATGAGTCGGTTTCGAATCGGCCAGGGTTTCGATGTTCACGGGTTTCGGACCGGGCGCCCCCTCGTATTGTGCGGGTTCGAGCTCCCGGATGGACCCGGCCTCGAAGGTCACTCGGACGCTGACGTTGCGCTGCACGCGGTTACCGACGCGCTTCTCGGTGCGATCGGGGCAGGTGATCTGGGCGAGCACTTTCCGCCATCGGACCGGAAGTGGCGCGACATCGATTCGCGTGTCTTCGTCCGCCGGGCCCTCGACCTCGTGACGGGGGCCGGTTATCGGCTGGTGAATTGCGATTTGACGATTGTCTGCGAGCGGCCGCATCTCGCGGCGCATCGAGTCGCGCTCAGAGGCTCGCTCGCGCAAGCTCTGGGTGTCGCTACGGCCGCGGTCTCGGTCAAGGCGACCACCACCGACCGGCTCGGGTTCATCGGCCGCGGTGAGGGAGTCGGAGCCCTCGCCGTCGTCCTTGTGGAAAAGGAGACTGACGATGAGTGAGACAGGGTGGGTCGTAGGTTTTCATGCGGTCCTCGCTGTGCTCGAGACGGATCGTCCGGTGGAATTGTTGTGGCTCCAGGACGGCCGCCGCGACGGACGTCTCGCCAAGCTCGAAGAAGTTGCCCGTGGTCGTGGTGTGGCCCTGCGGCGGGTCCCCAGGCGCCGGCTTGACGAAGTCGCGCTCGGCCAACCCCACAACGGATGTGCGCTGCGTTCGGCTCCCGTCGGACTGAGAGACATCGACGAGATCATCCGCCCGGATGGTGAGCCCGCCGCTGTCGTGCTTCTCGATGCCGTCGACGACCCGCACAATCTCGGTGCGGTGGTGCGGACGGCGGCCGCCTTCGCCATCGACGGCATCATCATCGCCGGTCCGTCGGCGCCGCCGCTGGGTGGCGCGACGGCGAAGGCGGCGGCGGGCCATCTCGAGAGGGTGCCGTTGGTGCGGGTCAACGTCGCCGCCGACGCACTGCGGACCCTTCGTGATGCCGGCTACTGGGCTCTCGGTGCGGCCATGGACGGGACACCGAGTCGAGGGATCGATCCGACCCGGCGCTGGGTCCTGTGTCTGGGATCCGAGCACAAGGGCCTGCGAGCCAAGACGCGGTCGGCCATCGACGAGTTTGTCGCCATCCCAATGGCCGAGGGCGTCGAGAGCCTCAACCTGTCGGTTGCAGCGGGGATATTGATGTATGAGTTGACTCGCCCGCGTTGAACGGGGTGCCATCTTTTGCCATTGTTCGGGGGTGAATTGCTGAGGCTCGGATCGGTTCAGAGCCCGAACAATGCTAAAGGTGGCTCCCTCGGCCAGCGACGTCCCCGTGCGGATGCCAGGCACCCGTCCCGCGTTCTGTCGAGGATTTGCGGACGTGGCTTCGAACGGACGTGCCGTCCTTGATCATTGTTCGGCATCCGCCGGACGTGTTCGCCGCTTGAATCCTCCTGCCGAACAATGTCAAGGGGGGCACTCACGGGGAGCGCGTTGTTGAGCATCAAGCCGGAAGGGCGCTGAGAATGTGCGCAAGAACACCCCAATTGTCAGTCAGGCAGCCGGCTGCGACAATGCCGAGGTGCTTTGGAAAAAATCCCCCGGTATGCCCCTTGCATCCATCTTGAGCCTGTGTTACTGTCCCAGTCCTTCTGCGTGAAGCAGAAGTGTGCTCTTTTATAGCTGAATTTTGGAGACGTGCGGAGTGATGGAGACGACCAACCGCTGGCGTAGCTCAACGGTAGAGCAGCTGATTTGTAATCAGCAGGTTGCGGGTTCGATTCCCATCGCCAGCTCCATTGACAAAGAACGAGGCGCAGGCGTGGCCGAGTGGTTAAAGGCGGCAGACTGTAAATCTGTTGGCGTATGCCTACGGTGGTTCGAACCCATCCGCCTGCACCATTACATTATTTTTTTTGCGGGCGCCGACGATGCGGGAGTAACTCAGTGGTAGAGTCTCGGCCTTCCAAGCCGTTGGTCGCGGGTTCGAGTCCCGTCTCCCGCTCCAGAGTTTTTGAGCAATTCGTCGGCCCACGTAGCTCAGTGGTAGAGCACGTCCTTGGTAAGGACGGGGTCACCAGTTCAAGTCTGGTCGTGGGCTCCATAGATCGATTGACACCAGGGCGGGTTCGTCACCTCGCGAACCGTTAACGCCCAATAACAGAGGGAGGCAAAAATGGCCAAGCAGAAGTTCGAGCGGACAAAGCCGCACGTCAACATCGGGACCATCGGTCACGTCGACCATGGCAAGACGACGTTGACGGCGGCGATCACGAAGACCCTGCACGCAAAGGGTCTGGCTGACTTCACGCCGTTTGATTCCATCGACAAGGCGCCGGAAGAAAAGGCGCGGGGAATCACGATCAACACGGCGCACGTGGAGTACCAGTCGAATGATCGGCACTACGCGCATGTTGACTGTCCCGGGCACGCCGACTACGTGAAGAACATGATCACGGGTGCGGCGCAGATGGACGGGGCGGTGTTGGTGGTGTCGGCGGCAGACGGACCGATGCCGCAGACGCGGGAGCACATCCTGCTGGCGCGCCAGGTGGGTGTGCCGTTCATCATCGTCTACATGAACAAGGTGGACATGGTGGACGACGAAGAGCTGTTGGATCTCGTCGAGCTGGAAGTGAGAGAGCTTCTGAGCGAGTACGACTTCCCCGGCGACGACATTCCGGTGATCCGCGGATCGGCCTTGAAGGCCGGCGAGAGCGACGATCCGGACTCGGACGACTGCAAGTCGATCTGGGAGCTCCTCTCGGCGATGGATAATTACGTTCCACTGCCGGAGCGTGATATCGACAAGCCATTTCTGATGCCGGTCGAGGACGTGTTCACGATTTCGGGCCGCGGCACGGTCGTGACGGGTCGGATCGAGCGCGGGAAGGTGAAGGTCGGCGAGGAGATGGAGATCGTCGGCATCCGCCCCACGATGAAGAAGGTCGTGACGGGTGTCGAGATGTTCCGCAAGCTGCTCGACAGCGGTGAGGCCGGCGACAACGTGGGTCTACTGCTGCGGGGCACGGAGCGCAAAGACGTTGAGCGTGGCCAGGTGGTTGCGAAGCCCGGTTCGATCAACCCGCACATGAAGTTCCGCGCCGAAGTCTACGTTCTGACGAAGGAAGAGGGTGGACGGCACACGCCGTTCTTCCGTGGCTACCGGCCGCAGTTCTTCTTCCGGACGACGGACGTGACGGGCTCGGTGAATTTGGACGAGGGTGTCGAGATGGTGATTCCGGGCGACAACACGAACCTCGAGGTGGAGCTTTTAACGCCCATCGCGATGGAGCGCGGGCTGCGGTTCGCGATTCGTGAAGGCGGCCGGACCGTGGGCGCCGGGTCCATCACCGAGATCTTGGAGTAATTCGAGGCCGTGCCTCGTGTTGGGGTGAGCCGGCTCGACGCGGCCCCGGCGAATGTCCACATTCAGCCGGAATCGTTCTAAGTCGAGAAGCAAGCCCTTCGGGTATTCGTGTAGGCCAGTAGCTCAATTGGTAGAGTCCCGGTCTCCAAAACCGGTTGTCGGGGGTTCGAATCCCTCCTGGCCTGCCATCTTCGCTGGACTGGAGTCGGCGGTATGCAGTGGTGGAAACGCCTGAAAATCTTCCTGTCAGAGGTTGTTGCGGAGACCAAAAAGGTCACGTGGCCGTCGAAGCAGGAGGTCATCAACACGACGACTGTCGTGGTGATTGCGTCGTTCATCTTTGGAATCTATCTGTACTTCTGTGATCTCGTGTTTCTCTTCCTGACACAGAAGTTATTCGACGTGTTCGGTGTGTTCTCCTGACCGGAAGGAACGACATGGTCAAACAGTGGTACATCATCCACACCTACTCGGGTTTTGAGGATCGGGTCCAGAAGACTCTGGAGCAGCGCGTCGAAGCGCTCGGCATGCAGGAGTTCTTCGGTGAGGTCCAGGTCCCGACCGAGACCGTGGTCGAGGTGAAGAACGGCAAAAAGCGCGAAGTGCGCCGGAAGTTCTTCCCGGGCTACGTGTTGGTGGAGATGGAAATGACCGACGACGCCTGGCACCTCGTGCGCAACACGCCCAAGGTGACCGGTTTCGTCGGCGCCGGCAAGAAACCGACGCCGCTCACCGAGGAGGAGGTCAACCAGATCCTCCACCAATCGGTGGCGACGCAGGAGAAGCCGCGCCCCACCGAGGTCTTCGAAAAAGGAGAGAAGATTCGGATCAACGATGGTCCGTTCGCCTCCTTCAACGGAGTCGTCGAGGAGGTCAACTTCGACAGGTCCACTGTGAAGGTCATGGTCACCATTTTCGGGCGCGAGACTCCCGTCGAGATAGAGTTCCGCCAGGTCCAGAAGCTCTCGTGAGAGGAATTCGATGGCCAAGAAAGAAATAGGCTCAATCAAGCTCCAGCTGCCAGGCGGGCAGGCCACACCGGCACCTCCGGTGGGTCCGGCCCTCGGCCAGCATGGACTCAATATCATGGACTTCTGCAAGGCGTTCAACGCCAGAACGCAGAAGCAGGCGGGAATCATCATTCCCACCGTCATCACGGTCTACGCCGACCGAACCTATTCGTTTATCACGAAGACGCCGCCGGCATCATTCCTGCTCAAGCAGGCGGCCGGCGTGCAAAAGGGATCGGGCGTGCCGAATCGGGACAAGGTCGGCAAGGTCTCCATGACTCAAGTGGAAGACATTGCCAAGACCAAACTTGAAGACCTCAATGCGGCTTCCCTCGAGGGAGCGGTGCAGATCATTCTCGGCACCGCGCGCTCGATGGGAATCGAAGTCGCGGACTGAAGGGGGGTGGCCGATGGCTCGCAAAGGCAAAAATTATCGCGACGCGGCTGCCAAGGTGGAGCGCCGCCCATACGCACTTGAAGAGGCGCTCGGCCTGGTTCAAGGAGGGGCATACGCCAAGTTCGACGAAACCGTCGAGGTGTCGATGCGGTTGGGGGTCAATCCCCGCCACGCCGACCAGATGGTTCGAGGGACTGTGGTGCTCCCCCATGGCACCGGTAAGAGCGTCAGAGTCCTCACTGTCTGTGAGGGCGAAGCTCAGAAGCAGGCCGAGGAGGCCGGATCCGATTTCGTGCTCACCGCCGACGACGCCGTCGCCAAGATCCAGGGTGGTTGGCTCGATTTCGACGCCGTTGTGGCGACTCCGGACATGATGAGACACCTCTCCAAAGTGGGTCGGGTTCTCGGACCGCGCGGCCTCATGCCGAACCCGAAATCGGGCACGGTGACCCAGGATGTCGCAGCAGCGGTGGGGGACATCAAGTCCGGTCGGGTGGAGTTCAGGGTCGACAAGACGGCGATCATCCACGCCCCGGTGGGCAAGATCTCCTTCTCGCTCGACAAGCTCGCCGAGAACACCCGAAGCCTCGTCGACGCAATTCAGAAAGCCAAACCGGCGACGGCAAAGGGCAAGTACGTCCACACGATCTACCTGTGCTCCACCATGGGCCCCGGTGTGCAGGTCGATCCCGTCAGCGTAGATGTGAAGTAGGGGGGTCGATATGCTCACAAGAGAGCAGAAACAAGCACAATCCGACCAGCTTCGAGGCGTCCTGAGCGATGTCTCGACGCTGTTCCTCCTCGAAAACACCGGGCTCACCGTCAACGACGTCAATGTGCTCAGGTCCGAGATTCGCAAGACCGAGGGCACCTACAAGGTCGTCAAGAACTCGGTCGTGAAGCTTGCGGTCGAGGGAACCGGTCTCGAGGTCATCACCCCTTACATGAGCGGCCCCAAGACCCTCGCGTTCACCGACGGTGATGCCGTTTCTCTGGCAAAGGTGCTCAAGGCCTTTATCAAGAAGCACCCGGAGCTGACGATCCAGCAGGCCTACTTGGACGGCCAGTTGCTTGACGCCACGGACGCGGCGAAGATCGCCGACCTTCCCTCGAGGGAAGAGCTTCTTTCCAAACTCGTTTACGTGTTGCAGTCGCCGATCCGTCGGTTGGCCGTGGCGCTCAATAGTCCCATTCAGCAGCTGGCCACGGTTGTGGACCAGATCGCAGGATCCAAAGATTCGTGAGAATTGAGATATCCCCAGGGAGGATTTGAAAAATGGCACAGATCGAGACAATGATGGAAGAAATCAAGGGCATGACCGTCTTGGAGCTCAACGAGCTCGTAAAGGCCCTTGAAGAAGAATTTGGTGTGTCGGCTGCCGCGGCGATGCCGATGATGGCCGTCGCCGGTGGCGCCGCTGCGGGCGGTGAGGAAGCTGCCGAAGAACAGACCGAGTTCACCGTGATGCTGAACTCCATCGGTGACAAGAAGATCAATGTCATCAAGGCTGTTCGTGAAGTGACTTCGCTCGGTCTCAAGGAAGCCAAGGAGCTCGTCGAGAGTGCTCCGTGCGCGATCAAAGAGTCCGTCAACAAGGACGAGGCCGAAGAGATCAAGAAGAAGTTCGAGGCCGCCGGCGCCCAGGTTGAGATCAAGTAACGCCGTTTCTCAAGCGGCTTTTGGCTGAAGAGAGCATTTACGAAGGATGTGTGATCCTGCTGGATGAAATCCACCAGATACCCGTTGCTCCGGTATGCGTGAAGAGCGAAGGCGTTCCCGTTGGTTCGTCGAGGTGCTTCACAGGTGTCCGGGACGCTGGGGATCGGTGGAAGTCGCTGGTGAGGGTCGCGCGTTCTTGGTAACTAACTGACGACATGGGGAGCGTGTGCCTCCCCGTGTCTCTATTGGTCGGGAGGGAGCGCCCATGACCACGAGCCCCAACGGGCGGCTGAACTTCTCGAAGAATCCGTCCACCATCCCGTTGCCGAACATGATCCAGGTGCAGAGAACTTCGTATGTGGATTTTCTGCAGATGGACTTGTTGCCGGACGAACGAGGTGCCGCCGGTCTGCAATCGGTGTTGAGTACGATTTTTCCATTCACTGATTTTCGTGAGACCTGTGAGCTCCAGTTTGTTCGCTATGAGATCGGGAACTGGTCCTGCCGGTGCGGGATCCTCGGAGGTCTCGAGCACCTTCGACTGGTCTGCGAGCACTGTGGTGCACGGTTCAAGGCGGGTGATCCCCACGAGACCGAGGTGGTGTGTCCATCCTGTGGGAAGGCCAACGCCAACAAAATCGAGGTCTGCGATGTCTGCGGGACATCGGTGAGTCTCCGGCAACCGTTCACGGCCGAGGAATGCCGGGAACGGGGGATGACATACCAGGTGCCGCTGCGGCAGACCTTCCGCCTGGTCACTTTCGACACCGAAGAGGATGGATCGCGCCAGGTACGGGACGTCAAGGAAGAAGAGCTCTACTTCGGTGAGCTCCCCCTGATGACCGACACCGGGACCTTCATCATCAACGGAACCGAGAGGGTCATCGTCTCCCAGCTGCACCGGTCTCCAGGGGTGTTCTTCACCCTCGAGGGCCCGAACCACTATCTCGCGAAGGTGGTTCCATATCGTGGCTCGTGGATCGAGTTCGAGTACGACTCGAAGCAGATTCTCTGGGTGCGCATCGACCGCAAGCGGCG
Source organism: uncultured Acidobacteriota bacterium (assembly GCA_963712805.1). Classification (GTDB taxonomy): domain Bacteria; phylum Acidobacteriota; class Thermoanaerobaculia; order Thermoanaerobaculales; family Sulfomarinibacteraceae; genus JAHECW01. The sequence continues at coordinate 17,677 of CAVQJV010000035.1, read as the reverse complement.
CCTTCCCGGGTCGGTCTTCCTGCGCGCCCTGAGCCCCGAGCTCGAGACCAACGCGCAGATTCTCCGGGCGTTCTACACGGTCATCGACACCAGCCTCACGGCCAAGAAAGCGACCCTCAACCTCGATCGGCGTCTGGTTGATGTCGAGAACGATCGCCAGAAGGCGCTTCGCTTCCGCCGGGTGGCGGAGCCGACCCTCTTTGCCGGACTCAAGCTCAACGATGCCATGCGGGCCAAGCTCGAGAAGGCGACGGTCGAGAAGCCGGCCAAGATCAAGGTCGATCGGGATGATCTCATCGGCGCCGTCGTGGTCGATGATCTCGTTGATCCGGAAACCGGCGAGGTCATCGCGGCCGCCAATTCCCGGGTCACCGAAGAGCTTCTCGCCCAGGCCGATGAAGCCGGACTGAACAAGCTCGCGCTGGCGTTCCCCGATTGGGATCCGACCGGCGAAATCCTCCACCAGACACTGGAGAAGGACTCGAGCACCGCCCAGATGGACGCGCGGATGGAGATCTACCGGCGCCAGCGTCCCGGCGATCCGCCAACCGAAGAGTCGGCAACGACCCTCTTCAACGGGCTCTTCTTCGACGAGCGCAAATACGACCTCTCCCAGGTCGGGCGCTTCAAGTTCAACGCCAAACTCGGCCTCAACAAAGAGCTCGAACGGCGAATCCTCGATGTCGAGGACTTCCTCCACCTCGTCCGTTACCTGCTCTGCCTGCACCGCGACCTCGGTCGCGTGGATGATATCGACTCGTTGGCGAATCGACGGGTCCGCACCGTCGGCGAGCTCATGGAGAACCAGTTCCGTATCGGCCTGGTGCGCATGGAACGGGCGATCAAGGAGAAGATGTCCATCCACCCCGACATCGATTCGGCCATGCCCCGCGATCTGGTCAATTCGAAGCCGGTCATGGCGGCGGTGGACGAGTTCTTCGGTTCGTCGCAGCTCAGCCAGTTCATGGATCAGACGAATCCGCTTTCCGAGGTCACCCACAAGCGGCGGTTGTCCGCCCTCGGACCGGGCGGTCTATCCCGCGAGCGCGCGGGCTTTGAGGTCCGCGATGTCCACTCCACCCACTATGGGCGGATCTGTCCCATCGAAACGCCTGAAGGACCGAACATCGGTCTGATTTCGTCGCTGTCGTGCTATGCGCGACTCAACGCCATGGGCTATATCGAATCGCCCTACAAGAAAGTTGAGAAAGGCCGGGTTCAGGAACACGTTGAGATCACCCAGGTCGGCGATGCGGGCTACACCCTCGGCGAAGTGGTGGTCAAGGAAGACTTCCTCAAGACCAATGCCAAGCTCAAGAAGGCCGGCAAGGTCGAGGCCTGGTCTCGGCCGCACGCCTTCTATCTCCCGGCTTGGGAAGAGGAAAACCTCAACATCGCCCAAGCCAACGCCAAGGTCGATGACAAGGGCCGTCTCGTCGACGACAAGGTGATCTCCCGCTCGGGTGGCGAATTCCTCGTCATTGAACGGGATCAGGTCGACTTTATCGACGTCTCGCCGCGCCAGGTCGTGTCGGTGGCCGCGTCGCTCATTCCCTTCCTCGAGCACGATGACGCCAACCGCGCGCTCATGGGTTCCAACATGCAGCGGCAGGCGGTTCCGTTGGTGCGGCCGGAGGCCCCCATCGTCGGGACCGGGATGGAAGCGGTCGTCGCCCAGGACTCCGGCGCAGTGGTCATCTGCCATCGCGATGGCGTCGTCGACAAGGTTGATGCCCAGCGCATCATCGTCCGGGTCGAGGGCAGCGCCGGCGGTGAGGGAGAGTTCGGCGCCGACATCTATCAGATGACCAAGTTCCGCCGTTCCAACCAGAACACCTCGATCAATCAGAAGCCCCTGGTGGCGGAAGGCCAGACCGTGGTCAAGGGTCAGGTGCTCGCCGACGGACCCAACACCCAGAAGGGCGAACTCGCCCTCGGCCACAACGTGCTCGTCGCCTTCATGCCCTGGCGGGGCTACAACTTCGAGGACGCGATCATCGTGTCCCAGAAGTTGGTCAAGGAAGACAAATACACCTCGATTCACATCGAAGAGTTCGAGACCTCGGCCCGCGACACCAAGCTCGGCCCCGAGGAGATCACCCGTGATATCCCCAATGTCTCCGAGTCGGCGCTGGCGCATCTCGACGAGGCCGGGATCATCCACATCGGAGCCCAGGTCCGGCAGGGTTCGATCCTGGTCGGGAAAGTCACTCCCAAGGGCGAGACCCAGCTGACCCCGGAGGAAAAACTCCTGCGCGCGATCTTTGGCGAAAAGGCCGGAGATGTTCGCGACGCCTCGTTGCGCTGCCCGCCCGGTATCGAGGGTGTGGTTGTCGGGGTCCAGATCTTCGCCCGCAAAGGCGTCGAAAAAGACTCGCGCCAACTCACCATCGAGAATCAGGAGATCGACCGGATCCGCACCAACTCCGAGGATGAGAAACGCATCATCCTCGAAGTCCGGGATTCCAAGATCCAGAACCTCCTCCTCGGTGTGACCGTCAAGGACGACGTCACGGCCAAGGGTGGCGATGTCCTGGTCAAGAAGGGCGGCAAGATCACCGCCGAGACCCTGCGTCGCCTCAACCGGAAGGACCTCCTCGGTCTTCCGCTCAAAACCCCGGCGCTGATGGACAAGGTGAGGCTCATCGTCCGCCAGGCGGAGTCGCAGATCGAAGTCCTCGACAAGATCAACCAGCAGCGGATCGAGCGGCTGCGCGAGGGACACGACCTCCAGCCGGGCGTCATCAAACAGGTCAAGGTCTTCATCGCCATGAAGCGCAAGCTTCAAGTCGGTGACAAGATGGCCGGCCGCCACGGCAACAAGGGTGTGATTTCGCAGGTGCTGCCCGAGGAGGACCTGCCTTTCCTTCCCGATGGAACACCCGTCGAGATCATCCTCAATCCCCTCGGCGTGCCCTCCCGAATGAACGTCGGTCAGATCCTCGAAACCCACCTCGGCTGGGCGGGCTCCGAGCTCAATATGTCCTTCGCGACACCGGTCTTCGAAGGGGCGTCGGAGGACGACATCAGAGAGATGCTCGAAAAAAGCGGTCTTCCCGAAGACGGCAAGAGCCTTCTCTACGACGGCCGATTGGGACAGGAATTCGAGCAGCGCGTCACCGTCGGTTACATCTACATGCTCAAACTGAGCCACCTGGTGGACGACAAGATCCATGCTCGGTCCATCGGTCCGTACTCGCTCATCACCCAGCAGCCGCTGGGTGGTAAGGCCCAGTTCGGTGGTCAGCGACTCGGCGAGATGGAGGTCTGGGCGCTCGAGGCGTTCGGCGCCGCCAACACCCTGCAAGAGCTGCTGACCGTCAAATCCGACGATGTCGAGGGCAGGGCGAAGGTCTACGAGGCCATCGTCAAGGGCCAGGTTCCCGAGGAACCGGGTTTGCCCGAGTCATTCAACGTCTTGGTCCGTGAGCTGCAGGCACTCGCCCTCGATGTCGAGTTGCTGCAGCAAGACGACGAGTAAAGGGGGGGTTGCAGATGGAACGTTCGAACCTGTCCGACGTCCGCGGCTTCTTCGAGAAGCCGAAGCCCCTCAACGACTTCAACGCGATCCGGTTGGGGCTTGCGAGCCCCGAGAAGATCCGCTCGTGGTCGCACGGCGAGGTCATCAAGCCCGAGACCATCAACTACCGCACCTTCAAGCCCGAGCGCGACGGTCTCTTCTGCGCCAAGATCTTCGGCCCGGTGACCGACTGGGAGTGTTTGTGCGGTAAGTACAAGCGCATGAAGTACCGCGGCGTTGTCTGCGACAAGTGCGGCGTCGAGGTCACCAAGTCCAAGGTCCGCCGTGAGCGGATGGGACATATCGAGCTTGCCGCGCCGGTCTCGCACGTCTGGTTCTTCAAGGGCCTGCCGTCGCGCATCGGCCTGCTCCTCGACCTCACCATGCGCGAACTCGAACGCGTCCTCTACTTCGAGGCATATGTGGTCGTCGATCCCGGCGACACAACTCTTGAAGAGAAGCAGATCCTCACCGAGGAGGACTATCGCGCGGCCAAGGAAGAGTTCGGCGAGGCATTCGTCGCCAAGATGGGCGCCGAGTCGATCCGCTCGCTGCTCGAAGTTCTCGATCTCGACGACATGGCCGCCGAGCTGCGGATGATCATGCGCACCGAGACCGCCATCATGCGGCGCCAGAAGGCGGCAAAACGACTCAAGCTCATCGAGGCGCTGCGCCGCTCGGGCAACCGGCCCGAGTGGATGATCCTCGAGGTCATCCCGGTCCTGCCCCCCGAGCTTCGGCCCCTCGTGCCGCTCGATGGCGGACGATTCGCCACATCGGATCTCAACGACCTCTACCGTCGGGTCATCAACCGCAACAACCGACTCAAGAAGCTCCTCGACCTGCGCGCCCCGGAGGTCATCGTCCGCAACGAGAAGCGGATGCTCCAGGAAGCGGTCGACGCGCTCTTCGACAACGGCCGACGAGGCCGGGTCATCAAGGGCTCGAACAACCGGCCGCTCAAGTCGCTGTCCGACAACCTCAAGGGCAAGCAGGGCCGGTTCCGTCAGAACCTGCTCGGCAAGCGCGTCGATTACTCGGGTCGTTCGGTCATCGTGGTCGGCCCCGACCTCAAGCTCAACCAGTGCGGGCTGCCCAAGAAGATGGCGCTCGAGCTCTTCAAGCCCTTTGTCTACCAGGAGCTCGAACGACGCGAGTTGGCCACGACCATCAAGATGGCCAAGGAGCTTGTCGAGCTTCAGACCCCGGAAGTCTGGGACGCGCTCGAAAAGGTGATCCGAGAGCATCCGGTGCTGCTCAACCGCGCGCCGACGCTCCACCGGCTCGGCATCCAGGCTTTCGAACCGGTGCTGGTCGAAGGCAAGGCAATCAAGATCCACCCGTTGGTTTGCGCCGCCTACAACGCCGACTTCGATGGCGACCAGATGGCCGTCCATGTGCCGCTGTCGCAGAAGGCTCAGCTCGAAGCGCACGTGCTCATGATGTCGTCGCGGAACATCCTGTCGCCGGCTTCCGGTCGGCCGTTGGCGGTGCCGTCCCAGGATATGGTTATCGGGATCTACTACCTGACCACCGAGAACTACATGGCCAAGGGCGCGGGCAAGACCTTCGCATCGCCCGAAGAGGTCTTTCTCGCCCACCAGGCCGGGGTCATCGCCACCCAGGCGCCGATCCAGTTCCGCTACACCGGCCAGCTCATCGATCTCGTCGCCCAGGGCGGGTCGCAGGACCTCATGCACGCGGACCAGATCGAAGTCGAGAACATGCTCATGGAGACCACCACGGGTCGGGTTCTCTTCAACTCGCACCTGCCCGACAACATGCCCTTCATCAATGGTCAGCTCAAAAAGAAAGGGCTGCAGAACCTCGTCGCCTTCTCGTCCCACCGGCTCGGGCACGACGCCACGGTCAGACTCCTCGACAACCTCAAGGAGACCGGTTTCGAGTTCGCCACCATGTCGGGGCTGTCGCTGTCATCGAGTGACATGGTGATTCCGGAGGCCAAGGAAAAGCACCTCGCCCAGGCGTACAAAGACGTCGACAAGGTCGAGACTCAGCGGGCGTCCGGTCTCATCACCGCTGGTGAGCGGCACAACAAGATCATCGACATCTGGCACCAGGTCACCGAGGATGTCGCCAAGGAGATGTTCACCCAGATGTCGGAGATCGATCTCGACTCGGGCGAGTACAACCCCATCTTCATGATGGCGGACTCGGGCGCTCGAGGATCGAAGGAACAGGTTCGTCAGCTCGCCGGCATGCGCGGCCTCATGGCCAAACCGTCGGGTGAGATCATGGAGACGCCCATCACCGCGAATTTCCGCGAGGGTCTGAGCGTGCTCCAGTACTTCATCTCGACCCACGGCGCGCGCAAGGGTCTCGCCGACACCGCTCTCAAGACCGCCGACTCGGGTTATCTCACCCGTCGTCTGGTCGACGTGGCGCAGGATGTGATTGTCGTCGAGCACGACTGCGGCACCGACAACGGCATCGAGGTCACGGCCATCACCGAAGGTGGCGAGATCCTCGAGCAGCTCCGTGACCGTGTCGTCGGTCGTGTCGTCGCCGAGGACATCTACGATCCCCTCGAGGGAACGCTCATCTGCTCCATGAACATCGAGGTCACCGAGCCTTTGGCGAGCCAGATCCAGGAAGCCGGAATCGAGCGGGTCAAGATCCGGAGCGTGCTCACCTGTGAGACCGACCGCGGCGTCTGTCAGCTTTGCTACGGACGGATGCTCGCAACCGGTCGCTCGGTGGAGATCGGCGAGGCGGTGGGCATCATCGCCGCCCAGTCCATCGGCGAGCCCGGCACCCAGCTCACCATGCGGACCTTCCACTACGGCGGAACCGCCACCCGTGGCGGTGACACCTCCCGGCACGTGGCCAACCATTACGGAAAGGTCAAGTTCCTCAACGTGGCTGCGGTGATCAACAAGGACGGCGAGACCGTCGCCATTTCCCGGACCGGGAAGCTGGTGATTCTCGACGAGCGCCAGCGCGAAAAAGAGCGTTACTCGGTCGCCTACGGGTCGCACCTGCTGGTCAAGGATGGAACCGATGTCGAGCCGGGAACACCGCTCGTCGACTGGGATCCCTTCACCTCGTCGATTCTCACCGCCATCAAGGGCAAGGTCGTCTTCCACGACCTCATCGAGGGCGAGAATGTCCGTGAGGAGATCGACAAGCTCACGGGTCACGCCCACAAGATCGTCATCGAGCCGTTGGGATCCGGAAAGCGAATCCCGACGCTGGAGATCGTCGGCAGCAAGAAGGACGAAACCCGTCGCTATCAGCTTCCCATCGGTTCGCACCTCTCGGTCAACGAAGGCGACAAGCTCGCCCCGGGAGACGTGCTCGCCAAAATTCCGCGCGAGATGTCGAAGACCAAGGACATCACCGGCGGTCTGCCGCGCGTCGTCGAGCTCTTCGAAGCGCGCAAGCCCAAGGACCCGGCGGTGGTTTCGGAGATCGACGGCACGATCGTCATCACCGAGCCCGTGCGCGGCCAGCGCCGCATCATGGTCGAGGGCGAGGGAGACGAGCAGCGCGAGTATTCGATCCCGCGTTACGCCCACGTGTCGGTCCAGGAGGGCGAGTTCATCCAGGCCGGCGACCCCCTCACCGAGGGAGCGGTCAACCCGCACGACATCCTGTCGATCCTCGGTGAAAAGGAGATGCAGCGACACCTGGTCGACAAGATCCAGGAGGTCTACCGCTCCCAGGGTGTGACCATCAACGACAAGCACATCGAAGTCATGGTCCGGCAGATGATGCGGTTCGTGAAGGTGGTGGATCCGGGCGACACCGACTTCCTGCTCGATCAGCAGGTTCCCCGGTATCTCTTCCAGCGCGAGAACGAGCGTGTCATCGCCGCCGGCGGCGAGCCCGCGACGGCAAAATCGCTGCTTCTCGGCATCACCAAGGCCTCGTTGGCCACCGAGAGTTTCATCTCGGCGGCCTCGTTCCAGGAAACCACCCGCGTCCTCACCGAAGCGGCGGTCTCGGGCAAGGTCGACAACCTCCACGGGCTCAAAGAGAATTCAGCGAGGCAGATGCGAGCGGCAGACGTCAGCGATTTTGGAAGAGCGGCGTCTTCAGCCAGCAGTGTGCGCAAGCGTTCCTCTGCATTCGTACGGCGCCCTTGAGCGATATCCGTCTGCGCCGATGCAAGGCGGAGATCACCGTCATTCGGCGCCAGTCGTTCGGCGATCTGAAGACTGGATTCCGCTCCGGCCGTATTCGAATTGTTCAGGTGCGCGCGCCGAGTTCCAGATGCACCTTGAATTCATTGGGGGCCAGTTCCGCCGCCCTTGAAAGGTCACTCACAGCATCGTCTGAACGCTGCAGTTTGAGGAGAATTCGACCACGTTCAAGCCATGGATGAAAATCGTCGGGTCGCAATCGACAGGCAAGGTTCAAATCTGCCAGAGCGCGGTCCGTGTCACCGATGTGGCTGTAACACAGCCCGCGCTGCATCCATGCTGTCGCGTTGCCGCGGTCCAGACTGATCGCCCTGCTCAGATCTTCGGTGGCTTTCTCGGGGTCTGAATCTACAAGCAACGTCGCCGCGACGCAACAGTGCTTCAATGTCAGTGGGCTCAATTTGAAGGAGTTCACCCAGATCGTTGAGTTCATCCTCTGATCGGTCCAGTTCGCGATACCCGCGAGCGCGGGCGCTCCAGGCGGGCCGCATTTTCTGATTGAGTTGCAGCGCCTTTGTGAGCGAAGCAATTCCGGACAGGGTTTCCCCTGAGTCGATTTGTGCAATTCCCAATGCGCACCAGGCTTCGTCCCAGCCCGGCTTCAATCGTGTTGCAGCGGAAAGGTCTTCGGCAGCCTGCCGTGGCCGATGCCGTCTGGTATTGCAGGTTCCCCGCAGATAGAACGCTTCCGCAAGGCCTGGATTCAGCGCAATCGCACGATCCAGACATTGAATGGCATCCGCATGGCGACCGGCATCACTGTGTTCAGCCGCAACACGCACCAGTCCTTCGGCCTGTCGCTTCTGATCAGCGCAGCCGGAAAACGAGACGCGTGCATATCAGGACCAGGATCCATGCCGTCACACGGACAGCACGAAGCAGTGGCAGATTGCAGATTGTGATGTTCATGCCTCCACCTTTTGAAATGCGGTTTGGAAAAGGCGGTCAAAAACGATTTGAAAAAGGGGTCAGGAACCAATAGCCCAAACGGCCCGACGGGTGCTGCGCACTATTGGTTCCTGACCCCTTTTTCCAGACTGACCCTTTTTCCCGAACACTGACCCCTTTTTCCAAACAATCGTTGTCATCGTCACAGCAGCGGCAGGAATTGTGTTCGAACGAACACTCAGAATGAGTTTCGAACAGCAATCTTTGCCTAGCCCGAATGAATTCTCCTGTTTGCCCAGGCTTCCGATGCGGAACATCTGCTGAGGCCGCTCGTCGGCTGCAAAAAGAATCTTCCCTGCACGAACGCTCTCTGAAGCTGCTCACGGTCTCGCGTCGAAAACAGAGATGTGCAGGAATTGCCGGTTTGTGGTGAAAAGGGGTCCGGTTGAAAAGGGTTCAGGAACCAATAGCCAGATGGCCCGCAGGGTGCTCCGCACTGTTGGTTCCCGCCCCCTTTTCAGGACTACATAGATTCAATGTAAGGACTCATCAATGGATGTTTCAGGCATGTTTTCAGATGATCAAATGGCGGTCATTGGTTGTTTTGTCGCATTGGCCGTGTGCGGCCTGATCGCAACGATCAGTTTTCATTTTGGCCCCGCCGGACGTCAGCAGAATCAGGCGGATGCGCAGTGCAATCGCAGACTGTCGCTGGAATCGTCAGTCGATCAGAATTCACGTCAGAATCGTCGTGCTGCCTGAGTGTTGTTTGGAAAAAAGGGGTCAGGAACCAATAGCCGGAACGGCCCGCAGGGTGCTTGCGCACTCATCGGTTCCTGACCCCTTTTTCCAAACTATTTGACATTGGTCATTTGACATTGGTCATTGGACATTTGACAGTGGACATTGGTCATTTGCCATCGTGTTCTGATCGGAGATTACAGATCATGCGTCGCGTCGCTGTCATTGTGTGTGGGCTTGCGTTATTTGCTGCTGGCTTCGTCGGCGGCCATCTCGGATTCCGCGTTGCCGTCAACGCTGAACGCCGGGCAGGACGATGAGCTCCAGTTCACGGATCAGATGCTCACGGCCTACCAGAAAGCCCGCAAGGCGGTCGTCGATCTGAATGACATGTTCATCGCGACTGGCATGAGTACGGCGGCGGCATCGGACGTGAACTACTTCTCCGTCTCCGTCGGCGGAATTGATGTGCAGCGTGATCTCGAAGAAGGTCGAGGAGTCGATCCGGAAACCTTTGCTGCCCTGTATGCGTTTGAAGATCAAATCGCCAACGGTGTCAAGGAACGTGTTTTCAAGCAATTTGGCGTCGATATCTCACAGCACCTGGACAGTGACGAGAATGGTCGCATTCGGTACAAGAAGAAAGTTGTGCAGTTGTACTCCACCGAACGCCTGAACCAATTGTTCAACCGACGTGAAGAACTGCGGATTCTTTCGAGCAATAAGTAACGCATTGAATGACCAATGTCGAATGACCAAACCGCGCCCGGTGATTCCTGCCCTCGAGCTCTGGTTTAATGGCTCTCGTCCCTCGCCTCTGGTCCTGAAAGCTCCATGGCATGCCGAAGTACTGGCTGTTCAAGTCTGAGCCCACTGTGTTTTCCATTCAGGATCTCGCCGCAGGCAGGGGAAAGAAGACAACCTGGGAAGGTGTCCGCAACTATCAGGCTCGGAATCTGATTCGTGACGAGATCCAGCGTGGTGACGGCGTCTTGTTTTACCACAGCAACGTCGATCCGATGGCGATTGTCGGAATCGCCGAAGTTGTGAAATCCGGATACCCCGACCATTTCGCACAGCAGCCCGATCACAAATACTTCGACGAGACGGCGACAGCGGACAAACCAATCTGGTACATGGTTGATATCAAGCTGGTGCGGATCTTTCAGCGACCGGTGACACGTGCCATGCTGGCTTCACACCCCGTAACATCGCAGATGATGGTCCTGAAAAAAGGCAGCCGCCTGTCCATTCAGCCCGTCACGGCAGCCGAATGGCAGGCTGTGCAGGAATTCGATTGACTCTGACCGCATGCAGGACCAAACTCGCAGTTCTGGAAGGATTTGAAACTCATTTCCGACGCGACCGCATGCAGCATTCGTCACTGGTTACTCGCGTCTGACCCTTTTTTCAGACTCGCAGTAAGATTCAAAAATGGCCAGACCGACGCGACAACCTGACGGTCCAATCCATTGTTTGATGATTCAGCCTCGGTTTGAGGCGTCAAACTTCTGGAATCTGACAGATGCTGCCGCGACCACAGGAGCAAAGACAGTCGCTCCTCCTTTGGGACTTCTGACCGTGGCCGCCCTGCTGCCGCAGCACTGGACATTCCTGCTTGTCGATCTGAATGTTCGTGAGGTGACCGATGAAGAGTGGCGGCAAGCGGACGTGATCTGTACGGGGGGAATGATCCCACAACAGAATGGCATACGTGAGCTGATCAGACAGGCGAACAGAGATGGAAAATACATTGCGGTCGGCGGGCCTGATCCCACCAGTCAGCCGGAGATTTATTGTGACGCCGACGCACGTGTGCTGGGTGAAGGCGAACTGACCATTCCAATGTGGCTGGAATCATGGCGGGACGGGCGAGCCCTGCGGATTATTTGCCGTTGACGATAAGCCGGATGTCACATGCTCTCCAACACCACGATTCGATCTTGTCGACTTCAATCACTATCTGCAGGCCGGAATTCAGATCTCACGCGGTTGTCCGTTCAATTGTGAGTTCTGTGACATCATTGAACTGTACGGCCGGATTCCCCGCAGCAAGAGTCCTCGGCAGGTCCTGGCTGAACTGGATCGGCTGGTTGATCTGGGATATCGCGGCTGGGTGGATATCTCTGATGACAACTTCATCGGTAACAAGAAGTTCGTCAAGGCTTTGCTGGTTGAACTGGAAGTCTGGTGCCAGCAGAACAATTTCCCGTTTTACTTCACGACGGAAGCCTCGATGAATCTGGCAGACGATGACGAACTGCTGGATCTGATGCGCCGAGTGGATTTTCGATTTGTGTTCATGGGGATCGAAACGCCGGATCCGGATCTACTCGCGGTCACCCAGAAGAAGGTGAACTCGATGAAGCCGATTGTGGAACGAGTTCACCATGTGTATCGGCATGGTATTTCGATTTCTGCCGGGTTCATACTGGGCTTTGACAACGAAAAGCCGGGCACCGCAGATGCGATGATCACGTGCATTGAAGAAACGGGGATCATGCTGGCGATGGTGGGTCTGTTGTCTGCGTTGCCAAATACACAGCTGACTCGACGGCTGATGCGCGAGGGCAGAATGATCAGTGCCAGCCATGAACTGCTGCCGCCATCGGAAGGCGTTTATCGCCTTGAAAACGTCGAGAATGCCGACAACACGACCGGCGGAGTGAACTTTGTCACGACGCGTGATCGGATTGATGTCTATGACGACTACCGCCGCGTTGTCACCGCAGTCTATGATCCGGGTCGGTACATGCGGCGCGTGATGCGGACGACGAGGATGCTGATGCCCGAACGACGTCAAAAGCCGTCATTCGCAGAGTGGAAGAAAATGGCAAAAGCTCTGATTCGGATCGCCTGGTGGATGACTCAGAACCCAAAAACACGATGGCACTACTGGGAAAATACGATTCGATCGGTATTCATGGGACTTGCCAGGTTTGAGTTCTGCCAGTCGCACATGGCAGCCTTCATGCACCTGGGGAATCAAACCTCCCGTGTTCAGTCTGACATGCAGACCAACATTGATTTTGCCAGAAATTATGCGACCTACCCTCGCAGTACCAAAGACCTTCCGAAGTCAAATCTGCCGTTGCTTCAGATTGCGGCAGCTGCGTGTGAAATGGATTCGAAGTGATTTAAAGTCCGCGTATGCATTCAAATCGGATCGACATCGGCGTGTTCGCAGACAATGGACAAACGCCGTCTTTGCCGGCGTTCATAAGTTCTTTTACACTTGCGAATGAAGACCGAACCTATGTCGATGGCCGAATTCAGTCAATCGACTACGGGACTCCCGGAATCTGTGAGCGTTACGTCGATCCGCTGATTGATATCCCGAAACGCTGGAGGGACGAATACCAGTATTCTTCGGAGAATGAATTGCTCGGCTGGCGTCGCATTTTCCCGACCGCCAAGCGACAGCAATTTGCGGCTGACGGCCGAATGATTCGGAAAAGAGACACTGCAGGAACCCCGATTGAGTTTCGGAACGTGGGCTACGAAGCCACGCTGAACGAAAAGCGGGTGCCTGTACTGAATATGGTGGCCGTTCCCTGAGGTCCGCGCAAGCTACTTTGAGCCTGTGGATTTGTCCGTCGTCGATCGTTCAATTGTGCCAAACATATGACCACCGATTGCACCATGCTGCCATGTTCCAGCGTAGCGGTTTTTGTAGAACAGCACGCGAGCTGAAAAGCCTTCGCCAAGTCCCGGCAGAGTTGCATCGGTGAGCGTCACCATCGGAGTATCACCGGCCCATTCAATGGGCACCGTGATCGGCAATTTTGTATCCAGTGTCCCATACTTCACGCGAGTCATGAAGATCCACAGACTTTCCGATGCTTTCGTGACGCTTTCAATTTCGTATCGCTCGGCTTTGGGTACTGCATCGCTCTCTTTGCCATCGATCGTAAACGATCCCACAAGCACACACATTGACATGGACTTCGAAAAAGCTTCCTCGCGAGCCACAATCTCCGCTGCTGCGGGTTCTTCGGCCACGACGGTGTCAGTCGCCAGGTAAGTCGACAACAAGACACCCATCAATACTGCTGAGATGCGCATGTGAGAAATCCTTTCGAGAGGGTTTGGGAACCCGACCTGAGTTTGGAAAAGGGTCAGTGAGTCTGGAAAAGGGTCAGGAATCGATAGTGCCTTGTCAACCTTTGGTTTTTCGCGTCCGTCATCCCCGCATTCGGTCCGTCATCCCCACGTTTGTTCCGTCATCCCCGCGCAGGCGGGGATCCAGTGCGGTGCGAGTGCTACTGGGTTCCCGCCTGCGCGGGAATGACGTGGGGTGCCGAGCACCCTGCGGGTCATTTGGCTATTTGTTCCTGACCGCTTTTCAAAACCATCAGTCGGCGATTCCGAAGCGAATGATACACCACAACGCCTGAAACCCGTCTCGCCAACCGATCTTTTTTCCCTCCGCATAAGTTCGACCGGAATAGCTGACGGACGTTTCGAATACTCGCAGTCTTCGCCTTGAGATTCTGGCGGTGATCTCAGGTTCAAATCCGAAGCGATTCTGCACCAGCTTTGGAGTGATATCTTCAATCACGCTGCGGCGGAATACTTTGTAGCACGTCTCCATATCGGTCAGATTCAGATTGGTGAAACAGTTGGACAACGTCGTCAGAAAACGATTACCCAGATAATGCCAGAAGTACAGGACACGATGCGCCTGGTCGCCCAGAAAGCGACTCCCGAACACCACATCCGCCTTGCCCTCCACGATCGGTTGCAGCAGGCGAGGGTACTCAGCCGGATTGTACTCCAGATCGGCATCCTGAATAATCACAATGTCACCATCGACATGCGAAAATCCTGTCCTCAGTGCGGCCCCTTTACCCTGATTGACCTCGTGAAAAAAGATGCGAATGCGATTAAAGTCATCGGTTCCGCCCTCGGCCTCCAGTGCCTTGAGCAGATCCCGTGAACGATCTTTGCTGCAGTCATCGATCAGTATCAGTTCCTTGCGAATCGGAACTTCGCGAACGCGATCGATCAGCAGACGCAGGGTTTTTTCTTCATTGTACACAGGGATGACAACCGACAAACGCAGTTCCGGAGGGATAACGTAGAACCCCAACTGACGGCATGCCGATTCCCCGAGCGTGCTTTTTTGCAGGGCGTACCATTCCTGTGACCAGGGTCGCAGCGACTGGGGTGATTCAGAGTCTGTCATTGTGGAACATCTTTCGTCATTCGACGTCAGTTACGGGCTTTAAAAAAGCGGTGGAATCGCAGCTGGAGTCGCCAGACTTCAGCGAATCATTCATCTCCCCGAATTCTGGCAAATCCGGCTACCGTAAAACAAGGCTTTGACAAAGCACCAGCCGTTAAACGATTTGGGGAAATGACATGGCAGCGTTCGCCGAGAAGTCTCACATTCTTGCAGATTCTCCGAGAATCTGCATCCTGATGGCGTTGAGTCGGTCAGGATTTGAAGCGGCAAACAACCCCGTTCCGATTTTTGCTGCCCGTCCACCGATCCGGCACGGACTCGTCGGAATAATCCGTACGCCACCGCAGGAATCTTCGTCAATTCTATTTCCATTTTGCGGACTTATATCGGCCGTCGTATGGATCCAGAATCCGGTTTCTCCGGGTTTCAGCCATCTGCGAAGTGACAAAGCGACGCGTCCCATCGTCAGCCGTCCGTTGATGTCATGCGCAAGACGGAACCAACGGCGATTGTCTTTCGGGCAGCGGTACACCATGCAGTCAATCCCCAGTGGCCCGAAATAACCCTGCTTCGCCGCCGCTTTCGCAATCTCCAGGCCGTGATTAATCGCCGGTTGCCAGTCCGAATCCTGCGCTGCACCTCCATGGGGCGATGCCAGCACCACGCTGCCTCGATATCGCCCGGCTTCATCGGTGAGCATCTCTGTGGCTCCGACGAATTGAATCGCTGACGCGTGCGACGATTTCTCCACAGTAAACTGAAGCCCGCATTCTGAAATTCGTTTTACCCACGGTTCAACGTAGACACATTCGCCAGAGGCAAATCTCGCAGCCAGCCAGGCGAGTTGTTCATTGCTGCACTCGCGTGATGTGCCCAGCAAACGATTCCGACACGCGTGACTCAGATCCGCCTTGATGACCCAGCCGCACTGCGAATATTCACCGGCGTTTGATACTGCTGCCATGACTTCTGGCAGAGACCGACACAAGGTCCCGAACGAATCTCTGCGTTTTTCTCCGTCAATTTCCACTGCCGTATCAAACTTTTCCAGGAACTGTCGACTGTTGATCAGACGCACAACATCAGGATCCGGCACTTCGAAACCGACGCCCGCTTCTCGAAATGCTTTGACAGCCGCATCACTCCAACCCCACGGAACGGCTTCCGGGATGGTTGCGTTCCAGGGATCTGCCTGTGACTCCTGTGCGACGCTCGCCGCGAATTCCTCAATTGTCAGAAACTCAATGCCCTGCAGTGCGGGTGGCACGCCGTCCGGGCGAGCCTCTTCGGATACGAGCACGACCGAACGCCGATGCGACGGGTCATGAAGCGTGATATCCGCCGCAAGATGCTCCAGTTCCAGCAGTCCCATCACCAGTCCAAGTTCGGCCGCGACCTGCCTGGCATTCGTCGAAGCGACTTTCATCGACGACTGCAACTCTTCTTCGAAGAAGAGGTTGGGAAGCAGAACACGACAGGATCTCGCTGACATCGCCTGATTCTACTCGCATGACTGCCGCGATTGAAGTGTTTGAATCCTGACCACAATTTCCAAAGCGCGATCAATCGTCTAACATCAGCCGCCTGTTGGAACAGAACGTCAGGATTCATGAGTTTCCATTGGTCATTTGACTTTGGTCATTGGTCATTCCTCTTTGGAATCTGTCCCCCTTTCCAGTTGAACGTATTTCACGCGGAGCGAATTTAAAATGATCGTGGACCGACTCGAGAACGCGGCACTTTACTTTGGTCTCGGCGAACGCGTCGCGACTGCGCTGAAGTATCTGATCAATAATGACTGCACAAAACTGCCTGTCGGAAAAATGACGATCCAGGACGAGCAGGTTTTTGCGATTGTGCAGGACAACACCACGAAACCGCGTGCGGAGGGACTTTGGGAATCACATCGAAAGTACATCGATGTCCAGTTTGTGGCTGCAGGAATCGAAGAAATGGGCATCGCAAATATCCATTCGCTGACGATCGACAAACCCTACGATGAAAAGACGGATTGTGCGCTGTACCATGGCAGTGGAAGTTTTGTAACGGTCCCCTCCGGCAGCTTTACGATTTTTTTTCCTGAAGACGCACACATTCCTGGTTCGGCCATCAATGACATACCCGGCTGCTGTACGAAAGGTCGTTATGAAAGTCGCCGTCGAGCAATAGTCCGGAATTGACAGGTTCGCATTGGCGGGAGGCCGAGGCTCCTGCTGAGCCGCATAAGGCGTGTGCTGATGAATCCACAATTCAAATGGCTGCTCTATTTGATTTGTGGGTTCGCCGATTTTTCCGGGTTCATCGTGATCTTTGCAGTCTCGCGCGGCTTGGCCGAAGCGAAGGCAGAGTCATGGTATCTGGGAATTGTCGGGGCTGGTCTCTCGTTCAGCTCGGGGATGGGCAGTATTCTCGGCGGCTGGCTGTCGCATCGATTTGATGGCCGAGTCGTCTTTCTGACAGGGGCAGTTTTGATCATCGCGAGCATCGCCTCCTGCGCATTGGGTGATGCGACACAAATCTGGTTCATGCCGGGCTACTGGCTGCTGGGGATCGGTCTGGGATTCCTCTATCCGCCGCTGATGGGCTGGCTGAATCAGGGAGTCGATGCCCATGCCAATCATCACGGAGTCAGTCGGACGCTGATTCTCTTCTGCATCGCATGGAATCTGGGAATGATGACAGGCCAACTGGTCGCAGGTTCCCTGTTCGCGTGGGGCGACGCTCTGGCCTTATGCAGCGGCATTGATTGTGGCTATTCTGAATCTGTTCCTGGCAATTGCGGCTGCTCGCCTGGTCATCCCGCTTTCCGTTGTCACTGTCGAAAAAACAACCGAGGCCCACGAAGCAGAAGAACTGGCGGTTGCATTCAAAAGGTTAAGCTGGATCGCAAATCTGGGAGGCATGTTTGGCGGCAGTATGGTTTTTCATCTGTTGCCGGATCTGGCCGTTGCCATTGGTGTTCCGGCCGGCGATCACGGAAAACTGCTGGCGAGCTGGCGGGCGGTGATCATTGCGACGTACCTGGTCATGCATCAATTCAAATTCTGGCATTATCGGCTCAGCACGTCTCTGACTTCGCAGATGTTGGCTGCCGTTGGGCTGATCGTGATCTCGCAGGCAGAATCTGCGAGCATGCTGCTGCTGGGACTGACTCTGCTGGGACAATTGGTGGGC
>CAVQJV010000034.1:0-103602 GCA_963712805.1 uncultured Acidobacteriota bacterium | reverse complement strand
AAAAATCGCCGGGACCAAGGGCGAGCATCTTCGTCGGCCGCCCGATCAATGGCGCGCTGACGGCTCTCGTTGTGGCGCTCGTTATCTTCGCTTGTCCTGTCTTTGCTGATCCGCCCACCGTCAACGGGCTCTTCTACGGCGACGACGACGACGCGAAGTACCAGCTCTATGCAACCTCGGTGGGCGGCAGCGGCTTGTACATCTATCTCGATGTGCCGACCAGAAAGTTGCACGTCGCTCTAGTGGTCAACCACAACGTCAACGACCTGGTCTGCACAGATCAGGGGAATGCGGCGTACACGGACAGTGCGGGGTGGGGGCAGCATCGGAGCTGCAAACGGGCCAGCGACTCGGAGTTCGCGACCTTCACGTTTGAGTGCGCGCCCGGCTCACCGAGGGCGTGGACGTGGCAGCAGGCGATGGGTTGCCCCCAGAATACGACCGAGCCGGAGAGTGGGTGGGTGACGGATTCGACCTGCGGACCGTCCTCGCCGGCTGCAGACTGGCCCCCCGGCATCACCGCCGCCACCTCGTGGGTGACCAACGTCAACAGCTATCAGACGGCGTATCCCTACGGGACCCCGTGGCCGCCGACGAACCCCGCGCCGCCGTGGAACTTCTACGTCAACGGCATCGACTACAAGAAGAACTGGAAGTCCCCGTTCGTGACCTCCTCGCCAGACGATGTCACCCAGGTGACGGGCTACCCGAGGTTCAGCGCCTACAACCAGATCGACCCGGCCGTCACCCAGACCGGCGGCTGGGAGTGGTCGATGGTCTACGAGTGGTCCATCGACATGGGATCGAGCGGAACCGACTGCGGTGGTCAGCTGATCTATGTTCTCTCCGGCAACTCGCACCACTCGCCGCCGAAGACCGGCGACCAAAACGACGAGTTTCCGCCGCAGCTCAATCCGATCCTGTCGGATTGGGGCGACCTGCCGGATTCCTACGGTACCTTGTCGACGAGCGCGGGTCCGGCCCACTACATCGCGATCGACGGCCCATATTTGGGCGCAGACATCCAGGCCGAGGCCGATGGTCAGCCGACGACCGACGCCACCGGCGACGGGGTCGAGGAGGATGGGGTCACCGCGGTCGTCAATGACGACTGGACGGCGGGCTCGACCCAGACCGTCAGCGTCGACGTCAGCAACGCGCCCGCCGGCGCCCTGCTCGGCGCGTGGTTTGACTGGAACGGGGACGGCGATCTTGCCGACTCGGGCGAGTTCTTCTCGTGGACCGTGGCCGAGGGCACGAATGCGCTCTCGGTCACCGTCGGGTCAGGATTCGACTGGGCCCTCGACACCCTGCACGCCCGCTTCCGGCTGTTCTCAACCGCCGCCGCCGCTCCGGGCGGGAGCCTCGATCAGGCGGATTTCGTCGGTGTCGCCACCGACGGCGAGGTCGAGGACTACGTCTGGAGATCCCGGAACCCTGCCGGTGACCCTCAACGCCTTCTCGAGCGACGGCGCCGCCGGCGGCGAAATCTCGGTCAGCTGGCAGACCGCCTCCGAGACCGACAACGTCGGTTTCGAGCTCTGGGGCCGGGTCGAGGGCCGGTGGCAGACGCTCGGCGATTTCGTGCCCGGCACGGGGATGAACAGCCACCTGCCGCACGACTACCGGGTCGTGGTCCCGGCGCCGCCCGGGTTGTCCCAACTCCAAGCTGGTCGACTACAACAGCCGCGGCGTCATCGAGCGCTACGGCCCCTTCCGTCCGGGAACCCGCCACGGCGAGGCGCAGGCGGCCCAACGGATCGACTGGACCGAGGTGCGCAGCGAGCGCGAGCAGCGGCTGCGGGCCCGCGGATTCCAACCCGTCGGCGGCGAGGCCGCCGTTGCTGCGGAATCTCACGGCGGGCAGAGTTCCTGGAAACGCATCGCCGACGGCACCTCCAAAGCCGGTTCGTACGCGCCCGACACCAGGGTGCTTGAAGTCGAGCTCAGCTCGTCGTCCGCAAAGACCTCGGCACCGATGTCAAAATCGATCCTCGTCGATGAGGGCCGGCAGACCCACGTCGCGGTCACCGATGGGGGCGTGCAGCGCGTCACCTACGAGGCCCTGCGCGATGGCGGCCTCGACCTCGCCGGGGTGAACAGCCGCGAGATCGCCGTCACCTGGCGCGGCGCAGCCGTCGCGCGCTGGATCGACGGCCCCCGGGTCTTCGGTCCCGGCAGCGCCATCGAGTTCATCGGACACGCGCCGGAGGGCGACGACGCCCTCTACGTCAACGCCGTCAACTATCAGGTTTCGGTCAACCGCCGTCTCGCAGTTGCCGCAAGAGAAGTGCCTTTGGGCATGGTGACGAAACCGTCGCAGTGGTATTCGAAGGAAATCACGGTCGATCGGCCGATCATGCACCACTCCCAGTCGCCGACCGGCGACCCGTGGGTCGAACGAACCGTTCTCGCCCGCAGCGGCGCGCCGGCGACCGTCACCCTCGATGTCGAGGTCGACGATGTGGTGCTCGATGGCAAACACCAACTCGTGCTCGACCTCGGGACGATCACCGATCTGCCCGACGTCACCGGCGCCGGCGGCGCGGTGGTGGCCGAACACAATGTCGAAATCCGGTTCGCCGGGCCCGGTTCGGCTTTCGTGCCGGTTGCGGCGAGATCGACCTCCGGGCAGCGGAAATGGTTCATCGAAGCCGATCTTCCGGATGGGCTGCTCGCGACAGGAGTCAATCAAATCGAGCTCCGCTTCACCACCGAGTATCTCTTCTCGTTGATTGTGATCGACAACTACGGTCTGCGCTTCTCGACGCCGTACCGGGGCCCGGAACTCGATTTCGCCCCCGACCGGCGGGCGCAGGGGTACCTCATCGAAGGCTTCGACAGACCGAACGTGGTTGCATACTCACACACGGGCTTCGACGATCTGACCCGTCACCAGGTCTCGGCGCATCCGTCAGTTTCCGGTTATGTCGCCGAGTTCCGGCAGAGTCGTGCGGCGCCGACCGACCGCCTGGGTGGCGCCCAGGCGTCGGCGAAGCGTTTCTGGGTGACCGACACCCCGCACTCGCCCGCGGTGTTCTCCACCCGGGCGGCCGGCGACCTCTTTTCCACTCCCGCCGATCTCGTGGTCATCGCCGGCTCGAGCTTTGTCGGCGCCGACGCTCTCGAGCAGTACCTGGCCGACAAGGCGGAGTTCAACCCCGTCGTCGTCGATGTCGAGGACATCTACAACGCGGTCGGATACGGCATGGCGTTGCCGTCGGCGATCACCGACTATCTGACGGCCCGGCGGGAGATCCAGCCCTTCAGCCACGTCCAGCTCGTCGGCAGCGACTGCTACGATCGCCGGAACTACATCTCTCAGTGCGTCAGTTTCGTGCCGCTTCCGACCGCGGTCGTCGGACCGACCCGGTACAGCCCGAGCCACAACCGTCTCGCCGATCTCGATGGTGACGGTGTCGCAGATGTCGCCGTCGGCCAGTTCTCGGTCCGCACCGAAGACGAGCTCGCGACCATCGTCGGCAAGGCGTGGGATTGGCACGCGAGCGGTCTTTCGTCCGGCGACTCGGCGCTTTTCATCGCCGAAGAGGCTGACGGCAGTCACGATTTCCTCTCCCAGATCGATCGCGTCGGCAGCCACCTGAATGCCGCAGTGGAAGACGTCATCGACATGTCCGCATACCCGGACATCCTGACCGCCCGCGAGGCGCTCAGGGTCTCCCTGGATTCCGGTCGGGCGGTCACGGTCTTTTCCGGCCACTCGTCGGCCGTCCAGTGGGCGTACCGTGGTTTGTTGACGCCGTCGAGCGTCGCGGGGCTGACGAATAGCGGCCGACCGACGCTGATGCTCCCGCTGGCGTGTGAAACGACCTACGACAGCAGCCCCAGCGCTGATGTTCTCGGGCATCAACTCCTCTACTCGGGTGAGCAGGGCGCGCTCGCGATCAGCGGCGCGGTCTCCCTCGCGAATCTCGGCGACAACGAACGAATGGCCACCCACATCCTGGACGGCCTCGAATCAGGATTGACCCTCGGCGCGGCGGTGCAGGCGGGGCGCGAGGCTCTCGGCAGCGCCTACCAGACCTTGCAGGATAACTGGCTGACCCAGGGCGACGTGACCCTAAAGATGGAGCGATAGATGATTTTCGCCGCGTCGAATCAAACACCTCTGTTCCAGTTTTCTGGCCCGCGCCGGACCGCGCGTGCGACCCGGAGATCAGCATGACCCGACCATCGGAGAACGAACCGATAGCGCGAGGCGCCGATCCGCGGGATCGCACCGAGCGGTGCGGCGGTCGGCGCCGACAGAGCTACCAACCACCTCGGGTAGACATTTTTGGGAAGCTCGACTCGGTCGTCCGATTCGGCGGGTCGTTCCAGGGCGACAGCGGCACCGGACTCGGACACGGCAACCAGCCGGGGCCGCCGGCGCCCAGCTCCAGGCCTCGTGGCTGAGGTCGGAGCCGGAGCTGAGAATAGGCCCCGACGGGGGCGGGCGAAGGAGATCGCGGTAGGGAACCCCAGCCATCCTTGGCGCATCGTGCCCTCCTGGATTCCATGAGCGGCCTCGCCTGCATCATCGACCGCCACGGCGCCCCCGTCGAGCCGCGCCAAATCGAACGCCTCGGTGACGCGCTCGCCGGCTACGGCGACGCCTCGTCGATCGTGTGCGACGGTCCGGTCGGGATCGTCGTTCGCCACGAGAAGGGCCCTCGGGCCCGTGACTGCCACGGACCGATCCGGGATGAGCGCTCGGGCATCGTGGTTGCCGTCGCCGGACGTTTCAGCCTGGTCGGCGGGACCGGGTCGACGAGTCCGGGTTCAACCGGCGATCCCGAACAGCAGGGCTGTGCCCGCTGGGCGTTGATGCGCTGGCTCCGCGACGGACCGAATTGCCTCAACGAGATCGCCGGATCGTTCACCCTGGTCGTCGCCGATCCCGAGGCCGGATGGCTGAGCGTCGCCCGCGACCATCTCGGCGATCTCAAGGTCTACTATCGGCTGAGCGAGCGGCAGTTGATCGCCGCAACCGAGGCGGGTGTGATCCTCGCCGACGAGTCGGTGAGCGCCCAACCTGACGAGCACTCCGCCGCCCGTTTCCTGGGTTTCCGGTTCGGGCACAGCGAGCGGAGCTTTTTCCGCGGAATCCGCGAACTCGCTCCGGCTCACCGGCTGAGGGTGAGCGGCGAACGCGATGTCATCGAGCGATACTGGCGCTTCAAACAGTCGACGAACACCGCGCCGGTCGAAGAGGTTCGCCACGGGTTCCTTGATCACCTCCGACGGTCGATGCAGCACCATCTGAGCGGACTTCCGCTCGACCGGGTAGGCCTGTCGCTCAGCGGCGGTCTTGACTCGACTGCGCTCGCCGCGGTGGCGCCCCGTGGGATCCGGGCCTACTCCTGGTCCTTCGAGGCGACGCCCGACCCGGCGGAACGGGCCAACATCGAGGCGGTCTCCAGTCATCTGGAACTGCCGGTTCGTTGGATCGACGGTGATGCGCACGGTCCGTTGAGCGGCGACTTCCGCTCCACCTTCGTGCACGAAAGCTCGCCTTACATCAATCCGTTCGCCGCGCTCAAGATGGAGCTCTACTCCACCGCGCGAAGTGACGGGTGTCGGCGCATGATGGTCGGCGACGCCGGCGACGTGCTCTACGGTGCGAGCAACCTCTGGTTGCGCGACGCCCTGGCCGGACGGCAGCCGCGGGCGCTCTCCAGCCTGGCCGGGGCGGTCCGGCAGGCGTGGACGGGCGACCTCCTCTGCCGGGCTGCGCTCCGCCGGCTCGTGCCTTTTCAGGACGTCGCCCGCACCCTCCTGCGCCGCAACACGACGCCCTGGTTGACGGCCGAAGGGGTCTCGCTGCTGCCTTTAGAGCGACTCTCGCCGATACTGCCCGAGGGCGCCGCGGGCGGCCGATACGACCTCAGCATCGGCGCCCGCAACATCGAGTTGGAGAGTGAAGAGCGCCGCCTCTTCTTCCAATGCGGTCTCGAACGGGCGAACCCGTTCTGGCATCGGCCGCTACTCGAGTACGTACTCCGGTTACCGGCATATCTGCTCCATCGGGACGGGCGCGACAAGGTCCTGACGAGGGACGCGATGGAGCAACTGCTGCCGGCTCAGGTGTTGGACAGCGGCCGAGTGGGCCTTCTCGGAGCCTTTTTCCTGCGCGGGATCGACCAGCATCAGGCCGAGATCCTCGAGTCGGTGTTCCGGCGTCCGCAGTCCGATTGGCAGCGATATGTTCGACGAGACTGGCTCAGACCTTTCCTGACGGCCACCGATTCGATCGGTTTCGGCCACACGATACTGTGGCGCACCATCAGCTACGAGCTTTGGTTTCGACGCGTATGGGGGCGCAACTGAGAATTGCATACGGGTCCATCGGGGCCCGCCTTAGAACCGGCTCGGTGGGGTGGTACTGGTCGATCTTGGATTCTCACTCCGCATCGCAGATCAGGAAACGGAGTGCGGCCCCGCCACCCACGGCACGATGGTTGCCGTCCCCGGGAGTTCTTCGGGCAAGCGCTCGAGGATTCCCTCGGCGGTGGTCTCCGGCGGCAGGTGAGCCAGGACAAGCGCATCACAGCTCAGTTCGGGCAGGAGTTCGATCCAGTCCATGAGGTGGCCGTGGCCGCCGAGCCGCGCGGCCACCCGGGTGCCGGGATCGATGAACGAACAATCCACCACGGCGACCTCCGCATCGAGAAGCGAGGGGTCGGCGCGGAACGGTTCGACGGTGCCGTCGCCGGCGAAGACCACGGCGGGCCGGGCTGAACCGCCATTGCTGAGAGTCCACCCGAGCGCCGCGGTGTTGTGGCGAACGGCGAATGCCCGGGCCGAACCACCCTCGGCGAGTTGGATGACGGTCCCGGGCGACGCGCTCACCATCGCCTCATCGAGATCGACGCGCCGGCGCACCCCATCGAGATCGGGCCAGATCTCGAGCGCGGCGAGGAGTTCGGCCCGACGCCCGTCCGGGACGACGACGCGGGTCGGACGACCGCGGTGTCGCCGGGTGTGCGCCGAAAACCACGCGATGAGCCCGGCGACGTGGTCCGAGTGACAGTGGGTGAGAAGGACGGTTTCCTGGGCGGCGAGCAGGGCCGAGCACCGCCCCATGTCGATGGCGGTTTTGAAGCGGTCGATGGCGAAGGCCGTCGCCAGCGCGGCGATGGAAACGCCCGCGATCGCAACCCCTGCGGTGTCGAGCTGCAACTCCCAGAGATCGGCGGGGACGGTGGGGAAACGTACGCGATCGCTGTCGGGTCGTTGGCTCATGGCCGGACCTTGATGGGGATCTGGGCGAGGATCTCAGCGCCGTTGCGGGTGACGTACCGAATTTCGTAGGTGCCGGGCCTGGAGGGCGCCGGTAAGGTCAAGGGTGAACCCTCGGTGATGGAGGCCCACTCGAGAAAGCGGTCGGGAGCGGCGCCGGGCTTGCTGATGGCGATGATGTCGCCGGGCGCGGCCGGCCCGGCCCAGACGACTTCGAATCTGACCCCGGCGGTCGCCGTCGCGGGGGCCTCGAGTTCGACAGCAACGGCGGCGACTTCGATGGCGGCGCGGGCGCGGACTTCGCCCTTCTCGCCGTCGACGTACCGCAGCTCGTATTCTCCGGGAGCGCTCGGTGCGCGCAGCAGCGATGGGTTGCCGTCTTCAACCCGCGCCCACTCGAGATATTCGAGATCCGGCGATCCGGCGTGCGCCAAACTGACGAAGTCCTCCCGGCCTTCGGGACCCACCCACACCACTTCGATTCTCTCACTCGGTGCGACCCGGGCCGGAGCGGTCACGGTGGCCTCCGGTTCAGTGACGAGCAGCGGATGTCGGGCGGCCACCGTCAGGGTGACGCCATCGACAAGGATGAGGTCGAGTTCGGCGGCGACGGGCGGCGCGGCCATGCGGCTTTCGATTCTCCCATTGACCGAGGAGCACGAAATGAGATCGGTCGGTGCGCCGTTCCTCCCCACCAGACCGACCACGTTCTGGGAGCTCACCAGAGCCGACCAGCTCACCACCACATCCTCGCCGACACCGATCTCATCCGGCGCCGTCAGCGCGGGATCCACCGAGACCATCGTCACCGGCTGACGGGCCACGACGCGGCTGAATTCACCCGCTTCCCGGCGAACCATGGCCAGATCGAGAGGACCGTTCATGACCGGTGTGTCCAACCATACCCCGCCGTCGAACGGCCCCGAGAAACGGCTGAGAGCGGCGCCGCCGGCATCGATGAACTGCAGTTCCGCACCAGGAGGCGGGGAGCCCGCGACATCGATCCAGGTCGTGGATCGAGAAAACACCGGGTCACCGGTGATGCCGACGGCGACGGGTTGTGGTTGACCGAGATCGAGGACCACAGAGCGTTCGCTTCCGGCCGACACGAGGAGGTTCCTGAACTCGATCTGGCCCCCCGCCTCCGGTTTGACCACCAGCCGGTACCGACCGGCCGGGAGATCGAGGCGGGTCTCCCCCACGATGGATGTGGGGTGGGCCTCAGCCGTGGCCTGATCGAAGATTTCCACCCGCGCGGCGGCAACTTCGGTGTCGTCGAGAGAGAGGTGAAGAGTGAGGTGACCTTTTGGACGGGGGCGGTCCCCCTGATCGAGAATCGCCCACCGGAGAGCCTCGAGGAGCTCCTCCGCGCTGGTCGCGTTGCGGATGGGAACCCCACCGAATCGATCGACAACGGTCTGGTCGAGATCGAGCCCGACCATCCGAAGTTCAGCGGGGTGATCCGTGGCGGCGAGGGCAGCCACAACTTGCTGCGGTCCGCTGCCGCATTGGTCGTCGCCCGAGGTCACCACCACGATCCGCCGGTTCCCGGCCGTCGGGTCGAGGTCGCCAAGGCCGGCGACCACCGATGCGATGAGGGGACGGAATCCGTTCGGTCTCAAATCGTCGAGAACCCGGATCCACGAATCCTGGTTCATCTCGGCCGGCGGCAGGATGAGGCTCGTCGTCGAGCACGACTCGATGAGATCGACCGATGGGTCGCCGCCGGCGAGACGCAGACCGATCGCGATGTCCGGCCGGGCGGCGGGAGCCTCGGCGACGACCGCGAGCAGCGCCTCGCGAACCGTGGTGTAGATGGGACTTCCACCGACTCCGGGACGGTGCATCCCGGCCGATCCGTCGAGGACGACCTCGATGGTGGAGGGGGGCGCCGCCGTCGCGGGGATCCCGAGCATGAGGATGACGAGAAGGAAAAGCAGTCGGGGCACCCGTTGATGATATCGAAAACTCACCCGCAGAGTCTGAACTGACCACATTTCGGCGAATCGGTGGGAATGTCGGCCGAGTCTCGGAGATTGTTGTTCGAGAAGGTGTTCCGGACAATCCGGAGCCCACAAGACCGATTCTCAGTCTTGCTTGAGAAATGGTAGGATCGAGGAGCCGTTGAGGCGATCGGTCCGCTGAGCCAAAGGGCTCCGGGGGTCGCACGCGGCAGAGGGCCGAACCCGGTCACTCATCGAAGGGACATACAACGATGATCGTAGGAGTTGTCAAAGAGACCTTCCCGGGTGAGGCGCGCGTCGCCCTCGTTCCGGTGGGTGTTCAGCAGTTGACCCGAGCCGAACTCGAGGTGCTCGTCGAGCCGGGCGCGGGCACGGCGGCCGGTTACGACGACGCAGCGTATACCGAAAAGGGCGCGACCCTGGCGGCCGACCGCGCCGATGTCTGGAAGCGGGCGGATGTGATCCTGCAGGTCCGCTCCCTCGGCGCCAATCCGGATGAGGGGAAGGCCGATCTTGAGCTGACCAGATCGGGGCAGGTGGTGATCGGTGTTTGTGAACCACTCACCGAACACGGTGCCAACCAGGCGGTTGCAGCAACCGGGGCAACGCTCTTCTCAATGGAAATGATGCCGCGGATCACCCGCGCCCAGAGCATGGACATTCTCTCGTCAATGGCCACCATCGCGGGTTACAAGGCGGTCCTGCTCGGCGCCAATGCCCTGCCCAAACTCTTCCCGATGATGATGACGGCGGCGGGCACGCTCGCTGCGGCCCGCGTCTTCGTCGTCGGCGCCGGCGTCGCCGGCCTCCAGGCCATCGCGAGCGCCCGCCGGCTCGGAGCCGTGGTCCACGCCTACGATGTCCGCCCGGTGGTCCGCGAACAGGTCGAGAGCCTCGGCGGCAAGTTTGTCGAGCTCGAGCTCGCGACCGACACCGCCGAGGACGCCGGCGGCTACGCCAAGGAACTCGGTGAGGACTTCTACACCAAACAGCGCGAGATGATGCTGAGTGTGGTCGCCGAAAGCGATGTGGTCATCACCACGGCCGCGATCCCGGGCAAGAAGGCGCCGATCCTCGTCACCCGCGAGATGGTCGAGGGGATGCACCGCGGATCGGTCATCGTCGATCTCGCCGCCGAGCGCGGTGGCAACTGCGAGCTCACCGTGCCGGGCGAGCGCGTCGAACACAACGGCGTCATCATCCTCGGCCCGCTCAACATCCCATCCGACGTGCCCTATCACGCGAGCCAGATGTACTCGAAAAACATCACCACCTTCCTCCTCCATCTCGTCAAGGACGGGGAGCTGGTCGTGGACATCGACGACGAGATCACCAAGGGCACGCTCATCACCCGCGACGGCGCGGTGGTCAACGAGCGGGTCTTGCAGGCGCAGGGCGCCTCGGCCAAAGGGAGTGAATCAACATGAGCGACTTCGTCATGCTGCTGACCGTTTTCGTGCTCGCGATCTTTGTCGGTTTCGAGGTCATCACCAAGGTGCCGCCGACCCTGCACACGCCGCTGATGTCGGGTTCCAACGCAATCTCGGGCATTTCCATCATCGGCGCCCTGATTCTCGCCGGGGCCATCGACAGCCCCGAGATCTCCAAGATCCTGGCAACGGTCGCGGTCGGCCTTTGCCGCCATCAACGTGGTCGGCGGATTTCTCGTCACCAACCGCATGCTGAAGATGTTCAGCGCCCGCAAGAAGTAGGGGAGCGGTCATGCTTTCCCATCACATCGTCAACATCGCCTATCTCGTGGCGGCGGTCCTCTTCATCCTCGATCTCAAGTGGATGGCCCACCCGCGGACCGCAGTGCGCGGCAACGCCGCCGGCGCCCTCGGGATGGCGCTCGCCATCACCGTGACTCTGCTCAGCGATCGCTACGAATGGAAGTACATCATCGTCGGTGTCGCCGCCGGGTCTCTCATCGGCGCCGTCGCCGCCATCCGGGTGAAAATGACCTCGATGCCCGAGCTCGTCGGTCTCTTCAACGGGTTCGGCGGCGCCGCTTCGGTGCTCGTCGCGGGTTCGGCCATCATCGCCGCCGTCGCCTCGCCCACCGCCGACACCGGGCTCCAGATGCGGATCGCCACGGTGGCCTCGGCCTTCATCGGCTCCATCACTTTCTTCGGCAGCTATGTCGCCTTCGGCAAGCTCGGCGAGTTTCTCGCCGTCAAGTGGAAGCTCTATGCCTGGCAGAAGGCGATCAAGTACGGGTTCTCCTTCACCGTCGCGGCGGGCGCGATCGCGTATGCCGTCATTGCGGCTGACGCCGGGTGGCCGGCGTGGCTCATCGCTGCGTGCGGCATCCTCATCGGCGGGGTCCTGCTCATCAAAAAGGAACGCTTCCCGGGGATGGACGCCCTCAAGATCGGGTCGGCCATCGCCTCGGTGGGGTTGGCTGTCCTCGTCGTCATGCAGCCCGGAAATTCCGCGCTCTTCTGGTTGCTGGTGATGGTTTCAGGGATTCTCGGGGTGATTCTCACCCTGTCCATCGGCGGCGCCGATATGCCGGTCGTCATCGCGCTGCTCAACTCGTACTCGGGTCTGGCCGCAGCGGCCACGGGTTTTGTCATCGACAACAACGTGCTCATCATCGCGGGCTCGTTGGTCGGCGCCTCGGGCATCATTCTCACCAACATCATGTGCAAGGCCATGAACCGGTCGCTGGTCAACGTGCTCTTCGGGACCATGGGCCCCACGGCAGACACCCCCGACGCCGACGATGTCTACCGCAGCGTCAAATCCACCAGCGCCGACGAGATCGCCATGCTCCTCGACGGCGCCCAGCGGGTCGTCATCATCCCGGGTTACGGCATGGCCGTCGCCCAGGCCCAGCACGCGGTGCGCGATCTCGCCAACATCCTCGAAAGCCGTGGCGCCAACGTCGAGTACGCCATCCACCCCGTGGCCGGACGAATGCCGGGCCACATGAACGTGCTCCTCGCCGAAGCCGATGTGCCCTACGAGGCACTCGTTGAGATGGATGACATCAATCCGACCATGGCCCAGGTCGATGTCGCCATCGTGGTCGGCGCCAACGACGTGGTCAACCCCGTCGCCCGCACCGACCCAAAGAGTCCGATCGCGGGTATGCCCATCATCGATGTCGACAAGGCGCGCACCGTGGTCGTCATCAAGCGCAGCTTGAGTCCGGGTTTCGCCGGGATCCCCAACCCGCTCTTCTCCGCCGACAATACCCTCATGTACTTCGAGGACGGCAAGAAGGCCATCCTCGATCTCGTCACCGCCGTCAAAGAACTCTGAACCCGTGCCAGACCCACAGCCGCCGACTCTGTCGGCGGCTTTTCGTATCCGGCCATCGCCGTCATCGAGAGCGGCTCTCGCTGACGACGAGTGCCCGAATCCGAGCCGTGCCTACGGCACGCCAGTGGGTCTGGAACCGCGCCGCCGACATCGCGTCATATCAGTCCCACCCCCCGCCCTCAGAAATCCAAGTTGACCTCGCTTTGCTCGGTCCCCTCGAATTTCTGAGGGGCGAGGAGAGCTTTTCCATCACAGATTGATGAGAATCTGCATTCATCCGCGGTCCATCTGCGATGGTGTGATGAGTCATTCATGCGATGTCCTTTGCGATGGATGAACTTGGCGTGCTTGGCGTCTTGGCGGTGGGAAATGGAACCGGTGACCTGCGCCGACGAGCCAAGGCAACGCATAGAAGTTCTGAGGTTCGGTCCGCTAACATGGGCGGGTGGACGCCACGCGAACAAACGAGCCTAGGGTTGCAAACCTGCTGGCCGAAGCCGAAGCTCTCGAAGCTCGCGCCGCCACCGAACGAGTTGTGTTTCTGACCAAGCTCTTCGGCGATGAAAGCCGCACCGGTCAACGCCTGCTCGATGTCGGCTGCGGCAACGAGTACGCGGTCAGGGAATGGAGTGATCGAGGTCTTGATGCTGTCGGCATCGATATCTCCCTCTACCGTCTCTCCCGGTGGGTCGGCGAACACCCCGCGTCCAATCGACCCTTCGTCATCGCCGACGCGACCGCTCTGCCATTCCGGAACGGGGTCTTCGATCGGGTGGTCTCATCGGGGATGATCGAACACGTCGGAGTCGAGGAGTCTTCCATGCCCTACACCGTCGTCGCTCAACCCGGTCAGGAGGAAGAGCGTCGGAAGGGTGTTGCCGAGATCTCCAGGACGCCGACCCGACAGCGACGATCGTGATCGACTGGCCAAACGGGTCGTTTCCCATCGACTTCTGGCACGGCGACGGTCTCGGCGCCTTCCGTACCCATGGCGTTCCGGATGTCTTGTTGCCGTCGTTCGGAGATCTTCGACGGTCGGCCGAGCGGTGCGGCCGGCGAGCCACCTTGCGTCCCATCACAGGGCGTCTCGCCTTCCGTCAGGTCGGGAGCCGCTGGTGGGGTCGATGGCTCGCGCCGTTGATGCGCCTCTATCTTGGAGGCCTCGATGTGTTGACGAGAATGGGGATGGGCCGGGTCACGGCTCTCTTCTACCCTTATCTCGTCGTCGAGATCCGAACGCGAAGCGCTTCGTGACCCCGGGATCGCATTCTGCCGGCCCTCGCGAAAATTGGCGATTCGGTGCCTGACACCGTTTTATTTTTCACTCCTGAGCCGATGCCGGCTCTTCGATCCTGGTCGTGAATGTCTCAGACGAAACCGTGCGTCCATCCGCCAGATGAGCTGTGACCCGCCAGAACACCTCCGTTGTGGAGGTCGGGATTGTTTCCTGAGGAAGGTCGTATTCCGGTCGCGTCAGCCCCTTGACCGTGCTGACGATTTCCAGCTCCGGATCGGTGGCGATGAGATCGTAACGAGTCCCGTCGGGACCGGCGCTCCACTCGAGGCTGCAGGCAGAGCGAGGAAGCGCCTGTGTTCCCGGTGAAGCCACAATTCCGCCGGTCTCCTGCTGTTGGCGGAAAACCGGCGGCGACGACGCGCCCTTTCTGACGAGCCACGCGGCGCTCAGACCGACGCCGATCACCATCGTGGCGGCGATGGCCGGCACGAACACCTTTCGCCACGTTTGCCATCGCCTCCCTCCGCTCTCGAGGATCGCTGAAGATGACGAGACCCGGTCGGGAGCGAGCATCTCCCGAGCCAGCCGCCAGATCAACGTGCCAGCACTCGCTGCACCGCGCGAGATGGAGGATGATCGCCTCGTTCTCGAGGGGATCGAGTTCGCCGCCGGCTGAGTCCCACAGTTCGTCTTTGCTCGGGCAGCCTTCCGGTGCGCAGCTCGGTTCCTCGTCAGCGAGCGCCTCTTTCAGACGGTTGAGAGCTTCGTCCGTGAACGCCTTCATGGTCTGAGTCCCTTGCCGGTCAGACAGTCCCTGAGGTTCTTCATCCCCCTGTACAGTCGATTGTCCGCGCTCTTTTCCGAGCAGTCGAGCCGCGTCGCGATCTCTGGAACCGCGCAGCCCAGCAGATGCAGGGTCAACGCCGCGCGGCGCGGCCGGTACGATGGTCTCGAGGCAACGGCGGATCTCCCGCCCCAAGGACCGTGAAAGCGCGTGCCGCTCGGGGTCGGGCGCTGAGCTGTGATTTCCGAGCATCGCGTCTCTCCATTCCCGTCTGTTCGCGACGCCGACTCCGGCGGCGGATCTCGTCGACGGTGACGCCGTGGGCGGCCTTCAGGAGGTATATCGAAGAGAAATCGGCTTTTCCCTCAGTTCTCTCCAACTTTCTCAGCAACTGGACGAGAACGTCCTGGGCGATGTCATCGGCCTGCGAGACGAGAAACGGCGGACAACTCCGCCTGACCGCCAGACGCACCCTGCGGACGAGCGCCTCCATCGATCGGCTCGCCTCCTGCGGAAGATCCGGCGGTCGGAGGGGTTGATCTTCGAAAGACATCGCAGCCAGTTTACTCCGAGATTGGGTTGAATCAGGACGCTGCACCGATGAAGCGCGTGAGCTTCGGCTACCATGAGCGATGATGCCACGACGTCGATTCTCGTTCCCGGTCATCGCCTCGGTTCTCTTCTTGGCCGCGGCGACTGCCGGAGCGCAGGCGCCTTCTCTCGAGGAGTGCGGCACCGAGATTCGAGAAGAACCCGGCAAACCCCGTCGCCTATTACTGCGTTTATCGATCGGTCCTGGCCCATGGGCGCCTTGACGAGGCCGCAGCCATGCTCCGACAGCACTTTGACGAGAATCCCCGAGTCTTCCGAATCGAGATGCTCATCGCCTGGATCGATCGGATGAGAGGCGCGGACGATTCGGACGACCTGCTCCGCGAGGCCATCGA
Source organism: uncultured Acidobacteriota bacterium (assembly GCA_963712805.1). GTDB lineage: Bacteria > Acidobacteriota > Thermoanaerobaculia > Thermoanaerobaculales > Sulfomarinibacteraceae > JAHECW01. Next base: position 88,158 of record CAVQJV010000034.1, on the reverse strand, counting down.
CGGGATGGAGTCGACCGGCGACGCCCACGGCGTCGTCTATGGGGGGCTGGAATTGGCCTTCCGGCTCGGTGAGCACGGGGAATTCACCGAAGCGGAAGCCCTTCTCGAGCGATGTGCCCGCGCGGCTGAGAAGACCGGAGATCCCGCGATGGAAGCCCGAGTCTGGATCGGTCAGGCGTCCGCCTTGCCCATTGGCGTTCTGACTACTCCCAGTGGCTCCACCTGATACGTCGAGCGGAGCGCCGTCGTCTTCCCCGACGGCCCGTACGAGCTCCAATGCGCCGTCCTCGACAACCTCGGCGCGGCCTACTGGTACCTCTGTCGCTATCGAGAGGCTTCGACGCCTTTGAGAAGGCAGCGCAGATCCGTGAGCAGGCACATGATCTCTGGGGCAGGCGAGGTCGGTCTACAACATGGCCCTGTGCGCCGGAAACCTCCTGAGCGAAGGAGAGATGGAGATCGACCGCTACCGGCGAATCCTCGAGCGGGGCCGTGATCTGGCGATTGAGAGCGGCAACTTCACGGCGGAGCCGGAAATGATCCTTCTCCTGGGGAAGCAACTCTCGGGAGTGGAGGCTCTGTCGCACTTCGATCGGGCCCTCGAGATCGCTCGCCGCACGGGGTGATCCAAGTCGAAGTCAACGCACTGCGATTATCGGGGATCGCCTTGGCCGAAATGGGACCACGGTTTCGTGAGCGAAAGCGACCGGCGGTTGCTCGAGGCCCGGGAGAGGGCTCGGAAACCGGTCAGTACTTCCTCCTGGGAGAGTCCTGGCCGACGAGGCCCGGGTGAGAGCATGGTGGGGGCCGCCGGAAGAGGGTATTGCGGCCCATCTGACGCGCTGGATCTCATCGAGCGGATTCGGGCGCCTCCAGGTCGGAGGCGCCATCCGGGCACAGGCATTTTCTCATTGGGCAGGCGTCTACTACCGGCTTGCCGGGCTTCTTCTCGCAGGATCCGCGTCGTCGGCCACCCCTCATGAGGATTTCGCACTTGCTTTCCGAACCATCGAGCGCTTTCGAGCGCGGGAACTGCTCGAGGCCATCGAGGCGCCCACCCGATTCCTTCAGACCGAATCGATTCCCTGCCTTCGACCGAGCGTGAAGCGGTGCTCGCCCGGATTTCCAGGGTCCAGCGGGCGCTCTCGGACTCCGAGCTCGACCCTTCGGATCGTCAGACGTCCCTGCGGAGTTGGAGATCCTCGAGGCCCTCGAGTCCGACCTCAGAGATCAGCTGCTCCGAGCGTCTCCGGCATTCGCGGCCGTTGATCAACCGACGATCCCCGATCTCGCCGAGGTTCAGGCCCTCCTGGCGCCGGATCAGGCGCTGCTGTCATACCAACTCTGGGACGGCGAATCGTCGACGCGCCTCCCGCTCGAGATCGGTCAATCCTGGTTGACGCTCATCACTCGTGAGCAGGTCGGGGTTTTCGCCCTCCCCGCTCGCCGAGATCTGCGCGGGCGGGTGGACATTCTCGATGGCTTGCTTTCATCGAGAGATGCGGCGGGGCACTCGGCGGTCGAAGCATCGGTTCGACTCTACGAGGATCTTTTGCAGGAGGCTCTGGCGACCCTTCCCGCGGCGATCGGACGGCTGGTGATCATCCCGGACGACGTCCTCTTCCGCTGTCCGTTTGGCGGTCTGCGCGCATCCGTTGACGCGGTTCCCATCGGCAGCCTCTTCGAGATCTCGGTCGTTCCCTCGGCCGCGGTTTGGGTTCATCTCAAGAACGAATCCCTCGGGAGACTCTCCCGAACCACGATCGGCCGCCTTGATCTTCTTCGATCCCGCCATCGGTGATGTCGACGAGGAACAACCCGGTTTCCGGGCCGCCGGCCCCTGGGTCGAAGGCCTCCGGCTCGCCCCGCTCCGCCATGCCGAGCGCGAGGCGCGGTCCCTGAAGCGGGTCGCCGACAGAGGCAGCCTCGTGCTCTCGGGAGCCGACGCCAGTGAACGGGCTCTGAAGGAGACACCGCTCGGGGGTTTCGGAATCATCGATCTGGTGACCCACGCGGTGGTCGACGAGGAGCAGCCCGAGCGTTCGGCCATCCTCCTGGCGCCGGGTCCCGAGGATGAGGATGGGTTCCTGCAGGTCCGCGAGATCGCCGATCTCGATCTCGATGGGCAACTGGTGATCCTCTCGTCCTGCAGAAGCTCCTCGGGCCGAATCCTCGGCGGCGAGGGGGCGCAGAGCCTGGCCAGGGCCTTTGTGCAGGCCGGGGCGGGGGCGGTCCTGGCCAGCCTGTGGCCGCTGGAGGATCAGGAGGCTTCGGTCCTGTTCAGCAGCTTCGCCAAGGCGCTGGGGCGCGGCCAGAGCGTCGCCGGAGCGCTGAGCGCGGCGCAACGTGCTGCGATCGACGCCGGGATGCCCGCCGCGAGTTGGGCCGGGCTCGTGGTCCTTGGAGATGGAGATCTCAGACCGCTTCCAGCGGGTCCGAATCGGCTCTGGGCGTGGATTCTGATCGGGTTCGTCCTCACAGCCTCAGTCGGCGCGTTCGGTCTCGCGCGTTCACGACGAGGCGCGCGGCGGTAACAGGTTCTGCCTCAACGCCTCTCCTGAGAAATCAGAGCCGGACGCCGGATGAGAGAGTCCTGTTTCCCTCTCCATGCGCCAGGGTGATCTGCAGAAGAGAGTGTGCTCGCAGCATTCTTCTCGAATCGTGCAGGCCGTCTGCCCGGCATCCCCCGGAATTCGACTGAGGGAAATCCGAATCCGGTTCGATTGCATACCGAGGTGACGATCTGAGTCCGACATCGGGAGGGTGGAATGCGAAGGAGATCGGCGGCTTTGGGCGTCACCGCGGCGGTTACCGCCAGGAAGCCGGTCCTCTGTTCTTTCTCACAGGAATAGACAAACAACGCAGCCGAAAGGAACACACAGGATGGCACGAATATCGACCACGTCCGGTCCGCTCGGTGGAGTTCTTCTGGTCGTACTCTTCTCGGGCTCCGTCACAGACAGCGCATTTGCCCAATGGGAGACCTTCTCCGACCGTCCTGGAAATAACTACCGAAACTTCGCGATCGCAAAAGATGTCGAAGCCTTCGTTGCCGTCAAGCAATGCGAAGATGCCTGCAAGAGCGAGGCTCGATGCAAGGCGTTCACCTACGTGAAGCCCGGCGTTCAGGGCGGCGACGCGGTCTGCTACCTCAAAGACACCGTTCCGGCGCGCGTTTCCGACACTTGCTGCACGTCAGCTGTCGTGCGGCCACAGACAAAAGCGGACTACTGCAACAACTACTCTCTTGCCGCCCAGCTTGCCGCCAAAAACAATGTCAACTATGGATGTGCCTACACAGGAGAGATGTGGGCTGACAACTACGCAACTCATTACGACTGGTGTATGCGTGTTTCCGAGGCAGACTCGAGGCAGGGGGCAGATACCAGGAAGAGCCTGCTCGACCAGTGCCAAAAGCCGTCCACATCGGGAGACCTGGCTGCCTACGACGTTTGTTATGAAATCGCGAAATCAGGTGACACGGTAGTCGGTGCGGATGTCTCGTTTTTCGCCATTGCTAAGAACGTGGGCTCCACGCCCTGGAGAAGCAAGGAGAAAGGCGAATACATCGTAAGCACCCGCGTGGGGTCTATCTCGGCAGAAGGTCGACGTGAATTGCCGGCGTATCCCTACTGGGAGCTCGGTGTCGGAGAGACCGCAAAGCTGGAAGCGAGGAGCGAACCGTATCATCCGGACAATCGATACGGTTTCGCGTGGTTACTCAGGCACAGTGAGGACAACAACCCTGCTAACAATGAGGACGTCGAGAATTCGTTCGATACTTTCACAGGGGGTCTGACAGGAAGCAGGCTCGCCTACCATCCCTGGCTCCTGGCAAACAAAGCGTGCACGAGGGTTCCCATCAAGCACCAGCCGCTCAACCTTTACTGGAACGGGACCGACTTGAACGGCATCCCGCTGAATCCAAGTTGGGGCTGGCAGCTCGAGCACTCATACGGCGATCCCAGCTACTACCCGGACCTGGAATGGCTCGCGCCTCTGCTTCAGATCAGGGATTTCAACGTTCTGGGCATCCCCGTAAAGAAGCTGGGCGAGGAACGGGACTTCTCGAAGACGACGGATCAGCCGACGTTCAAGGAATACGGCGGCAACTACATTCCTGGTCCGGTGGAGATCCCCGTCCCCGGTGTTTGCGGTCCGCACGTGAACTGGAAGACGCCTGTGACCTATGAGGGCCGGGTGAAATGGGCCGGCTACGACTCGAACGACGGCGACCTCAATTTCTATTTGTTCACGGACAACGGGTATGGGGCGGTGAAGAAGGGCTCCGACCACGGCGGCATCAAGGTGGAGTTCGACTCCGGTGAAACCGTCGATCATTTTCACACACCCTGGTGGTCTCAGAGGTGGCGTCAGGGTCAGAGTCCGCTCATGCCCCCGATTGGTTACGACTTCGCCGAGATCAATAACAAGGCCGCCATCGTGACGGGTTTGTGGGGCTTCGATTGTGCGCACGAGTGCGCCAGCGAGATCCATCCGGCCTGGGCGATGGCAATACGAGTCAAGGAGGACGATCCGAACGACGACGTATGGGCAATGTTTGTCCGGAATTGGGGAAACGAGGGATTCTGCAGCGATCATACGTTCCCGGTTTTTTATCCCAGCCAGGGGGACAAATATGCATACAAATTCCTGTTGCCTTGGCGCCCCGGCGCCGTGGCTGTGGCTGTCGAGCCGACGACGCAGTTTCTGCAGAGCGGAGATGTGGGCATGGGAGTCGTTCCTCTGCCGAACCAGGGCGTGGTGGTGGAGTTTTCGCTTCCATCCCCTGAGAAGCAGCCGCGGATCAACGGCGAGTTGCATCTGAAGTGGACCTTCCCCCAGGGCGTGTCGGCAAAGCCCTACCCGGTGTCCAAGACGGCGGTAGACAACGCAACGGCAGCGACCGGAGTACCTGTCTTGGAAGATACCGCCATGAACGAGAGAATCATGCAGGCGTTGCCGCCGAAAGAGCGGCAGCTTTACCGGGATATTCTCCAGAACGCGAACCTGAAGGACTCGGTTGTGACTCTTGACCTGGAGCAACCTCTGAGGTTGGTCCCCGGGGGGAGTCATGTTGCTCCCAGTGCAATACCGCAGGTCGAAGCCAGGCCGGATGTCGAGAAGATGAAGCGCAAGAGGGCCGCGGTGGAAAGACTGCAGATTCGTCCGGACCTTTATCTGCAGATGCAACCGATGTTGGAGAACGTGGGCGGGGACGCAGGTCGTCTGGAGCCGGTGACAGGTGGCATCGCCGGGGCCGGCGCACCCACGTTGGGAGGCGGTAGCCAGGGTACCGAAAAGGAGGAGTGCCAGGTCTACGCCGAAAGCGCGGTGACGCAGCAGCGCGAGAACCTGGAACGGGGATGCGGTTTTCAGGGACCGGAGTGGAATCCCGATTATCAAACCCATCTGAACTGGTGCCTGCACGGGGAGAACGTCAAGTACGCGGCGCGAGGTACGAGGGGGCGGGAGGACGCGTTGGCGCGCTGCCGCGTCTCTAAACCTGCGGCTATCCGGCCGGCGGAAGATCGCTGCGTCATCTACGCCCAGACAGCGATCGACCAGCAGCAGAAGAACCTGTACCTCGGCTGCGGCTTCGTCGGACCGGTGTGGAGCAATGACTACCAAGCCCACCATCAGTGGTGCCGGGAAGTGGACCCGGCCCTGACCGAGGCCGGCACCCTCCTCCGAGAAGCCGAGCTGCAGAAGTGCGCGAGCTCCAAGGGCTCACCATGACCGGCGGTAGGGTCTCGGGCCCGCTCCGATTTTCACCGAGTTCGACTGTTGATGTCGACCAACGCATGGCAAGGAGGTTGTGCATGAGATTGCTCCGGCTGCTGTTCTCGGTTTCGGTTTTCCTGTTTCCTGGTTGGCCTGTGAACGCCGCCTCTCCCGAAGCCTGCGACCGGTACGCCAAGGAGGCCCTCGCCCAGCTGCAGCAGGCGCAGTCGCGCGGGATCCCCACGCCGTTTCCAGTATGGAGCGACAGCTATCAGCACCACTACGATTGGTGTCTTGGACAGACGGAGGATGCCCTCGTCCAAGGCAGTGCAGTGCGGCAGCGCCAGCTCGACCAGGCGCAGAAGCCGGCTGATCCGCCGGCGCCGGCCACAGCGACCACCACCTCCACCCTCGTGGCCGCGCCCATCGCGAAGGCACAGCCGGGTGTGGCGCTGCAGGCAAGCTCCGGCGGCGGCTTGGTCAGTGGATTGCAGCTCGCGTCCGGTCGTACCCAGCGGCTCCAACCCGCAGCGATCGGAGCAATGGTTTACGTGGACCGCGACTTCAAGTACACCAGGCTGCCCCAGACGCTGACCTCCGCGCTCAGCATCGCCACGGCCAACGACGACAAGTTCTCGGCGGCGGAGACGCCCTACCTGCGTTTCAAGCTCGATCGCCCCGCCGTCGTCTATGTAGCCTACGATCGCCGCTATCGACAGCGACCCTCGTGGCTGCAGGAGTATCAGTCCACGGCTTTGGAGGTCTCCTATCGTGCCGGTGGCACCGACATCGGCATGCAGCTGTTCAGCAAGGCGTTTCCCGCCGGCAGTGTCGTGCTCGGCGGCAACATGGCCGCGGGGGAACGCGGGAACTTCGGCATGTACAGCGTCTTCGTCGTCGCGTCGCCGGTGATGCCGCCAAGCCAACAGACGATGGCGCCGATGCCCGGCGGAATCCAGGTCACGAGCCCGGCTCCGGCAGCGGCGCAGAATGTAGATCAGCAACAGACCTTTCAACCGGTGGTGCGACAGGGTGCTGCCGGGCAGGTCGTCATTCCAGTTCTCATGCATTACGTCGAGCGTCAGGTTGTTGGGGTTGGCAGTCAGGACGAGACGGATCTCTACGTTGCTCAGCAGTTCCACGCCTCGCCTGAAACGCGCGATTTCTATCTGCAACTTCTCCAGAAGTACAAGGCTCTTCCGCAAGCCCGAAAACAGCTCATGTTCGACCCGGAAGTCTTGCGGCTCACCTCCTCCCCCCACAACACCGTCACGTCGAGCGACATCGACAGGGCGTACAGGCGGGTGACAGTGTCTGCCGCGATGAGCGGTCTGAATGCACAGGAGAACCCGCCGCCGCCGCCGAACCCGCCGGGCCGCCTGGTCGCAGTCGACAGCTCGGGAGGCAGCATGGAGCAGCAGGGCGCAGCCGCCTCCTCGACTCTCGGCATTTTTCTGAAGTGGCGGTGGGACCGGCCCGATAGACCGCAGGGTTTCGCCGTGTATCGCCGGATGGCGTTTGCGACCGAGTTCCAGTTCCTGACCGAGGTCCCGTCGGCCGCCCTCGAGTATCGCGACAGCCCGTTGCCCCAACCCAGCGCTGCCGACGAAAGCTACTGCTACGAGGTGCGGGCGTTCGTGCGGCCACACGTCGCGGTGTCCTGGCAGGCCAACCGCATCGAATCATCGCCTTCCAATACCGCATGCAGCACCTACGGCCCGAACGCTCGACCTCTTCCGGACACGGACAACGACGGCATGGCCGATCCGTTCGACTGGTGTCCGAACGACGGCAAACCCTCCGACATGCAACGTGTCTACGGGTGTCCGGACGGCGATGCCGACGGCCTCATCGACACTGCGCTCGGCGCGGACATTCCGATCCACCTGCGCGACAATTGCCCGCCGGACGAACCGGGACTCGACGGCTACGGTCCGCGTGGCCCGCAGTGGGATCACCTGCGCGCCTTCGACCCGTTGCCGGGCTGCCCGGTGAAGTATCAGCTTCGCTGGATGGGCCTCGAGATCTACAACGACCCGGTCGACTGCACTGACCCGAACGCCCCGTACAGGTTGGGTTGCGACAGCGAGGTCGGCCTGGGCAACGAGTACGGTCAGAAGAATGAGGTCATCAACAGCGGTCAGCCGTTGCCCCCGGGTTTTGAACCCTATCTGGTTTTCGGCCTGCTCAATGGTGTCTCCACGCAGGGGATGGCGCAGCAGTGGACCAAGAGGTGGTGCTGCGGAGAAGGCGTGAACGTCGGAGTTCTCTCCGTTCCGAGCTTTCCCCCAAAGATCGTTCAACCGAGCGGGATTGAGCCGGATAACGACTTCAGAGGAGCTGAAGATTACGACGTTGATGTGACCGTCAGCGCACGAGGAATGCTCCTCTTTCCTGAGAAATATGACTCTCTCTATAGTCCTGTTGATGAGAGATTCGGACTTGTTCTGACTGCGACTCTTTTTGAGCGCGATTTCGACATGGAATATACGCCTAAAAAGAACGAGACCGATGTCTTTGGACTCATTGAAAAGGGCGCCGGTTTCATGGCGAATATTGTGAGCTGCAGCTCGACCGGCGGGCTCGGGTGCGCCAAGGCGCTGGGGGAGAAGGTGGCAGCAATGCTCACCTTCGGACTCGCCGGGAATGCCGCGGCAGATCCCGTCACAGTGAAGGACCGCGATGACGTCAGCGGGGTTGCCTCGATGAGCTTCACGTCTCAGGAGGCGGCCGGTCTGACATCAGCCCAAGGCGCGATTGCGTTTTCTCAGGAGATTCCCGGAGACGGCTCGTATTTCGTGTCATTTCCGAAATCTCTTGTACCGCCACCTGCGCTCGATTCTCCGGCGCGATCGGTGGCGACAATGACGGGTCGTGCCAGGTTCTGCCTCGTTCGGAAGGGTTTGGAAGAAGCGGAGGTTTTGCAGCTCTGCAGGTAGTTTGAGAGTCTCGCTTTCTTACATTAGTGTCCGTAAATTGGCTTTGAGATCTGAATTCCGCTGATGACAAGAAATGAACAGGAGATTGACGTGAATCGACGACGAAAAGCCCTGATCGTGTGTGCTCTCGGGTTGGCGTTGTGCATTTTTGGCGGCAGCGCGTCTGCCGAGGGGCCGCTGACTACCGTCGCCGGAGCGGTGAAGACGGCGCCCCCGGTCGCGAAACCGCTCGGCCTCGAACCTGCGCCCGCCGAGCTCAACCCGGAAGTGGCGGGGTCAGCGACCGCCAACGCTCCGGCAACGGCTCTCGCTCCGGTCGACGACGTGATCTCGGCGTGCGAGATTGTCGAGCTGCGGGGCGCCGAGATCACGTTTCGTGTCCACTACCGGATCAACGCGGGTCGATCTCAGCCGATCTGGGCTGGGGCGTGGCTCTACGATGCGAGCGGGCGGAGCATCGATGCGGGCTATAAGCCCGTCGCGATTCCCGGACTTCCCGAAGGAAGTATCGACGTGATGGTCACACGACCGGATGAGGGCGCCGCGGCCGAGTTGGTCGAGACTTTTCTGATGGAGTCCGGCAAACCTGCTTTCGTGATTGGGCGCTTCAGGATGCCGGGAGTTTCGGGCGGTGGAGCCGTCGCCGGAGCGGCCGAACCGCAGGGTGCGGGCGGCGGCGATCCGGCAGCCGAACAGCCGACCAGCAACGAGGAGTTCTGCGAGACGTATGCCAAGTTGGCCGTCGCGCAGTACGCGGAGGCGGTGGCTCAGCACCTGCCGGACATCGTGCCGCCGGTGTGGAGCAATGACGCGGCCGGACACTACTCATGGTGCCTTGGCGAGCCGCGGGAACTGGTGGAGCGAGGAAGCGCTCTGCGACAGTCGCACCTGGAGCAGAACATCGGGAACGACTGATGGGTGCCTTGATTGGTGGCAGGAGAAGCGTCTTGGAATTTCCAGCTCGGATCTCGGATTCCGATGAACCCCTCCTTCACCTTTTTCAATTCGACGACGTCAGGTTATCCGTTCCGCTAGCCACCGGGTGATGCGGTCTTCGGCCCAGAAGAGGGGGGCAAAGGGCACGCCGCCCGTAACGAAACAGACGTGATCGCCGCGATTCGAGATCAGCGGCGTCACCGCGGGATTCGATTCCATGGCTGATTCGGGGATGGCGCCGGCGGGGAGAAACGGGTCGTCGCGCGAGTGGATGATCAGGGTCGGTACCGAGATCGCGGGGATGAACGTGGCGCTCGAGCTTCGGCGGTAATAGTCGTCGGCGCCGGCAAAACCGTGCAGCGGGGCGGTGGCGGCGTCGTCGAACTCCCAGAAGGTCCTCGCTGCGAGGGTGCGTTCGAGGTCAAGGAACCGGGCGATCTCGGGCTCCCTCGCCCCGCTGTCTCTGTCGGCGACCATTTGAACCGCGCCTTCGTCGTTTGGGAAGCCGATCGCGCCGATCTCGTCCACCAGGATCTCGCCGGCCGCTGGGTCGAAATGACGCTGTTCGCCGATGACTTCGAAACGGGCAACACCTCGCGCTGGTCGGTGACAACTCCGTAACAATCGAGGGGCGAATGGTGGAAACCAAGGGGGACCATCATTCGCCCCGATTTATCGACTGCCGCGTCGCCGTCAAAGCAGAGTTCGGCGTGCGGCGCATCCTCGATGACCGGCACCTCGAAGCGGGTGGCGATCTCCGCCAGGCCGCGACGACGATCCACCGACCACCGGCGGCCGCGCGGGTTCTGGAAACCGGGAACGACATAGATGAACATGGCACGATCGGGCCCCGCGGGGCGGATGACATGGCGCATCTTCTCACGGCGGCCGAGCCTCGATCCGCCCCCCGGAGTCCAGAGCAGCAGAGGGGTGCCGGCCTTCCGGAGCTCCGAGGATGCGGACAAGCAGGATAGAATCAGTGCGCTCGGCACTCCAACCGGGAAAGGACATGGCGACGTGAGGCTCCAGATCGACTGTAACGTCGACGCTCTCGCTGGGTTCGCCCTTGCGGCGGCGGGCGGTGCCGTGACCAGCCAGGCGGCGCGCGGAAGGTCCATGTGAAGCCGGACCGCTGGCAGAGCATCAAGGACCTCTTCGCCGAGGCCCAGTCGCTCGACCCCGCCGAACGGACGGTTTTCCTCGACCGCAGCTGCGGCGACGATCGAGAGCTGCGAACCGACCTCGAGTCGTTGCTCGCCGCCGAGCAGAACGCCGGTCCGTTTCTCGAGACCCCGGTGGCCGATGTCCTGCTCGGTGACGTGCGGGCGCCCGTCCCGTCGCCCTTGGGTCGGCGCTTCGGCGCCTACCGCGTGCTCTCCGAGATCGGCAGGGGCGGCATGGGAGTCGTCTACCGGGCGGTCCGCGACGACGACACCTTCCACAAGGAGGTCGCCCTCAAGCTCCTCCACACGGACCTCGAATCCGAGTTCTTCGAGGAGCGGTTCCGCCGCGAGCGCCGGATCCTGGCATCGCTCGAACACCCCAACATCGCCGGTCTTCTCGACGCCGGCGCCGACGAGACCGGCCGGCTTTACTGCGTCATGGAGTTGGTCGAGGGATCGCCCATCGACGTTCACTGCCGGGAGCGAGGCCTCGGAATTGCGGCGCGGATCGAACTCGTCCGCACCGCGTGCAACGCCGTCGCCTTCGCCCACAGCCGACTGGTCGTGCACTGCGATCTCAAACCGGCGAATCACCTCGTCACCGCCGACGGCGACCTTAAACTTCTCGATTTCGGCATCGCGAAGCTCCTCGCCCCGGATCCGGCGGCCCCTTTGCCCGCGGCGCCCGCCACCGGCTGGTGGATGACGCCGGAATACGCGAGCCCCGAGCAGATTCTCGGCGAACCGGTGACCACCGCCACCGATGTCTACGCCCTCGGCGTCATGCTCTACGAGCTGCTCACCGGGCGCAGGCCGTACGACCTGGGCTCGCGCAGTGTCGACGAGATGCTGCGCGCGATCTGCGAGCAGGAGGTGACGCCTCCGAGCCAGGCGGTGATGCGGCCGCTGGCCTCTGATCCGGGCGAACGCACCGCGATGACGTCGCCGGCCGGCCCGCCCGACGCCAACCCCCGCCGGCTGCGGAGAAGCCTCGATGGAGACCTCGACACCATCGCGTTGCGCGCCATGGCCAAGGACCCGGCGCGCCGCTACACCTCGGTCGTGCAACTGTCGGAGGATCTTCGCCGTCACCTCGCGGGCCTGCCGATCCGCGCTCGGCCGGACCGCCTCGCCTACCGGGTCGGGAAATTTCTCGGTCGCCATCGGGCGGCGTCGGCTGCGACCTTGCTCGCTTTCGTCAGCCTGTCCGGCGGGCTCGTTGCAACCGTGCAGCAGACCCGGGTCGCGCGAGCCGAGCGCGCCGTCGCAGAACGCCGCTTCGACGAGGTGCGGCGGTTGGCCGGGACCTTTGTCTTCGAGATCGAAAAGCGGGTCGCCGAGCTTCCGGGATCGACACCGGTCCGCAAGCGGATCGTCGAGGTGGGTCTCGAGTATCTGGAACGTCTCGAGCGGCGAGGCCGGCGACGATGCCGCGCTCAAGACCGAGCTTGCGGGTGCGTTCGAGCGGATCGCGGCGGTCCAGGGCGGGGTCGGGGTGGCCAATCTCGGTGACGCCGAGGGTGCGATCGCCAGCCAGCGACGGGCGGTTGCGCTGCGGAAGGCGATCCTCCGCGGCCGATTCGACCGGTCTGGACGCACGACTCTCCCTGGCGCAGTCGCACGGAACCCTCGGCGACCTCCTCGGCGCGAGTGGAAATCGCGAGGGGCAGGGCCGGGAGTACGGCGCGGCGCTCGAACTTCGCCGAGCGGCAGCCACAGCTGCCCCTAACGATCCCAGAGTGCGTCGCTCGGTCGCATCGAGCCTTTGGGACACGGCCCAACTGAGGACCGACGAGGGTGACTACGATCACGCCCTCGTGGGTTTCGAGGAGTCCCTGGCGATCTACCGGAGCCTGGGGGAGACGCCGACCGCGAAAGACAGCGATCGGCGAAACATCGCGCTCGCGTGCAAGAAGGTGGGCGCGGTGCGATCGGTCGCCGGCGATCTCGATGGAGCGCTCGAGATCCTGGCGGAAGCGCTCGCCATCGACGAGGCGCGGCTGGCGGCGAGCCCGGGCCGACACCGAGACGATGCTCGACGTGTCGTTCGATCACGGAGATCTCGGCTACGTCCTGCTCGAGCTCGGTCAGGCGCGGCAGGCGGCAGCGCACTACGAGCAGGCGGTTGATCTCCGCCGGACGGTTTCCGAGGCCGACCCCGAGGACGTCCGGGCCCGCAGCATGCTGCGCAGCGGTCGTCTTCGCCTTGCCGGAGCTCTGGCCGCGGTCGTCGGCGACGGCGACGCGCCGTGCGCCGAGCTCCTGCCGGTTGTCGACGAGGCACTCGCCCTGTGGTCCGAGGCGGAAGCCGGCGGCGCCCTCGATGCGGACGCCACCACCGAGCGGCAGCGGATGCAAGCCGCTGCAGCCCGCTGCGCTTCCGGTTCGGCGCCGCATTGATCGGCGCCGGGAGCGCTGCAACCGATTGGCCGGCCCGATTTCCGCCCTTGGTCTACGGCACGGCAGTCGTCCACCTCGATGTGGCGCCGGTCTCGAATCCGTCGGCGAAGATGAAGGCGTCGTAGAGCCGGCCCTGGACGCTGAATCCGCTGTTGTCGTTGCCCGGGCTGCCGTTGCTCTCCCAGACCACGAGCAGCCTGCCGTCCGAACCGAACGCCACCGCCGGGTACCACTGATAGTCGTTGGTGTAGCTGTTGGCCTGCACGTCGATCGGGTCGATGGCGAAACCCGAAAGGTCGAAGGCCCGGAACTGGACGCTGTAGCCCGAAGCGTCGTTGCCCCATGACCCGAAACTCTGCCAGGAGACAACGACGATTCCGCTGTCGTCCACGGCAACCGCGGGATCCCGCTGATCGGACGCGATATAGGTGTTGATCTGCACATCGTTGCCGTCAATGAAACTGCCGTCGGCGGCGAGGCGCCGTGCCTGGATCGAGTAGCGGTCGGTGTCGGTGCCGAAGGAGGCGCCGAAGCTGTCCCAGGCAATGACGGCCCTCCCATCCGGCGTCATGGCGATTGCGGGTTGTTCCTGAAGTCCCGTCGGAAAAGTGTTCGCAGTCTGTTGGGGGGCGTCGGGGACCAGCCCCGCGGCGTTGCCGTTGTCAGCCTGGAATGAGCGGAGAGCGATATCCTGACTCACGGCCGCGGTCTCCCATGCAATCAGGAAGGTGGTGCCGCCATCGGTCGCAATGGCGGGTGAGCTTTGGACGCCGGCGGTGACGTCGTTGACCAGGAACTGGTTAAAAAATGTTCCGGTCGAGGCCCGCCAGCGGCGGCCCTGAATGCTGGCGTCGGGGTCGCTGCCGGCGCCTCCCGGGCTGCGCCAGACCACCGTGAAATCGCCGTTGTCCGCCATGGCGACCGCCGCCTCCTCCTGGACACCGGCGGTGAATGCGCTGTTGACGAGCAGCTCGGAGCCGACCTTCACACCTGCTGCGGAATAACGCTGGGCGATGATGTTGAAGTCCGATGCCGAGTGGTTGCTCTCCCAGACGACGATGAACGCGCCGCTTGAGTTTCTCGCCACCGCCGGGGCCTTCTGCTCGCCCGAGATCGAGGTGTTGACCTGGAACTCGGCTCCGACGGGGCTGCCGGCGGCGGTGAAGTGCCGAGCCTGGATCGAACGGCCGTCGGTGTCGGTTCCCGCCGAGGCATAGCTCTCCCAGACGACGACGAAGTTGCCGGCCGCATCGGATGCCACGGCGGCTTGTTGTTGGGCACTCCCGATGACGGTGTTGGCCTGAAACTGCCCGGTGAGGGGTTCGCTGGCGAGGCCTGGCTGCGCCGCCCCGATCAGCAGCACGACTGATGCGACGACGAGCCCGGCAGCGGGCGGTCGCCGGAGGCACGAGAAGACTCTGGTGGGAAGGGGTGATTCGGGCTGAGTTTGACTTGACATCTGCGGTTCCTCCTGTCATTACCTACACGGGTGGACCTGTCCGGAGCCCGGCTGCGGCGGCCCACCAGGGACAACCGTTGTGGTTCGCTTACCCGCAGTGGCATCCGGAGCCGGCCGTTACAAAGAAACGCGGAAACTGAAGCGATCAGGTATCATTCGCGGACTCGGAAACCAACTCGAAGGGCGACTGGAGCGATGGTTTGAGCGAGGGAGTCACCGAACTGCTGTTGGCGTGGGGCGACGGCGACCGGGAGGCACTCGACCGGCTCGTACCGCTGGTCTACGCCGAGCTCAAACGCCAGGCGGGCAGACAACTGGCGCGCGAGCGCGGGTCGCACACCCTGCAGCCGACCGCCCTGGTCCACGAGACCTTCCTGAGGCTCGTCGACCAACGGAGTGCGCGTTGGAAGAACCGGGCCCAGTTCCACGGCGTGGCCGCGCAGCTCATGCGGCGCATCCTCGTCGATCACGCCCGCTCGGGGGCGGCCGCCAAGCGCGGCGGTGAGGCGCTGCGGATCTCGCTCGACGACGCGCCCGAGGCGGCGGCGCCGCCCGAAACCGATGTCCTGCTCCTCCACCAGGCGCTGGAACGGCTGGCAGCGCTGGACGAGCGGCAGGCCGAGGTCGTCGAGCTGCGCTACTTCGGCGGTCTGACAATCGAGGAGGTCGCGGTGGTCCAGAAGGTATCGGAGATCACGGTCAAGCGGGACTGGGCCATGGCCAAGGCCTGGCTCTATCGCGAGCTGACCGGAGGGACGCCGGCCTCGGTGCCGGCTCGACTTGGGCGTGTGCCCGACGACCGACCCGGCCGTTGCAGGCCGGGCCGTCGTTTTGGACATCCCGGTACGCCGTCCGGTGACGCCCGCCCGCCTCGACAGAGAGTTCGAGGTGAGGACGGGCATCGCACCGGACGGCGCCGGGGTCCCGAGCTATCGTTGCGGCGGAATGGTGATCGGGTCGCCATCCTTGTTGACCCGGAACGCCCTGACGTAGAGCGGTCCGGTTGCCATCACCTCGAGCCGTTTGAGCTGGCCGTCCTGGCCGGGTTTGACGACGGTGATGATGCTGTTGGTCTGGATCAGCTCGCCGCCGCGGACGATGAGCTGGGTTGAACCTTCGGTTGCGCCGGTGGCGCCGTCGAAGACCTGCACGGTGAGCGTCACGGCGGCGGTGCCCGGGTTGAAGGCCGCGATGTGGCTGCGCTCCCGGCCGCTCGGGTTGTCGACCTCGCGCAGACCGAGCAGGTGGTACCAGGAGCCGGGCTGGAGAAGCTCGGCGGGCAGCATTCCGGGAATCGCCTGGCCGGCGGTTCCGTCGACGACGCCCCGGGTGTCGCGATAGATCGCGAACTCGCGACCGGCGGCGCTGATCATGGTGCCGTTCTCGGCGGTCAGACGAAGCGTTCCGACCCCCTGGAGCCCGAAGAGGCCGCCGATGATGTCTTCATAGCCGATGGTCCTTCCCCCGGGGATGGTGAAGGTCGTGGTCGCCTTGACGCCCGGCGTGCCGCGGGCGAAGAAGTCAGCCCGAACGAGAGCCTGCCCCGCGCTGTGGTTGGTGACGCTGGTGGAGCCGCTGAACTCGTTGAGACCCCGGATCGGCCCGAGCTCGAGCAGGGTGACCTGCGGCGCGCCGGCGGTGACCGGGAGGATGGTGGTCGGGTCGCTGGTCCCGGGGTAGACGAGATTGCCGTCGAGAATGCTGCCGTAGGCCAGCACCGAACCCGACATCACCTCGACCGCGATGACGATGTTGTCGCGCGGGGTCAGTTGGAAGGCGTTGAAGATGTTGTTGAGCTGGCGATTGCCGCCCCGGTTCAGGTCGAAGGTCTGGCCGGCCGCCAACGGCGTGCCGATCTTCTCCTGCGGAGTGATTTTCACCCTGGTGCCGTCAGCCAGCGCCATCAGACCCACGTTGACCCGGTAGACCTGGGCGTTGACGGTGCTCGCCAGATAGCCGGTCTGCCCGGCCACCAGCGCGTCCGACCCGTGCATGGCCGGAAAGAACTGGCCGAACTCGCTGCCGTCGGTCTTGCGGGCAAAGACGATGCTCTGGGCGAGGAGGGTGTCGCTGCTCGGCTGGCCGTTGACGTCCGTGAGCTCGAACAGGAGGCTGCCGACGCCGGTGTCGCCGCCGCTGAAACCGAACCAGGCCGCCAACGGATCGGCGACCGCGAGCTGCGTGTTGGCAGGCAGCGGCACAACAGCGGTGCGGGTCGGGCCGCCGATGTCGGCGCGCGGGATGTAGGTGACGACGACCTTCCGGTCTCCGGCGCCGGTGTGGAACAGAGCGACCCGCGATGTGAAGAACGCGCCGCTGCCCGCCACCCGGGCCACCGCCGGGATGGCCACCGCTTCGCTGGGCTGGTTGAACACCCGGAAGAGCCGCCCCTGGATGCTGAAGCCGTCGTTGTCGTTACCGGGGCTGCCGCTGCTCTCCCAGGTCACGAGCAGCTTGCCGTTCGGGGCGAGAACCGCCGCCGGGAAGAGCTGGGCGCTGTCGGTGTAGTTGTTGGCCTGGACCTCGACCGGGTCGAGGGCGACCCCGTCCTGGTCGAACGCCCGGAACTGGATGCTGTAGTCGGAGTTGTCGTTCCCCGGCGAGCCGTAGCTCTGCCAGGCCACCGCCGAATAGCCGTTCGCGGCGATGGCCACCGAAGGGTAGCGCTGGTCGTCGGGGGTGTAGGTGTTGATCTGGACGTCGTTGCCGTCGAGGAAGGCGCCGGTGGGATCGAGGCGGCGGGCCTGGATCGAGATCCGTTGGTTGTCGTTGCCGAAGGTGGCGCCGAAGGTCTCCCAGCCGACGATGGCGCGACCGTCCGACGCCATGGCCACCGAAAGGTTGCTGTCCGGTCCCGACGGGTGGGTGTTGGCTCGCTCCTGCGGGGCGGTTGCGGTCAGTCCTTCTGCGCGCAGATTGTCGGCCGTGAAGCTGCGGACGGCAATAAAGCTGCTCGTTCCCGGGTACTGCCAGGCGACGAGGTATCGGCCCTTGCCGTTGGTCGCGATGGCAGGTTCATCCTGGTCGCCCGTGGTCACGTCGTTGACCAGGAACTGGTCGAAGAAGCTGCCGTCAGACGCCCTCCACCGGCGGCCCTGAATGCTGAGGTCGGGGTCCCCACCGGCGCCGCCGGCGCTGCGCCAGACGACGACGAAGTCGCCGTTGTCGGCCATCGCGACCGCCGGGAATAATTGATCGCCGGCTGTGAACTCGCTGTTGACGAGGATTTCGGAGCCGACCCTGGCGCCGGCGGCGTTGTATCTCTGGGCGATGATGTCGAAGTCCGTTCCGTTGTGGTTGCTCTCCCAGACCACGACGAAGGCGCCGCTCGAGTTCACGGCCACCGCCGGCGATTTCTGATCGTAGGTGGTCGACGTGTTGACCTGGAAGTCGGGTGCGGCGGCGACGCCGTTCGAGTTGAGCCGACGGCCCTGCACCGAGCGGCCGTAATTGTCGGTGCCGCCCGAGGCGTAGCTCTCCCAGACGGCGACGAAGTTGCCGGCGGCATCGGCCGCGACGGCCGGCCATTCCTGATAGCTCCCGGTGACGGTGTTGACCTGGAACTGCCCGCCGAGGGGCGTGCTGGCGACAACCGGCGGCGGCGATGCGAACAGCAGTGCGGCGGTCGCGACGGCGCCCGCCGTAAAGGTTCGCAGATGGTCCGTTAATGCGAGCGTTGCAGGGGAAGACGACCACTGATATTGAATTGACATGTTGTTTCCTCCAGTGAGCTGGCGGTCCGGCGGCGGATCGGGTGCATTCGGTCCGCCGTCAGGATCGACCCCGCTGCCTCGGCAATCGGAGTGGACCCTGCAGAGGAACGCGGGAAATATCGAGATCAGGGATCATTTCACTCGATTGCGAGAACGAGGGGCGCTGAGCGCGGGTTCCGTTGGTCCCCACGGTTGCACCGGTGGCGGTCCTGCCCGACACCGGCCGGCTCCGACTCGATGTCGGTTCCCGCCCGCCGCCCGGCGTCGTTATCGAGCCGCGGCGGTCGTCGCCAGGACCGTCTCGAGAACTCGACCGAGCCGGCGAACGCCCTCCGTGATGCGGTCGACGGGCATGGCCGAGAAGTTGAGGCGCAGGGTGTTGTCGTGGCCGTCTTCGGTGAAGAACGCGCCACCCGGGACAAAGGCGACGTTTTCCGCCAGGCTGCGCTCGAGGACCGCGCGGGCGTCGAGGCCCGACGGCAGTTCGAGCCAGAGGAAGAGGCCGCCTTTCGGCCGCGTGTAGCTCACGCCAGGCGGCATGTGCTCGTCGAGCGCCGCCAGCATGGCGTCGCGGCGCTTCCGGTAGGCGTCCCTGATTCGGTTGATGTGGCCGTCGAGATCGCACTCGAGGATGAAACGCGCCGCGAGGAGCTGGGTGAGACTCGATGTGTGGAGATCGGCGCCCTGTTTGACGAGGACGTAGCGCCGCAGAATCTCCTCGTCGGCGGCGATCCAGCCGAGGCGCAGCCCCGGCGAGAGGATCTTCGAGAAGGTCCCGAGGAAGATCACGAGTCCCTCGGTGTCGAAGGTGGCGACCGGCGGCAACGCCTCGCCGTCAAAGCAGAGTTCAGCGTACGGCGCGTCCTCGATGACCGGCACCTCGAAGCGGGCGGCGATCTCCGCCAGGGCGCGTCGACGATCCACCGACCAGCGGCGGCCGCTCGGGTTCTGGAAATCGGGAACGACATAGATGAACCTGGCACGATCGGGCCCCGCGAGGCGGCGTTCGAGCTCCGTCGGCACCATTCCGTCGTCGTCGGTCGGGACCTCGACGAATCGCGGCCGGTACGCCCGGAACGCGTTGATGGCGCCGAGGTAGGTGGGGCTTTCGCAGAGCACCACGTCGCCGTCGTCGATAAAGAGCTTCCCGGTGAGATCGAGGGCCTGCTGCGAGCCGGTGACGACGAGCACCTCGTCGGCGGTGCGCTCGAGGCCAAAGCGGTCCCGCAGGCGGTCGGCGATGAGCTGCCGCAACACCGCCAATCCCTCCGTGGGGGCGTACTGGAGCGCCTTGGCGCCGTCGCTGAGGAGGAGGTCGCGGGCCAACTCGGCCAATTCGGCCGTGGGAAACAGCTCTGAGGCCGGCAGCCCGCCGGCGAACGAAATCACCTCCGGGTGCTGCGTGACCTTGAGGATCTCACGGATATCAGAGGTTCTCAGCTCGCTCATCCGGGCGGCATAGCGGATGTTCTTCAGGTTCATTCGGCCCTCCTCGGTAGATCACACAACGGGCGCGGTCGATGCGCCATCAGCGTTCGGCCGCCGCGCCATGGCTGCGGTCACGCGGACCGCTTCGAGCAGCCGCTCGATGCCGACATGGATGTCGGTCTCGGAGCAATGAGTGAAATTGATCCGGATCGCGTTCTCGGGCGGATCGGCTGCAAAGCACGCACGGCCGGGCAGAAAGGTGACGCCGCGGGCAATGGCGTTGGCCATCAGCGCCGACTGTTCGACCCCGTCGGGGATGCCGCACCAGATATAAAAGCCGCCGGCGGGAACCCGTACGTCGAGCCCCAGTTCGGAGTCGGCCTCGAGGGCAGCGGCCATCAGATCCCGGCGTCTCCGGTAGGCGTCTCTGAGGTGGTCGATGTGGGCCGCAAAATGGCCGTCGCGGACGAATCGATCGAGCAGGTATTGGCCGAAAGTATTGGAATGGAGATCCGCTCCCTGCTTGGCCAGGACCAGCTGGCGCAGCACCACCGGCGGCGCAACCATATAGCCGATTCGCAGGCCGGGCAGAAACACCTTGGAGAAGGTGCTGAGATAGATGACCAGGTTGTTCTCGTCGAGGGCCTTGAGGGACGGCAGCGGATCGCCCTGGTAGCGCAGCTCCGAGTAGGGATCATCTTCGACGACGGGGATCTGCCAGCGCGCCGCGAGCTCGAGGAGGTGACGCCGGCGCTCGAGGCTCATGACGGCGCCGGAAGGGTTCTGGAAGGTCGGCAGGGTGTAGATGAACTTCGGACGGTGGTGATCGAGCACCGAGGCGAGAATGTCGGTCCGCATTCCGTGTGCGTCCACGGGGATGCCGATCAATCGGGCCTGGGCGCTGCGGAAGGTCTGGAGGGCGCCGATGTAACAGGGTTCCTCGACCACGACGGCATCGCCGGGATCGATCAAGGTCCTCGCCAGAAGATCGAGCCCCTGTTGCGATCCGGAGACGACGAGCACCTCCGCGGTGTCGGCGTGGATTCCGCGGGACGCCAGCCACCTCGCCAGGGTGTTGCGCAGGGGAGTGTGACCCTCGGTGGGGCAGTGCAGGAGAGAAGGTGGACCGGGATCGCGGAGGATTTCATCGGCGAGCTTCCTGACGAGATCGAGGGGCAGCATTTCAGGCGCCGGCAGGCCGATGGAAAAGGAAATGAGGTCCTGTCGTTCGGTCATGGCGAGGAGGTCCGCGAGGATCGGATCCCGGGAACCGGCGGCACCGCCGCGGAAGAGCTGGCGCCACGGCACGTTCGTTACCGCTCCCGGCGGCGCCGGGGCCGCCGGTGGGCGCAGGACCGCGGTTCCGCGGCCGACGTGGGCGTCCACCAGTCCCAGGGCCTTGAGTTCGCGATAGGCGTTGAGCACGGTGGACCGATTGATGTCGAGCGCCGCCGCGAGACGCCGTTCCGGCGGCAACCGAAAACCCTCGGGCAGCGCGCCGTTGTGGATCATCGCCTGGATGCTGCGCACCAGCTGACGGTAGATCGGTTCGTCACTGCTGCGGTCGATGGTGATGTCCATTCGAACCTCCCCGGTTCTTTCTGTCTCGCTCACGCGGAGCTCCGCCTTCTAGGCGCGGCGTCGTCTCGGCAAGCCCGGCGACCGAGATCGTAGCGATTGAAGGTGACCCGGCATCTCCCGGCATTCCAGTGTTCCAGATTGGGCGCCGCGCACACCCGGTCACAGCCGTTGATATGGGCGATGTCTTCGGCGACGCGAACCAACCTCGAGCCGAGGCCGCGATCGAAGTGATCGGGGTCGATTTCGAGCACGCGGATGGTGGCGCACTCCAAGCGGCCGTCGGTGGTCCAGGCTCAACTCGAGACCGAGAACGGCGTGGACCCGTTCACCCTCCGCCGCGACGAGAACGCGGCTCCGCGGGTGGTCCGGCAATTCGAGCAGACGACCGAGAGTGGCCTCGAGCCAGGGACGGCGCAGCTCGGAGGTGCGTCCGGCGAGTTCGCTGTGGTGGGTGTGTTGGATACGCATCGACCAGACCTCCTCTATTGGAACCATCCATTCATCAAGATAGGGTCGAAATATGGTGAGTCAACCACCAATATAGACGATTTTGGACCCTCCAATTTGAAAAAGGATTCCGCCAATTCCGTCGATCCGGGCCGTTGACCGCATGGCATTCCGCGGTCGAATACGAGGAGATCTTCGTCCGTCGATTCGACGCGTGGTTGCACCAGGAGCCGCTCGCGATGCGCGCCCAGGCGCTCAACTTCGGTGTTGATGGATACAACACCCTGCAGATCGAGACGCTCGTAAGGGAACGGGTGCTCGACTTCCAACCTGTCGGGCATGAGTTCATCGCCGACCGCCTGCAGGTGATCATCGACGGCAGCGCCGTCGCGGTGCGGCCGTAGCGCGAACCCTCTGCCGTTCGGCAGGATCAATCTGAGAGGGGCAACTTCACCGTCATTTTCGCGCCGCCGCCCGATCGGGCGCCGGCGGTGACGGTGCCGTGATAGGCCTCGACCACGGCGCGGACGATGGACAGACCGAGGCCCGAGTGGCCGCCATCGTCCGGATTGTCGGGCCGGTAGGAAAAGAAGCGGTTGAAGATCCGGTCGTAGTGTTCTTCTGGGATGCCGGGACCTTCGTCGGCGATGGTCGCAACCGCCTGCTCATTTTCGACCCGAAGGGTGATGGTGACGGTGCCGTCCGCGGGTGAGAAGCTCACCGCGTTGGCGAGAAGGTTCTCGAAAACCTGGGTCAGCCGGTCTGCGGAGGCCGTGACCTCGACTTCGCGATCGGCCAGAGCCACGGTGAACTCGGGGCCGCGGTTGCCGCGTCGCAGGCGGAAGGCTTCGACGAGGCCCTCGAGGAGTTTGTCGAGAGAGACCGATTCGAGGTCCTCCTCGTCAATCCGCGCGTCGATCCGTGAGATCTCGCGGGCTTCGGTGAGCAGGCGCTCCATGCGGGCGACATCCTGCTGGATCATGGCGAGAAAGCGGCGCCGCTCACCGGGATCATCGACTTCGAGAGCCATTTCGGTGGCCGACCTGATGGCCGCGAGGGGATTTTTGAACTCGTGGGACACATCGGCGGCGAACGACTCGGTGAACTGGAGGTGTTCCTCGAGCCGCCTCGTGAGTTCTGCCAGCGCCCGTTCGAGATCGCCGATTTCATCGGTTCTCCTGCTCGGTTCGAAACTGCCGCGGAGGCGACCGCGCCGGTCGAGAATCGCTTCGGCTCGACGGCGCAGACGGCCGAGCGGACGGGCTATGGTGGTCGCCATGAGCAGGGTCAGCACCATCGCGACTGCGAGGCTGCCGAGAAAGACCCGGAAGACATCGAGACGAACCGAGTAGAGAGCCTGGAGGATCCTCCCGGTGGACTGTGAGACGAGCACCGCGCCCTCGACCACTCCGTCGATTCGCACCGGGATCGCGATATAGAGGCTGACCGATCGCTGGCTTCCCGGCGTGATCCTCGTGATGGCGCCATAACGACCGTCGAGGGCGTCGCGGACCTCGGGAGCGTTGAGGAAACTCGCAGGCTCCCAGGCGTCGCCGGGATCATCGACCGGCGGTTGTGTGAGTCGCCGCAGAGTCCGAAATGGGAGGGAGCCGATGCGGTAGAGAAACGGCGCCTCGGTGGATTGCACTGCGGGCTGTTCGGGGGGGGCGGACTCGTCTCGCCGTGGTCCGAGGCTGGCTGAATCGGCAAGGAGTTCGCCCCGGCGGTCGACGACCCTCAGACGGGCGAGATGGCGTTGACCGAGCTTGACCAGAATACCCTGGGCATCGGCGGGTTCGAATCTCCCCGTCGCTTCGATCGCGGCTGCGAGCAGCCGACCCTCCTGGCCCATGGTTCTTTCCTGGGCTTCGAGAAGGTGCCGCTCGTAGGTGTCGAGGACAAGAACTCCGGCCATGGGAAGAAAGACAACCAGGACGTTGAACGCGAGAAGCCGGATGGAGATGCGTGAGAGCCAACGGAGCGATGCCATGGGCACTTGTCTCCGAGCGAGATCAGGCGACGGACCGCGAGAGGCGGCCGCCGATCATGATTCGGGGACCTCTGTGTAGCGGTAGCCGAGACCATAGACGGTTTCGATTTTGTCGAAACTCTCGTCCAGGCTCGAAAACTTCTTGCGGATGCGTTTGATGTGCGAGTCGATGGTCCGGTCAGAGACATAGGTGTCGTGCGGATAGCCCTGTTCCATGAGTTGCTGGCGGGTCTTGACGTGGCCGGGCCGACGAACCAGGGCGTTGAGCATCATGAACTCGGTCACTGTCAACGGGATCGTCTGGGTGCCCCAACGTGCCGTGTAACGACGCAGATCGAGGACCAGATTACCGATGGCGAGAAGCTCCTCTTCATCGGTCGAGGCTCTTTCGTTGAGCAGTGACAACCGGCGAAAGAGCACCTTGACCCGCGCCACGAGTTCCCGCATGGAAAACGGCTTGCACAGGTAGTCGTCCGCGCCGAGTTCGAGACCGAGAACGCGGTCGAACTCCTCGTCCCGCGAGGTCAGGAAAACGATGGGAATCGTCTGCGACAGGGTTCGCAGGCGACGGCACAACTCGAGTCCATCCATGCGGGGCATGATGATGTCGAGGATCACGAGATCGGGGAGATTGGCCTCGAAGGCCTCCCAGGCGGCGAGGCCGTCGGCGAAGCTCTCGACGTTGTAGCCCTCTCGTTTCAGGGCAAAGCCGACGTTCTCGCGGATATTCTGTTCGTCCTCGACGATTGCAACTGTGCCTGTCATCCATCAACAGTAGCGAAGTGGCGAAACAGGCGCAACGAAAAACGGCGCCGCAAAGCGACGCCGTTGGGAAAATTCGTGGCCTTGGGGCCGCGACTACTTTGCTTCGGTGGTCGTCGTGGCGGCGGGCTTCTTCGCGGCCGTGGCCTTTTTGGCGGCAGGTTTCTTCGCGGCGGTGGCCTTCTTGGCTACGGGCTTCGCGGTGGTGGTGCCGGTGCGCGGTTTCGGCGTATCGGTCACGCGGAGATTGTCGATGGCTGCGGTGAGGTTCTCAACCCGCTCGGTGAGGATATCGATCTCTTCCTTCGTGGGTACGCCCATGCGGTGGATGACACCCGTCACCTTCTCATCGAGGGTGCGCTCGAGGGTCTCCCAGTAGCTTTCGGCGACGACTTTGACGCCGGTGACGGCGCCCTTGGCCTGCTCGACCCGGCTCTTCCCGGCCTTCTCGAACTCCTGGCCCTTCTTGACGAGGCCCTTGAAGACCTTGCTGCCTTCTTCCTGGGCGGTGGCGACGGCGCCGAGGCCGGCGAGCCAGATCTGGTGAGCGTTCTCGGTGATTTCGGTCTGGACCTGTTTGGCTTTCTTCTTGGCGGTCATCTGATCCTCCTTGCCGGCTTCCCGGCTCGTGTGGCGCTCGAGCGCCGGGTTTTTGTTTTCTCGTCGTCGGCTTTGCCGCCCTGCGGCATTCCCGATGGACAAAATATAACGCGCTGCGGCATACGTGTCAAGGGTTTTCTGCCGCTATGCGGCAAAAAACATCTAACTGATTCATTGTAATGGTTTTAGAAATCTAGTCCATGGAGACTTTTCGAAAAGATTTCGATCTTTTGCCGCAGTGCGACTGTCGCAGTGCGGCAATTTCCGGGATCGATCGATGAGCTTGGTCGCTGGTGGATTCGGTTGCGGATGTGGGTTCTGTCAGCCCCGGCCTTCTGGGTCGCCGTGACCATTGGCGTCACGGCGACCCAGCGTCGCACCATCGGCGTGGTCGCGCGTGGGTGAGTGGGGAGGCTGCGACCACGCCGATGGTGCGCCGGCGGCCTGCCTCGTAGCCGGTAGAGCCAGACCGCATCGCGCTTCCCGGGGGAGCCCGGTAGCGCCATTGTGCGGAGCGCGGGCGCGGAGCCGGGTGGTGGTTCCAGCACAATGGCGTACCCGGCACCCCGAGGGGATGGCGGCTTTCCGCGTGTCGTGAACCGGTTGGGAGACTCGTTGTTTGCCGCGGACTTCGGCTAGGTACCGATTGGGTAATCGCGAGCCCTCCGGGTCGCGGCTCCGGATTTCGGGGACTCTGACCTTGGTGAGATCCAGATTACACAGGAGTTGATTGGAAAGACCCGGGACCATTTCGCGTGGCAAACGAGAGCGGCGTTGGACTGGTGTGCGGCGCGATGCGGATCGACGAGGGCTCTGATGGGCCGGCGGGACGCCGGCCCTACAACCATCGCAATTGCGATCTCGGTGGAGGAGGCGCCGGATCATGGCTCGGGCGTCGAATCCGGTTGACTGTTGAGGCGTCGTGCATGGTCACCTCCGGGTACTCCCCCAAGCCGTTGAGATGGGCCATCTCCAAGGCTGCGAGTTGGTCAAGAACAACCAGGAGTGATCAAGCTGCCCCGGTCGCTGCCCCGATCCGGACTCATCCTCAGTCCCAACCGTCGGGGTAGGTGGTGTCGACCGCGATCGCCGAGTTGACCAGCTCCTTCGCCGCCTTGGCGTAGGGCAGCAGGGCGAAGAGGCTGCCCTTGGAGAGCTTGAGCTTGCCGCCCATGAGACCGACGATGGGATCGGTCTTGCCGGCGAGGACGCTCTTCCACGTCGCCGGGTTGGCCTTGATGTGGTACGGCGCGTCGTCGAGCTCGGTCTGGGTGGCGGTGGCGGCGCCGCGGCAGTCGCCGTGCCAGAGATCGGCGATGACGATGCGCTCTTCGGGGATCCCCATGTCGCCGTCGACGGTCATGATCATCCCGATGGCGCCCTCCCACTTGGTGGCGGCCTTCTTGTAGTCGGCGTTGGCATTGATCGCGTCGGCCCAAAGATCGGCCCAGTCGCTGGTGAAAATTTCGGCTGCCATACATCCTCCATGTTTCGACAAGGATAACCCAGTTCCGAGAATCGACTCACCCGTCGCCGGCGACGGGTGAGTCGATTTTCGGAAAATGGGGAGATGTCGTGGTCACCGAGCCCCTCTGGTCGCCTTTCGCAACGCCCGACCGCGAAACCGTCCGACATAGTTCCGGAAGGGATTCGTCACCACCTCGGGAATGGGGAGGTAAACGAGTCGGCCCTCGGTTTCCTGGGTGGCGTCAAAGAGCCGGTCTGCGACCTGGCCGACGTTGACCCGCGCGAGATCCCTGCGGTCAAAAGCGTTGGCGAGGTAGAGCGGCACGAGGTTCCGCGCCTCGGTTTCGTCGAGGTGGATCGTCCACGGCCTGGGTTTGGCATCGAGGGGCCAACGGTCGTGCAGGATTTGGAACCGCTGGCGGACGGTGTGATCGAAGAGCCGGTTGAACGCGGAGCCCATGAGTTTGGAGTTGATGCACCGGATGGCGGGAACATAGAGGCCGTGCTGCCGAACGGGGGCGTCCTCGCCGATCTGGTCGAGGGTTCCGTCGATGCCGTCCTTGAGGTGGGCGAGATCGGTGATGAGTTCGCCGCCGGCGGTCCGGATCCGCAAGGGGAAAAGCCAGAATGGCACCAGGTCGAAACCGTCGTCCATCGTCTTGGAGCGCGAGTACTCGACGGTCTCCTTGCGGCGGCCGGAGACCCGGCAGACGCGGTGGCAGTTGTGGCAGAAGTGAACGACCGCATCGCTGTCGAAGGCGAACTCGTCGCCGCAGGTGGGGCACTCCATGGGGATGAAGAGGAGGCCACGCCCGGGGTCGCGTGCCGGTTCGGGCAACTCGATCAGCATGTCGTCATCGATGACCGGCGCGGCGCCGATGACCGACCCGGATGCGCTGTCCACCAGGAGGGTCTCGTGGATGCGCGGGCCCGAGACCTCGACGATCCACCAGGGGCGCCAGACGACGGCGCTGACCTCTCTGATGAAGCGCGAGCCGAGACGGATCGTGGCGATGGAGCGGTCGAGTTGCTTGCGGTCGAGTCGGCCGAAGGCCCGTTTCAGGACCTGCTCGTCGAGATCGAGGGCCAGGCTTCGTTCACCTGGGACGCAGTCGGCCGCGGGTTTGAGGGCTTTGAGATAGGTCAGCTTGCCCATCTCGGGCAGTTTGAGGACCGACGAGGATGCCGCCGACGCCTCGATGGTGGCGATCTTGAATCGAAGGACCTTTTCCTGGTCGTCTTTGCGCCGGCCGAAACCCGCTTGGTAGAGGGTGCCCATCCCGTGCCGGTAGGGGGATAGAAAACGACGGGTGCGGCCGAGACCGAGCTGGCGGGCGAGCTTGGCTCGATAGGCATCCGCCTTCTTCGCCACCATGGCCTCGGCCGCGGCCGCCGCCGCTTCGGCCTCGGGTCGGGTGACGAGCGCGCCCGACGCTGTGGCGTCGGTGGCGGCGACCTGAACCATGGGGACCGATGCCTGGAAAAGCCTGAGATAGTGTTGGTAGCGATAGTGATCGAGCAGGGCCTCTTTGAGCTCGGCTTCGGTCGGTGTCTTCTCCGGGAGAGTCAGGTAGAGGGTCTCCTCCTGCCCCGCGAGCAGGTGGTCGCTGCCGCAGAATCCGCAGTGCGCCATGTGCTGGAGCACCGGCACCGAGACATCCGCGCCGCACTCGGTGCAGCGGACCTCGACGGCGTAACCCGATGCAGCCTCATCGGTCTCGTCATCGGTCGTGGTGATGGATGGCCTGGTTGATCCACCTCGCTGCATGGCGACCAACGACTCGGGAACAGGTCGCGAGACCGCATCCAACGCTCCGCTGACCACCGCGAGCGGGTTGTGCGGCGTATAGATCGAAGCCCAGATTCCCCCGATCACCATGAACGGCACGAAGTAACCGAGCGAACCCATGGTGCCGGCGATGAGGAGGCTGGCCTGGGCCATGAGAACCCCGAGGACCGTTTCCAGCGTCGGGCGGCCGGCGGCGGCGAGCCCGGCGCCCGGACACAGGGCGTTGAGGCCGATGGTTGCCGCCGGGGGCACCGCACGTGAAGCGAAGACAAAATGGGCGACCAGGGCCGCGATGGGCGGGCCGATCAGCGGGATCAGAACCCATTCGGTGCTCATCGTTCTCCGGTCCCGAATATCTTGGGAATGCCGTCGGCGCCGGGTGGTTGTACGAAGCGTCGAAGGCTCGCCGGAGAAACGGAATCAAAAAGTGTCATCAAACACTTCCATGATACCCGTCCGGGAATCCTGCCGGGGGTCGTCGCCATACCAATACCGATGGAGGATCCATGCTGGAAGTACGAAATCGCAGGGTGATCGTTACAGGCGCGTCGAGTGGAATCGGGATCGATACCGCCCGGTTGTTGCATGAAGCAGGGGCGGAGGTCTGTCTCGTGGCGCGCCGCGGGGAGATTCTCGAGCAAGCGGTGCGGGATCTTGGCGAGGGCGCCTGGTGGCACGCCTGCGATGTCTCGAACGCCGCCGAAGTCGAGACCCTGGCGGAGGCGGTGAAGACCCGTTGGGGCGCCGTGGACGGTCTCGTCAACAACGCCGGCATCGCCCTCATGGCGACCCTCGAAGAGACCGAGCCCGAGGCCTGGGACACGGTCTTCAACGTCAACGTCCGTGGACCGTACCTCCTCTGCCGCGCCCTCGGACCGCTGCTCAGGCGGGGCGAATCTCCGGCGGTGGTCAACATCTCGTCCTCCCTGGCGGATCGTGCGATACCGGGGATGATGGCCTACAACGCCTCCAAGGCGGCCCTCAACCACATGACGCGGTGCCTCGCCCTCGAGTGGGCGCCGACGGTGCGGGTCAACGCCATCATGCCCGCGGTGGTCGACACCCCGATCCACGACGGGCGTGGGATGAGTCGTGAGGATGTCGAGGGGATGGGCGCCATGCACCCGCTCGGGCGCATCGGTCAACCGCGGGACATCTCGTCCATGGTGCTCTATCTGCTCTCGGATGCAGCGTCGTGGATGACCGGCGCCATCATCCCTGTTGACGGCGGTATCCTCGTCGCGTAGGGGATTGGAAGCTGTTCGTGATCAACTCTGATGGCCGGTTCGCACATTGGAACCGCAAAGGCGCAATGGTCGAAAAGGTACCGCAGAGTATTTCTTGGCCCATCGCACTGTTCCGGTAATCGTCTCGCGATCCGGTTCGGTGGGGGCCCGGGTCAATACAGCGATGCTTTGCGGAATCCTGGCGTTCTTTGCGTCTTGGCGGTTCCAATTTCTGCTCCGGATGCTCACCGGTTGCTACCCTGGTGCCACGATCTCGATCTGCCGTGCATCGCCGGCTTCGGTGGTGATGACGATTCGCCACACTCTTGCATCACGAGGAATCCAGGTCGCGAGGACATCCTTCGGCCACTCGACCGCGGTGACCGCCTCCGGGTCCGAGAGCACATCCTCGATGCCGATCTCCCTGAGATCCGAGATCTTCTCCCCGAGACGATAGAGATCGACGTGGTGGACCGTGCTGATCTCCCGACCCGCACAGCCATAGCTCTGGAGCAGAACGAAAGTGGGTGACGAGACATCGGTGTCGTCGCCCCCAAGGGCGCGGACGAGACCGCGAACCAGGGTTGTTTTCCCCGCCGCGAGGTCGCCCTCGAGGAGGACCACATCGCCGGGCGCGAGGCGGCCGGCGATGTCTTCGCCGCAAGCTTCGGTGGCCCCGGCGGAGTTGCTCTGAAGGGTTTCGGCCATCGTGCTCGGCTCCGCCTACTCGGCCTCGTCGTCCTCGAGATCCTGCCAGGCGTCGGCAAGCAGATCCGGCAGCTGGCTCGCGGGCACCGCGGCGGGATAGATCTCGCCGCCGATCTCTCCGGCGCGGCCGTGCAGCCAGCAGCCAACCAGCGCTGCGCGGAGCGGTTCCAGCCCCTGGGCCAGAAGGGCGCCGATTGCGCCGCTGAGCACGTCGCCGGAGCCCCCGGATGCGAGACCCACATCACCCGTCGGGTTGACCCAGGCCTGACCGCCCGGTTCCGCAATGATGGTGCCGTAACCCTTGGCGACGACGATGGCTCCGGCGCGCCGCGCTGCTTCGCGGGCGGCCCCGAGGCGATCGGCGATCACCTTTTCGATCGATGTGCCGAGGAGTCGCGCGAGCTCGCCGGGGTGCGGTGTCAGAACCGTCGGCACCTCACGGGCGGCGAGGCGCTCCGGGTTTTCCGCCAGGAGATTGACGGCGTCGGCGTCGAGGAGGAGGGGACCATTCCAGTTGTCGAGGATCCAGTCGAGGGTCTGCTTCGCCCCCGCCCCTGTTCCCATCCCCGGTCCGGCCGCGATGGCCGTCATGCGATCGATCAGGTCTCTCCAGTCCCTTGGGTCCGGCGACGGCTCCCGCCTCATCGGCCGCCATGGGGTGGGTCATGGCTTCGAGACAAGCGGCATCGACCACGGCAACGACCGGCTCAGGGACCGCCATGGTGACGAGACCGGAGCCGACGACGACCGCCGATCTGGCCGCCATGGCCGCCGCCCCCCCGCGACCCTGAGAACCCGCGACAATGAGGAGGTGGCCAAAACGGCCCTTGTGGGCGTCCGGACTCCTCGTCGGAAGCATCAGCGAGATGTCCTCGTCCTCGGTCATCCAAAGCGATGACCCGGTTTCGACGGCGGCGGGTGGGATGCCGATATCGACCACCGCGACCTCGCCGCAGGCGATACAGGCCGGTGGCAGCGCGTGGCAGATCTTGAGCGAGGCGAAGGTCACCGTGAGATCGGCCGGCAGGTGCGGACCGGGGATCTCGGCTGAGCTCCCATTGAGACCGGTCGGCACATCCACCGCGACAACCGGGAGGCCCGAGGCTTCGACGAGTTCGACAAGCGCGGCGTACCGCCCCGCGAGGGGACGGTCGGTACCGGTTCCGAGAAGAGCGTCGACCACGAGATCGCTGGGTTCGTCGTCGATGAGTGCCTCGACGAGGGAGAGATCGTCGTCCTCGATGACCGCCATGGGCACACCGAAAGCCTCGGCCAGGCGGTGGTTGGCGGCGGCGTCCGGGCTGAGTTTGGTCGGATCGCCGAGGAGGCAGAGCTGGACATCGAGACCGCCGTTGTGGAGGTGGCGCGCAGCGGCGAAACCGTCGCCGCCGTTGTTGCCCGGACCGCAGAGGATGAGGATCCGCCGCGCCTCGGGGAAGACCTCACGGATGGCGTCAACGACGCCGGTGGCCGCGTTCTCCATGAGCACCATGCCGGGCACTCCCAGGTCTTCGATCGTGTGGCGATCCGCCTCGCGCATCCCGTCGTTGTCGAGTATTGGAAGCATCGGATCCTCCTCGCTGCGATTGTACGCTCTCACCCGTGCCCGAGGCAGCGTGATGGCAATCTGAATCAGCGATCGCCGCCGAAACGCAAAACGGAACCGCAGAGCCGCAAAGGTCGCGAAGGTGCCGCCAAGTTTTTCTCGAGCCATCGCAGGGTTCATCGTGTTTTCAGGGTCGGATGGGGCCCGGGTCAATACTGCGATGCTTTGCGGGATCTTGGCGTGCTTCGCGTCTTCCCGGTTTCAATGTGCCTGCCGGTGCAGACCACGGATTGAGGGAATCCAAAAACTACCGGCGACCGAGATTACGATGGGATCGGTATCAAACCGTGTGTTCAGCGGGCGCTCCTCGCGATGGCTCTGTCCACGACCCAGACGAGGCCCGAGACGGCCAGCGCGGGGAACATGGGTTCGACGCCGAAGGGGTACCCCGCATCACCGGCGGCGAGAATCCACCCGAGCGCAACCGCGGCCGATCCGGTCATGGCCGTCGTGGCGGCGGCGGGACTGTAGCGCCATCTCGGCGGGAGTTGAACGCCCACCACCGGCAGCAGCAGGGCCGATGTCACGACTGAGCCGACGTGGTGCCAGACGGTGATGGCCGAGTCGAAGACCAGCGCGCCGACGGCTGCGACGAAGGCCGCGAGCGCGAGTCCGTAGCGGGTGCGTCGCCGTTCGCTTTCGGGTGACGTCGGTTCAGCCGCGACATCGTGTCCGACCGTGGTCGCCGACAGGAAGAGATACGAGTCCAGCGTCGACATGACCGTGGCGAAGAGCGCCAGGGTGAAGACCGCGGCCAACCACGGCGAGAGCACCATCTCGGCCAGCGCCGGGTAGGCGGCGAGGGGATCCTCGAGGCCCGGCAGCAGCACCCTGGCCGCGAGGCCGCACCCGATGGAGAAGAAGTCGAAGAGCGCCCACAGACCGACCGAGACGATCACTCCCGAGCGCGCGACGGACGGCGAGCGGGCGGCGAAGACCCGCTGGTAGAAGCTGGGTTCGACCATGGTCTGGAGGGCGATGAGGTACCAGACCATGACGGTCTGCCAGCCGAGGCCGCCGTCCCAGCTCCGGTGCTCGGCGGGCAGCGATCCCCAGAGCCCGGCAAGCCCGCCGGTGTGGGCCAGCGAAGCCACCAGCAGCACCGCGAACCCGAGATACATGAGACCGAATTGGAGGATGTCGGTGCGCACCACCGATCGAAAGCCGGAGATCCCGACATAGAGGGCCGAGAACGAGGCGCCGACGGCAACCGAAAGCCATGGCGGCCAGCCCGTGAGTTGGGTCAGCAAGGTGGCGAGCATCAAGAGGTAGGCGACGGGGACGGTCAGCGCGAAGATCGCCGCCGCGCCGGTGAGCCGTGCGCGTCGACCGTATGCGGTCAGGAGAAGATCGGGGATGGAGGCCGCCCCGCTCGCTCGCAACCGTGGAGCGAGCCAGAAGGCGAAAAGCAGGGCGGCCGCATAGTAGGGGAGACCGAAAACCACCCACGTGGAGATGCCGTAGCGCCAGGCATACTCGCCGACCCCGAGAATGCCGCCGTACCAGGTTGTGACCAGGGTGGCGACAAAGGCGGGCAGGGTCAACCTGCGGCCGGCGAGGAGGTAGTCGATCCCACCCGCCGACGGCCCGCTCCGGGCCAGCACCAGAACGACGACGGCGTAGATCGCGACCAGGATCAGGGCAAGACTCGGCACCGGGACAGTGTAGCGGGCACTCGATTCGTCCCCTTGTCCGTGTGATGCACTCTGTTGAGCGAGAACTCCAATCGATGTGGAAACTCCCACGGAGTCTTTCTGCCATTTTGAAACTCTGTCCATCCCTCGTGCTCAAGCTCTGCCGTGTTATTGTGTTGGAGATGCATTATTTGCCTAAACTATTCTGGACAATGATGTTGTTGCTTGCCTTCTCATCGGCGACGCTGGCCGATCAGCCATCGCAATCCGAAACGTCGGTAGTTTCAGATGAGGATTCTCTCGAGGTGCAAGCGAAGCTTGATTTGATCCTCAATCGGGTGAGAATTCAGCAGAGAGAGCTCAAGACCATGCGCGGCGATTTCAGGCAGACTAACCGGAGTCAGTTGCTATTGGCGGAAGAAGAGAGCATTGGTAGATTCTCCTATCGTGCCCCTGGTGCCGTACGTTGGGACTACTCAGCTCCGGACCCGATGACTGTCGTGATCCTCAATGACGAGGTCACCACCTACTATCCTGATCTTGGTTCCACAAAGAGGGCAAAGATCTCAGAGAGACAGCGAAGGTTCGTCAGTATGCTCGTCGGCGCCGAGGATCTGGGTGAACTCCTGGATCAGTTTCGAGCAACCCTGGAAGATTCAAATCAGCCCTCGACCTATCGTGTTGTGTTACAGCCAAACCGTGGTCGGTTGAAGAAACGAGTCTCGCGGATTGAATTTCACATCGACCGAGAGCTCTTTCTTCCAATGGTGATGGAATACCACGAGTCCAACGGAAACTGGTTGACGTTTGAACTCCGCAACGTCGAAATAAATCCGATGATCGACGATGGTTTTTTTGAAATTGACGTTGACGGGACCGATGGAAAGGCGCGAGTCACCAGGTAGTTCGTTGAGCGTGGAACGGAAGCGTACGATGTCTTCCATTGCAGTCCTCTCGGATAGGCGGAGTGTTCACATCTTGAGAACCTCTTGTGTCTTTCGATCCATACGGGTGATGGATATTTGACGCAACCTCAGTAGTCGGCTAATCTGGAAAATGGGATGACGATAAGCACTGCCGCTCCTACCGTACCTTTCCTAAACAGCGACAAATCAATCAGTTGCGGACCTCAGGCATGGGCTCGCGAGATGATTGGGAGTTCCCCTGTGGAGGAAATCGGCCGCTGCAACGGCGTACGCCTTCACCGCAGTGTGGGTCGCGAGTTCACCCTCGTTTCTGCTGACGTTTCAGACGCTCGAAGCCTTGATTCCAGGAATTTTCAGCGTTGCGTCGAAAACACGTATGACAGCGTCCTCGAAGCCGCCGGAAATCGTCGGGTTGTTCGTTTGTGGAATTTCATTCCAGGCATCCTAGACCCGATTGACAACTTCGATCAACGATACAAAGTGTTCAACATGGGCCGGTTCAATTCCTTTTCCCGCTGGTTCGGTGGGGATGGAGAGTTCGGACGTCAAATCGCAACGGCATCGGGCATCGGAACGACTGGCAATAGCTTTGCCGTCCATGTCTTGGCGACATCGAGCTCAGCCGAACCCGTCGAAAACCCAAGGCAAATCCCCTCCTATCGCTATTCAAGGGATTACGGGCCGCTTCCTCCCTGTTTTGCGCGGGCGATGCGAGTTACAGGAGATACCGAGAGGCTCCTGGTCGGTGGAACGG
Source organism: uncultured Acidobacteriota bacterium (assembly GCA_963712805.1). GTDB lineage: Bacteria > Acidobacteriota > Thermoanaerobaculia > Thermoanaerobaculales > Sulfomarinibacteraceae > JAHECW01. The sequence goes on along the minus strand of CAVQJV010000034.1, from coordinate 52,906 downwards.
CCTCGATCCGCGGAGAAGAGACCGTTCACGCTAGCAGTCTTGCCCAACAGCTTGACGAGACCATCCTCAACCTCGCAGCAGTCGTCGGAGCTGGGCTGGGGATGGCGAACGTCGACTGCAATTTTGAGGAACACAACGCACATCTTCTTGCACGCTATCGTGACCTTCGGGTTTACTGTCCCATTCCTCAACACTTCGATATTGTTGCGCCCCGGGTGGAAAGGACTTTCGACGGCGCTGAAAGGCTCGAATTCGTTCAGGCAGATCTTTGCCGTCCAGGGTTGTTGGTTGAAATCGAGGGTTGGGCAGATTTGAAGAGCGTCGGTGTCCTCTGAGCCTCGACTTCAAAGGAAATCTGAGAAATCGCGTCTATCCGGCCTGAAACGAGGGATTTGTCTAAACAATCTAACCAGTCCTCGGTCGTTTGCCCTCCAAGGTATGATCGGTTGGGGAATCGATCGATTCGTCGTCGATTTGAGCGCGCATTTTTTCCATGGAGGAACACATATGAAGAGTGGTATCTGCATCGCCGGGGTCTTTTGTTTTTGTCTGGCTGCGATGCCGGCGGTGGCAGCGGACCCAAGCTGCAGGGAACTCGAGAAGAAATTTGTGGGAGGGATGTTCATTTCAAAAGAACCCCTCTATGACACAGTGATCGGGTATGCCGGAATCATCAAACTGGAACGCGACAAGCAGGAGATTCGCCCGGGAGCGACGGTTCGTGTGAAGGACATAGAATGCAGCAGCGGTAGGGTGGAGGTCGTTCTCAAGCAGGTGACTGGCACGAAAGAGCACAACAAGGTTGAGATTAGATTCAGGATCAAAAAGATCGAGCGTGAGGCCGCGGAAGGAATGAGTGACTTCCAGAAGATGTGGGCTTACGTGCTTGAGGATGTGCCGCCAGAGGAGCAATCGGCTACCGAGTCAAGAATCTACTGAGTCCAAACGGGGCTCATTGGTGTCCAAGATGTCGAATTCCCACCTCGGATCGTCGCGAGCCGTCGTGGTATGAAAGCTCAGTGAGTCATCCCACGCTTCCAAGTGGCAATCGCAGGATCGCCGAACTTATTTTCAGGCTGTTCACCGAGGCCCATAGCCCGTCCAAACAGGCGACAGCCGTTGGTATTGGTGTTTTCATCGGCTGTATCCCGATATTTGGGATCCACATGCCCTTGGCCCTGTTGGTGGCGACGGTCCTCAGGTTGAGTAGATTGAGAATGGTCGCTGCCACCTGGATCTCGAATCCACTGTTCGCTCCACTCTTGGTTTGGTCCGAGCTTCAACTCGGGAACCTGATTCTGACCGGGGAAGTGATGGACCACTCGCTGGAAAGCGTGAGAGAGAACGGCGTCGCGGCTCTGGGTCAGGCCCTCGCTGTTGGATCTCTGGCTATTGGTGTAGGGCTTGGATTCCTGGCCGCGTTCGTGGTCTGGAAGTGTATTCCCCGTGGCCCGGAGGAGACTCGGCGCCGAGCCGCGATCGAGAAAGCGGCGCACCGATACCTCGGTCTTGGATTGGGTCGCTGGTTTCAAATCAGAAACTCGCTGTACGGGAACCGAGCGATTGTGGACTTGGTGACGAGCGGAAGACTGGTCCCCGGGAACAGGCTGGTCGATCTCGGATGCGGGCGTGGGGAGTTGCTCGCCCTGTTGGTGGACGGGTCGCCAAATGGGCAATTGGGTTCATACGTTGGAGTCACGTCAAACCAGTCACGCGCCGAGCAGGCGCGGCAGGTACTTTCTTCTCCATTCATCATCGAAGTCGGCGATCCGGAAATGCCGGACCTGGAATCAGTGGATACCGTGGTGGTTTGGAGAACGAAAAATCGGGACGCCCCGAGTGTGAATCAACGTCTGATCAAGATGGTTCGAACCTCAATCAGCCGACATGGCGCTTTCCTCCTTTGCTGGTCGGACAACGATGGGTCGCCGGAGGCCGATCGCGTCGTTCGGTGGTTGGAGTCCGAGAAATTCGTGGTTGAGGAACTGTCCATCCAGCGGGGCTGGATTCGTCGGAAGAACTTGATTCTAGCCAGAGCATGAGATTCTGACTGTGATGGAAACCGAACGGTGGTTTGAACGCATCTTGCCGCACCGGCCCCCGGCGTTGCTGGTGACCGGAGTTACGGAGCGCTCGGATCGCACGATTTCCTGTTCTGGCATGGTCTCTTCAGATCATCCCTCGGTATCCGGGGGTCATGCGCCCGTTTCGATGGCCGTCGAGTTTGCCGCCCAAGCTTCAGGATTGCTACTGAGTTCCCGTGAATCCATCCTCGTCGGGGATGAATCGAAACCTCGGGAGGGCTATTTGGTGAGTTTGAAGGGTGTGGACTTTCGGGTTGGGTCGGTTCCGGCGGATCAGACTCTCGAGGTTCAGGTTGAACTGCAGGCATCTTTCGGAGAGGTGGCGATGTTCCGTTTCAACGTGAGGATCGGCGATGATCCGGTCGCACTCGGGCGCCTGGGGGTGGCGATGTCGGCACGAGAAGATCCAAGATAGCCGGCAAGACACCTCGCGGAAGGCTCACGATCCCTCGGTGCCAGGCCAGAGATTTCGGAAACAGAACCACTGATGAGGGGCTTTACGAATAGCCCAGGCTGTGTTGTCAGCCACAGCTTGTAGGGCCTTTCGAATATCTGTGTCACGTTCTCGTGTCCGCTCGACCCAAATGGGAGGGCGAATGTAGACCCGAGCGCGACGCCGTCCCTCTCTGAGGATGAAGACTGGAACCAGTGGCACTTCGGCTGCACGCGCCAATGCCGCCGGCCCGATCGGCAGATCGAATGGTCTGTCAAAAAGCCTGACGCTTTCGGTGCGGCCCTTGGCGCGTGGGCGGTCACCTTGAAGAGCGACCACGTCACCATCCCTGAGAACGTTGAGCAGAAGGGGTCCCAGAGATGGGTCATTGTCATCCGCGAAAATCACGTCGTAGCCTTGTTCTGAGCCTCTTGCGACCATCTCGCGGATGAACTCCTGTGCCTTCGGATCCATCTCTTTCTCTCGAACGACGTGGATTCTCCGCGCGCCGTTTTCGATGGGAAGGCGAGAACCAACTTCCCAGTGCCCGATGTGTGCGGTCACCATGATCAGACCGCGATCTCGGGATGTGACCTCTTCCCACACATCGAGACCATCCACCTCGAATTGAAACGAACGGTCGGTGATCATCGATTCATATCGTTCCGAAAGACACCAAGAAAACGTAAGCATGGTGCGCCAGATCCTCTGTTGGCGACGCCACCACCCAGAAGGTCCGAGAACCACTCTGAGGTTGTTACTGATTGCCGCGCGGATCTTGAGAAGTAGCACAAAAAAGAACGCCGTGAACACATTGTTGATGACCCATACACCCCAATCCGGGAGAATCGACAGGCCCCAACAGTGGATTCGGAACCAGAAAACTCCGGTGACGTGGAACTTGCCAAGGAGTTTCCGCATGCGGCCGCCGGTGTCTGGGGCGTGCGGCGGACTCATCGTCCTGTTTTCGATCATTTCAATCCCCATTTTCTGCTTGCGAATGCCGGCAATACCATGAGTGTCGCCAGCAGGCACGCGCCGACCCCGATTGGAATCAAGACGGCGACCGCGCGCAGGGAGGGGAGGTGGGAAAAGACCAGGCTTCCAAACCCGATACAAGTAGTGAGAGTGGTCAAGGTCATGGCTCTTCCAGATCGCTCCAGCGAGGAGCGAAGCCCCTGACTCGTGGAACCCGCGGCACCATGGACTGCGTACAACCCATCATCAATCCCGAGCCCGAGCATCACCGGTAAGACCGCGAGGCCGATCAGATCGAGATGATGCCCGAGGAGGTTCCAAAAGCCAAGCGTCCAAATGGTCCCGAGTGTTACCGGGAGCAGGGCAACCACGGTGAGTCCAACCTGGCCCCTGAACGACAGCAGCACGACTCCAAAACGAGCAGGAGTGACAGCAACGAAAGCCGCCGCAAGTCACGAGATGCAATGCGTTGTAAATCGGATCCGACCAACGGCATCGATGCAACGAGCGCATCCTTGTCGAGTTCTGTGACGACATCCCGCAGGTCCTTGATGGTCTCAATGGACCAACCTTCTTCGGGCGGAAGTACGGTCAACGCGGCCCAAACCGTGCCGTCTGAGTCGAATCTGAGTTGTTGGTCGTCAGCCGGATCCTCGGTGCCTGGGTCAATACCCGAGGCGAAGGACTCGAGGGCTTCGATGCCCGAAGCGAAGGCAACCTCGTTGAGTCCCGCCGCACGAAGCTCAACCCTGAGAGTGGCGATTGCTTCGGAGAAGTTCAGGGTCGTCAGTTTCTCGAGCCTTCTGGCTGCCATTGACGGACCTGCGAGACGATCCGCAGGAGAGATGAAACCAATGCCGGGAGAGAGGATTTTCAGCCCACGCTGAATCGCCCGGACGGTACTCAGGGACTCATCCAGCGATTCGGACCGGACGATGATCGTCGTTGATTCTTCGTAAATACCGAATCGCTCGGTAAGCGCCTTCTCGGCGCTGACGACAGGGTGATCCAAAGGGCGCAGGCCATTCAGACTGGCTTGAACATCCGTGTTCAATGCTGCCGGAATCGTTGCGGCCGTGAGGAGTGCCGTGCCGATCAGAATCAATCGAGAGTGTCGACCTGAAAACCTGACGATGGAGTGCACCAGTTGTCCAAGCGCGTGCCACAACCAACTGCCGCTGTTTGATGATCTGGACATCACAACAACGAGAGATGCCCCAAGGGTAGCTGTCGAGACAACAGTCAGCCCGATGCCGACCGCCACCATCGATCCTAGCTCACGCAGTAGCGGAAGGCCTGAAACCAGCAGGACAGAAAACGCCGCGGCAGTCGTTGCAGCCGCAGCAAGAACCGGGCGACCGGTATCTCGAAACGCTTTCGAAATCGCCGAGATCCGATGATCACCCGCCAGGAGGTGATGTCGGAACGCAGCGCCACCGTGGATGGCCGAATCGATACCCAGCCCGACCAACACCGCCGAGAAACCGATAGCTGCTGCACTCACCCCGCCACTGGTAATCGTGAAAAAGGCCGCGGTCCAGGTGAGTCCTACAGCGAGGGCGGCGAGGGTGGCAAGCGGGAGGGCGACTCCCGAGAACACCGCCGCGATCAAGAGACCGCAGCCGATAGAAGTGACGGCCAGGGTGCGAACCAGATCTGATCGAATGATCCCTTCGTCATGAGCTGCATAAAGTGGCCCGCCAACGGACTGAACGCGAAAGTCATGTCCAAACTCGTTCTGGAGTATTTGAACCGAAGAACTGATTGCATCGGCCAGACGCCGACCTGATGGAGCATCCAGTTCCGCACCTGACGGCTCGACCAGAATCAAACCGGCCCGCCCATCCTGGGAGAGGAAAGCAAGGGTCAGTGGGTCAACCAATTGTCCGAGACCTGGCTTGGCAAGATCAAGGAGATCCGGGGCAAACCCAAGGGGGTCATGGGTTGCAAACTGTCCTTCTGGGGTCGGTATAGGCGACAGAAGTGATCTCCTGATTTCCCGCACTCGTTGGCGGACCGCGGTGGGTTCGAGGCGGGCCTCTACCCGATTCAACCAATCCTCTTCAGGAAGAAGGAGCGGAGCTCGGCGTACGATTTCTGCCAAGTACGTTGTCATGTCGTCGTCGGTCAGGCCGGCTCTCGCATCGACGACTTCGTCGCTCTCGCCGAGAATCTGAGCAAGCCTTGTTGTGGCTTCAGCGAGCTGAAATGAACTCAGATCCGATTGTTCTTCGGCAGATTCCAATATGACAAATACCCTCTTCATGCCGCCGAATCGGGTCGCGAAGACTTCATATCCGAGCGCGGCCTGGGAGTCATCAGGAAGCAGGGATTCCAGGCTGATTCGCAGCTCGATCTGGCTCGCCGGGATGAGCGCCAGAGCCCAGATCGCCATGGCGGCTGCGATCGTAACCCGCGGGTTTCGGGCGATGAAGTCGCCAAGGCGAGCCATGAATCCTATCCCGAGGTGCCCGCGTCAACAACAATCGTCTGGCCGGTGATCCCTGCCGAAGCATCCGACAAGAGGAACTCCACGACGCTGGCGATATGGTTCGTCTTGATCCCGTTTGGAAGGGACTCGCTCGCTCGCAGCTGCGCAATCGCCTCCTTTGAGAGACCCGCGGTCATGTCGGTTTCAACAAATCCCGGCACCACGGCGTTGACTCGAATCCCGAAACGACCCACCTCCCGGGCAAGACATCTGGTAGTTGCAAGAATGCCGGCTTTGGATGCGGCATACGCTGACTGGCCGGCGACCCCGTGAAGGGCGGAAAGTGAGGCCACATTCACGATCGATCCGGCCCGTCGCCGGATCATGACTCTCACTGCCTCACGACTCATCCGAAAGGTCCCACCCAGATTGACATCAAGAATGTGGTCCCAGGTCTCATCAGAAGAAAGGGCCAACAGCTCACTCCGTTGCACGCCGGCGTTGTTGACGAGGCCCGTCAGCTCGCCCAACCGTTCCTGAACCTCGTCGAAGAGGTGCCTTGTTCGCGAGCGGTCTCGAAGATCCAGATGGAAGCCATGGGCTTTTTCCCCCGTGTGCTGCTCCAACTCCTCTGCGAGGTCTGACTTCGAGGTCCACGTGAACGCGACGGTTCTGCCGACGTTCGCGAGCTCTTCCACGATCGCGCGGCCGATCCCGCGAGTTCCGCCGGTGACTAGCACGAGTTGGCTCGACTGCTCCATTGTGCCTCCAACACCGGTTAACTGACCGGGTGTGTGATTGCAGAGTACCTTCCCCATCGAACGGCTGATGTGACCCACCCAGTTCCCCTGCTAATTCTGACGCTGTCCAATCGACATGAGGCGAGCCGCGATGACGGCCTTTGCGATTCTCAGGCTGTCGACGACGGGCCGGAAGTGGCTCGTGCAACGGCCGTCTGAAAATCCGAGGTTGATGGGGACTGTGGAAATCTTGCATCCACGTTGCGCGGCGCGGACCACAACAGCGCTCTCGGCCTCGAAGCGGTCTCCCGAAAATCCGGTGGTGTCCAACAAATGCCGGGAGTAGATACGGAATCCAGTTTGGATATCAGCGAGCTTCACGCCCGCGGCAAATGAAATGAGTCGAGAGGAAATCCGATTGCTCGCCCGTCGAATACCCGCCATCTCGGCAAAAAGATGATCACGAGTGCCGAGCACGAGGTCGGCTCCGGATTCCCACGCTTCAAACATTTTGCGAACCTCTGCAGCAAGGTGCTGACCATCAGCGTCGAGCGTCACGGCCCCTTCGTATCCGAGATCCCATACCCGAGCGAACCCGGTTCGAAGAGCAGCGCCTTTCCCGAGGTTCCTCGGGTGAACGATGACCTCGGCTCCTGATTCCCGCGCGGCGTTCGCCGTGCCGTCGGTCGATCCATCGTCAACGACGATGACGGTGTCGATCAGATCCAGCGTGCCCCTGACGACCTGGCCAACCGACGGCGCCGCCTGGAAGGCCGGGATGATTGCGGCGACGGGCCGGGTCAGTTGCATGGGTCTCCCGGCCCGAGAAGGGCCCAGCCGGCGGCCCCGCCAGCTGCGCAGGTGGTCAGCAGCACGCAGTTTGGTGAGGGGAGTTTTCGTCCGTCGTGGGGAACGACTCCCAGCTCCGGGTCGGTGTTTTCAAAGCCGGGTGTCGGCCCAAAGTGTTTCCCGCTCGCCGCCAGGATAGACCCGGCCAAGAGCGAACCCCCGTGCGCGCCGGAAACAGCTGCAGGGGCAAGGACCGGGGGCAGAACGGCTCGTTGCCAGATCGTCTTGAGGAGACCGCCCTCCAGTCGATCCGCGCCGCGGTGACCGCAAGCACCGGATACCAGAATGTCGATGTCAGCCGGGGAGCGGCCATTCTCCTCCAAGAACCTGCTCAGCGACGATGCGAGCGTTGCCGGGTTTCGACTCCACCCACATCGTGGGCTCCAGGGATCGAACGCGCTTCCCGCAGCCATCACTTCCGCGAGAATGGGAGCACCGCGGTCGCGTGCAGTGGATTCGAGTTCGAGTACCGCGACCGTGGCGCCCTCTGAGGCCAACCATCCGGTTCGGTCACGATCGAAAGGACGGGCCCTTTCATCGCCTTGATCGTCGGGGCCCGCGAGGGCCAGGAATCGGTCCAGGATCGCGTGCATCATCGGGGTCATCTCATCTGCTGCCGCCACCAGCACCCGTTCGGCACGCGCCGTCCTCAACTCAGTCAAAGCCTGAGAAAGAGCGATTGCGGGCCCGGCCTGGTTTTGTGTCACCGTGATGTTGGCGCCCCGTGCGCCGCAACTGAGGGCGATCTGCGCTGCCGGTGCGTTTGCAACCGACTCGGTGAACAGGGCGGGTGACAGCGCCATCGGATTCTCAAGAAAAACCTGACGGAGAATCTGTTCGCTGATGTTTGCAGCTCCGTACGCCGTGGAGAGAATGACTGCGGTGTTCTCTCCATCCTCAGCGGGGTCCGAGCGTGCATCCTCGATTGCCATCTTGGCGGCGCAGACTGCAAATCGAGAAACGGCGCTCATCCTCCGGGCAGCGAGAGGCGACAGCCATTCGCTTTGCGAGGTTGTGTCAACCAACATAGCTTGTCTTGATCCGCGGTCTCGGTGATACCCCGAAGACCGATCGATCTCGATCGGTCGCGGATCGGGTTTCCCATAGGCGCCCGCTGCCTGGGATGCGCCCCACGCGTTTGCATCAACCACGCCGAGGCCCGTGACCACGATTCTCTGGTGCGTCATCATGATTCGGAGCCCGTCCACGATTGCATGACAACAGCAACGTTCGCTCCACCAAACGCCAAATTTGTGGAAAGCGCCACCGGGCGACTACCCAATCGACGGTGCTTTCCGACAACCAAATCAATGCCGAGATTCGGATCTGCAGGTTGGCCGCCCGGGGTGGAATGGACCATCGAATCGCTGAAGGCGAGGACTGTCGAGACTGCCTCGAGCGCTCCGGCTGCCCCTAGTACGTGTCCGATAGATGCCTTGGTGGCGGTGACCGGCACCGCTGAGAAATGTGAGCCGAAGAGCCGTTGGTAGGCGCGGCACTCGGCCGAGTCGTTGTGGATGGTCCCGGTTCCATGACTGTTGACGAACGTCACCTCGGACGGCTCTAACACCGCATCAGCCAACGCGGTTCTCGAGGCTTTGAGGATCCCATCTCCCTCCGTGTGGGGGGCAGTCATGTGATGGGCGTCGCAACTGGCGCCGTATCCCACCACCTCCGCGATGGGCTGAGCGTGGCGGTGAGTTGCGTGGTCGAGAGTCTCGAGCACGAGCACACCCGCTCCTTCCCCGAGACTCAGGCCGGCACGATCAGACCTGAAAGGGCGACAGGGATCGGTATCGACCGAGCGGAGCGAGTTAAACCCCCCGTAGGTCAGCTGACAGAGAGAATCCGATCCTCCAGCGATCGCAACCTCTACGACACCGCCTCTCAGGGCTTCGATTGCTGCACCTATTGCGATACCGGCTGAGGCACATGCTGAAGAAAAGCTCTGCACGGGACCTGTGACTCGATGGTGTCGAGCCACCGCATCCCCGGGCCCGTTCAGTTGTTGTGACGCCATGAGCCGCAGTGATGGACGCCCCGGGCGGGCTCCGATCAGTCGGGAGTACCATTCTTCGCACTCGAACATGCCGGCGGTGCTTCCTCCGAAAAACACGCCATATGGTTTTCCGTGGATCTCCAGCCCAGCTTCGTGGACGGCTTCGTTGGCCGCCGCAGCAGCGAACTGATCGGCTCGAGACAGGGCGTCCCACCCACGAATACTCGATCGCACCGGCCGGGGAACCGGCGGAACTTCGCCGGCCAGGTGGGTCCGATGTTCACTTGTGTCGAATACCGTCGGCACATCGATGGCCGTCGAACCAGACATCAATCCGGCTCGGAGCGAATTGACTCCCCAGCCATAGGCGCTCACGGCGCCGATGCCCGTAACCACGATCCGGCAATTGGGCTTCACTTGTTCTCGGCGGTTGTTGACCCGCGAGCGTTTTCGACGAAGTTCTTCAAGGTGTTGACCGAGATGAAAGCCTCCCGGGTGGTTTCATCCCCTTCGATGCGGACCTCGAACTCCTTCTCGAGTGCGACAACAAGTTCAAGAGCGTCGACTGAATCCAGACCGAGATCCCCGCCAAAGAGCTGTGCATCATCGCCGATCATGTCCGGGGTTATCCCTTCAAGGTGAAGGCTTTCGATGATAATTGTCTTGAGTCGTTCCTTGGTCGAGTCCATCTTTTTCCCCCGGTTGGCGCAGCTAGGCGGGACACGGTGGTTCCGGCGAACCGAACTCCGCCGGCCGGCGAATCCCGGCATAGTATATTTTACCCGTCGGCCAAACTCTTCGTGAAGAACAAGAGCACAATCCAGACATGTCTAAAGATCCAATTCTCTCCGCGTTCGATCGTCTTGTTGTCGACAGCAGGAAGCGAACCCTCATCGCTTCCGAAGAGCGCTGCGCGACCGTCGGCGAAGTGCGCCTTGCTCGCAGATTCGGTCAGCAGGTTCGTCACAACCGCCGGTATTCCCGAAAACGGGATCGTCGCGTTGGCAGCTGCCAACGGTCCGGGCTTCTTTGCGGGTTACCTCGGTCTTCGTCGGGCGGGTTACAAAGTATCTGCTGGTTGACTGGCCGATTCCTGACGAGGCGATGAAAAAGACGCTTCGCGCGATTAGGGGCGATCGGTGCGTTGATCGTCAACCGTCCTTGGCCTGAAGGGCCTGTCGACTTTGAGTTTCGGTCGAGTCTCGAATCTGGCTGCTCGGTGGATCTGCCTCCTGACGTCTCGACAATTCGGCTGACATCGGGCTCAACAGGTACTCCACGAGGGATCATTCACACATCTGAAGCTCTCCTGAACGACGATCGATCGCTTCGAAAGACCATGGGTCTGGAGAACGAAAAGGTGCTCGCAGCGATTCCGTTGTCCCACGCGTATGGTTTTTCGAGTGTATTCCTGCCGGCGATCACCTGCGGGTGGACACTGGTTGTACCGAGCTCGGGCGGTCCGTTCGGGGCATCGGATGCAGCGCTTGCCGGCGAGGTGACATTCCTGCCGACCGTGCCCGCCTACGTGAATTCGCTGTTGAAACTCTCGAGGCCTCCGAGGCTGCCTGACTCGGTTCGTCTCATCATCTCAGCGGGCGCCCCGCTGAAACCCGAGACAGCTTTGCGATTTCGTGAACAGTACGGGCACGACATTCATGTGTTCTACGGTGCCTCCGAGGTCGGAGGAATTGCATATGACCGCGAGGGTACGGCGGCGGCGCGCGGCACCCTTGGGACACCGGTTGAAGGGGTCCGAATCGAGCTCGGAATCCGACGGTCATGATGATCGTGAGGTAGGCACCGTCGTGGTCGAGTCAGCTTCAGCAGCGCTCGGTTACTTTCCGAAGCCGGATCTGAGTCTTCAGCGCGGCCGGTTTACGACCTCCGACGTGGGCCGATTCGAATGCGGAGAACTCGTGTTGGTCGGCCGAGTCGATAGTGTGATCAACGTTCGGGGCAAGAAGGTCTGGCCTCGCGAGGTCGAGTCGACTCTCGAGGCCTTTCCTGGCGTGGAAGAGGCGATCGTCATCGGGGCCTCGGCCGTTGACGGATCGGGTGATGAAGTCCAGGCTCTTGTGGCCTCCGGTGGAAAGACTCTGAACGAGGCCGAATTGTTGCGAGCGTGCAGATCTCGACTGGAGGCCTACAAGATTCCTCGGCTGATCAGGGTGGTCGATTCCATTCCCCGCAATTCCCGCGGGAAGGCGGATTTCGTCGCGGTCAGAGAGGTCCTGTCGAATGAGAGCCCGTGAGGGGTTCGATCCAGACCGTGGCGCCCGCCGGGATTTCTGGTCTTTTCTCGGGTTTGGTCGCGTTGGTGTGCGCGGTGGGGACGGCGTTCCAGCCCCAGCATTGGCCGGCGTTTCCTGCGGTTGCTCTGGCCACCAGGTCGTGCTCATCGGGCAGCGGTTTCGTGCCCAAGTCAAGGCTGTTGGGAGCGAATCTCGTCGCGCATTTCGGCTGTGGGTGGCCAGCCGAATCGGGTGGCCCTGACCTTTGATGATGGACCCGATCCGGAGGTGACGCCGGAGGTTCTGAAGATCCTCGCGAAGTATCAGGTCCAAGCGACCTTTTTTTGCGTCGGAAAGAGGGCGGAAGAGAACCCGGAGTTGGTTGCCCGGATCACAGCGGCTGGACACAACCTTGGTAATCACTCGTGGAGTCACTCCCATGGATTTTGGTTTTTCGGACCCCGACGACTGCGCGAGGAAATAGGCTTGACCCAAAAGGTACTGTTGGAGCTTGGTGGCCAGAGGACAGACGTCTTCAGAGCACCTGCAGGGATCCGCAGCCCTATCCTGGACGCGGTGCTTGCCGAGTTCGGTTTGATTCTGGTTTCGTGGACACGTCGTGGGTTTGACACGGTGGACCGCAACCCGAAACGGGTTCTTCATCGCCTGACGAGTTCTTTGGCAACGGAGGCATCCTTCTTCTCCATGATGGTTCCGCCGCCCGGACCTCAGACGGAATCCCGGTGGTCCTTGAAGTGCTGCCTCCGTTGTTGGATGAGGTTCACCGGAGGGGGTTCGTCACGGGGCCACTGATCGTTGACTAGAGATCGCCTGGGGGTCTCGGGGCAACCCGGCAAGGAACTCTAATCCCAGAGATCCCTCGGGTAGTCTCTGTACATATCCCTGAATCCCCGATAGTACCGCCTTTCAGCGCGTGCAACCCTCAGGAGATCGAGTGGCGGCGCGACGTGACGGTTGACGCGCAAGGGCGTCTTTGATGTTCCCGCGGTCGCTTGATCCGCGAAGAGACGTGCGAATCGGCGCAATGGTAGCTTCGTGGGAGTCAGCGGATGCATGCAGTCGTGGAGGTCGTGAGGATTGTCGATCCAAATTCTCGGCTGCATTTCGCGATAGTCCGGGGTTCCAGGTGACGGCGTGCAGACTGTGAAGCTGCACTGGACTGGAGGCATCGAACTGACAAAATCCCTCAGCCTCGAGAAGTCCTCTTCACCGTATTCGGGGCGTACCATGAATGCTGCGTGGACCGCGATGCCCATCTGCCGCAGCGCATCAAGAGCTCGTTCGTTCCCGGCAACAGTACCGCCCTTTTTGGCCTTCTTGAGTTCCTCGTTCGTTGGGAATTCAAAGCCCAGGAAAGCAGAGTCGAGTCCGATGCGTCTCCACATCTTCAGCAACTCGGGGGAACGGTTCACCGTGGTCGACCTGGTCCATGCGAAGTAACGCTTCTTGACCTGGCGCGTCTCGAGCGCTTCAGCGAGTTGCCAGGCAAAATCCTCGTCGATAAAGTTCTCGTCATCTGAGAAATAGATGTGGTTGGTCGGCGCAGCGTCGATTTCGTCGACCACCGATTCGACCGGGCGAGGCTGGTGTTTGCCGGCACAGAGGAAGGGGACGATGCAAAACGAGCATTTCATCTTGCAGCCCCAGGATGTGCGAACCATGCTGACCGGTGGGAACAACGGCTCCCATTTCGGGAGATGTTCCGCCGTCCAGACCGCTCTGTATCGGCTCGGGTCCCAGAGGTCACGCCGGGAGTGGGCAGGGTTGCGGGGTCCGGGGAACTCAGGCCAAGCCTCAGGATCAGCGGCCGGTGTCGCCCCTCCGGGGACGATGACGTTGGGGATGTCTTCGAGGCTGTCCCCCATATCGAGATGCTCGACGATCGACCGAAATGCCGAGCAGCCCTCACCACGGACAATCGCGTCGAATTTCTCGTTTTCGAAATCTTCCGGCGCCACGGTCGCGTGGTGGCCTCCCACGACGATCCTGGCCTGCGGGTTTGCTTGCCTCACTCTTTCGGCGAGATCCTTGATGATCGAGCCTTCGTGCGTGTAGCCCGTGAAGCCTACAAGATCCGGACAAAACCTCTTGAGCCAGCCAGCAAACACGCGGTCTTCAAATCGCGCCAATCGTAGGTCGAGAATACGGACATCATGGTTCGGCGGGAGTGCTCCCGCCAGGTATCCCAACTCGAGAGGCTCCAGGAGTTGAAATCCCTGCAACCCGAGAACCGTCCCGAGACGGGCCTTTGGTTTTACGAGGAGGATCCTTCATTCCGGGCGGGCCTCAGCGGCTGGGTTCATCGACATCCGAGTCATAGTAGCGGAATCACCGTGGTGAGGACTCGAGAACCGCCCAGGGCTGAAAGAGGAACTCGGAAAGTCGCACCTGGTGAATGGGATGTGGCAACTCGGAACCCCGGATGCCGGCGGTCCATAGCCAGTGTTTGGCATTCGCGATAGAGTGTAGACGTGGACCGTCAAAGCACATCGCCTTCTGAACCCATCATCCCGCACCCTCCTCTGGAAGCGTATTACGAGGATGCAGACAAGCGACGCCACTGGGTAGATGGAATGTTCGACAAGACCGCCCACCACTATGACTGGATCAACTCGGTCATGTCGTTCGGGTCGGGCGTCTGGTACCGACGAGAGGCTCTCAAACGAGTTGGTGTTGGGCCGGGTGCCACAGTTCTTGATGTCTGCACGGGAACCGGTCTTGTTGCCCGGCCCGCCGTCGAACTCGTAGGTCGAACAGGCTCGGTTATGGGTTTCGATGCGAGCCTCGGCATGTTGGGCGCGGCCAGACGATCATTGGCGATACCGTTGTTCCAGGGCTACGTTGAACGGCTGCCGTTTTCGGGTGAAAGCGTCGATTTCGTAACCATGGGTTATGCGTTGCGTCACGTTGCTGATCTCACTACGCCATTCAGCGAGTTCTATCGGGTTTTGCGGCCGGGCGGTAGATTGATCATCCTCGAAGCCACTCGCCCGAGTTCGAGATGGCGCTACTGGATGGTCAGGATCTACCTCCGGCGTATTGTCCCGTTGATCGCTCGGCTCGGTGGCCGAGATGCGAGTACGATCATGCGGTATTTCTGGGACACCATCGACAATTGCGTTCCACCGGCCACGATTCTCGATTCACTAAGAGGCGTCGGGCTTCAAAAACGTGGAACGTCGGGAGATCTTCGGACTCTTCAGCGAGTACGATGCGGTGAAGCCTCCGGGCTAGTAGATTCTTGGATCGACGTTTGTCGGCGTCTCATAAATCTGCACTTCAGCCCTGGTTGCGCTCCCAGAGGTGCGCGGGACTAAAGGGTCGGAACGAGAGTGGTCGATGCTCGGTGCATTTTCCTCGTCCTCGCAACCCAAACCCGGAAATAGACTGGCTGGGCACGTTTCGGGAGAACTCGTCACGTGGATTGACCGAATGAGGGCCGGGACGCCGCAGGATCGAGCCGCTGCTACACTGTTAGGGCACTGAGTCCGCCAACGGAGGTCCGTCGATGCACATCAATGACATCCTCAAGGTCGCTGTCGAGCGCAAGGCTTCGGATGTTCATCTCAAAGTTGGAGCCCACCCCGTTCTTCGCATGGACGGTCGTCTCCAGGTCATGACCGAATTCAAGCGACTCATGCAGGAAGACACCATCGCCATGGCGTTCTCCATGATGTCGTCGCGTCAGAAGGAGCGGTTCAAGCACCAGCTCGAAACCGATATCGCCTACTCGGTGCCGGGGCTCGGCCGGTTCCGTTGCAACATCTTCCAGCAGCGCGGGTCGGTCGGGATCGTCCTTCGTCTCATCCCGTCGCGAATCCAGACCTTCAAGGAGCTCATGCTGCCGCCGGTGCTGGAGAAGATCTGCGAGGAGCAGCGCGGACTCGTCCTGGTCACCGGGACCACCGGCTCGGGTAAATCGACCTCGCTGGCTTCGATGATCGACTACATCAACACCCGTCGCATCGAGCACGTCATGACCATCGAGGATCCCATCGAGTTCCTCCACCGCGACAAGAAGTCCATCATCAACCAGCGCGAGGTCGACGTCGACACCAAGCAGTTCTCGGTCGCCCTGCGATCGGCCCTGCGTCAGGATCCCGATGTCATTCTCGTCGGCGAGATGCGTGACTACGAGACCATCGAGACGGCGCTGCTCGCGGCCGAGACCGGCCACCTGGTGCTCTCGACCCTCCACACCCTGGACGCCACCGAGACGGTCAACCGCATCATCTCGGTCTTTCCTCCCCACCAGCAAAAGCAGATCCGCATCCAACTCGCGGCGGTGCTCAAGGCCATCGTCTCCATGCGGCTGCTGCCGCGTGCCGACGGTCTCGGCCGGGTCCCGGCGGTCGAGGTTCTCATCGCGACGTCGTATATCCGCGACTGCATCGAGAACAAAGAGAAGACCAAGCTCATCCGCGACGCCATCACCCAGGGCACGAGCCAGTACGGGATGCAGACCTTCGACCAATCGCTCTACCTGCTCTACAAGAACGGGTTGATCACCTTGGAGGAGGCGCTCCGCCGGGCCACCAACCCCGACGAGTTCAAGCTCAAGATCCAGGGCATCCAATCGACCTCGGACATGTCGCGTGAAGACATGGAAGGTGTGCTCGAGCTCGGGACCGACGCCTCGATGGACCCGTTCTCGGAGGATTCGCCGTTCGAGTTCGGAGGGAACGAATAGCGCGAATAGCCCGAGGCTATTCGAATTATGAGTTTTGAATTATGAATTTTTCATCTCAGGCGCCTGCGCAACTGGTTGTTCTGCGATGGAATTCAGAATTCATAATTAAAAATTGAGAATTGTGAAGAATCCCGCCTACGACAAGGCCTTGAAGCTCATCGCCCGGCGCGACCATTTTCGCGCCGAGCTTGTCGAGAAGCTCCGCCGCAAGGGTTTTGACGGCGACGATATCGAACAAGCCCTCGACCGGCTCGCATGACCTCGACCTCCTCGACGACGAGCGTCTCGCGGGGCGTTTTGTCGAGTTTCGTTCGGTCGATCGCGGCTGGGGCGAGCGGCGGCTGGTCAACGAACTCCGCAAGCGCGGCGTGGACGGTCATCTCGCCGAACGGGTTTCCCGGCTCGATGGCGAAGTTCACGATCGCGCCCTGGAAACCGCCCTCCGGCGGGTCGAGGTCCGGGCGAAACCAGGGTGGTGGCGGCTTCCCGAGCGCCGGGCTCGTCTGGTAAGCTCCCTCATCGCTCGCGGCTTCACAACCGATGTCGCCTATGGCGCCGTCGCCCGGCTCGCGACCGAAAGGGAGAGTTCTGAGAATGAAATCCATGACCAGCCCGGAGATCCGGGCCGCCTTTCTTGACTTCTTCGCCGAGCGCGGCCACCAGGTCGTGTCGTCGTCTTCGTTGCTGCCGGCCGGCGACACCACCCTGCTCTTCGCCAACGCGGGGATGAACCAGTTCAAGGACACCTTCATCGGCCGCGAGCCGCGGCCATACAACCGCGCCACCTCATCGCAGAAATGCGTCCGTGCGGGCGGCAAGCACAACGATCTCGAAAACGTCGGCTACACCGCACGCCACCACACCTTCTTCGAGATGCTCGGCAATTTCTCCTTTGGCGACTATTTCAAGAGGGACGCGATCCGGTTCGCATGGGACCTGCTGGTCGATGTCTACGGCATGCCCATCGAACGGTTGTGGTTCACGGTCTACACCGATGACGACGAGGCCGCCGCGCTGTGGGAGGAGATCGGCGCCTCGCCGGAACGCATCCTCCGTTTCGGCGAGAAGGACAATTACTGGGCCATGGGCGAGACCGGCCCCTGCGGTCCCTGCTCCGAGATCCACTTCGATCGAGGTCCCGACCCGCACGCGCCGGGCCGAGCCGAGCTCGTCAACGGCGAGGGCGACGACATCATCGAGATCTGGAATCTCGTCTTCATGCAGTTCGACCGCGATCCAACGGGGAAGCTCGAACCGCTGCCCCGTCCCTCCATCGACACCGGCGCCGGACTCGAACGCATCGCCACCGTCATGCAGGGGGTCGAAACCAACTACGACACCGATCTTTTCGTGCCGCTGCTCGACGCCATCGGTCGACTCGTGGAGCGGCCCTATGATCCGACCAGCGAACTCGCTCCCGCCTATCGGGTGATCGCGGACCACATCCGCGCCTCGGCGTTTCTGCTCACCGACGGCGTCGTGCCCTCCAACGAGGGCCGCGGCTATGTGCTTGCGGCGGATCATCCGTCGTGCGCTGCGCTACGGCCGCAAGCTCGGTCTCGACGGCGCTTTCCTCCACACCCTGCTGCCGGTGGTCAACGAGATGATGGGCGAGCAGTACCCGGAGCTGCTGGAACGCTATGAGGTCGTGGCCCAGCAGCTCGAGCAGGAGGAGCGCCGCTTCGCCCGCACCCTCAACGCCGGCACCGACATCGCCGGCCGCGAGCTCGAGCGGATCAAGCGCGCCGGTGGGACGGTTGTTCCCGGCCATGTGGCGTTCGATCTCTATCAGTCCCGCGGCATCCCTGTGGAGCTCATCGAGGAGTTCGCCCAGGAAGAGGGGCTCGGACTCGACCGCGAGGGTTTCGACGAGGCCCTGAAGGCCGAGCAGGAGCGCGGTCAGGCGTCGTGGAAGGGTGATCTGTCGTCCCGGTTCTGCTCCGACTACACGGATCTGACCGACGACGGGATCGCGTCCACCTTTGACGGCTACGGCAAGCTCCAGCTCGAGACCAAGGTGCTTGCCCTCCTCGGCAGCGACGGACCCGAAGACGAGCTCGCGGCGGGTGATGAGGGTGAGGTCATTTTGCAGACGACCCCCTTCTACGCCGAGTCCGGCGGCCAGGTCGGCGACACCGGTGACCTGACCTGGGAAGGTGGCCACGCCTTTGTTCTCGACACCCAGAAACCCCTGGACGGGCTGATCGTTCACCGGGTCGACGTCACCGAAGGCCGGCTTCTGAAGGGCGCCGAAATCACCGCGACCGTGGCCGAGCGGAAACGCCTGGACACCCAGCGCAACCACACCGCGACCCATCTGCTGCACGCGGCACTGCACCAGGTGCTCGGCGACGCCGCCCAGCAGGCCGGCTCCCTGGTCGAGCCCGACCGTCTGCGCTTCGACTTCTCGTGGGACGGCCCGGTCAGCTTCGCCGAGCTCCAAGAGGTCGAGCGCATCGTCAACTCCGAAATCGTCCGCAACCGGCCGCTCGACAAGCGGATCATGGCCATCGACGCTGCAAAGGCCCTCGGCGCCATGGCGCTCTTCGGCGAGAAGTACGGCGACGAGGTTCGGGTCGTCACGGTCGGCGACGGCGAGTTCTCACGCGAGCTCTGCGGCGGCTGTCACGTCGAGCGAACAGGCGACATCGGTCTGTGCACGATCACCGGCGAGCGCGGCGTCGCCGCGGGCGTTCGGCGCATCGAGGCCGTCACCGGCCGCGGCGCGGTGGAACTGGTTCAGGAGCGAACCCGGCTGGCCCACGAACTCGCGGGTCGCTACCAGACGTCCTTCGAGCGGCTGCCCGATCTTCTCGACAAACGCGAGCGCCAACTTTCGGAGCTCGAGAACGAGGTCAAAACCCTCAAGCACAAGCTCGCGTCCGGCGATACCGGGGTGGCCGAGATTCGGGAAGAGGTCGAGGGCGTGACCGTGCTCGCCCGCAGGGCCCCCGAGATGAGCCCCGGTGAGCTCCGTAATCTCGCCGACACCATGCGTCAGAAGCTCGGATCGGGCGTGGTGGTGCTGGGGATGGAGTCCGGCGGTAAGGCGACTCTGCTCGCCGCCGTCACCGACGATCTCACCGCCCGGGTCAAGGCCGGCGATCTCGTCCGCGAACTCGCCGCCGTGGTCGGTGGCCGCGGCGGCGGCAAGCCCAACCTCGCTCAGGCCGGCGGACCCGATGTGGACAAGCTCGACGAGGCTTTGGCGAAGGCGCCGGAGCAGGTGAGGGCGCTCATCGGCGGGTAGAGTCCACCGCGAAGGCGCCAAGGACGCGAAGCATCGCACGTCGCGAACGCATCACAAAGTAGCGCGGTGACCATGACCTGGACCGTCAAGCGAGTCGATCTTCCGGTCACGGTTGGTTGTTCAAGATCCCAATCGCTTTCTCGAGGACCGGGTCCGCACCGCGAGCGATATCTGCTTGGTTCGGCGATATCTCAATATCCGGTTTGATCCCTATGCCCACGTACTCCCGGCCGTCGGGGTACGCGGCCCGGAATGTCGAAACCTGAAGCGTTCCGCCTCCCGGAAGCCGCGAGACGATGGGATTTCCCGCACCTCCGGCCGTCTTGCCGCCTACGACGATGGCTCGACCGGTGGAGAGGAGCTCGATGACAACATCTTCGGCCGAGCTGTGGGTGATGGAGTCGGTCAGCAGGACGAGGGTGCCCAGATAGCGCTTTCCGTCGCGCGGAGCGACCTCGAACTGTTCACTCGACCATTGGGTGTCTCCTCCCCAAGCCCGCTCTGCCGCCGCATAAAGTGGATACGTCATGATCGGAGACGGAGCAGCTTTGTCGATGAGACAGCTCACGATCCCGTTGCTGGTCGCGCTCGATCCGCCCATGTTGCCCCTGAGGTCGAGAATCATCCCGTTGATTGCGGCGAGGTCGGTCTCGTCGATCAGCCTCATGAATTCGATCCGTATCTGGTCGTTTTGGAATGTCGGGATCGCGACATAGAGGATCCCATTCTCGAGCCGTCGTACCGTGATCGAGGATTCCATCATGTTGGCGATGAACCGCGGGAAGAATGGACTGCCGTCGCGTTGCGCCGAACTTCGCCTCAGCGAGATCTGCCGCGTGCCGCCGTCGAGGTCACGCACCTTCAACGAGACGGATTCTCCTTCGGGTCCATAGAGGAGAAAGAAGGGCAGGATCGCTTCGTTGGCCTGAGGTGAACCCATGGTGCGGTAGAGGAGAACGTCGGCCTTGAAGTACTCCAGCACCGGCAAGCCTTCGCCGATCTCCAGTATCTCCAGCCCGGGGTAGACGCGCTGGTCTCCGATCTCATCCGTGTCGCCCACCGATATCACGAGAAATCGACCCTCGATCACTTGAAGCGAGATCGGAGGATTGTCGAAACCGGGTGTGAAATACCCCCAGGGAGGAAGAACAGATGTGTGCGAGTCCTCAAGGAGCGTCACCAACTCAGACAACACCCTGTAATAGGTTTCCAGATCGTCGGCCGCGAGCACCCGCGGGACGAAATCGCGTACGGCAGCGTCCCAATCCAGGCCTTCGCGGGCCTCAAACCAGGGGAATGCGTTTTTCGTTTCGGCCCACACGGTCATCAGCCCCCAGAGCTTTTGTTCGGATGAGCCGGTCCAAGCCGAGCCGGTTGAATCCATCCCCGCCGATTCCTGGGCCTGCGCCGGAAGGGCGAGCACGGCGCCGATCAACAACCAGCGTGCGAGTCTTCTCGATTGCATATGACCTCCTTGGCCTCTCTGCCGAAGCGCAGACGTTTGGATATACGATGATCGGTGATCGTGCAGGGGTCAAACCAGAAGTCAACCTGACGAGGCGTCTTTCCTCCCCCGTGCATGCTCCGGCAGAGTCGGCCGGGATCTTTTCTCGCTTGAGGCGGCGCTGCCGACACCGGGGCATGAGAGAAGCATGAATTAGGGAGCATCGGGTCTCCCGGCGAATCCATCGAGGACCGCCTTGCGCATGAGCTTCGGTGGGAGCAGGCCCTGGCTGAGCACGAAATCGTGGAACTTCTTTCGGTCGAAGCGCTCGCCCATTTTTTGTTCGACCTCGGCCCGCAGCTCCATCAGCCTGAGGTAGCCGCAGAAGTACGACGTGGCCTGGGCGGGGTCGCCGAAGGTGTAGCGGTCGATCTCCTGCTTCGCCAGCTCGTGCGACAACACGACGTCATTTTCGAGGAGTCGAAGGGCCTCGTCCCGGCTGATCTCGCCGCTCTGCATCCCGGGGTCGAGAAAGGCGCGGGCCGCGCGGAGGAGCCTCTGCTGCAACGAAGCCAGCTGCCCCTCGAGCGGGAAATAGGGCTTCATTTCGGCCTCGCAGTAGAGCGCCCAGCCTTCGACGTTGACACTGTTGAAGGCGAAGACGCTGCGCGCCAAAGACACGCCATTTTCGATCATGGAGGAGAACTGCAGCTCGTGTCCGGGGCGTCCCTCATGAACCGCCAGCGTCCACGAAGTCGCCTCGAAGGTGTAGTCGTCGACCCGGTTCGAGTCGCCGGCGTCGTCGTCGGCCGGTCGGAAGGGGAGCACGAACTCGCCCATCTCGCCGGTGTTGCCGATGAGCCTCGGGGGCAGCATGAAGGGAGACGGGATCGCCGCGCTCTCGGCCTCGGAGGCGAGACGGATCCGCATCTCCCGGCGTGGGAGGGTGACCACGGATCGGGCTTGGATGATCGTCTCCAGCTTGGCGATCCTGGCGGTGTAGGTGGTGAGGATCCCGTCGCCGACGAACTGGTCGCGCTTGAGGTGGCGGATGACGCTTCGGTAGTCGCTGTCGTCGAGGTCGAGTTCTTCGGCGACCAAAGCGGCGATGACCTGCATCTCGTTCTGGATCTCTCGGAACGCAACGTGGGCGCGGCGCTCGAGCTCGTCGACCGGCATGTCGACGCCGATGGCTTCGAGCAGTTGGGTGTAAATTTCCGCCGGCTGGTGGAAGTCCTGTCGAGCTCGCGGGAGCAACTCGGCGCGGAGAAACGCGTTGTAGTCGCGGACTTGAGCCTCGAGGACATCGACCACCTGGTCGCAGTCCGGGACCTCGTACGCCGCCAGAAGCTCCCGGATCCCGACGATGAACCGATCCGAGGTGCTGAGATCACGTTCGAGCTCGCCTCGAAACGGACCGACCAGACCGGGGTTGGGGAGTCGACTGGAGATCAAAGCTTCGGCCTGGGCGGTCAGCGGAGTGAAGCCGTATTCGACACCGGCGTACCGGCGGAGCCTGATGGCGACGGCAGCGCGCTGTTCGGGCGCGCTCTGCTCGTCGAGCAGAGCGCGCACGCCGCCGAAGATCATTTGCGGCAGATTGAGGTAGGGCAGCAGGTGCTCGCGGTTCAGGCGAATCTGCCGGATGTTGAACTCGGCGGAATCGATGAGGATCTCGAGATCGAGCCGAACTCGAGGGTCCGACTCCTTCTCGAGCCGGGCCCGAAGATCCCTGACCGCCGACCCGATGGCTTCGATCTGTCGGGCGTCGCGGTCGGCGGGAAGCTGGAGGACCTCTTCGTCCAGGTCCCCGATCCCCAGGAAGGCGGCACCCTCGGGGTTGAATCTGGCCATGACATCGAGCAGGACCTCCGCGTTCCGGTCGCTCTGCGCTACCCATCCGCCCTCCTGGGCCGTCGATGCCGATGCAACTGACGCAACGAGAACGATCACGAGCGGGAGTGCGATTCTGATCTTCATTTCAGGTCTCCTCACAACAACCAGGCATAGCCGAGCTTGATGAAGTAGGTTCGGTCCATCTCCGTCAGTGAGACACCCGGGAGGCCAAGACGGTTTGCCGAGGTGCCGACGTAGACGACGGTCTGCGGGTTGAGCTTGTAGGAAAAGAGGAACTCCGAGTAGAGCGCCTTCTCTTCGGATTCAGGACGGTACGCCCCGGTGTAGAGCGTCGGGTCGCTCGTGAAGTGATGATACTGGAGGATCCCGCGGATGAGGGACCTGACGTTGAAGTTGTAGACGACTCTGAGCTGAGTGAGATCGGCCTGAAAGAGCTTGCCTCCGGCAACATTCAACCGGCGCATGCTGTGATCGAGCTGGAGATTGACCCGTCGGCCGAGCTTGAGCTCGAGTGAGGGATTCGCCTGGAGGATCTCCGCTGGTTGGTTGTTGGCATAGTCGACGGCGTCGCCGGCCAAGATGTTGAAGGCGAGGCGAACGCTCCCGGAGGGCTGCATCTCGATGTTGGCGCCGAGCTGGTCGAGATCGTCGTAGTAAACGCCGTCGTAGAGCTCGCCGATTCGGCTCAGGTTGATCCCGAAACGGGACTGCCACGGGCCGCCCGCGTTGGCGTAGAGCTGGTAGAACTCGTCGGTGAGCTCGCCGTCGTGGTTTTGGGTCCGCGAGGCGACGACGCCGATGTTGATGTTGGTGTACCAGTTGTCGGTCTCACCCCAGAACGTGCGTTGGCCGATGGCGGTGGCGGTCCTCGTGTCGACCCGCGGGACGAACCCGACGTCGGCGCGGAAGCCCGGGTCGAGGTCCTCATAGTTCACCTGCGCGAACCAGTTTCTGCCGGCGTGCTGGAAGGAAGCGTCGACGGCGTAACCGGAGAACGAGTCCAGCGGCTGGCCGTGGATCTCGGCCGTCGTCATCGGGTACTTCGTGTCCGATTTCAAGGCCTGGAACCGAAGGGTGTCGGAGGGCGAAAACCGGAAAAACCCGTCGACGCCCCCGACCCGATTGTGATAGTCGACTCCCTCCCGATCGGTGATCAGCATCCCGACGGTGGAGCCCACGCCGACGTCGAGGCGATATCGCAGCACCGTGGATCGAGCCGCGCCCTCCAGGGCCGCATAGTCGGTGCCCTGGTTGGAGGGGATCAGCACCTGGTTGGCATCATCCGATGTGACGAAGAGGCCGAGACCGTGGCGACCCTCCTTGCCGGTGACCTTGAGCCCCCAGCTCGGGTCGACCACGGTGCGGGTGAACACGGCCTGGATGGGCGTGGAGAAGAGATCGATTCCGACCAGGAAGAACGGACGCCTTTCCGGGTAGTAGAGGGCGAAACGCTCGTTGACCTCGAGCTGCGCGACGTCGGCCTCGACCTGCGAGAAATCGGGATTGATCGTCGCGGTCAACGTGATGTTCGGGGTCACGCCCCATGACCCGGTGACGCCGACGTCGTAATCGGCATCGCCCTGCGTCAGGTCACTCGAATCCGGTTGGTCGCGGGCATCGGTCCGGGTGGCGGTCAAGGTTGGAGTGATCTCGACGTTGCGGCCGGGTTCGAGCTCGGTGAAACCCGTGACCTTGGCGGCCTGGCAAAGGTTGCAGGTCGAGTTGCGGTCTTTCGGCACCGCCGAAAAACGATGGCGGACGTTGCGCGGGTACGACCGGGCGAGATCGAATCCCCAGGTTTGGGCCTCGTGTGTCCGGGGAAAACGGAGTTGTTTCAACGAGATGGCGATCTCGACCACATAACCGGATTCGGTGATCCTCCCGGCCGAGTCCCAGATCAGGTCCCAGGAGAAGTCTTCGATTCCGTCGGTCTCGCTGTAGATCGCGTCGGCCTGCACCCCGAGGGGGTTGACCCGAAACTGGAACCCCCGCCGCTCGTCGTTGAAAGTGTCGATCATCAGCACCACGTGGTCATCCTGGATGAAGGTGTCGATCTGGTCCCGATCCATGACGTGGGCCCTGATCTTCGACGGTTCCGGATCTTCGGCGCGGAATGCAACGTAGAGGTAGTCATGGTCGAAGGTGACCATCGCGTCGGTCGAGACGATGGCCGGAATGTTCTCTCCGGGGAAGTACTCGAAGCCCAAGGGAATGATGGCTGCGTCTTTCCACGAGTTGTCGTCGAGCACTCCGTCGACGACGACCGGTGTCTCGGTCGCCCGGACGACGAAAGCGGGCATTTCGGCGGAAGCGGGGTGGGTGAAGATGAAGGCAAACAGGATGAGAGCGAATCCGGGCGGTTTTTTCAGCGGCATATCGGCCTCCCGAGATCCAGGGTGGGACCGGGAGGGCTCCAAGTCATGAGCAAGCCGCGAGAGAGTTCTCAGGGAAGTCTCAGTTTTCTGTTAAGGTTTGATTGATGCAGGATCCAGGACCGTCGGCCGACGTCAGAGTTCATCCGTCAGCGACCTCGGTGGTTCGCTTCGGCCGGTTCTTCTTCGATCGTGACAACTACCTCCTGTCCACTGAAAACGGGGAGATCACCCTGCCGCCGAGGGTCCTGGCGATTCTCGATGTGCTCGTCGAACAGGCCGGAGCGGTGGTCAGCAAGGACACCCTGATGGGTGCGGTCTGGAAGGACGCCTGTGTCGGGGACACATCTTTGACCGAGGCTGTCAGTCTCCTGCGCCAGGCGCTCTCTGACGACCCCAAAAACCCGTCATATATCCAGACGGTCCACCGGCGGGGTTATCGTTTCGTGGCGAGAGTCTCGGTCGCGGGCAGGGCGGCGGCGACCCGGGTCGCCGAGGTCGGGCCGACGGGACCGGATGAAGGCGGTCAACCCCGGCGGTCTCTCGCTGCTCACCCCTTGACCCGACTGGTGGCGGCGGCCGCGGGGGCGCTCGTCGTCATCGCCGGCCTGTTGGCCTTCCTCCCGAGCGGGCCGGGGACCCAGCCATCGGGCGCAGCTGCGATTCGGCTCGATGTCAGCTACCCCCAGGGCGTCTTCCACCCTCTCTTTGGTTTCTCGGTCCTGGCGTTGTCTCCCGATGGCGATGTGCTGGTGTTCGTCGGTCTCGACGCCGATGACGAAACCCACCTCTATCGCCGCCGGATCTCCGAGTTTGACTCCCAACTCATGCCGGGAACCCGGGGCGCGGGATCACCGTTCTTCTCCCCCGACGGAGCGTGGGTCGCTTTCTTTGTCGATGGAGAGCTCCGGAAGACGCCGACAGGCGGCGGTGCCGTGATCCCGATCTGTGCGTCCACGTTCGCCTTTGGCGGGACATGGACCGATGATGGGTCGATCGTCTTCGCCGGCAGCTACCCGAGCGGTCTGTCCATCGTCTCGGCCGACGGCGGCGAGGTCAGAAAGCTGACTTCGCTGCGCCCCACTTCCGGTGAGATCGGGCACTGGTGGCCGCAGGTCTTGCCGGGGGACCGCGGCATCCTGTTCACGATCTGGTCGACCACCCTGGAGACCGCTCGTGTCGCAGTACTCGATCTCGAATCCGGGCAGCAGCGGACCCTCGTCGATGGTGCGTCCTATCCCCGCTTCTCACCACCGGGCACCATTCTCTATCTGACTCCCGGCGGGTTGAGTTCCGTGCCGTTCGACATCGATGACCTCGTTGTCGCCGGTCCGAGCCGGGAGATGGTCGACCAGCCCCGGGTCATCAGATTCACGGGAGTCGCGGATTTCGCGGTTGCCGACACGGGGACCCTGGCCTACCTCCCGTCGGACGGGGAATCGAGGCTCTGCTCTCTGGAGGTCATTGACGACGCCGGGGCCGAGCGGCTGCTCGGGCTCGAACCCCGCCTCTTCCGGAATCTCCGGGTCGATCGGCGCGGCGAGCGTGTGGCGGCGACGATTCTCGACGGCGCTCGGTCCGATGTCTGGACGACGACGATCGCCTCGCCGAAGCTCGACCGATTGACCTTCTCTGGGTTCAACATCGAACCTCGATGGAGTCCTGATGGAGAGTGGATCGTCTTTGCCTCGAACCGGGACGGCCCGTTCAACATCTATCGCAAACCGGCCGGTGGCGGCGGCGTCGCCGAGCGCCTCGCCGTCAGCGAGCTCCACCAGTACCCGGGGTCGTTCACTCCCGACGGTCGGCGGCTGCTCTACAATCAGACCCATCCGGCGACCGGTTTCGACATCTGGATCATGGACGTGGGCGACGGCAGAAAATCGGCCACACCCTTGGTGGAATCACCGGCCAATGAGTTCATGCCGACTCTGTCGCCCGACGGCCGGTGGATGGCCTATCTCTCCGACGAGACCGGGAGATGGGAGGCGTATGTTCGCACGATCACCGGTGAGGAGGGAGTGTGGCAGGTGTCCAGTGAAGGGGCCGGCGACGTTTTCTGGTCCGCCGACGGAACGAAGTTGTACTACGGCAGGAAACAGCGCCTCTATTCGGTGCCCGTCACCTTCGAACCGGAGCTTGTCCTCGGTCCGGCGAACGCCCTGCCCTTGCCCGACGATCTGGGGGTGGTCGACAGCCTGCCCAACGGCAGCGAGTTCATCGCTATCAAAGAACTCGTCGAGCGGCCGCGGATCGACGCCGTGCGGGTGGTGGTCAACCCGGAGTGATATGTCGAGAACCCAGCCTGTTCCGATTGCGATGCTTCTGTATCTCTGAGTCTCTTTGACTCTTCCCTGCCTGACGGTTCATTTCCTGCGGGCTCGTCGGGCGACCCTGCTATCTTGGATGGAGCGATTACCAAAGGAACGAGGTACTCATGTCTGAACCCAAGATCGCGGGCACGGCTCCGGTTGTCCTCCAGCTTGAACGAGGCGTCTATTTCTGGTGCGCTTGCGGACGCTCGGAGACTCAGCCGTGGTGCGACGGCTCGCACGCCGGCACCGGGATCAAACCGATGACGGTGGAGGTGGCAGCAAAATCCACTCTGGCGTTGTGCGTGTGCAAGCAGACCGGCGACAAACCGCGCTGCGACGGTTCGCACAGCAATCTTTGAACCCGCCCGGGCCCCTGAACTGGTGGGTCCAACCGGGTTGGTGCGGCGAGTGAACCGCGAAGGACGCAAAGGCATCCGCGAAGGTCGCAGAGAATTTATCAAAAATAGATGACTTAGCGATCTTGGCGGCGCCCGGTCTTTGTGTTCTTCGCGGGTGGGATCGGCCCTGGAAGCAGAGCTGCCCTCCCTGCGCACTTGAGGTTTCCCTCACGTCGTTGGAGCTTGTTTGGCATCCAGGAAGGGCATCATCGCCCGGAGTTTCTTTCCGACTTCCTCGATCTGGTGTTGGTGTTCGGCGTCCCGACGGGCGTTGAACGTGGGTCTGCCCGTACGGTTCTCCTGGATCCATCGGGTCGCGTATTCGCCGCTCTGCACATCGGCGAGGAGACCGCGCATCCGGTTCTTCACCTCCTCGGTGACGAGCACGTCGCCGCCGAGATAGCCGCCGTCCTCGGCGGTGTCCGAAACGCTGTAGAACATGTAGGAGATCCCGCCCTGGTACATGAGGTCGACGATGAGTTTGAGTTCGTGGAGACACTCGAAATAGGCGATTTCAGGTTGGTAACCGGCTTCGACAAGGGTCTCGAAGCCCGATTTAACGAGGGCCGAAACCCCGCCGCAGAGCACCGCCTGCTCGCCGAAGAGATCGGTCTCGGTCTCCTCGGTGAAGGTGGTTTCGATGACCCCGGCGCGAGTGCAGCCGATGCCTTTGGCATAGGCGAGGGCGTCGGCGTGGGCGTGGCCGCTGGCATCCTGCTCGACGGCGATCAGACCCGGTGTGCCTGCGCCTTCGGTGAAGACCTCGCGAACCCGGTGGCCGGGCGCCTTGGGCGCGACCATCGAGACATCGACAAAATCGGGTGGGTGGATCTGGCCATAGCGGATGTTGAAACCGTGGGCGAACATGAGGGTGTTGCCGGGTTCGAGGTTGGGCGCGATGTCGGTTTCGTAGACCGCGGCCTGCTCGGTGTCGGGCACCAGGACCATCATGACGTCGGCGGCCCGGCAGGCGTCGGCGGTGGACATGACCTCGAGCCCCTGGTCCTCGGCGGCGGCCCAGCTCGAGCTCGACGGTCGAAGACCGACAATGACGCGGGCGCCGCTGTCTTTGAGGTTGAGGGCGTGGGCGTGGCCCTGGCTGCCGTAGCCGAGAACGGCGATGGTTCTTGAATCGAGGCGATGCAGATCGGCGTCGTTGTCGTAGAAGAGCTGTGCCATGGTCGGGCTCCTTCAGCTGGCTTTCTCGAGGGGGAAACGCTGCTCGGCCCAGGACGAGCGTTCGCAGTGGGTGTCGAGGACGTTCTCGGCGCGGCCCATGGCGACGACGCCGGCGCGGACCATTTCGATGATGCCGAACGGCTGGAGGAGACCGGCGAGCCCTTCGATCTCCGGTTCCTCACCCACCACCTCGACGACGATGGACGATTGCGCCGCATCGACGATCCGCGCCCTGTAGTGACCGCAGATCTGGAGGATCTCGCTTTTGGATTCGGGGGTCGCCTGGACCTTGATGAGCGCGAGATCGCGGGTGACATAGGGGGTGCCGTTCATGTCTTCGACGGTGATGACGTGAATGAGCCGGTTGAGCTCGCGCTTGACGTGCTGGGCGTCGGCTCTGGTGCCCTCGAGGACCATGGTCATCCGTGAGACCTCGGGGCGGTCGGTGCGACCCACGGTCAGGCTGTCGAGGTTGAGACCCGGCCGGCGAAAGATGCTCACGACGCGGTTGAGGACCCCGGGACGGTTTTCGACGATGGCGGTGATGGTGTAGCGGCTGGTCATGTTCAAATCTCCTTCTGCTGGGCAACTTCAGCGATGGGGCGTCGGATCATGTCGTGCAGGTCGGAGCCGGCCGGCACCATGGGGAAAACCACGTCATGTTGTTCGACGACGAATTCGATGAGGAACGGCCCATCGGTGTGTTTCTGGGCCCGCCGGACCGCGGCTCCAATCTGCGAGCGTTCGGTTACTCGAGCGGATGGAATGCCGTAAGCCGCTGCGAGGGCGCAGAAGTCGGGGCTGACCATAGGGGTCTCGTTGTAGCGTTTCTCGTAGAAGAGCTCCTGCCACTGCCGGACCATCCCGAGATAGCCGTTGTTGACGAGCGCGATGTTGATCTTGACCTTTTCCTGAACCGCGGTAGCGAGTTCGGCCATGGTCATCTGAAAACCGCCGTCGCCGGCCACCACCCAGACCTCATCGTCGGGTCGGCCCATGGCGGCGCCGATGCCTCCCGGGAGACCGAACCCCATGGTTCCCATTCCGCCGCTGGTGATGAGGGCGTGTTCGGGGCTGTGCGCGTAGTACTGGGCGACCCACATCTGGTGCTGGCCGACATCGGTGACCGTGATGGCCTTGCCGCCGGTGAGGGTCCACAGATCGTGGACCACCTCGGCGGCCTTGAGCTCGGGCGAGTTCAGCACCTGGTTGAGGAGCTCGCGCTCCGCGGACTCGTTCCGCCAGCGGCGGATCCGTTGGATCCAATCACCGTGGTCGATGGGATCGAGACCCTCGAGCAGCCCGGTCAGGGTCTGCCTGAGATCGCCGGCGATCCCGACATCCACTTCGACGTTTTTGTCGATCTCCGATGGATCGATGTCGATGTGGATCTTGCGCGCCTTGGGCGCGTAGGTGGCGAGATTGCCCGTCACCCGGTCGTCAAAGCGCATCCCGAAGGCGAGCAGAAGGTCGGATTCCTGGACCGCGTGGTTGGCCTCACCGGTCCCGTGCATCCCCATCATCCCGAGGCAGAGGGGATGATCTTCGGGGAAACAGCCCTTGCCGAGCAGGGTCAGCCCGACGGGGGTCTCGGTCCGCTCGGCGAACTCCCGGAGTTCGTCGATGGCGCCGGAGAGCAGCACCCCACGTCCGGCCAGGATCACGGGACGCTCGGCGGATCGGATGAGCGTCCTGGCCCGGTCGACCCTCTCCTCGAGAGCCAAGGGCACCGGCTGGTAGCCGGGAAGCCGGATCTCGTCGGTGGGGTAGCGAAACTCGGTCCGGGCGATCTGGACATCCTTGGGCAGATCGATGAGCACCGGGCCCGGACGGCCGCTTCGGGCGATGTAGAAAGCCTCGCGGATCGAAAAGGCGAGCTCCTCCACCGAGGTGACGAGGTAGTTGTGCTTGGTGATGGGCAGGGTCACGCCGGTGATGTCCGCCTCCTGGAAGGCGTTGTGTCCGATGACCGAGGTCGGAACCTGGCCGGTGATGCAGACCACCGGAGACGAGTCGAGCATGGCGGTGGCGAGACCGGTGACAAGATTGGTGGCGCCGGGCCCGCTGGTCGCCATGGCGACCCCGACCTTGCCGGTGGCCCGGGCGTAGCCGTCAGCCATGTGCGTCGCCCCCTGTTC
This sequence comes from uncultured Acidobacteriota bacterium, assembly GCA_963712805.1. Taxonomy (GTDB): domain Bacteria; phylum Acidobacteriota; class Thermoanaerobaculia; order Thermoanaerobaculales; family Sulfomarinibacteraceae; genus JAHECW01. Next base: position 21,494 of record CAVQJV010000034.1, on the reverse strand, counting down.
GTGGCGGGTCAGCACATGGTGGATCTGCGGATAACTCGAAAGAGTGTCGTAGGTGGGGAGGATCGCTCCGCCGGGATAGCCGAAGACGAGATCCACCCCTTCGCGGATCAAACACTCCCAAACGATTTCGGCGCCGCTGAGTTCCATGTGCATTTTCCTCCAACAAGCAAAAGCCCCCGGGGTGTCCCGGGGGCTTGTGACGGTGTGGTTGGTATTAAAAAAAACCTACGTCAAGGCCCCCGGGTTCAACCCGCTGATAAGAAGCACAAGGACGAGGCTGTCAAGAGACACGGAGGCCGCCGCGCGCGCGGTTTCGATCATTTGCAGGGAGCTGCCGGTGGCCTTCATGAGTTCCGATTATGGGTTCAGGCCGGATTGGTGTCAAGCGGTATACTCTTTCGGCCCTTGGGTCGAGAGGGATCGATCCACGAGAGTGGCCCGGCCGGGTGGGGCGGAGCAGACGGCCGAGGTCGGAGCGGGACCACGCAATGAACGAACCAACAGAGCACCCGACCGATGTCCCTTTGATGAGGGTCTGCGGGACGGGATCGCTTTTTGATGCGCTGGGTGACGCCATTGCCTATCGGAGTTTGGAGCCCATCGATCGGAGGCTCCCGGGATTGTCGTCGCTCCGGCAGCCGCTGGGCCTGAAGGCAAACCGGGTGCCGCGCAAAGTGGAGCCCGCCTATGGCCGGGTTGTGGCGGAAATCTTGCGCACGGCCGCCGCTCTTTCGCCCGGGTCCAACGAGATCAAACGGGTGGTCCTCATCGGAGACACGCAACACAACGACGGCAGTGCATTTATCAACACCTGCGCTGCGCTGCGCTGTCCCGGGGATGCGTTCATCTGCGCCGAGGATTCGGCCGAACCGGAGCTTGTTCCCAGCGACCGTGGCGACCGGCGAACGTTGCACCTGGCCAATCGATGGCGGTTGATCGGCGGTTTCGAAGGCGATCTCGTCCGTCGGGGCGCGACCATCGGCTGCGGAACCGCGGTGATCGTCGATATCGACAAGACCGCCCTCGGGGCTCGTGGCCGCAACGACCGGCCCATCGACACGGCGAGGGCTGCAGCGGTGTTGCGGACGGCGCGCGCCCTCGGCGGTGACAACTTCAACCGCGATCTTCTGATCGCGGCATACAACCACTTCAACCAGCCGCAATTCCACACATTCACGACCGACAATCAGGACTACTTGGCGTATCTCGCGATGCTCGTCGGCGCCGGCTGGAGCTCGATCGAGAAGATCCGAGAGGGGATCAACCGTGGTCGTCTGCGCTCGTTCGGCGATCTCCTGGACGCGGTGACAGCGACGGTCGAGAGGCTCCCGAATCGCCTCCGCCGGGCGCATGACGATCTCGTGATGGCGGTCGAGTTTGGAGACCCGACACCGTTCAAGGACTTCCGCAGGGCCGAGTATCGCGAAACGGTGGATCGGATGGCGCCGGGGGGAAAGGGTGTGGACACCGCGAGGCTGCTTGCAACCAGAATCACCCTGACCGCAGAAGTGTGGCGAAGGGTGAAGCTCTGGCGAGATCGGGGTGCGTTGCTCTTCGGATTGTCCGACAAACCCGATGAGGCGTCGTTTCCCACCTCCGACCTCGAGGCAGAGGGCTATCTACCCCTGCACAAGACTCGAGCCCTGGTGGTGGGGGAGGGCTGATCCATTTCGGCCCAAAAACGGTGTGCGGTCCGTTGGTGCGCCCGCGTCCCCGCGGGCGATGGAACCAACCCGCGCCGGTTCACCACCAACGCAGGCGAGACGCCTCGCGCTGCATAAAGATCAATCCTCCAGTAGGATTTCCCTGAGCTCCTCGTAGATCGGCCCGATCGGGATCACCTGACGCTCCTTCTCGAGGTGGACCGCGAGACGTTCCGGAAGCTCGACCTCGGCCCCGATCACCGGCTCGACGACGTCGCGGAATTTGGCCGGATGGGCGGTGGCGATGAGGATGGCGTCGGTGGGAGCACGCCGTTCGGCAAGCGCTTGCCCGAGTCCGAGATAGCCGACAGCGGTGTGGGGATCGAGGATCCGCCCGGTGGTGTCGTAGACCTCGCGGATACATCGCCGCGTGTCGGCGTCGGTCGCACTGAATGCGCAGACGTCACGCCTGAGATGATCGAGATCCCCGTCGTAGAGATGGATGATGCGGGTCAGGTTCGACGGATCGCCCACATCCATGGCGTTGGAGATGGTTCGTTCGGATGGGCGGGGCCGGTAGGTCCCGCTCGCCAGGTACTCGGGAACAACGTCGTTGATGTTGGTGGCGGCGACGAAACGGTCGACCGGCAGCCCGAGGCGTTTGGCCATGAGCCCGGCGGTGAGGTTGCCGAAGTTGCCGCTCGGGGTGCAGAAGATGAGATCGAGATCGGATCGGGGAAGCTGGGCCCACGCGCCGAAATAGTAGAAGACCTGGGGCAGGAGGCGCCCGATGTTGATGGAGTTGGCCGAAGTCAAGGGCACCCGGCGGCGGAGATCGCCGTCGGCAAAGGCGGTCTTGGCGAGTTTTTGACAGTCGTCGAAGGTGCCTTGGACGGCCAGTGCCCGGACATTCTCGCCGAGGGTCGTGAACTGTCGCTCCTGGAGATCGCTGACCTGCCCGTCGGGGAAGAGAACGACGATTCGGGTGTTGGAGAGACCGAGGAACGCATCGGCCACCGCGCTGCCCGTGTCGCCCGATGTGGCGACGAGGACCGTGAGTCGGTCGTCAGCACGGTTGCACGCGCGCATGGTCCGGGCCATGAAACGCGCGCCGACATCCTTGAAGGCCAGGGTGGGCCCGTGGAAGAGCTCGAGCTCGTGGATTCCGTCCGTCAGGGCGGTAAGGGGAATCGGGAAGTCGAGCGCGCTCTCGACGATCTCGTCGAGGGTTTCGTTGTCGAACTCATCACCGAGAAGATGCCGCGCCAGGGCTTTTGAAACGGCTTTGAAATCCGCGCCCCGGAAGGAGGCGAGGGTCGACGGCGGGATCGGGTCGAGCCGCCGCGGCGTGTAGAGCCCGCCGTCGGCCGCCATGGACTCGAAGAGCGCCTCGCGATACTCGGTGATGTGGTTGCCGCCGTTGGTGCTGATGAGCTGCATGGTCAGACCCCCTCTGCGGCCGGCGGCTCGCTGGGCGGGAAAAACGCGTCGTGGACGGCGACGATGGCGGCGGTCTGATCGTCTCTGGCGACCACGAAGGAGATGTTGAGCTCGGAGGAGCCCTGGGCGATAGCCCGGATGTTGATCCCGTCGCGGCCGAGGGCGCTGAAGACACGGCCGGCGATGCCCGGGATACGACACATGGCTTCACCGACCACTGCGATGATCGAGAACCCGGTCTCCACCACAACGTCGTTGACGAGTCCGGCTCCGCGTTCCAGTTCGAACTCGGCGTCCACCTGGCCCTGGGCCTCGTCCACCACGCCCGGTTCGACGGCAAAGCAAATCGAGTGCTCGCTCGAGGCCTGGGAGATGAGGATGGCGCTGATGCCCCGCCGGGCGAGGACCCCGAAGAGACGCGATGCAATCCCCGGCACCCCGACCATCCCATCGCCTTCAAGGCGGAGCAGGGCCACGTTATTCACCGCCGAGATTCCGCGGATCAGATTGCCGTTGCCGTGGTGATCTTCGACCACTCTTGTTCCGGGGAATGAAGGGTTGAAGGTGTTGCGGATGACGATGGGGATGGCGTGGGCGCGCGCCGGGCGAAGGGTGGGGGGATAGACGACCTTCGCGCCGAAGTGCGACAGCTCCATGAGTTCTTCATAGCTCATGGAGGACAGGCTGAAGGCGCCCGGCACCATCCTCGGGTCGGCGCTCATGACGCCGTCCACATCGGTCCAGATCTCGATACAGTCCGCTGCGAGGGCGGCGCCGATGATGGAAGCCGTGTAGTCGGACCCTCCCCGGCCCAGGGTCGTGGTGTTGCCGCTGGCGTCGGCCGCGATGAACCCGGTGACGATCTGGGTGGGGCGGGCTGAGGTGAAGTGCCCGCGAATGCGTTCTCCCGTCACCTCCATGTCGACCCGCGCGTTGCCGAACGAACCATCGGTGACGATCAGACCTCGTGCGTCGCAGAACTCGGCTTGGGTGCCCCCGGAGCGCAACGAGGCCGCAACGAGCCGTGCCGAGAGCCGTTCCCCACAGCTCAGGACGGTGTCGCCGGTTCGCGGCGAGCACTCTCCTACCAACGAGACACCGTGCAGCAACCGGCCCAGTTCGTCGAGCACAGAATCGATGCTGGTGGAAATCTCGGCAGACTGGTCTGAATTCAAGAGTTCGGCGGCGGTTTTTTGATGACGAGCCCGGAGGTCCTCGAGCCGAGCGTGGATAGTCGTGGCCCGAGGCAGCCTCGTCGCCGATGGCGACGAGGGCGTCGGTGACTCCACCCATGGCGGACACGACGACCGCGACACGATCGGTGGCGAGGCTCTCATTGACGATGCCGGCGACCGCCCTGATTCTCTCGGCCGTGGCGAGGGACGAACCGCCGAACTTGAGGATTTTCATCGCTTTCGTCCTTTCAAAACAAAAAACCGCCCCCGGCTGGGGGCGGTTTGACTCGATGGAGAATCAGCCCAACCGGGATCAGCCGTCCGGCCCGGTAGTCGTAATCGTGGCGACGAGCGCCCGGGTGGTGCGGTGGATCGTCATTTCGACTTTCATCATCATCGACGCTACCGCGAGATCCCGGTGTCGTCAACCCCCGGGACAAGCAGCTCCATTTTGACTTCGGATGATGATGGAGCTACATTCGGCGGCGATGAACGTGAAGCACGAACTGCGCGTCCGCCTTGGAGGGCACGACCTCACCCTCCTTATTCGCCGTCGCGATTGACCCCGGTTGGGTATGCGATTTTTCACCGCCCCCCCCAACCGGGGGGCGGTTGCTTTTTGGGAGACGAAGATGAGCGATGCAACACATGTCGCGAGGCCGCTGCGGTCGGATCGGATCACGAAAGGGGCGGAGTGTGCGCCGCACCGGTCGCTGCTCAAGGCGACGGGCGTCCGCGACGAGGACATGGCCAAGCCCTTTGTGGCGGTGGTCAATTCCTACGCCGATATCGTCCCCGGTCACGTCCACCTCAACGAGTTCGCCAAGATCGTCAAGGCCTCGATCCGGGAGGCGGGCGGGGTGCCGTTTGAGTTCAACACCATCGCGGTCGACGACGGCATCGCCATGGGCCACGGTGGGATGAAGTTCTCGCTGCCGAGCCGCGAGCTCATTGCCGATTCGGTGGAGACCATGATCTCGGCCCACCAGTTCGACGGCATGGTCTGCATCCCCAACTGCGACAAGATCGTCCCCGGGATGCTCATGGCGGCCATGCGGCTCGATATCCCGACCATCTTTGTCAGCGGTGGTCCGATGCCGGCCGGGCGGACCGCGGATGGCCGGACGGTGGATCTCATCAGCGTTTTCGAGGGTGTCGGGGCCTTCAAAGCGGGGACCATCGACGAGGCCGAACTCAAAGAACTCGAAGACAACGGTTGCCCGGCGTGCGGTTCGTGCAGCGGGCTCTTTACCGCCAACAGCATGAACTGCATCTCAGAGGCCCTCGGTCTGGCGCTGCCATTCAACGGGACCGCCCTCGCCAATAGCGACGAACGGACCGCGCTCGCGGAGCGAGCGGGCCGTGAGATTCTCAGCCTCATCGAGGGCGATCTCACGGCACGCAGGGTTGCCGTGCCCGAGGCCTTCGACGACGCCTTCGCCCTCGACATGGTCATGGGTGGGAGCTCCAACACCGTGCTCCACCTCCTCGCCATCGCCCGCGAGGCGGGGATCGACTATGACCTCCGCCGACTCAACGAGATTGCCGATCGGGTGCCGCAGTTGTGCAAGATTTCGCCGGCCTCAAATCTCCACATGGAGGACCTCCACCGTGCGGGTGGGATCCCGGCGCTGCTTGCCGAACTCCAGCGGGCGACCGGCATTCTCCACGAGGACCGACCGACGGCGGGTGGGCCCTCGTTCGGTGAGATCCTCGCGGGTGCAAAGCCGATCGATCGTGAGGTGATTCTCTCCTTTGACGACCCCCACTCGAAGACCGGTGGTTTGGCGGTGCTTTTCGGGAATCTGGCCCCCGAAGGAGCGGTGGTGAAGACCGGGGGCGTGGATCCCGCCATGCGCCGCCACAGCGGTCCGGCGAGGATTTTCGAGTCGCAGGATGACGCCCTGCGGGGAATCTATGCGGGTGAGGTCTCAGCCGGTGACGTGGTGGTGATCCGCTACGAGGGCCCATCGGGCGGGCCCGGGATGCAGGAGATGCTGAGCCCGACCAGCGCCATCATGGGGATGGGGCTTGGCGAGAGCGTCGCGCTCATCACCGATGGCCGATTCTCGGGCGGGACCCGCGGCGCCTGCATCGGCCATATCAGCCCCGAAGCCGCCGCGAGGGGGCCCATCGCGGCCCTCGAACCGGGCGACATCATCGAGATCGACGTCGATGCGAGGACTCTCGAGGTGAGGCTGAGCGACGACGAGATCGCGGCGCGGCTCGAGGCCCTGCCGCCGTTCGAGACCCACGACCACCAGCCGCTGGCTCAAACGCTATTCCAAGATGGTCACCAGCGCCTCGACCGGTGCGGTTCTCACGGACGGTTGATGGCTCGTCAACGGCGATAGAACCGCAAAGTACGCGAGGACCATCCCTCGCGAAGACCGCGAAGCCGTCGCAGTTTTTGCGTGGGCGGCACCTTCTCCTCCATCTGGAGTGGGACCCGATCACAGGTGTTCGTCGCGGGTCTGAAGGGTGAATCAGCCCGGTTGATCTCGTGTTCCTTCTGGTTTCCGATCACTTTCCACGCACGTTGGATCAATTCGATTGTTCGCTCCGCAGGTTTCAAATCTTGCGATGCTCCGCGCTCTTGGCGTCCGCTCTTGGCGCCCTTTGCGGTTGGAATCGACCCTGGAATCGGCTCGGGTCGAGATGTTGGCTGATGCTCTCAGGCGGACGATGCCGCCACCGCGGTCTCGAGGGCGAGCTCGATCATCTCGTTGAAGCTCGTCTGCCGGTCTTCGGATGACATGGCCTCATGGGTGCGGATGTTATCGCTGACGGTGCACACCGCGAGCGCCTCGACGCCGTGCTCGGCCGCGAGGGGATAGAGCCCCGCCGATTCCATCTCGACGCCGAGGATCTGGTACTTCGCCAGGTGATCGAAGATCTCCGGCTGCGGGCGTGTAGAACAGATCGGCGGAGAAGATGTTGCCGACGTGGAAGGGCAGCTCGCGCGCCTCGGCGATGCGCACGGCGTGGCGGACGAGATTGAAGCTCGCGAGCGCGGCGAGATCGTGGCCCATGAACCGGGTGCGGTTGACCGCCGAGTCGGTGGAGGCGCCCATGGCGATGACGATGTCGCGGAGCTTGACATCCGGATGCGAGGTGCCGCAGCTGCCGACGCGCATGATCGCGTTTGACGCCGAAGTGCTCCATGAGCTCGGAGAAGTAGATCGAGGCCGAGGGAATCCCCATCCCGTGCGCCATGACCGAGAGCTCGAGACCGCGATATGAGCCGGTGAAACCGAAGACATTGCGGACGTCACAGACCAGCCGTGCATCCTCGAGAAAGGTCTCGGCGATGTACTTCGCCCGCAGCGGATCGCCGGGCATGAGGACGGTGGGGGCGAAATCGCCCGGTTCGGCGTTGATGTGCGGTGTGGCCATGGCGTTCCTCCGACGGGCAAGTATAGCGAGTCGCATCCAGCGTCCGCGTCCGTCGCCGTATCCTATCCCTCTCCCTCTCCCTCTCCCCTTCCCTCTCCCTCCCCCTTCCCTCTCCCTTGCACGCTCCCGATACCGCTGCCTGATGCAGCGTACCGGGTCCGCGGCCGTATCCGCATCCGATGTCTCGAGATTCCGGAATCGGGAGACGGGATCCCAGCATCGCAGCTTGCATCGCGTCGCAGCACGAAGACGCAAAGACGCGAAGGAAACAGAAGTCATCGCAGTTGGAAGTGGTGATTCAATCTTCCGAACGTGCCTTCAGACCGGGGTCCTTCGCGTCTTCGCGCTTGCGGCGGTGCAAGCCCCGCTACTTCCGCCCCGGTCCACCCCGGTCCACGCACCACCCGCCCGGGCTGTCGCGCCGGTGTGCTCGCCGTCCTTGAGGACCTGGACGCCGTTGACGAAGACGTGGACCACCCCGGTCGCGTACTGGTGCGGCTCGACGAAGGTCGCGTGGTCCTGGATGGTCTCGGGGTCGAAGACGACGACGTCGGCGAAGTAGCCCTCGCGGAGCAGGCCGCGGCGGTCGAGCTTGAGATTGGCGGCGGGCAGACCGGTGAGCTTGCGGATGGCCTCTTCGAGGGGCAGGACCTTCTCGTCGCGGACGTACTTGCCGAGCAGCGCGGGCGAAGCTGCCGTAGGCCCGGGGGTGGGCGTTGCTCTTGAGGAAGACGCCCTCGGCGGCGGGCGAGGCCTCGTCGGAACAGAAGCTGACCCACGGCAGGGCGACGGCGCTTCGCAGGACGTCCTCGGACTGGCTGAAGTAGATGCGTGTCGACCCGCGATCCGTCCTCGACGACGAGGTCCATGGCGGTGTCCTCGGCTGAGGTGCCGCGGATGGCGGCGACCTCGGCGAGGGTCTTGCCGGTGTAGGGTTTGAGCTCCTCGGTCTTGAAGCCGACGAGCAGGATGTTCTCCGGCGAGCCGGCGCGCCAGGTACATGTTCTCCCAGTCGTCGGACTCCTCGAGCATCTCGCGGGCGATGCGCTTGCGCAGCTCGGGGTCGGCGAGGCGTTCGAGCGACGCTGTCGAATCCGCCCTCCTGGACCCACGGCGGCATGCTCGCGTTGAGTCCGGTGGCGCCGGCGGGGTAGGTGTAGATGTCGGCGGTGATCTCGATGCCTTCGGCTCGCGCCCGTTCGATGGCGGCCACGGCGTCGTCGAAGAGCGGCCAGTTGGCCTGACCGGAGGCCTTGAAGTGGTAGATCTCGGCGCGGACGCCGGTGTCCCGCGCCACATCGATGAGTTCATCGACCGCGTCGACGAGATGGGCGCCTTCGCCGCGAATGTGCGAGATGTACATCCCGTCGTACTCGGCGGCAACCTCGGCAAGCGACGGTCAGTTCATCGGTCTCGGCAAAACTCCCGGGCGGATAGATGAGCGCCGACGCGACGCCCATGGCGCCCTCCTCCATGGCGGTGCGGACGATGGCCCGCATCTCTTCGAGCTCCTCCGGCGTGGGGTCGCGGTCGTCATAGCCGATGACATACTCCCGCGGGGTCGCGGCGCCGACGAAGGACGCCACGTTGGTTGAAACCCCGCGGTTCTCGAGGTACCGAAGGTACTCGTCGAACGAGGTCCACTCGATCGTCGAACTTGATGTCGCCCTGGCGTTTGATCGCTTCCTCTTTCATAGCCGGGTTGAGGGGCCCCATGGAGTTGCCCTCGCCCATGACCTCGAGGGTCACGCCCTGGCGGATGTCGCTCTGCGAGTGGCCGTCCTCGATGAGCGACACGCCCGCCCAGGAAAGCATGTTGATGAAGCCCGGAGCCACCGCGAGGCCCTGAACATCGATCTCGGTGGTCCCTTCGGCTCCTCCGAGATCGCCGATCGCGACGATGGTGTCGCCGTCGATGGCGAGATCTCCCACGACCGGGCCGGACCCGCTGCCGTCGTAGATGGTTCCATGCCGCAGGACGATGTCGTATTGAACCGACGGTGCACACGAGGTCAGCAGCGCGACGATGACGCCCAAACAGAGCAGTCCGAAGGAATCGAGGGTTGTGGGACGACGGAATATGGTCATTGGGTCAAACTCCAGTCTGATTGACATATTGTCCCTCATCCGGGGCGAAGACGATGCGAAGGTCGAGTTGACCTGATCTGCAAACCGTCATCAGACCCACGATGCACGAGCGACAGAAGCCGGCGTGAATCAGGAATGGCCGCCTTCATCAGCAACGCTGCACCAAAAACCGGCGGCCGAAGGCCGCCGGTTCAAAGATCAGACTGTGATGAAATTCATAATTCAAAATTCATAATTCGGTCCTACCCTTTCGGCTTCATCAAACACGCCAGCGCCGGCAGCAGCACGATGGCGCCGGCCATGTTGAGCAGGAACATGAAGGTGAGCAGGATGCCCATGTCGGCCTGGAACTTGATCGGCGCGAAGATCCAGGTGGCGACCCCCATGGCCAGGGTGATACCGGTGAAGACAACCCCGATACCGGTCACCCTCAGGGTCTCGAGATAGGCGGTTGGAATATCGAGGCCATCGGCGAGAAAGCTCTTGAACCGGCTGTAGATGTAGATTCCGTAATCGACGCCGATACCGACGCCGAGAGCAACCACCGGAAGGGTCGATGTCTTGAGACCGATCTCGAGGTAGGCCATCAATGCGTAGGCGAGAATCGACACGAGGGCGAGCGGGATCACGATGCTCAGGGTCCCCTTGATGGATCTGAAGGTGATGAGGCAGAGCAGGATGATGGCGGCAAAGACCCACAGGAGGATCGGGAACTGAGCCTCGGACACGGCCTCGTTGGTCGCCGCCATGACCCCGACATTGCCGGTGGCGAGGCGGAACTTGATGTCGTCGGTTCCGTGCTCGTCATTGAATGCCTTGACCGCGGCAACGACCCGGTCGATGGTCTCGGCCTTGTGGTCGACGGTGTAGATGTAGACCGGCATGACGCTGCATTCGCCATTGAGGAGACCGGTGCTGGTGTCGATGTAGGTCACGGCCTGGGCCATGGTCGAGGGGTTTCGTGGCAGTTCGCGCCACTTGAGCGACCCTTCGTTCCAACCGGCGTTGATGATCTTGGCCACCATGCCGATGCCGAAGACCGACTGGACCCCGTCGACGTTGCGAATCGTCCACTCGAAGTCGTCGATGAGGCTCATGGTCTCGTACTCGGTGCAGGCTTCGGGGTGGGTCTCGATAATCGTCGTGATGACATCCACGCCGATGGCGAAGTTGCTGGTGATGACATCGGTGTCGATGTTGTACTGCGAGCTGGCTCTGAGTTCGGGGACCCCGGCGTGAAGGTCGCCGATTTTGATCTGGGTCGCCTTCCAGCCGCCGACGATGAAGAGCACCGCCGCGATGGCGATGATGACGGTCGCGTTTCGGGGTGTCGCCACCTTGGCCAGCGAGGTCCAGAGGTGGTCCAGATGAGCGGCGCGGTCGAGCATCTTGGCCATGTAGGTCTCATCGAGACGGACATAGGACAGCAGGACCGGAACGAGGATGAGATCGGTGAGGATGATGATCGCGACACCGAGGCTCGCGGTGATGGCCATTTCCTGGATCATCCGGATCTCGATGAGCATGATGGTGATGAAACCGATGGTGTCGGACAGCAGCGCGATCCCGCCGGGAACGAGCAGGCGGCGGAAGGTCGAGCGGGCGGCCGCCAGGCTGTCCGAGCCTTCTGCGACGTCGGCTCGGAAGGCGCTGACCATCTGGACGCCGTGGCTCACCCCGATGGCGAAGACGAGAAACGGCACCAGGATGGACATCGGGTCGATCCCAAAGCCGAGCAGGGTGAGCAATCCGAGTTGCCAGATTACCGCCATGAGCGAGCAGCCGACGACGATGACCGTCATCTTGAAGCTCTGCGAGTAGACATAGACGAAGACCGCGGTGATGGCGAATGCGATGAGGAAAAACAGCACCACCCGGGCAGCGCCGGCGGCGATGTCGCCGATGACCTTGGCGAAGCCGATGATGTGGTAGTCGAAGGCGGCGCCGGTCGGATCGGCGCTGTACTTCTCGCGGATGCCTTCGAACCGAGAGGCCATTTCGATCACATCGAGCTTTTCGCCGGTGTCGGGATTCACCTCGAGGAGTTCGGCGACGATGATGGCGGCGGAGAAATCACTGGCCACCAGCCGCCCCATGTAGTTTGATTTGAGGATGTTCTCGCGGACTGTGGCGAGACCCTCGGGGGTCGGCTCGAAGTCGGCGGGGATGACGTTGCCACCCGCGATGCCGTCTTCGACAACCTCGGTGAAGCGGACGTTGGGGGTGAAGAGGGACATCACTCTCGTCCGGTCGACGCCGGGGATGAAGAAGACCTCGTCGGTGACCTCGCCGAGGACCTTGAAGAACTCGGGGGTGAAGATGTCGCCCTCATTCGTTTTGATGGCGATGACGACCTTGTTGGCGCCGCCGTACGCGTCGCGGTACTCGACGAAGGTCTGCATATAGGGGTGTTTGAGGGGCAGGAGCTTGGCGAAGCCGGCGTCGATTTTGAGGTGAGAGGCCTGCCAGGCCATGAAGACCGTGAGCACGAGGAAGAGGACGACCACCGCCTTGCGGTGAGTGAAGACCAGATTGTCCAGCATCTCTTTCATGGTTGTCTCCCCCTCAATTCGCCGCGGCAGCGAGTTCGGTGATCGTCGCCGATCGGACTCCAAACTCTCCGACCATCAGCAGCGAGCCGTCGGCGGTCTCGACCACGGTCGAGATGCCGAGTCGATCGGGCTGCTGGTGGAAGTTGAATTTCTGACCGCCATCGGTCGAGACCAGGACGGCCCCGCCCAGACCGACGACGACGATGGTCCCGTCAGCGAGTTGAATGCCGTTGGTCAGCAGGGACACCGTTCCGGTGGGAATCTCCTGCCAGTTTTCGCCGGCGTCATCGGATCGAAAAAGGTGTCCGCGGAGACCGAATAAAAGCACGCCATCACCGTCCAACGGGAGCACGCCGAAGTACGAGCCTTCATAGGGTGACGGGAGCTCGATCCACGTCTCGCCGCCGTCGTCGGAGCGGTAGGCGTACCCGGCTTCGGCGGCAAGATAGAGCTTGCCGTTATCGGCGCGGGCGAGTTCGTGGAGGTGCCAGTCGGTGTCGCCGATGGGTTCGAAGTCCCAGGTCAGGCCGCCGTCGGCCGTCCTGAAGTGACTGCCGTAGGCGCCGAGGGCGATCCCGTTGTCGGCATCGGCAAACCAGACGTCGAACAGCGGCGCCTCGTCTTCGGGTGCGCTGTAGACCTGAGTCCAGGTATCGCCTCCATCGGTGGTCCGGATGATCACCGAATCGTGACCGACGGCGACCCCCACCTCGTCGTCGACAAAGGCGACGGCGGTCAACATGGCACGGGTGGGAACCTCGACCTGTCGCCAGCTTGCACCGTTGTCGGACGAGATCAGGACATGACCGCGTTCGCCGACCGCCACCAGACGGTCATCGAGAACGACCGCGTCGAGCATGAGTGACTTGGATGCGAGCGGCGCCATGACCGAAACCTCGAGTTCGGCGTCCTGGGCTGTCGTGATGCCCGCTCCGGCCGTCAGAGTGACGACCAACAGGGCGACGAGTAGGGCCCAGCGTTTTGCGGCGCAGCGCGCGATATCATAACGCCCGGTCTGGCGGGCGGAATCAATGCCCGATGGGGTGGTGTCCATGGTTGACTCTCCTGATTGGTGTCGGTCAAAAAGCGGGCGGGCCGGGGTTCCGGCCCGCCCATCTTTCTCTTAGGTAATCAGCGTTTGCCTTCGCGGCGCAGCGCCGCCGGGCTGTAGTCCTCGAGCGAGCGTTTGATACCGAATTCGTATGGTGCGTTCTCGCTGTTGAGGCCGACGGCCAGATAGCGGCCCGCCTGGAGATCGGTGTGGACCTCGAGCGAGGTCCAGAGTGCCGGCACGTTGTAGTAGCTCATGGCGTGCCCTTCGGACACACGCCACAACTGATCGCGTTGGTCATAGCAGTCGACGACCACGATCTGCCAGCTGTCTTCGTCGAGATAGAACGTGCGTCGCTTGTAGATGTGGCGGGCGCCTTCCTTGAGGGTCGCGTCCACCACCCAGACCCGGTGCAGCTCGTAACGCACGAGGTCTTGGTTGATGTGGAGGGGAGTCAGGATCTCCTTGAACTTCACGCTCGGGTCCTGGAGCTTGTAGGAGTTGTAGGGAACGTAGATTTCCTTCTTGCCCACGAGTTTCCAGTCGTAGCGGTCGATGGCGCCGTTGTACATGTCGAGCTGATCCGAGGTCCGCATGGCGTCGGCGGCGGTTCCCGGATTGTCATAGGCCACGTTGGGCGCGCGACGCACCCGCCGTTGACCCGGGTTGTAGAGCCACGCGTTGCGGTGCTCCTTGACCTGGTCCATGGTTTCGGCGACCAAGAGGATGCCACCGGCGAGGCGGGCCGGGGCCATCACTTCCTGCTTGAAGAAGAAGATCCGGTTGTTGAGGTCGGCCTCGGTCATGCCCTCCATGCTGTATTGCATGTAGAACTCATCGTGGAACTGGACCAGAGTGTAGCTGCCGCCGCGGGTCGGCGCTGCCTGGCCGATGTCCCGCGCGGCGCTGTCGGCGCGATAACGCACGAGGTGGTTCCAGATAACCTCTTGGCCGTTCTTCGGGATCGGGAAGGGGATACCGTTGATGGCGCCGGTGATGCCGTTGCCGCCCGGAGCGAGCTCTGCGGTTTTGGCATTCTCGATGGTCTTGTCGTAGATCCGCTGGGGATAGGCGGCGCTGCGGTGGGTCGGGTAGACGTTCATTTCGTAGGTGTCGGGATAGGCCTTGAGAAGCGCCTGTTGCCCCGGAGTGAGCTTGTCAGCGTAGCTCGACATGTTCGCCGCTGTGATGGTGAATTTAGCCGCATCGCCGGCGTACGGGTCGACATAGTGTTTTCCGGGTGTGTATCCGGCCGGAAACTCGGTGAGGCCGCCGGTCCACTCCGGGATGGTGCCATCGGCGTTCCCGGCCTGCTCGGCGCCCATGGGAGTGAGTTCTTTGCCGAGCTTGGCGATTTCCTCGGGCGACAACCCGGCCCACACCGTGGCCGTCGAGCAGACGGCGAAGACGAGTGCGAGTCCGAGGGTGGATTTCAGGTTCATACGCATGATTGTCTCTCCCTTCCCCTAGAACGAGAACTTGACAAAACCGCCGACAAAATCGCGGTCGTTGATGAGGTTGTAGCGACCCGCGCCCATGAAGGTGGTGTAGCTGAGGTCGATCTGCCAGGCGTTCTGGTAAGAGGCCTGGATACCGACCGTCAGGGCCATCTGACCCTCGAGGAAGCTGCCGCCGGGGCCTGGCGTATTGCCGTACGGGTCATGCGCCCAGGCAATCCTGGGGGACAGTCCCCAGGCGCCGATCGCGTTGAAGTAGTCGAAGCGGCTGGCGAGCCGGTAGCCGGTTGAGAAGTCGTCGGCAAAGTGTTCGGCTGTTTCATACGGTTTGCCCGCGTGGGCGCCCCCCGGGAGCGACATGAGCGGGTTGCCGCTGGTGTATGTGCCCGGGCCATCGAAGCGCAGAACATCCTTGGACGGCATGTCCCAGATCTTGTTGAAACCGAACTCGCCGACAAAGACGGCCTGATCGGCGCCGAGGAAATTGGAAACGACCTTGGTGAAGGTGAACTGGAGCTGCGAGGAGTCGAGAAGGCGGTAGCCGATGACCTGCTCCTCGAACCCGAGCCCACCCGGGGCGACCTGGTTGACTGCCGCGAGACCGGCCGAGATCGGCGACAGCGCGGCGAAGAGCACCTCGACATCGTCGGCCTGATACGGCGCGTCCTGGCGATAGGAGACCTCACCCTGGAAGGCGACGCCGGATGTGCCGAGCTGGGCGTTCCAGCTGAATCCGTAGAGTTTCATGTCTTCGGGATAGGCGGTGTACCAGGTGGCCGATTGGGCATAGATCGAGGTCACCGCAGCTTGCGCCGCGCCGGCGGCCGCCGCGTCGGCCGCGGGACTGAGCCCTGGCGGAACTCCCAGGGCGGCGTAGACGGCCAAGGCCGCATTGGGTGCAGCCGCCAAACCTTGCCCGGCGGCTTGTTGGGTGCCGGTGACACCGTTGATGGTCGGCAGCCGGCTGTGGACATTCATGTAGTAGAAGCCGAACTCGGTTCCACCCAGGCTCGGGAGATACCACTTCAGCGACAGACCGTACTGCCCGCCGTCCTTGGCGTTCTGCGTTTCACCGCGGGGGACGCTCATGAACGGGTAGGGGTACAGGGTGTCCCGGTCCGGCCCCATGAAGAAGGGTTGCTCGCCGGTGTCCGGGAAGCTGGCAAATGCGAGAAAGACGTGTTCGCCGCCGGGGCCGGCGAAGTCGTTGGTCGAAAAGTAGGTTCCCGGCGGGTCGATGACGATGGGCTCCCACTCGTACTCGTAGAAACCCTCGACGGAGATGTTGCTGGACAGGTCGACGGAGGCCCAGACCATGCCGACGGGCCGGAAGGCCTCGCGGAGCTCGGAGCCGGGGACCCGCAGGGCGGAGACATCGACCGGGTTGATGACGCTCAAACCACCCTGGATGAAGGTGCTCTCACCCCAGTTGAGAACCTGAGAGCCGACGCGGATCTCGCCGATGGGGAACTGCCACCACACATAGGCGTCGAGGAGTTCGGTGCGACTCCCGGCCCAGTCGAGGGCCTCGTCGGTGAGCTCGGTGCGTTCGCAGCAGCTGCCCATCAGGGCGAAGTCGTAAAAGGCCGACGCCGCGGGTGAAGAACCCGATGCTGTAGTTGTTGCCGAGATCGTAGCCGAAGCCAAGTCGACCGTCGCCTTGGGTGTGTTGCTGACGATACCCGTGTCGAAGTTAAGGTCACCGTCGTCGCCGTTGACCGACCAGGCGGTGCCGCCCTCGAAGGGGCTGATGATCGCCATGTCGCGGTCCTCGACGCGGTACCGTGGCGCCGTACGACACGGTGACGTCGAGGTTGAGCGTGTATTTGCCCGAGGAACCGGACAAATCGATGGCCTCGCCTGGAATGGCGAAAAGACCAATGATGGCTGCAACAAGAATGAATTTCCCTGTCGTGCTCAGCCGGCGCGCAAAAGAATGACTCATCTCCCCCTCCTCTATGGTTGGTTCACCAAATAACCCGCCGACACTCCTCGTCCGTTCGGGTTCACCTGACGGCGACTCGAACGGGAATCCGGTGAGCAGATTGAATCTCAAATTGGGTGTTGGGTGACACAACAGAATCTGTTCCGACGCGGTCTCGCTTCTGACGCTCGATCTTCGTCGCAATTCGCATCCCTTCCCCGGTCCCAAGCCGGGCGGTGAGACGTGATGACTCCGTTTATTGTGCCGCCCATGAGCTTAACACAGGCATCTGCAAAATCGCGCTACCTGAATTGGACTTTGAATGGAGGAAATCGTGATCAGTCTTCGTCGAGATCGATGTTCTGTTCCTCGACGAGTCGATCCACCAGGAGGGTCTGGAGGTGGTTCCTCGACAGGTGAATGCGATCGAGGAGTTCGGCGGCGTCTTCGGCGGGCATGGGACGGGCGATGTAGAAGCCCTGGACCTGGTCGACCCCCATCTCGCGCAGAGCCTCGAGTTGAGCGTCGGTCTCCACGCCCTCAGCGATGGTGGTCTTGCCGAGGTTCCGGCCGAGTTCGACGATGGTGCGGACGATCTCCATGGAGTCCACATCATCGAGCATTCTGTTCACGAAGGAGTAGTCGATCTTGAGCGAGTCGATCTCGAATCTCTTGAGATATGACAGGGACGAGTAGCCGGTTCCGAAGTCGTCGATACTGAGCCCGATGTCGAGAGCGGAGAGCTGATCCAGCATGGCCGTGGCGTGCACGGTGTTCTCCATGAGGACACTCTCGGTGACCTCGAGCTTGATGTCCCTGCCGTAGAGACCGTTCTGGCGGAGGGTGTGGTCGATGCGGGAAACCAATTCGAGCTGGAGGAACTGGGTCGTCGAAATGTTGAGGCAGATGGAGATCGGCGGGTCCATTCGGAACCGGACCTGCCACGGCCGGACCTGGCGGCACGCGATGTCCGCGACGATCCGGTCGATCTGGACCGCGATCCCCATCTCTTCGGATGCCGGAATGAACTCGCCGGGAAGGACGAGCCCGCGGGTCGGGTGATCCCACCGAGCGAGGACCTCGAATCCGACCAGATTGCCCTTGGCGAGGGAGATGATCGGCTGGTAGAGGGCCGGAACTCCTTGCGGGTGACGGCGCGTCGCAGATCGTTCTCCAGCTCGAGGGTGGCAACCACCTCAGCGTGCATCTTTTCGTCAAAGACCGCATACCGGTTCCGCCCGAGATCCTTGGCCCGGTACATGGCGTTGTCGGCATCGCGCAGCAGATTTTCCGGTTTGTCGTAGCCCGGATGCCACATGGCGATTCCGGTGCTGACGGTGGCGTAGGCCTCAGAGTCGTTGAGCTGGAACGGGACCTGGAACTCCTGATGAAGGCGTTCGGCGATGCTCGTCGCGTCGCGGACCGACTCGACGTCCTCCGCGACGATGACGAATTCGTCGCCGCCGAAGCGACAGACCGTGTCGCTGGGCCGGCAGATGGATCGGACCCGATCGGCAATCGCCATGAGCAGCTTGTCGCCGACGAGGTGACCGAGACTGTCGTTGACGGTCTTGAACCTGTCGATATCGAAGAAGAGCACCGCGAAGGGCTTGTCCTTCATTCGCGACGCCCTGGCGAAAGCGTGAAATCAACCGGCACAGGGCGGTGGCAAAGAACATTCCCGATCACAAACCCGGTTAAGAGCGCTGAGGAAACGATGGCTCCCCGGGAGTAGAAAAGGAGTTCAATCAGCCATGAGTATACTCAATCTCGACCGGCTGTTCGCGCCTCGGTCGCTGGCCGTGGTCGGTGCCAGCGCAGAAAAAGCACCATCGGCGCCGCCGTCATGCAGAACCTGCTCGAAGGTGGCTTTACGGGAAAAATCTACCCGATCAATCCGCGTCATCCCACAATTTCCGGTCAAAAAGTGTACGCCAAAATCACCGACCTCCCTGAAACCGTCGACTTGGTTCTCATCGCCGTGCCGATCCATACGGTTCCTGAACTTATAAAGGAGTGCGCGGCGACCCGGGTGGGCGGTGCGGTGATCATTTCCGGCGGCGGCAAGGAAACCGGTGAACGGGGCCGCGAGGTGGAGCAGGCCATTGTCGAGGCCGCGCGAAACAGCGGTGTGCGCATCATCGGTCCCAATTGCTTGGGCGTCATCAGCAGCCGCGTCAACCTGAACGCCTCTTTCGCAGCGCAGATGCCGCTGCCGGGCAGCATTGCTTTCATTTCCCAAAGCGGGGCTGTCTGCGGTGCCGTCCTGGACCTCTCCATCAGAGAACATATCGGTTTCAGCTACTTCATCAGCCTGGGCTCGATGCTGGACGTGAATTTCGGCGACGTGATCGACTATTTGGGCAACGACCCGCAGGTCGGCAGCATCGTGATGTACATGGAAAACCTGACGCGTCACCGCAACTTCATGAGTGCAGCCCGTGCAGTGGCGCGCATCAAGCCGATCATCGTATTGAAAGCCGGGCGCACCCGCGCCGGTGCGGCAGCCGCCGCCTCCCACACCGGCGCGCTTGCCGGCGAGGATGCCGTCTATGACGCGGCTTTCAATCGCGCAGGCATCCTGCGCGTCAGGACCTTCGAGGAACTCTTCGACTGTGCCGAACTCCTGGCCAAACAACCCAAAACCATGGGCCCCGGCCTGGCGATCGTCACCAATTCGGGCGGACCGGGCGTGATGGCCGCCGATGCCCTCGCTGACTACGGATTCGAGCCGACGACCCTTTCCGAGGAAACCCTCAAGAAACTCGACGCCGTCCTGCCGCCGCATTGGAGCAGGGGCAACCCGATCGACATCCTGGGGGATGCAGCTGTGGATGAATACCGCAGGGTGGTCGCCATCTGCGAGGATGCCCCCGAAGTCAACGGCCTGCTGGTTATACTGGTCCCGCAGGCCATGATCGATCCGGTCGAAGTGGCCGACGCCATTTGCGACCAGAACAAAGACCGGCCTTTTCCGGTGCTCACCTCCTGGATCGGCGGCCCGCTGGCCGAACGTGGCCGTGCGGTATTTCACCGTGCCGGCATACCGACGTTCGACACTCCCGAACGGGCGGTTCGTGCCTTCACCAATCTCTGGCGCTATGCCCGCAACGTCGAACTGCTGCAACAAATCCCATCCGGTCTTCCGCGCCGGCTCGATTTCGATCGTCAGAAAGCCGGTTCACTGATCCGTCAGGGGCTCGACCGTAAATCGCCGATGCTGACCGAAGTCGAGTCCAAGGCCCTGCTAGCGGCCTACGGCATCCCGATCAACCATACCGAGATCGCCTTTTCGGCCGATGAAGCCGTGCGCAAAGCCCAGAAGATCGGCTACCCGGTGGTATTGAAAATCTATTCACGAGAGATTGGTCACAAGACCGAAGCCGGTGGTATCGCGCTCGGCCTGGAGAATGACGCCGCCGTCCGGGAGGCCTATACCCGGATCATTCACAATGCCATGATTTACGGAGCCACCGACGGCACCGAAGGGGCCACGGTCCAACCGATGCTGCCGCCACCGATGGTCGAGCTGATCCTGGGAGCCAAAAGAGATCCGGATTTCGGTCCCGTGGTTCTCTTCGGAATGGGGGGTATTCTGACCGAGGTGATCCACGATAGCGCCATCGCACTGCCGCCGCTGAACCGGCTCCTGGCGCGGCGGTTGATCGAAGAAACCAAAGTCTACCAACTCTTGAAAGGTTTTCGTAATCAACCGTCTGCAAATCTTGAATTGCTGGAAGAAATCCTGATCCGGCTGGCCCAGCTGATAACCGATTTTGCGGAAATAGAAGAACTCGACATCAATCCGTTCTTTGTTACCGGCAACGGCTTCCGTGCGGTGGATGCACGTGCACGCCTGAAGCGCGTCGAGGTCAGGGCGCCGATGCACCTCGTCATCAGCCCGTATCCGGATCGATACGAAACGCAGGCGACCACCAAAGGGTTGATCAAGATTTTTATCCGTCCGATCCGGCCCGAAGACGCCCCCCTGATGGTCGAGCTGTTCGATTCGCTCTCGACACGCAGCATCTATCAGCGCTTCTTTTCCCTAATGAAACGCCTGCCCGCCAATATGCTGTCCCGGTTCACCCAGATCGACTACGACCGTGAAATCGCTCTGGTCGCCTTCCGTGAAGAAAGGCTCACGGAACAGATGATGGGTATCTCCCGTATCATTATCGAACACGATCTCAAAAATGCCGAGTTTTCAGTCCTGGTCGGTGATGCCTGGCAAGGAAAAGGGGTCGGCGCCGAGTTGCTTAAGCATAGCCTGCGCATTGCAAGGGAGCGGGGAATTGAAAGCATCTGGGGCCTGGTGCTGACCGAAAACACCCAAATGCTGGCGCTGGGCAAAAAAATGGGTTTCAAAATACATCGCGTCCCGGAATCGAACACCTTCGAGATGCGGATCGACTTGAAATCCCAGCTCGGCTTTTAATAACCAACACATACCGCCTGAACAACCGTTACGCTAAGCAGAAATCAGAAAAGAGGGCGAAGAAAGGGAGGCATCTATGACCGCAACACTCAAACACGCCTCGTATGTGCCGGGAACCTATTCAAAGGAGCGGCCGGACTATGTTTTGACAGCGGAAAAATATATGGAGGCCTGGGAAAAAAAACGCCTGAAAGCCGCCTCTGAAAAGGAGACATTTGCAGACATTCCACCGACCATCTGCTTCTCACGAAAAGTGGGGGCCGGTGCCCTGGAAATCGCCGACAAGGTAGCGCCCAAAATCGGTTATCGAGTGGCGGACCGGCTGATCCT
>CAVQJV010000033.1:0-96868 GCA_963712805.1 uncultured Acidobacteriota bacterium | reverse complement strand
GGCGAATGCGTGGCGGAGGCGATCGAGCAGCACCGTTCTGCTGGCCAGACGGGTGAGTGGATCGATCAGGAGGTTGGTGCGGGGCTCCTCGAACGAGACGTCGTCGTCGGTGACGTCGGTGTGGCGGCACACCAGGCGAATGGCTTCGCCACCGGAATCACGAACCGTTTCGCCGCGCATCATGAAGCGGCGGACAGTTCCGTCGTGGGTGATGAGACGATAGTGTTCTTCGAGTGACTGCAGCTCGCCGCGCGCCGCCGACTCGATGAGTTGGCGGATTCGGTCGCGGTCTTCCTCGTCGACAAACTCGAGCCAACTGTCGATGTTCGTCTGTCGGGAAACATCGGGGCCGATGAGAGCCTCCCACTCGGGCGAAAGGGTGAGCTCGCCGGATCGAACATTGACGTCCCAGATTCCGTCCTCCTGTCCACCGCAGGAAATGAGGAGGCGTTCGTGGCTCTGACGGAGTTCGGCGTAGGCCTTTTCCAGCTTGAGAAACTGGGCCGCGATATGTTCGTGGACGCGAATCCGCGCTTCGACCGCGGCGGGCTCGAGCGGCTCGGTCAAAACGTCAGACACGCCGCTGTCGAGGATGGTCGAGACCTCGGAGCTCGTGTAGGAATCGACCACCGCGAGGATCTGGCAGGTGGAGGCCAATCGAGTGTCGCTGTGGATTCGGCGGACCAGGTCGTGGGCGAGTCCATCGGGCAACCGCCAATCGATGATCGCCAGATTGGGGAGGAAATCGGCGCAATCGACCTCTTCAAGCTCGAGGTGATCGCAGGTCATCACCGAGTGGCGCCTCACCTTGAGCATGGAATCGAGGAGGGATCGCACGTCTTCGTCGTGTGAGACGATGAGGCACTTGAGCAACGGCCGCGGCCCGGTGGATGGGGCGGACCTGCTCACCGCTGTCTCATCTTTGCGCCGTTTGAGATCTTCCGGCGTCATTTCAGCCTCGAGAGCTGAAGGATCGGACGGATTCATGACACTCCCCGCCCCATATTATAAATCGGAATCCAGGCGAACGTGTATGAAATAAACAAAGTTCGGAGAAATCGAATTCTCAGGTGGTCCACGGTGTCCGGGCGAGGCCCCGATCATCAACCGAACCGGTTCAGCCGCCGGGTTGATCCGGTGAGACCACGGGTTCCTCGACGGCGTTGCCCCAACGACCCTGCGGATCGCAGAAATAGGCATGGAGTTTTGGACCGGTCCAGATCTTCTCGAGGGCGGTCCGGTCGAGGGCGTGCTGAAGCTCGGGTCGTCGCGCGTGGACCAGATAGACCGCGGGTTGGGCGCACTGATCGAGCCCGGTCACTCCGGCCGGTGCGGGTCGGAGTAGGCCGTCGGCATTCGTCCACTCGCTGTAGGTTCTGAGAATGTAGTTGCTTCGAAGTTCGTCCCCATCGGCGCTCAGGATCGGCACCGGTCGTTGCAGGTAGAAGGAGACCGAAGGACGCCAGCACTTCAACCCCAGCACTTCGGTTTCGGCCGGAAGTTCGGTTTGGATCATGGTCACCAGGGCACGTTCCGAGCGGAGCTCGGCGAGGACCGAAATGACCGGGAGTAAAACCACCGGCAGGGCGACGAGAGGCAGGCTCAGCGCGGCGACGAGCCAAGGACCGTGTTGCCTTCGCAGCGCGACAATCGACCCGATGATCGAAACGAGGCACAGCCCCGCCATGAGCAATGCCGGCGCCGGAAGGGCGTTTTGCAGCTCCGGTGGAACCCGGCTCTCTTCGAGAGCGCCGCTCCCGGCGGCCGCCATGGCGAGACCTAGGAGGCTCCATGCGGCAAGAGAGATCATGGTTGTCCGTCGAGGCAAGCTCGAACCGGGGGCCCAGCGAGAAGCCAGCAGGAGGGCGACCGCGGGCATGAGGGGCAGGATGTACTGCGGCAGTTTGGAGCGAGAGATTGAAAAGAAGATCAGGGGAACCACGAGCCAGAGAAAACAGAACACCCGCTTGGCGTCGATTCCTCGGTCCAATCGACGGCGGCCGAGGGCCAACGGCCACCAGGGGAGGAACCCGACACCGGCGATGACGAGGAAGTACCACCACGGTTGGGTTCGCTGCAGCTCATCGCTGCTGATGCGTTGCCAGGTCTCGGTGATCGCGACGTACTTGAGGTAGCCGGGAAGGCGATCCTCCATGAACCACACCCAGGGCGCGATGATGGCGGCCATCAGCAGCGGGCCCAACGGATTCCACACCGCCCAGGAAGCACGGCGCCACAGGGCGTAGGGCGCCGCGACCATGAGTGGGACGGCGAGCGCGACCGGGCCCTTGGTCAGGACCCCGAGCCCGATGGCGGCCCACGCGATGAGGGTGTAGATGCGTTCTGGTCGCCCGGATGCACGAGCCTCGATTGCGGTATAGAACGCGAGCAAGGCCGAGGTCACGAACAGGGCAAGCAGGCTGTCGAGGATGACGATCCTGGAGAAGGCGAGGGGCAACGGAGCGACGGCGGCGGCGATGCCCGCGACCCATCCGGCCTCACGACCGTACCAACGGCCGCCGACCCACCCGACGAGAAGCGCCGTCACCAGCGTCGAGAGAAACGGGACGGACCGTGCCGCGAGTTCGGTCGGGCCGAGAAGCTCCATGACCCCTGCTCCGGCCGCAAAAGAGAGCACCGGTTTGTCGATGTAGGGAAGTCCGTTGAGATGGGGCAGAACATAGTCGTTGGTCTGAGCCATTTCGCGGGCGACTTCGCCGTTGCGGCCTTCGTCCTGGTCCATCAGGGGGTAGCTTCCGAGCCCCCAACCGAGACCGACGACCACGACCAGCGCCCACGCAACCAGAAGGGGAGGATGTCGATTGCCGATCATGCGTTTCTCAGCGCCCATCGGTGGGCGCGTTCGCGATGGGCACCGGGGCGCCTTCACCATAAGTGGCGTCGCACCAGAGATCGAGGGCGAGCAGCGAGAACAGCGGTTTGCGGTGATCGGTCTGCCGACTCATGTGCTCGTCGATGAGGTGGGTCATCCCAACGGGATCGAGGAGGCCGCGGGCCTCGACCTTCTCGGCCGAGAAGCGGTCCCGGAGCTGTTCGCCGAGACCGTGCAGCAGCCACCGCGAGAACGGGATGTTGAAACCGCGTTTGCGGCGTTTCAGCACTTCCGGTGGCAGACGTTTCTTGACCGCCCGCCTGAGGATTGCCTTGGTCGTGATTCCTCGGAGCTTGAGGTTGGACGGGATGCCGGCGACGAACTCGGCGAAATCGTGATCGAGAAACGGGGTTCGGGCTTCCAGCGAGGCGAGCATGGTCGCCCGATCGACCTTGGTCAGGAGATCGTCCTGGAGGTACATCGTGAAGTCCGAGTAGAGCAGGGTCGCCAGCGGATCCGGGAGATTTTTGCCCTTGACTCGCGCCTTGGCCGACCCGAACGGGTCGTCCGTCGTCAGCATCGCCATTACCTTCTCGGACAGGATTTCGGGATGACGTTCGGGACGCAGGCTGCCGAACCACGTGTGGTGGCGCTCGACGAGCTCGCGTTCGGCTGCGGCCGAGAACCGGCTCAGGAGATAGTCCGGACTGACGTTTCCCATGGACACGGGGAGCACTTTGCGGATTCCGGTGATGAGCGACCGGCGGAGGAACGGCGGCATCTTCCGGTACCAGCCGGCGACCCGGTTACCGATATAGGTCGGATAGCCGGCAAAGAGCTCATCGGCGCCCTCGCCCGACAGCACGACCTTGACCTTTTGCACCGCAAAGAGCGAGAGCAGGTGGGTCGGGATGATGGAGGCATCCCCGAGAGGCTCGTCAAAACCAACCGCGACCCGGCGCAGACCATCGGCGAGGTCGTCTTCGGTGAGGACCAGTTCGTTGAAATCGGCCTTGAAGAACCGTGCGGTCTCGCGGGCAAAGCGCGATTCGTCGAAGTTGAGATCGGTGTGTCCGAGGGAGAAGGCCGGGACGCCGGGGCCGATCTGATCGGCGAGGTGGGCGAGGACCGCCGAGGAATCGATGCCGCCGGAAAGAAAGACCCCGACGGGAACATCGGCGCGCCGTCGTCGCTCCACCGCCTTCGCCAGTCGGCGGTCGACCTCGTCGGCGATCGCCGCCGGGGTCATGGAGGCGATCTCCGGCTGATCGAAGTGGTCGGCGAGATCCCAGTAGCAACGCACCGCAAGCCGGCCGTCACGGATGGTGAGCACGTGGCCTGCGGGAAGTTTGCGGATACCGGCGATGGGGCTCAGCGGGGCCGGGAAATAGTCGTGGAGGAGATAGCGGCGCAGCGCGACCGGGTCGACGGCGCGGGGCGCGTCGGGGTGGGCGAGGATGGCGCGCAATTCGGAGCCGAAGACGAGTTGACCATCTTTCCACCAGTAGTAGAGCGGTTTCTCACCGGTCCGGTCGCGGCCGAGAAAAAGGGTCCGCGTGCGCTCGTCCCAAACGCAGAAGGCGAACATCCCGTTGAGGTGGTCGACGAGATCGACGCCGTACTCTTCGTAGAGATGCGGGATGACCTCGGTGTCGACGTGGGTGCGGAAGGTGTGGCCGCGGGCCTCGAGATCGGGCACGATCTCGCCGGAGTTGTAGATCTCGGCGTTGGCCATGGACCAGATGCTGCCGTCTTCGTTGGCATAGGGCGGCGAGTCGGCGGCGACATCGATGATGGCGAGCCGGCGGAATCCGAAGTCGCAGCCGTCGGTGAACTCGTAGCCTTCACCGTCGGGACCGCGATGAACCAGAGAGGAGGCCATCCGGCGGACGATCTCGTGACGTTCGATCGGGTCGCCCTTGCCGCCGAAGATTCCTACCAGGCCGCACATTCCGCGCCTCCTGAAACGTTCCTCGGAGAGTATCGCATGACCCGAGTCCGCGTCCGAGTCCGCGTCCGTGGCCGTTTCCGTACCCGTACCCGTACCCGATGATCTCAGCGACAGCGACAGCGACAGCGAGCCAGCGACAGCGGCAGCGGCAGAAACAGCGTCCGTGCCCGTACCCGTGCCCGATGATCTCAGCGACAGCGACAGCGACAGCGACAGACAGCGAAGCGTCCGTACCCGTACCCGTGTCCGACGATTCCTGCGATGGTCTGCACATCAATCGCAGCGAGTGCCGCCCGGTCGCCGGAGGCGGCCCGGCGGTGCTCGGTGCATTAACTTTTCGCTTTGATCTCCACTACCGTTGAATGTTCGCTCATCATGACCGGCTTTGCCTCCTCGGCCGGAACTCCCATGTATTCGGCGACCGACGAAACCAGCCTGGAGTACCACACCGAGGCGGTCACCGTGACGATGCCGGCGGGCACGTCCTCGGGGAGCTTCCAGGTGAAGGTCTCGTTCCTGGCCTCGAGCGGCGCCAGCCGGTAGTCGGTCCCGAACGCCGGCGGTGTTCCACTGGGCCACCGTCATCCGGCCCTGCGGATCGAGATAGGGCAGCCGGAAGATCCGGTCGCCGGCCGGCACATCGCCGTCGCGTTTGATCCCGGCGAACCCCTCGATGCCCTTGATGTCGCCGATGTCCTGGTAGGCCATGGCGTCGGCGGAAGCGATGGTGAGCTCCTCGCCGTCGAATCCCTTGGCATCCACTCGGCAGGTGGTGGGTCGCGCCGGACGCATCCACGGCTTCGACGTGGAGCCAGACCACGCGCTCTTCGGCCGAGCCCGACGGGATCATGTGGCCGGCCTTGGCGTTGACCACCGTGGCGGTGAAGACGAGCTCCTGACCCGGTTTGGCCGTGACCTCGGAGGGATGGATACGGACCTCGACGGCGCCCATGAGCTTGCCGGTGTCGTGCGCGCCGTGGAACAGGTGTTGGCGGACATCGGGGTGATCGACGCCGCCGGTCTCGGGCGCCGAGTTGCCGGCTGCCGGCGGCATGTGGCAGTCCTGGCAGACGATGCCGGCAGCCGCCTGAGGGCTCTCCTTCCACTCGAGGTGAGTGGCCTTGACCCAGAGTCCCCACGGGTCCTTCTCGTTGTGGCAGGTGCCGCAGAACTCGGCCGTGCCGAGAAAGGGATTGACCACGATCTCGTGGCCCGGGCTCTCGACCCCGGCGCGGGTGCCCTGCGTGCCGGCGGCCGGATCGACGGTGAAGTTGAAGTTGAACGGCACCTCGCCCTCGTGACCGGTGATGGCGTGGCAGAGGTCGCAGCTGACGCCTTCGTTGGCGCGGGTGCCTTCGGCGGGTGGCTTCGGCGGAATATCACCGGCGAGAAAGGCGAGGGGCGCGTGGCAGCCGTTGCAGCCGGCCTTGACGCCGGCGACCTTCTCGACCTTTTCGGAGTGGGGCAGGGCGAGCTCGAAGTACTCGATCTCGTCCCAGTGATGGGTGAAGGACTGGGACATCATGGCCTGCTGGTGCTGTCTGGCGATGTCGACATGGCACTCGGCGCACACGGCGTCGGTTTCGAAGTTGTCGTAGGGCTGGGTGCCGAGGGCGGCGTCGCCGGCGGGCGAACCCGCGCGGGCCGAGATGGAGATGATGGCGATGATGGTGATCAGCGGGATAATCCACCAGAACTTCTTCATGTCAGGCCTCCTTGTTGGTGGCGATGGAATCTCGACACCGATTCCTGTTTCTGGATCGAAGACTGAACCTCAACGCTCATGGTGTCAACTTGAGGGTTTGTGGAAATGTGGAATCTCGTTGGCGCCGCACCGTGCATCGGTGTTCCGGGTACAATGTCGCCAGCGATTCGACAGAGCAGGAGGCCATTGAAATGAAGATTGCAGCCATCGGTTGCGGAGTATTTTTTTTGATCGTCGGCGTCGTAGTCATGATCGGTGTGGGTGGATACAACCGTTTGGTTTCCCTCGACGAGGGCGTCGATTCGGCTTGGGGCCAGGTCGAAAACGTCTATCAACGCCGGGCGGATCTCATTCCCAATCTGGTGGCCACGGTCAAGGGTTCCGCCGAATTCGAGCAGGAGACCCTGACGGCGGTCGTCGAGGCCCGCGCCAAGGTCGGACAGGTCAATTTCGAGAACGCTCCCGACGCGGCCCAGATGCAACAGTTTCAAAATGCCCAGGATGGTCTCAGCAACGCGCTCTCCCGGTTGCTGGTCGTGGTGGAGCGGTATCCGGACATCAAGTCGACCCAGGCCTTTCGAGATCTCCAGGTCCAGCTCGAGGGAACCGAGAATCGGATCGCCGTCGAACGGCACCGCTACAACGAGGTGGCGCGTGACTTCAACACCATCCGGCGGACCTTTCCGACGGTGTTCATCGCCAACTTCTTCGGGTTCGAGCCGAAAGCCTATTTCGAGGCGGTCGAGGGAGCCGAAACCCCGCCAGTGGTCGAGTTCTGAACCGTGCCTGATCTGAGCTCGCTCTTCACCGAAGCGGATCGGCGCGCCATCGCCGAAGCGGCCCGGACCGCCGAGGGCGGCACCTCGGGCGAGATCGTTCCCTATGTTGTGGGGGTCTGCGATGACTACCCGGAGGCCGGCTGGAAGGCGGCTGTCCTCGGCGCGCTCATCGGTGGCGGTGGTGGTCTGGCCGTGCACTATATTGGAGACTTCTGGGGTGGCTCTCTCTGGCTGTGGCTGGTGCTCCCGATCATCGTCTGCGCCACGGCCGGGACCGTGTTGGTCCGGTTGTCCGACGGCCTTCGCCGGTGGGTCGTCGGCGAGTTCGCGCTCGAGCGCCGTGCGCGTCAACGTGCGGAGCGCTGCTTTCTCGACGAGGAGGTCTTTGCGACCCGCGACCGGACAGGGATCCTCATTTTTGTCGCGGTCTTCGAACACCAGGTCGTGGTCATGGGCGACGCGGGGATCAACCGCGCGGTGCCCGACGGCGCGTGGGACCATGTGGTCGGTGACGTGATCGCGGGCATCCGAGCGCGAAAGCCGGCCGAAGCCCTCATCGCCGCCATTGCTGAATGCGGTCGGTTGCTCGAGGAACACCGGTTGGAGATTCGACCCGACGACACCGACGAGCTTGCCAACGAGCTCCGGATTCACGAACGATGACGGCCCGGCGATTTTTCGTCTCTGTCGTGATTTTGGCCGCGGCTGTGCCGTGCCTTGCGCTGGAGATCCCCAAGCTCGAAGGCCGGGTGATGGATCTTGCGGGGATTTTCTCGGCCGCCGCAGTCGACGCCATGGCGGCCGAGTCCGAACGACTGGAGCAGGAGAACGGCGCTCAGATCGTGGTGCTCACCATCCCGAGTCTCGAGGGACAACCCCTCGAGGATTACTCAATCCGGGTCGTTGAGGCCTGGCAGCTCGGTCGGCGGGACCGGGACAACGGAGTGTTGGTCCTCATCGCCCGCGATGACCGCAAGATTCGCATCGAGGTCGGTTACGGGCTCGAGGGCGTGCTCCCCGATGCCCTGTGCGGCCGCATCATCGACAACGCCATGAAGCCGGCCTTCCGGCAGGGTGATTTTTCGGGTGGGACGCAACGGGCGGTCGAGATGATCTCCGGGTTCGTACGGGGTGACCCGGAGGCGTCGGCGGCGCTGCCTGAGACGGCCATCGGAGCTTCTGAAGCCGCGCCCCTGCTCGTCATGGCGGCTATTTTCTTTGGCGTGATGGGCGTCTTCACCCTCTCGGCCTTGTTCACCAAGGGGGGCGGCGCCTGGTTTCTCTACCTCTTTCTGGTGCCGTTCTTCTTCGCCTTCCCGGGGGCCGTGCTCGGACCCAAGTGGGCCGTGGTCATCGTGGTTGTGTGGCTCATCGGCTTTCCCATCCTGCGTCTCCTGATCTGGCACACCGTTGCCGGTAGGGCTTTCCGTACCTCGAATCCCAAGTGGACCACCTGGACGTCGTCGGGCGGCGGCGGGTGGAGCAGGGGAGGCGGATTTTCGGGTGGTGGGGGATTTTCGGGCGGCGGCGGCAGCTTTGGCGGCGGCGGCGCGTCGGGGGGCTGGTAGAGCACCGCCCACGATTCGCCCCTCCGCACCGAGCCGG
Source organism: uncultured Acidobacteriota bacterium (assembly GCA_963712805.1). Classification (GTDB taxonomy): domain Bacteria; phylum Acidobacteriota; class Thermoanaerobaculia; order Thermoanaerobaculales; family Sulfomarinibacteraceae; genus JAHECW01. The sequence goes on along the minus strand of CAVQJV010000033.1, from coordinate 87,995 downwards.
CGACCGCTACGAGGGATGTGCGCCGCGTGATCGAGGTCAGGAGAGAGGCGATCGCTGCTCGACACCGATGATCGGTGTGCGCCTTTGCAGAATAGACGGAGTTGTCCGCACGGGACGGATCGCCACACCCCGTGGGGCAGACTGACCCGCGTCCGAGATTCAGAATCACATCAAGACCCAACAGCCGCCGGTATCGCGATCACGCGGCGGGTTGGCCCCGATCTTGCTCAACGGTGGAGAGAGACCAATCGTCCGGATCGTGGGTTTGTCGCACCGGTTGCTTCTGAAGCTGCGATCCGATCACCCCAGCGGTTGGAAAATGGAGGTCCATCGTGAAGAAGCTCGTTGCTCTCGTCACTGTTTCGCTGGTTCTCACCGTGGCGGCGGTTGCCGTTGCCCACCATGCAGCGGCCGGGATCGTCGATGAAGACATCTACGAGATGATCGACGCCCTCGTCGCGGACACGCCACACGGCGAGATGACCCTCGACGATCTCGGCAGCGGTATGACCGAGATCACCATCGGCCAAGTGACCCTCGTGTCCGTCGAGCGCATGATCGAAGACGACCTGTTGATCTATGCGTCCATGCTCGATGGCGATGTGACTGTCCAGATCGCCTTTGCCGGGCCGCGCGACGTCGAAATCGTCATCCTCCAAGAGGAGTAGCCCCCTGCTCCTCCCTCCCCCCGGGCCGGCCGGTTTGACGCACGCCGGCCGGCCCGTCTTTTGTTCACAGCTCCGGCCTTCTGGGCCGCTGTGACGCTTTGGCGTCCCAGTGGCCCAGCGTCGCACCATCGGCGTGGTCGCGCGGGGGAAGCGGGAAGGGCTGCGACCACGCCGATGGCGCGCCGGCGGCCTGCATCGTAGCCGGGAGAGCTGACTTCATGGCGCTCCCCGAGGGAGCCCGGTATGACATTGTGCGGAGAGCAGCCGCGGCCGGGTGGTCGATCCGGCACAATGTCAAACCCGGCACCCCGTTGTGGCGGGTTATTCCGCGTGGCTGTCGCAGTCGCGGTCTCTGCCGCTGACGCGGACTCTGCCGCTGTCCCGGCCGCTGCCGCTGTCGCTGCCCCTGAAGACTGACGCTCCGCTGTCCCTGCCCCTGACGCGGCCATCGCGGACGCGGACTCAGCCCTTCAGCCGCGCCCTCGTCAATGCTTCGAGTCCACCGGCGAGCACCAACTCCTGGGCCGCGGGACCAACCGGCGAGAGCTTGTACTCCTCGCCGTTCCACGTCGCGACCGCGCGCTTGAAGTCCACCGCCAGATCTCCTGCGGGAATGGTCTTCGTCGCCGGCCTCGGCTACGGCCTCGAAGGCGGCGCGGACGGCCTTCGACAACGCCGGCGACTCGATGCAGATGAAGGCGTTGTTGAACGCGTTCCTGAGATAGGTCTGGGAGAAGCTCGCCGCGATGACCATGCGGATACCGCGGTACTTGAGCGCGGTGGCGGCCTGCTCGCGCGAGGAGCCGGTTCCGAAATTGCGTCCGGCGACGATGATGTCGCCCTCGGCCGCGATCCCCTGGAAGGATGGATCGTAGTTCGCCATGGCGTAGCCGGCCATCTGATCCGGGGTGAGATCGTCCCGGTAGGTGACGTCCTTGCCATAGATCCCATCGGTGTTGAGGCTGTCCACCGGCATCAGCAGCACCCGTCCCCTCATGCTTTCGGGGAAGCCGTCGAGGATGGCCACTTCCCGGGCCGGCGGCGTCCATCCGAGATCGGTGAAACGGTATTTCGGCAGCGACGAACCGAGGTCCTCGGGACCGGTGATGAAGCCGGCCAGGGCCGAAGCCGCGACCACGCCCGGGCTCGCCAGATACGCCTCCGCGTCGCGCGAACCCATCCGGCCTTTGAAGTTGCGGTTGGTCGCAGAGATCCCCACCTCGCCGGGTTCGAGCAGACCGACACCGAGGCCGATGCAGGCGCCGCAACCGGGCGGCAACGGTTTTGCCCCCGCCTTGACGAGATCCTGCCAGATCCCCTTGCCTTCTGCCTCGGTCTGGACCGATTCCGACGCGGCCGCGATGTAGAGCTCGACCTCCTCGGCGACCTTCCGGCCGCGAAGCACCTCAGCCGCCTCGGCGAGATCGTCGACGCGGGAGTTGACGCACGACAGGAGATAGGCCTTTTGAATCGGCAGTCGCTCCTCCGCGATATCGGCCACCGACCGGATCACACTGACGCTGTCGGGCCCGGCGACATGGGGTGAGACCTTGCGCAGATCGAGGACGATCTCGGCGGCGTAAGCGGCGCCTTCGTCCGGCAGCGGAGGGGCGGCGTCCCACGCGGCGATCATCTCGCCGGTGAGGCGGTCCTCGATCTCGCGGAGTTCGAGGGCCGCGGCGCGGCCGCGCAGATAGTGCGAGGTTGTCTCGTCATAGCCGAACCAACCCACCAACGCTCCCCATTCGGTGGTCATGTTCGAAATCGTCATCCGGTCGTCCATGGACAAGGTGGCGACGCCGGGACCGTGAAACTCCACCGCGGCGTTGAGCACCTCGCCCGAGTTGTAGAGCCCGCACAGGGTGATGATGACATCCTTGCCGGTAACCCCCGCCTTGAGATGACCTTCGAACACGACCTTGACCGAGCGCGGCACCTGCCACCAGGAGACACCGGTCGCCCAGATGGCCGCGGCGTCGGTGCGGACCACCGGCGTGCCGACCGCGCCGACAGCGCCGTACATATTGGCGTGAGAGTCCGAAGCGACCACCAGCGCGCCGGGGTGGACGAAGCCGTTTTCGATCATGAGTTGGTGGCCGATGCCGGCGCCCGCCGGGTGGAAGACGATTCCCTCTTCGCGGGCGAATGCCTCGATCTTGGCGTATTTCGCGAGGTTGGCCTCGGTTCGGTCCTGGACGTTGTGGTCGAGGGCGAAGACCGGCTGCCGGGGATCCGCCACATGCTTCGCGCCGATGGTGCGGAACTTGGGCAGCACCGCTCCCGTGTTGTCGTGGGTCAAGACATGCGCGGGGCGGACCGTGACCATGTCGCCCGCGAACACCTCGGCGCCGGCCGGGAGACCCACGGCGTGGGATTGAACTACTTTTTCGGTGATTGTCTGTGGCATCTTTTTCTCCCGATCCCGATCCCGATCCCGATCCCGATCCCGAATCCGCGTCCGTGTCCGAGCCCGCGCCCGCTTCTGTGCCCGATGATCGCTCCCGAATCTCCGGCCTCGCATGGGCCACAGGCCCGTTGCGATGAACTGTCAGCTGTCAACTGTTGACTGTCAACTCGCCCATGAACTCTCGAACATCGTCAAACTGCTCCGTTCGGTTGATTGCGGACTGCATTCGCTCGACGTCGGCGGCGGTGGCGATTCCCTCGGCGAGGGCTCTGAACTTGCCCGAGATCTCGTCGTTGGTGAGCGGATTGCGAGGATCGCCCTTGGGGTAGTCGAGTTCCTTGGTGACCTCGCGGCCGTCGGTGGTTCTGATCACCACCCGGACCCGCTGGAGTTCGGGAAAGACCGCTTCGATCTCGGGGTCGGCAATGACTTTGACCTTGGGCAGTTGGGCGCGGATCTTTTCGTCCATGATCTTGGCGTTGGTGAACTGGAGGGGCGTCACCTGCCGGTCGGCCACCGCAGCGGCAATGACATAGGGCAGAGAGTGATCGGCGGTTTCCTTGGTGCGGGGATCGTACTTGGAAGGGTCCGCGAGGATGTCGGCCGCCCGTGCCAGTGAGTAAATGGTGACCGTCTCGACCTCGTCCGCCGCCAGATCGTGTCCGTTGATGAGATCCAGGGTGGCCGAGATCGGCGCGTGGGTGAGGGCCTCGGTGGGGAAGAACTTCATCCCGCACTGGAGAATCCGCCAGCTCTCACCGAGGCCGTCGGTCAGGATCGAGAACTTCCACTCACTGTCGAAAACGTGGCTGAAGCCCTCCTTGCCGTCAAGGACGTGCTCGGGCCCCGTGTAGCCCTTCTCGGCGAGGAGCGCGGCGATGACGCCGGACTGGGTCGCCATGGGGTCGACCGTGTTCTTCATCATGGTGAGCTTGCCGGCGGTCACCGATCCCGTGGTGCAGTGCCGGGAGGCAGAGATGCCGATGGCGTGTTGCATCTGCTCGGCGGTGAGGCCGAGCATCCGGCCGGCGGCGATGGGCGAGGCCGCCGCGGTCAGGGTGGCGTGGTGCCAGCCGATCTCTCGGACGCCGGGGAAGCTCACTTCGCACAGACGCTGCTCGAACTCGTAGGCGAGCGCGATGCCGACCAGGAGATCGCGGCCCGACCGGCCGGCGCGTTCGGCGGCGGCCATGGCGGCGGGGATGATGTCCGACGGGTGCGACGGATCCTGTTTCCAATAGATGTCGTTGTAATCCATCACCCGGATCATGAGCGCGTTGAGCAGTGAAGCCGATACCGGGTCCCAGCGTTCGCCGGTGACGAGCACTGTGGCGTCGCCCGATCCGGCGCATTCACCGAGAACCTCTCTGGCGATGTGGACGTCGTGCTGCTGGGCTCCGCCGAGGGCGCAACCCACGGAGTCCATGAGAAAGCGTTTGGTTTCGGTCACGACCTCGGCCGGCAGGTCTTCGTAGTTCAGGGACGCGGCCCAATCGGCCATGGTGCGGGTAACGGTGGACATTGAACGACCTCCTGAATATCAGTGGTTTTCTGAGCGGCGAGATTGTAGCGCGAACTTGTCTCTGGTTGCTCGTTTCTCGTCTTTTTTTAGGTCCCCGGTTGCGGCGTCGAACACCTTCAGCGATATCCCGGCGGTTCTGGCGCCGTCTTTGACGCTTCACCGCGAGCAAACACGGTTGCGATGGACATGACCAGTGACGATCAGCCAGTCGCGTTGCCGGCGATGAGATTGCCTACTCACCAAAGGTGAAGCTCTGGTCGATGTGCCGCTGGATGTTCTTCTCGAGCAGATTGTTGTGGTCGAACCCGTGGATCCTGAGGTAGTACTCGGCGGCCTCGATGAGGACACGCTCCGGGATCAGGCCGATGAGTTCGACCCGGCGGATGTTGACACCGTAGCGGTCGGCCTCCATCCTGATGTTCTCGAACGTTCGATAGAGCGGGGACGCTTTGAAGTTGGTGATGGCCACCGAGATCATGGCTCGGTCGGTGGCGGGGTCGAGGGCGCCGTGCGCGCGGACGATGCCGCCCGAAGTGTCGGCGATTTCGTGCGCCACAGCCTGGGCGATGGACTCGTCCCGGGTGCCGAGAAAGACGTTGAAGCTGAGCAGCGGGTAGCGGGCGCCGATGATGGTCACCCCCGACGAGGCGGAAAAGCGATCGGGTCCCAGATCGGGTTTCCAACGCTGATCCTGCATCTTGGCTTCGAAACCCTCGTACTCTCCCTGCCTGATGTTGTCGACATCGCGCCGATAACGATAGCGGGCGGATTCGGCGTAGAGGTAGACGGGCAGGTTGAAACGCTTGGCCACCAATTCGGCAAACTCGTCAGCCCAGAGCTTCGCTTCTTTCATCGTGGCGTTCTTCAGGGGAACGAAGGGGAAGACATCGACGGCGCCGACCCTCGGGAACTCGCCGACGTGGTGGCGCATGTCGATACGGTCGAGGGCCTGCTCGTAGAGTGCAATACCACCTTCGAAGATCGCCTCCTTGGTGCCGGTGAACGAGAAGACCGTGCGGTTGCGGGCGTGGTCCATGGCGACATCGAGAAGGATCAGATTGGTGATTCCGCGGAGCCGGTCGGTGAGCTCGTTGATGAAGACCGTGTCGGTGCCCTCGCAGATATTGGGGATGGCGGCGATGATCTGGTTCACACTCAGCTCCAGTCCTGCATTCTCAGAAGATGCCGAGGAAGACACCGGCGGCGATGGCCGAGCCGATGACCCCGGCGACGTTGGGCCCGAGGGCGTGTTGCAAGAGGTAGTTGGTCGGATCTTCTTCCTGACCGACGTGGTGGACGACCCGCGCCGAATCCGGCACCGCGGAGACGCCGGCGGCGCCGATGAGCGGGTTGATCTTGTCGGTCGAGAAGAGGTTCATGAGCTTGGCGAAGAGCACCCCGCCGGCGGTGGCGATGGCGAAGGCGGCGCAACCGAGGACAAAAATCAGGATGGACTGTTCGGTGAGAAAGACCTGGGCGGTGGTGGACGCACCGACGGCGACGCCGAGGAGGATCGTCGCAGTGTCGAGTACGGCACTCGACGCGGTCTTGGAGAGACGGCCGGTGACTCCCGACTCCTTGAGCAGATTGCCGAAGAAGAGCATCCCGAGCAGCGGCAGCCCGCCCGGCGCCACGAGGGTGGTGAGGAGCAGACCGGCGATGGGGAAGATGATCTTGTCGCGTTTCGGGACGGTGCGGCCCGGCTTCATGCGGATGAGCCGCTCTTTGCGGGTGGTGAGGAGTTTCATGATGGGCGGTTGGATGACCGGCACCATGGCCATGTAGGAATAGGCCGCGATGGCGATGGGGCCGATGAGCGACGGCGCGAGACGAGACGACAGAAAGATCGCGGTGGGGCCGTCGGCGCCGCCGATGATGCCGATGGCGGCGGCGTTCGCCGGCGAAAAACCCAACTGCATGGCGCCGAGAAAGGTGACGAAGATCCCGACCTGGGCCGCGGCGCCGAGAAAGACCGATCGCGGATTCGACAGCAGGGCGGAAAAGTCGGTCAGGGCGCCGATGCCGAGGAAGATCAGCGGTGGAAAGAGCCCCGTGCGAACGCCGAAATAGATGAGTCCCATCACGGAGGAGGTGGTGGTGTTGAAGGCGTATTCGTGAGTGACGGGGTCGATCATATAGACCGAGATGGCGTTGAAGATGTGCAGAGGCAAGGGAATGTTGCCGATGAGAACGCCGAAGCCGATGGGCACCAGGAGCAGCGGTTCGTACTCCTTGGCAACGCCCAGGTAGATGAAACCGCAACCGATTCCGAGCATCACCAGGTTGAGCCAGCTGAGGTTGGCGAAACCGGTGCCGGAAAGGACCTGCGCCACATAGCCGTGGAGCCGGCCCGCCCTCAGGTCCCTGTTGAATACCCCAGGTTCGTATTCGACGACGACGCCGACGGAGTCGGACGCATCCACACCCACGACCCGGAGGAGGGCGCCGCGACGGCCCTCGCCGTCGAGCAACTCGCCCTTTGCGCCGGGTCCGAGGCCGTCGATCTCGTCGGTCCAGCCGTTCAAGATGGTGAAATAGCGGTCCGACGGCAGTTCCTCGAAGGTGAGAAATGCGATTTCCGGGTTGTCGATGGCAGCGTGGTCGGCGTCGGCGAAACTCATCCCGCGAGCGAATTCGTCGATCCGCGCCACTGCGTCGAGCTCCCCCGCGAAAATGACGGTGAATCGACCAACGACCTCTCCGTCCCAGCGGCGAAGCGTGCCCACAGATGGTGGCAGGATAGAGCCGTCGTCGGCCGGGCGCCGGGAGCTGAGGCCCGAACGGCTTCCCTCGGGCAGCCGAATAAAGGAGCTGTCGTTGAATTGGATCTCGAAGTCGTGCTCGGCGGCGATGGATGGTGCGGGGACCATGAGCATCAAGCCGGCAAGCAACAGGAACACCAGGGGAGAGAGGTTTGCCTTCATCGGGTGGCCTAGAGGGTCGTCATCTCGGGTCGTGCGATTTCGACCAGCGGGTCACCCTCGCCGACGGACGCGCCTTCGGCGACGAAGACCTTTCGAACGGTGCCGTGGTGCGGGGCGGTGACCACGTTTTCCATCTTCATGGCTTCCATCACGAGCAGCGGCTGACCCGCCTGGACCGAATCCCCCTCTTTTGTTTGAAGCCTGAGGATGAGGCCGGGCAGGGGAGCCACCACCGCGCCCGGCGCCTCGTCGGCCGGCCGGGCGACCGGTTTCGGTGGCGCTACCGGTGCCGACCGGGTCGTCGGCCGTTGGACCGAGGGCGATGTCGGGCGCCGACCGATCTCCACGAGATCGACATCGTAGGTGGTGTCGTCGATCACGATGGTCGCCCGATCGGAGGTGATTTCACGGACCCGAGCGCGATACTCGTGGTCACCGATTTTCAAGACATAGTCACTCATCGGCGGTCTCCCTGGCGCTGCTGCGGCCGATGCGGTTGAGTCGTCGTTCGACCTCGAGGACGGTGGTGATCACGGACAGGATTTCCGGATCGATGGCCGGGCCGAGGACCGCATCCGTCGAGGTCGCCGGTCCCGGTGACTCATCCTTGGTCGGCGGGGGGGTGAAGATCTGATCAACGCGCCCGAGCGCGACGATCAGACCCGCGGTCAGCAGGAGCCCACTGAAAACCACCGCCATGCCGAGGCCGGTGATGGTGAGTGCGTCGGAGAGGTCCATGCTCTGTTCTTCCTAGAGGGGGATGTTGGAGTGCTTGACATCGGGATTCGACTGCCGTTTGTCGGCCAACATCTCGAGGGCGTTGATGATGTGCGACCGGGTTTCGGCGGGGACGATCACGTCGTCGATATATCCCTTGCGGGCCGCGGTGTAGGGGTTGGCGAAGAGGTCGCGATACTGCTGCTTGAGTTCCTCGGCCTTCGCTTCCCGGTCATCGGCCGCGGCGAGTTCGGTCCGGTAGATGATCTCGATGGCGCCGTCGGGGCCCATGACGGCGATCTCGGCGGTGGGCCACGCGAGATTGATGTCCGACCGGATGTGTTTGGAGCTCATGACGCAGTAGGCCCCGCCATAGGCCTTGCGCAGGACCACTGTGATCTTCGGCACCGTCGCTTCGGCGAAGGCGAAGAGCAGCTTGGCGCCATTGCGGATGATGCCGCCGTACTCCTGGGTGGTTCCGGGCATGAATCCCGGAACATCCTCGAGGGTGACCAGCGGAATGTTGAACGCATCGCAGAAGCGGACGAATCGTGCGCCCTTGATGGAGGCGTTGTTGTCGAGCACCCCGGCGAGGGCCTGCGGCTGGTTCGCCACGATGCCGGTGGATCTGCCGTTGAATCGGGCGAAGCCGACGACGAGATTGGGTGCGAACTCGGGCTGAATCTCGAAGAAACGCCCGTCGTCCACCACCCGCGTGACAACCTCGCGCACATCGTAGGGAAGGTTCGCGTTGTCGGGAAGCAGGAAGTTGAGATCGGCGTCGTCCCGGTGAGGTGGATCGGCGGTGGCCACGGCGGGCGGTTGTTCGAGGTGATTCTGCGGCAGGTAGGCGAAGAGAGAACGGAGGGTCTCGAAGGCCTCGTCCTCGGTCTCGGCCACGAGGTGGGCGACACCACTCCGACTCGCGTGGACATCGGCGCCGCCGAGCTGATCGATGGTGACGTCTTCGCGGGTGACCTGCTTGACGACTTTTGGGCCGGTGAGGAACATATACGACGTGTCGCGGACCATCATGACGAAATCGGTGATCGCCGGTGAGTAGACGGCACCGCCGGCGCAGGGGCCGAGGATGAGTGAGATCTGCGGCACCTGTCCCGACGCGAGGACGTTCTTGAGGAAGATGTCGGCATAGCCGGCGAGGGCGTCCACCCCCTCCTGGATGCGGGCGCCGCCGGAGTCGTTGAGACCGATGATGGGCGCTCCTGCGGTCACGGCGAGATCCATGATCTTGCAGATCTTCTCGGCATACGCCTTGGACAAAGAACCGCCCCAAATGGTGAAATCCTGAGAGAAGATGAAGACGCGCCGGCCGTCGATGGTGCCGTGTCCGGTGATGACGCCATCGGTGAGGGGGTGGTCGGCGTCCATCCCGAAATCGGTGCATCGGTGGGTGACAAAGGCGTCGAGCTCGACGAAGCTGCCCTCGTCGAGGATCTTGTCGATCCGCTCACGCGCGGTGTACTTGCCCTGGGCGTGTTGCTTCGCGATGCGTTTCTCGCCGCCGCCCTCGAGAGCCTGCTCGCGCTTGTTGGCGAGGTCGAGGAGCTTGCGTTCGATGCTCATGAATCCTCCGTGCGACCGGGTTCGCGTAGCCTGATCGGCAGCCTCGGCCCGGCCGCGGCGCGCATTCTGCCCCTTTCGGGGGTTGAGTGCAAATGTCCGGGCACGATATCACGCGTCGGGAGGGGTGAGGAGGTGAGGAGGTCAGCGCTCCCTGCGGTCGCTGTGAGAAGTCAGCGCTTCCTTCGGTCGCTGTAAGGAGTGAGCGCTCGCGGTGCTCGCTGGTGAGACGGTCGGATTCGTTGCCGAGCTGGCACCACGTGACACTCAGCTCCTAGCCTTCGTGACTCGGGCGTCTCACCCCGAAACCCCAAACCGTCTCACTCCGTCGGGATTCTCGGGGCTCACGTCTCACGCCTCACCTCCTCACAGCGAGCGAAGCGAGCGCTGACAGCGACCGCAGGGAGCACTGACTTCCTCACCTCCTCACGAAAAAGCCCCGCTCCGAAGAGCGGGGCCGCTGTGAAGGTGAGTCGAGATCCTAGTCGAACAACGGGAACGGCCGCGGCATGAACGGATCGTAGACTGGCGTCATGCTGAAGAAGTGCGGGTTGAACTCCGGCTGGCCGTACGCATCCGGGAGCACTTCGCCGGACTGACCGAGGGGGAACATGCTCTCGATGCGGATCGGACCAGAAGCATCAAACTCGACGCAGTGGGCGTAAGTCGACCTGCACGAGTACGGTATCTGCCACAAGTCGCCGAATATCGGGACGGTAGCACTCGACCCAGGAATTGAAATCTCGTGAGTGAAGACGATCACTCCGCGCTCGGCGCCATATGGGCCGATGCCCATGTCGGCAAGGACGTTGTCAAGACCGAGGACGATGAGTTCTGGAAGGGTCTGAGGTTTGCCCGAGTCCGAAACGTCGGTGAACCATGGGTAGAGTGCGGGCATCGGCGCCGAGGCGCCCTCGAGCATCCTGACGAGCACGTTGAAGAGGATATAGGTCGACTGGTCGGCGACATCCATTCCGGCCATCATGAACTCGTCATCGAAGACCAGCCGCACGACCTCCCTGATCCAGGCATCCTGGAGCACCCAGGCATCCGCGCGCTGCGTGCCCATCGGCCATTCGGATGGGCCGCCGGCGACGAAGTGTCCGTCCCAGGCGTTGAGCATGTCCACGGCTTCCTGGCGATCGGGCGTCGCGTCTGCGGCCACCACAGCCGAGAAGGCGTCCGCGACAAAGGCCCATGTATTGCCACCGGCGCTGAGAGTGCCGACTGGGAAGCCCTCAGTGGTGGCGATATTGAGGGCGAGGTCGCGGACGTCCTCGTACGTAAGGTCGCTATGGGTTGACAGATACTCTTCTATCACGTGGGCGCGGTGGAATCGCCCGTAATAGGCGTGGCTGTTCGGGGCGTTGTTGTAGTCGGCCGAAGCTTTGTTGTTCCAGCCGCCGTAGTAGCCCTGGTCGGTGTTGGAATCGTGGGCCCTGGGCCGGCGATCTCCGGTCCATTCCATGGTTCCATCGCCGATGGAGGGCAATCGGGGATCGACACCTGCAGCGCGGATCGGGTCCCAGCCGGACATCCAGTAGGCGATGTTGCCGTCGGCGTCGGCATAGGTAAAGTGCTGGCTGACCGCGACGCCCTCGATGCCCTCGTCGAAATCTGCAAGCTGACTCGGCGGTGGCGAGCTTGAGGAACGACTCGAGCGACTTCGCCTCGAGTCCCCAGTGTGAGTAAGCCCACGTGACCATGACATCCGGTGTTGGGTTAGTGCTGGGGTCCCACGCCATCGGCTCGATCATCGGTCCGTGGGAGCTTCGCCAGATTGGCACCGTCACGGGTCGCCACCGAAGACCTCGATTGTTTCCATCCGGTGCAGCGACACGGTCTGTGGGGCCTCGATGTAGTGATCGACGGTGTGAGCATGGCCCACCTGCATCGACCACGCGTGGTGGGGCGTCCGGCCGATGATCAGGAACGGGATGCCCGGCACAGTCATCCCCGAGATCTCGAGACCACCTCCGCGGATCGATCCTTCGGCGACGATGGACGGGGTCGAGAATCCCATCTGCGGACCCGAGTAGATGATGGGGTTGCCCGACGCAGTCTTGTCGCCGGACACAGCCCACGCATAGCTGCCCATTCTGGCATGGGCGTTGATCTTACGCATGTACTCGTGGAAGGCTTCTCCTCGGTTGCGGATGCGGGCCGCGGCCTCCGAGACATCCGGCATCGCGGCAAGCCTGGCGGCGAGCGCGGGATCAAGACGATTGTCGATCGCGTCCTTCGCCCCTGACGGAATCATCGTCTGGGCAGCCGGGTCGTTGATCCACCGAAGATCGGCGAACATTGCCAGCGCCACGTTGGGATCGGGATCGCCGTAGACCGCCATGAACGTCTGGAGTAGCGCGTAGTTATCGAGTTGTCCGGTCTCTCCGAGGCTACCCTCTGGATCGAATTGCCGTTGCAGGAGTACCAACCAGCCAAGCGTGTCGTTGATCGTGAACGGTTTGGGGAGAACCGGGAGCCCCGGACCGAGGAGGACCGACTGAAGCCCGAGCAGCCAGTATTCGTAGGGCATGGAGAGCCAATCACCGGCGTAGAACTCGCCGATCCGCCGGTTGACCCCTGCGGTGTAACCGGTGAGGAGAGTCTGCGCATCCGGTGATAGCTCATCAAAGAGAGCGGTCAGCTCATCCTCCGAGTATCCGATGGTGCGGACGTAAACATCAAACGGGATGGGAGCGGAGCCGAGAAGAGCCGACATCGTACCGCGCGCCTGACGCCGAAAGAGATCCATCTGCCAGAGACGGTCCTGGGCGACGGCGTAGCCCATGGCCTCCATGACGTCGTAAAGGGTGCCGCCCTCGATGAACCAGACACCCCGGACATCGCGGGTGGTGGTCACCGGGTCGTCGGTGATGCTCGTCCCGTCGTTGACGGCGGCCATTCCCGAATTGTTGAAATTAGCTGTCTGACCTGAGGCGACGACCGCAACGGCGATGATCAACACAGACATTTTCCAGATGGACGCCTTCATACTTTCGCTCCCTTCCAGCAATGCTGGCACCACCGCAACGACGACCTTCGTAATCGCGATGATCCCCCAATAAAAGAGAATGTACCGCCGTCGAATATATCGCCACCCGGGTGTTGTGTAAACGGGAGAAAAGGATGCAACGCACAGGAGTGAGAAGTGAGAAGGTCATAAAGTGAGAAAGGGAGAGGGTGAGGACGCTCAGGAAAACAAACCGACGATGCTCGACGCCTCAACGTCGGTCCATCTTCCCCTCTGACCTTCAGACCTTCTCCTCTCTCACCTTCTAACCTCCTCATTTCTTCACTTCCTGACTTCTTCTCTTCTGCACTTCCTGACTGCCGACTCCTCACGTACGACCAGACCAGAGCCCGCGTATCATGCTCTCGGAGGCATCGATGAGCGAAGACCGAAGATCCGCGGCCTGCTCGGCGGTCGGTTCCGAGCTGCTCGGCGACGAGAAGCTCGACCGGAACTCGTTGACGATCACCCGCGCCCTTGCCGGCTACGGCGTCGCTGTGCATGAGAAACGAGTCGTCGGCGATGATGTCGAACGGATCGCTGCTGCCGTACGTGAACTCCTCGCCCGCCACGACCTCGTCGTGGTCACCGGGGGCTCGGCCGACCGCCGACGACGTCACCCGCGATGGTGTCGCCCTGGCCCTCGATCGGACGATCCGCCACAGCGACGAGGTCGAACGGTGGATCCGTGACCGATACGCGGCCCACGGACGCGAGATGCCGGTGTACGCACCGTCAATGGCTCGGGTCATCGACGGGAGCCGGTTGCTGCTCAACAATCGCGGCGCCGCTCCCGGCATGCTCTTCGACCTGCGCGGCCGCCTGCTGGCAGTTCTGCCGGGTCCGCCGTGGGAGATGGCGGAGATGCTCGAACGTGATCTCCTGCCCGAACTCGTGTTGTGGAACCCGGGCGCCGTCCGGGTCCGGCGAACCCTGGTTCTCGGTGGGGTCTTCGAGTCCGATGTCGAGGAGAGCGTGCGCCACCTCTACGAGCGGTTTGGTCGCGAAGACGTGTCCATCCTCGCTTCGTACGGCGCGGTTCGCCTGGTTCTGAGCGCCGAAGGCGATGAAGGTAGTGCACGCGACCGTTTGGATGTCATGGAACGCGCGTTCAAAGAGGTCCTCGGCGACGATCTGGCCGGCGTCGATGTGACTGGTCTGCCCGAGGTCGCCATCGTGGAGCTGCGGCATCGGGGTCAGACGCTGGCGACCGCCGAGAGCTGCACCGGCGGCCTGGTGAGCGCACGGCTGACCGATGTGCCGGGTGCGTCGGATGCATTCGTCGGCGGGGTGGTGTCCTATTCCAACGACGTCAAGGAACACCAACTCGGGGTCCCGCTGGAGGTGCTCGTGGAACACGGCGCCGTCTCCGAGGAGGTGGCGTGCGCCATGGCATCGGGGGTCCGGCACCCGGCTCGCGGCCGACTGGGGGATCGGGATCACCGGGATCGCCGGGCCGACCGGGGGCACCGAGGAAAAACCGGTGGGGCTGGTTCACTGGGCGGTGGCCGGACCCGGAGGCGTCTGGGCCGAGCACCGGGTCTTTCCAGGTGATCGCTCGGTGGTTCGCGAGTGGAGCCTCAACAGCGCCCTCGATCTCCTGCGCCGCCGGTTGGCAGCAAGACGCACCTTGAGCGACGAGACTGCGGTGCGCGCCTTCGTTGCGCTGGAGATGCCCGAGCGGATCCGGGAGGTGATCGGGCGCGAGCAGCGCCACCTCAGGGCCGAGTTACCGCGCGCCCGATGGACCCGGCCCGAGGGACAGCACCTGACTCTGAAGTTCCTCGGCGAGACGACGGCGGAGAAGCTGGCGCGGTTGAAAAAGGAGATCTCCGACCGGATGGGCGGCATGCCCGCGGTCACGATTCGCCTCCACGGCGCCGGGTTCTTCCCGTCGGCCCGCCGGCCGCGGGTTGCCTGGATCGGTGGAGAGGCCTCGGGCGGAGCCGCGGTCGCCGCTGCGGTGGAGGAGGCTGCGGTCGCCTCCGGGTTTCCCCGGCGAGGCCGGGAGTGGTCGCTCCACCTCACCCAGGCCCGGCTCGACCGGGCCTGGCCGCGAAACGCGGTGGAGCGGTTCCTCGAGTGGGGGAGGGGCCTCGAGATCGAGCCGTTCAGCTGCGGGGAGGTCGTGCTCTTTGCCAGCGATCTCAGGCCGGGTGGTGCGGTGTACACTCACCTGGAGAGGTTTCCGCTGGAATGACGGTCGAGCTGGCACTGGTGGCATTTGCCTACTTCGTGGGCTCGATTCCCTTTGCGTTCATTTTTGTTCGCTACGTCACCGGTCGCGACGTCCGGAAAGAAGGATCGGGCAAC
Source organism: uncultured Acidobacteriota bacterium (assembly GCA_963712805.1). Lineage (GTDB taxonomy): Bacteria > Acidobacteriota > Thermoanaerobaculia > Thermoanaerobaculales > Sulfomarinibacteraceae > JAHECW01. The sequence continues at coordinate 72,850 of CAVQJV010000033.1, read as the reverse complement.
GTCGGCGCCACCAACGCCCTCCGATCGGCGGGGTGGAAAGTCGGTGTTGCGGTCACCGTCCTCGATATCGCCAAGGGCTCGCTCGCGGTCTGGGCGATGATGATTTTCAACCCCGAGAGCGCGTGGCTGGCTGCATCCATGTTGTCCGTCGTCGTGGGCCACTGTTTCCCGCCGTGGCTCCTCTTTCGCGGCGGCAAGGGGGTGGCCACCGGGTTCGGCGCCTTTCTCGTCATCGCGCCCCTGAGCGCTCTGGCGGCTTTGGGCGTCTGGATCGTGATGCTGGCCGTATTCCGCTGGGTCTCGCTGGCATCGATGACCGCCACCGCGAGCTTTCCCGTGCTCATCCAGTTGGTGGATCACCCCGACTGGGTCACCCTCGCATCGGTGGCCGCGGCGGCCATCCTGATCATCCTTCGCCACCACTCGAACATCCGCAACCTGGTCACCGGGGAAGAGCAGCGGCTTGGCCCCGGCTTCTGGAGGTAGTGCATGAGGATCTCCGTTTTCGGCGCCGGTTCCTGGGGCTGCGCCTTGGCTCATCAGATGGCTCGCCGCGGGCACGATGTGTTGCTGTGGGCCCTGGAACCCGAGGTTTCCGCGGGAATCAACGCCGATCACCGGAATCCGATCTTCCTCACCGACGCCGAGCTCCACCCCGCCATCCGGAGCACCAGCGATCTCGAGGAAGCGGCGACCCACTCCGATGTCTGGATCTGGGTTGTTCCGGTCCAGTTCAGTTGCGCGGTGATGGAGTGCCTCGCGCCATTTCTGCGACCAGAAACGGTCGTGGTTTCAGCCTCCAAGGGAATCGAAACCGAGAGTCTTCGGCGGATGGACGAACTCGCCACCGACGCCCTCGGGATTTCGATCGATCGGTTTTGCTGCCTCTCCGGGCCGACCTTCGCCATCGAGGTCGTCCATGGCGACCCCTCCGCCGCCGTCCTCGCCTGTCGGGACCTGGACCTCGCGCGCCGGCTCCAGGGGGAGTTCTCGGACTACCACCTTCGCTGCTACGCGGGGGGTGATCTCATCGGCGTCGAGCTCGCCGGCGCTCTCAAAAACACCGTCGCCATCGCCGCCGGGATCATCGACGGCCTCGGTTTGGGGGCCAACACCCAGGCCGCACTCATGACTCGAGGTCTGCACGAGAACACCCGCCTCGGGGTCGCCCTCGGCGCCGAGCCGGACACCTTTCGCGGTCTCGCCGGGATGGGCGACCTCGTGCTGACCTGCACCGGTGGCCTGTCGCGCAACCGCCAGGTCGGCCAACGTCTCGGGCGAGGGGAAACCCTCGTTACCATCCTCGGCTCCATGCGGGAGGTCGCCGAGGGCGTGCGGACCACTCCGGCAGCTGCCAAGCTCGCCACCAAGCTCGGTGTCGAGATGCCCATCACCCAGAGCATGGCGCGGATTCTGACCGGGCAGATCGACCCCAAGGACGCCCTCAAGGAGCTCATGACCCGCCAGCTCAAGGTCGAGACGCAGCTCTAACCCGCGTCCGTGTCCGCGTCCGTGTCCTTGGCCGGGACCGGGGCAGCGTCCGGGACCGGGGCAGCATCCGCGGCAGCGCCCGCGGCAGGGGCAGTGAACAGCGACAGTAGGCGGCGACAGCAAGCAGCAGTTTTGATGCTTGTAGCGCCGACGTCCCGTCGGCGATGGTGGTGTGCCGATGCGGGTTGGCCCTATTGTCCACGGATACGGATACGACCCGTGCCCCGCACCCTGTCCTCATCCCCGGCCTTCTGGGCCGCTGTGACGCCGTGGCGTCCCGGCGGCCCAGCGTCGCACCATCGGCGTGGTCGCTCGTGGGTTGATTGGGAGGGCTGCGACCACGCCGATGGCGCGCCGGTGGCCTGCCTCGTAGCCGGGAGAGCTGACCTCATGGCGCTCCCCGGGGGAGCCCGGTCCGCATTTTGTGCGCGAGGCGAGGCGGTGCCGAGAGGTCGTTGCTGCACAAAAACGGACCCGGCACCCCGTTGAGGCGGGGTTTTCCGCTCGCAATGGAGGCTACGGAGAAATCGCCTCACGGTGTAGGGTTGACCAACCGCCAGGTCATGGCTCGGACTTCACATCGACTAATCACCGCTCCTGAACGACCCGGAGGTGACCGATGGACATCGGGTCCAGGAGGGCGCATCGATCGCTGATGACTGCCCCTGATTGCTGTCGCTGTTTCCTGACGCTGATTCCTGGCGCTGCCCCGGACGCCGGCTCCTGTCGCTGGCGTCTGCCGCTGCCTCGGACGCTGCTCCGCTAACGGAAACGGTCAAGCACGTTTCGCGCTTTCTGTCAGTCAGAACGCCATACGCTCCGCAGCCCTGCGATGAAATTCATAATTCTCATTAAAATTCATAATTGGGGTAGCGGGCGGGCGCGAAGCGGCGGCCCGCTACCCCATCCACTTATCCGGTCCCGAATACTCAGTCCTCGGGACCCGGAGCCCGGGCACGAGATCGCGCTCGGGGACGATGACGATGGCCTTTGGGTGGGTCGGACAGGCGAACTCGCAGAGACCGCAGCCGGTGCAGGCGCCGGACCCGACCAGGGGTCGGCAGCCGATCATCATGAGCGCCTTGTCGGGATAGGGGCAGGCGTTGTAGCAGCGGGTGCAGAGTTCGCCTTTGAAGGTGACACAATGCCTCGGATCGACCTTGGCGATGCCGATTCGGACTCGCTCCGGACCGCCGTCGGGGGCGACAAGGGCGCCATCGGGACACGCGGCGATGCACGGGAGATCGTCGCACAGGCGGCACGGTTTGACGCCCGGGTTGATGGCGGGCAGCTTTCGTCCGTCCTCTTCGTCGATCGTGATGACGGCGTCGACGGGGCAGACTGGAATGCAGTCGCCGCAACGGGTGCAGGCGGTGAGGAAATCACCGTCGGGGGTGAGGGCTCCTGGTGGTCGCAGCACTTTGGCGGGGTCCGGTTTCCCGGCTTTGACGACAACCTTGGAGGCATCGCGAAAGGTGTCGAACCACGAGGTGAGAAAGTCGCGACGGGAGGATCGGTTTCTCTCGCTCATCCGGCAGCTTCCTCGGGGATCGGGATCTCCTCCCACGCGACGGCGTCGTTGATGCGGAGGATCTCCGTCCGTTCGATGGCATCGGCGACCAGGCTGTCGACATCGAGTCCCGCCTCGGCGGAGTCGAGTTCATCGGCGAAGGACTTGGTGGCGGGGTTCTCGGGCAAAAGGAAGGAGCAGCAGTCGAAGTGGGGGAGAATCGAAAGCTCGAATGAACCAGCCATCCTGGCGATGTTGATGATCTGCTGTTTGTCGAGACCGATGAGCGGTCTGAGCACCGGCAGCGATGTCACGGCCTCGATGGCCGCCATGTTCTCGATGGTCTGGGACGCGACCTGGCCGAGGCTTTCGCCGGTGACCAGCGCGCGGGCGTTGAAGCGGCGCGCCGCCCGTTGTGCGAGCCGGAACATGAATCGGCGATAGAGCAGGACCCGGAGCGAGGCCGGACAGCGGGCCGCGATCTGTTCCTGGATCTCGAGCAGGGGAACCATGGCGAGCCCTGCCTGGCCCTGGTAGCGGTTGAGGACCCGCACCAGATCGTGGACCTTTTCGAGGCTCGCCGGATCGGTGCGCGGAACCGAATGGAAGTGGACGAAGTCGAGCCGCATCCCACGCTTCATCATCATGTAGGCGGCGACCGGAGAGTCGATCCCGCCGGAGAGCAGACAGCAGGCCCGGCCGCCCACTCCGACGGGGAGGCCGCCGGGTCCGGGGACTTTCTTGGTCCAGGCGAAGATCCCGTTCTCATCGACGAGAATGTGGATGGTGAGATCGGGATCGTTCAGTCTGACCGGCCAGCCGGTCTTGGCCTGGACAAACGAACCCAACGAACTCTCGATCTCGGGGGTCGTCATGGGGAAGGTCTTGTCGGAGCGCAGGCAGCGGACCGCGAAGGTGGCCGGTGAGATGCCTTCGAGCTGAGGTTCGATGGTGGCCTCGAGATCGGCCATGGTGAACCCGGCGTGTTCCACCGCCATGATGGCGCCGAGACCGAAGACCGTATGCAGCCGGCGGGCGGCTTCGGCGAACTCGACCGGTTCGGAAAAACTGATGAGGACCCGCCATGCCGGTCGGGTGACCCTGGCGACGGGGAGGTCAACGAGGGCGCGCCGGACGTTGTCGGTCAGCTTCCGTTCGAACCACTTGCGGTTGCCGCCCTTGAGGCTGATCTCGTTGGTGGTTGCAAGGACTTGGGTGACGCGTTTCATGGGGGAAGGATACTCGATACCGGATGCGGGATGCCGGATCCATCGCATGGAGAAACCGCCGATAGCGCAGATCGACGCGGATCCATCGCACCATCGCAGTTGAACCGCAAAGAACGCCAAGAGCATCCATCGCAAAGAGGCGCAAAGACATCGCAATTGAGGGTGGCCTGGGCGTGGCTTGGAGGGCTCAGACTTCGTGGTGGCGTTTTCTCGCTGAAGATGTCCGAATCTGGCCGCGGACCGCTGCCCCGCGCCGGCAGCGTTGTGGGCGGGCCTGCCGCTGGATGTTTCCCGATATCGATGACCATCTTCATCGAACCGGCACCCGTCCTTCACCCGGCCTTCTGGTCCGCCTCCGGCGACCCAGCGTCGCGCGATCAGCGTGGTCGTACGAGGGATAGATTGAAGGACTGCGACCACGCTGATCGTGCGCCGGCGGCCTGCCTTGTAGCCGGAGACAGCAGATCGCGGCGCGCTTCCCGGGGGAGCCCCCCTGACGTTTTTCGAGATGTGGGTGGTTGCCGGAGGAGCGCCCGTCTATGAAAAACGTCAAGGACGGCACGCCCGATGAAGGCGAGTTCCTCGTTTCCTTGGCGCGCCTCGTGCTCGTGCCTCGGGAGAACGCGGGATATTTTCCTGGAGGGTACGCGGTATTGGCCTCGAACGGACGTGCCGCTCCAAATCATTGTTTGGAACGAACGCCTTGCGGCGTTCTTTGGCGTTAGGGCCAAACAATGTTTGGGGGGGCACTCTCGGAGAGCGCGATGGGAGAATCTCGTCGGAGGCGCGTGCCCGGAAACGAATGCTGGTGGCTTCGAGAGCCTTGCGGTGGGCGATGAGGCCGGTGGTTCGTGGAGCGTTGCGCATGATCACCCCCTGGTTGTTCATGCACTCCCCACCAGCTACGAGTTGAATCAAGAACAACCAGGAGTGATCATGCTGCCCCGGACGCTGTCCCGGACCCTGCCCTCATCCCCGGCCTTCTGGGGCGCTGTGACGCCAATGCGTCGCAGCGACCCAGCGTCGCACCATCGGCGTGGTCGCTCGTGGGTTGATTGAGGGGGCTGCGACCACGCCGATGGCACGCCGGCGGCCTGCCTCGTAGCCGGAAGAGCAGACTTCATCGCGCTCGCCGAGGGAGCCCGGTATGACATTGTGCGTTGCGTGACGCGTTGCCGCTTGGTCGTTCTGGCACAATGTCAAACCCGGCACCCCGAGGGGGCGGGGTTTCTTCGTGTCTGGTTGCGGCCTCGGAGCTTGGTTCTCATCGGGTACGGGTACGGCAACGTACATCGAGAGATCGGCGACAATGAACTGATGACCAACTTCGTCCTCACCGAACGTGACGCCGCCGTCGCCTGGGCGCGCGCGTACAACACCCATGACCCGTCGGTCCTCGAGGCGATTCTCGCCGAGGACGTGCGGGTGATGTCGCGATGGGTGGTCAATGACATCGTGGGTCGGGATCGATACCTCGGCTATCTGCGATCGAAATTCGCGACCTTTGAAACGACCGGCTCGGTGGTCCGAGTCGAGGTCGGAGAAACCCCCGGAGGATCGGTGGACTCACCGGGAAGACCCTGTGCGTTGATCGAACAGGACGGTTCGCTGCTCGCGACGGTTCTGTTCGACGTCGTCGGTGGAAGGCTGAGTCAGATCTCGCTCGGTCCGTTCCCGCCGCCGGGCGACTGTCGGCGGTGGGAGGAGTTTCCGGGATTCGATTCAGGCGAGGAAGTCGTCAACTGAAGATCTTCCGAGCGCCCGAGGACGACCTTCTATGCCAAGGTCTGATCGATGAGCCGGAGCAGGATTTCGAGCAACCCCATTTGATCCAGGCTGTCGGGATCGGCGAGGAAGGCGTCGAGTTCGGCGTCTCGCCCGGCGAGGTGCGAGAGACCGTCCACGAGTTCGTCCGTGATGGTGCCCTTGCCGAGCTGACTCATGGACCAGGTCAGCATCTTGTGGTCAAAGGTGACCAGTTCGCGCCGATCGCTGATTTTCTGTTGATGGTAGGCGAAACCCTCGATGCTCGGCCAGATCTCGGTCGCCGTGGTGAGGTCCTTTTCGGCCAGGCGCCAGGTGGCGAGTTGGCCGCGAATGGCAATCATGGTGAGCTGCTCGTCGAGTCGGACATGCTCGTAGACCGGCGACTTCATGATGATGTCGATGGCGGCCTCGACCTCCTCGAGCGCGGTGTCGTAGCCGGACGCGGTTGTCGGCGCCGGGTGGGCGAACGCGAGTCCGAATGGGCCGATGGTCTTGCGAAGAGCGATGGCGATTTCGAGACGTGAACCGGGCTCGATCTCGGGTCGGGGTGTTCCCGTTGGAGCGGCTCGATCCGGTTTCGGGGCAGGAGGGGCGGCGGCGGGTCGCGCAGCCTCTCCACTCCTGCTCTCCTGCAGCTCGATTGCGCGTTTGACCAGGGTGTCGGTGATCAACTTGTGTTGGTTTCGGACCTTGGCTTCGATCTGGTCGTCGGTGGTCAACGCCGGGTCGAGGGGAATTTCGCGGCTCGTCACCAGCCGTCCGCCATCGTAGACGAGTGTCCGAATTCTGACCTCTTCGCCGGGAATCAACTCGGTCTGGATGGTGAACTCTCTGCCGAGGAGTGCAATCTTGTCGATGACGCCGCTCATTCGCAGTCATTCAATCACGGAGCGACGCGGACGGCAACCTCGATGAATCAGAGCGGGGTGCGCGGGAATTGCCGAAATCAGTTTGAGGATGAACTACCGGCAAACGGCTTTCGGACGGAGAGGGTCTATTGCTGAACCAGCGGTTGTTCACCGGTTTCTCTCGGTGGACCATCCTCCTCGAGCATGGGTATCGTCTCCGCCCAGCGGAAGGCATCGCCGGACTCGAAACCGTCAAAGAAGAGATTGCTCAGGGTCGCAACCGTCACGATGGAATCGTCATAGGCGCCGGTCACATAGAGATGGTGTCCATCCCTGCTCGCGGCGATCGAACTCGCGCCGTTGAGCCCTTCGACGAACCCCGTACCGTTCTGCAGCAGTTCGGTGAATCGGAGTTCGGGTGAATCCGACGCTCGTTGGAAGAGCACGATGGAATCATCGGTGGAGCCGGTCACGCATACGAGTTCCGAGGAGACATCGAGAGTGACGTCGGACGCGCCTGCGAGACCCTCTATGCCGGCCTGGCTGTTGCTGTAGACCGTCTCGGGATAGAGCAGGCCGGTGCTGCTCTCGCGAGAGAACACCGCCAGGGCGTCGCTCCACCTGCCGGTGGCGAAGGCAAAGGCGCCGGTTTTGTCGAGGGTGATGCTCGAGGCCCCGCTGAGGCCGGTGACCCCGTTGACGCCGTTGGGAAGCCAATCCACGAAGGCGATGGCATCCTGGGTCGGGTCCTTGGCGAAGATTGTGATGGCATCGTCGATCTCCCCGGTCGTATAGACGTGCCGGCCATCGGGGGAAACCGCAACATCGGAGGCTCCGGTCAACCCCGGGGAACCGTAGTACGAGGATTCGACATCGCTCAGGACCAGATCGTCGGATGTTGCGCTGCGGCTGAAAACGGCAAGAGAATCCTCGAACCTCCCGGTGACCAAGACCAGCGTCCCATCGGGGCTCACCGTCACCGCGGATGCTCCGCCGATGCCCCAGATGCCATCGACGTAGGACACGTAGGATCTGACAAAACCGAGGCGCCCGAAACTGACCCTTCTGAACACACTGAGCGAGTCATCGAGTTCGGAGGTCACGTAGACATGCCGTCCGTCGGGACTCACGGCGACATCCGTCGGACTTCTCAGGTTCTCAACCCCATCGACGCCGTTCTGGTGGTATTCCAGGAACTCCAAGGTGCCGGTTTCGAGATCTCTCTCAAAGACGACAACCGCATCGTCGAGGGCGCCGACGACATAGACGTTGGTCCCATCATTGCTGATCGCCGCAGCGCTCGCACCGAGGAGACCCTGTACGTTGCCCTGGCCGTTGAAGATGGCGTCGACCATCATCAGGATGCTCCCTGAAGCCGGCAGCGCGAATACCAAAAACACGACAAAGGTCTGGGTCAGCCTTCGGTTACGTGGCGTTTTGTGAACGTGCGCGCGTGCCCCGTCACGAGAAGGCAATCCCGGATCGTCAAGCATGCTTGAAACTCCCCGCCTTTGTTCGTTGTCCGATTCTCAAAAACCGGACCCTTTCGATTTCCGTGCGATCAGTGTGCCATGTCTGTGTAGCCTTCGCCAAGTGGGTGGTGGACCAGAAAGCCGAATCCCGGCGATTGCTCGACGTGGCGAAGAGCGGATTCCCAGAGAGCGGCCTCCACCGGGTCGGGGCTGAGATCGACCATGAGGCGCAGCCCTTGAGGGTTGAACGGCTGCAGGCGGAGCGACTCCAGAGCCTCCTCGCGCGCGAACCGTGAGCGCCCGGCGAGCGTCGCGGACCGAGCCAGCGCCAGGTGGTCGCGAAACAGGGTCTTCCAGTGGCCGTACCGGTGCGTCCAGGTTTCACCGATCGTCGTCGCTTCCTCGAAGAGATATGCCGCCAGGCCGGGATCGCGGTCCGCCTCTGCGGCCTCGATCAAGAGCGACGTCGAGGTGGCGGATGCGATGAGCTTGCTTTCGGTCTGAATCGACCCGGCAATGCTCGCCCCGGCCGCTGCCGCGACAATGATGGTGATGATCAGCCAGGGCCAACGACCGAGAGCGCTCGTCGGCCGGGTGTCGGCGGGGAGCGGTCTAACGAGGCTGACGGAGAGGAAGACCAGAAGAAAGAACTGGAACTTGTTGTACGGGATCTCGGTGAAGAAATCAGTGCCCATCGCCGCCACGATCGCCACGAGTTGTGCGGTCAGAAAAGCGGCGTTCCGGTTTCGCCGGCGCACCGCGGCGATGGCGGTGCGTCCGACCACGGTGATCAGGAACGCCGACCAGAGAACCAGACCGGGCCATCCTCCTTCGCCAAGGATCTGGACGTGGTCCGAATGGGCGCGCCGGACCTGAAATCTCTCATCAAAGGCGGTTTCGGGGTTCACCTTTCGATAGACCGGATACATGGTCTGCCAATCGCCGAGACCGACTCCGAATGGGTTGTACTTCACCATGTTGAGGGTGTTGACGAGATAGGTTCCCCGATCGGATTGGAGATACGTGCGGGGTGAACTCAGGTGCTGGACCACCGACTTCATCTTGGACATCGCAGAAGGGTTGACCGCGAGGCCGCCGAGGACGACAAGGGCGCCGACAGCGAGGGCCGTCAGGGTCCGGCGGGTGGACCCGGGAGCGGAAAGCGGCCAGAGCACGGCGAGAACCAGTGAGCCGATCAAGAGCGAGAGATAGGCGGTCCGGCTCTGCAGACTCACGAGGTAGACAAGTTCCACCACCAGGAGAATGCAGAGGAGACTCCTGAGTCCCGGTCGCCGTTTCTCGAGCGAGCACGCGGCGTCGGCGAGGATGAAAATCTGCGCCATCACAGCCAGGGCAGCCGGATTCTTGTAGCCCATCAACGATGGATGGCCGACTTCGCCGAACGGATCGATGGCCGCAGGAGCGATCCCCGGGTAGAACCCCTGGATGACACCGATGACGGCCACTGCACCGATGCTCAGGATCAGCGTGTGTCGGACATATGCGGGGACCTTCGGTGTGAGCGTCGTCCACGCGAGCAAGGCCAGGAAGAGGAGATAGAGCAGCGTGTACTGGGACATTTCGTAGCCCCAGTTCTCGGGAACCGTGACCCACAGCCGGGTGAGACCGAAATAAGACAGCAGGAGCGACAGGGCGATCACGCTTGGGTCGGCGATGAGGGCCGAGAGCTTTCCGCTGTCGATCCGCCTGCCCAACAGCAAAAGAACGCCGAGGACCAGGGTCCAGCAGAGAATGTTGATGGCGTCCTTCTTGGGTTCGCGATACAAGATGGCGACCACTTCACCCTGATAGGTGGCGACCCGGTAATAGAGCGCCGGGAGGAAGACTGTGGCGGCAAGCAGGATCTTGAGGCCCATTTCGACTGCGAGTCCGGCCGTTGCGGTTCCCGCAGGCGAGGGGGAGGGGGCTCGGTCAATCAAGTGCGGACGCCGCCAAGCCAGTTGCGAGGTAGCGGAACTCCTCGATGGTGTTGTAGAGATGAGCCGAGATCCGAACCGCCCGGCGGCAAGGGTCGGCCCACAGGGTGATTGGGATTTCGATGGAGAAGTCCCCGAAAAGCCGTTCTTGGAGTGGATCCATGCCGCCCATGGGCAGGGCTCTTCCCCAAGGGCGGGACGGAAGGGGGACGGCCGCCATCGAACCGATCATCTTGTCGGGGCACGGTGTCTGGATCCCTGTGCTCGAGCAGAGATGGTCCAGCGCCGCGAGCGCCAGCTTTTGATTCCGCGATCGAATCTCGGGCCAGCCGCCGGGAACCATCGTCGAGAGGGTCTCGATGGCTGTGGGCACCGTCAACCACGGAGTCGGATCACCGGTGCCGGTCCAGTCGAACTCGAGACGAAACCGGCTGCGGTCGATGAGGGGAGCCCCGGCGCCGTGGCTGGTCACCAGGGGATGGGTTCTGTCCCGCCAGTCGTCTCTGACCTGGAGGAACGCCGCGCCCTTCGGCGCGCACAGCCACTTGTGGCAGTTGCCGGTGTAGAAGGCGGCGCCGATTCCGCGAGATCCAGATCGAGCATGCCGGGCGCGTGCGCGCCGTCGACGATCGTGGTCGACGCCTCGGTTTTCGAGTTCGGCCACGAGTTCCTCGATCGGGAGGACCAGACCTGTCGGGCTGGTGACGTGGTCGATGACGACAACGCGGGTTCGCGATGACAGACCTCCGACCACCGTTTCGATCGACCTCATCCGGTGAGGTGAGCGGGAACGCCAACGGGACCTCGACCAGGCGTGCCCCGGCCCTGCGAGCCGCCGACCTCGGCGGCGTTGCGGCACGCGGGGTAGCCGTGGTCGGTGACGAGGATCTCGTCGCCGGTTTCAAACGGGATCGCCGCCAGCGCGGTATTGACGCCGGTGGTGGCGTTGGTCACAAAGGCGAGGCCGTCGGGGTCGGCTCGGAGGAAGGCGGCGAGCTTCAAGCGGGCCGAGTCGAGCAGCTCGGGCAGCTCGCGGATGAAGAACCGCACCGGTTCGGCCTCCATCCGCGCCCGGAACTCGTTCTGGGCCTCGAGGACCCTGATCGGACACGCCCCGAATGACCCGTGGTTGAGAAAGACGACCCCGGGGTCGAGGCTCCAGTGCCCGGCAAGAACTGATCGCGGCGGGAGTCCCGTCGGTTCCTTTGTCATTGATGCATCATACGGCTCGAATCTCAGATTGGCGCCTGCTCGTGTAGAATTGCGAGGTTATCTCAACAAGCGACGCAGACATTGTCGGCGAGCGGCGATCCTGGAGGCGGAAACATGGCCGAGAACGACCGACCGGACGGTCCGAACCACAACGACGAGGCGACCGAGCAGACCCGCTCGATTCAGACCGATGAATCCGATCGGACCCTCGGCCCCATCGGAGAAGAAGAGACGCTGAGCGGCTCGGGCATTCCCGTGCCGGAGGACGGGCACCCGGTCGCGCCGAAAACCATCGGCCGCTACACGATCCTCGGCAAGCTCGGCGAAGGTGGGATGGGGGTGGTCTACGAGGCCGAACAGGACCGCCCCCGCAGAAGGGTCGCCCTCAAGGTGATGCGCTCGAGCCACGCGGTGGACGCACTCCACGCAAAAATGTTCCAGCGTGAGGTCGAGACCCTTGGTCGTCTCAAGCATCCCAATATCGCGGCGATCTACGAGTCCGGTCACACCGAGGACGGACGCGATTTCTTCGCCATGGAGTTGGTCCAGGGGCGCACCCTGGACCGCTGGCTGGCCGATCGGCCGTCGCCGGTGACCGAAGCCGAGCTCCGGCTGCGACTGCGCCTCTTTCAAGCCATCAGCCAGGCGGTCCACTACGCCCACCAGCGCGGGGTGATCCACCGCGATCTCAAACCATCCAACATTCTCGTCACCGATGACACCCAGACCGCATCGGGAGCATCGCGGACCTCGGTGGCGGGAGTACCGGTGGCCAAGATCCTCGATTTCGGCCTGGCGCGGGTCACCGATGTCGATGTCCAGGCGGCCTCGATGCTGACCGAGGTCGGGATGATCAAGGGGACGCTGCCCTACATGTCGCCCGAACAGGCGCGCGGCGACGCCGAGGCCATCGATGTCCGCACCGATGTCTACGCCCTCGGTGTGATCTTCTATGAAATGGTGGTGGGGGCACGGCCGTACAACGTCGGCCGTGCATCCATTGTCGAGGCGGTGCGGGTGATCTGCGACGAGAGCCCGGAGCCCATGAGCCGCGCCTGGAGCGGCGCCGGACGTCTCGATCCCGATGTTGAAACCATCGCCGGCAAGGCGCTTGAAAAGGAGCCCGACCGACGCTATGCCTCGGCGGCCGCCCTGGGCGACGATGTCGACCGGTATCTCGAATCGCAGCCCATTCTCGCCCGGCCGCCGAGCGCGGTCTATCAGATCCGAAAAATGGTCGCGCGTCACCGTCTGCCCTTCGCCTTCGCCGTCCTCACGCTCGTCCTCGTGGTTGCCTTCGGCATCGGGATGAGCCTGCTCTGGGCCGACTCCGAACGGAACCTCCGGCGAGCCGAGATCGCCGAGCGGGAAGCGGCGAGAGAGGCGGAGACCGCCACCCGGACATCGGACTTTCTCATCGGCCTTTTCGACAGTTCGAACCCGGAAAGCACCTCGGGCGAAACCATCACCGCTCGCGAGGTCATGGACGAGGGCGCCGCCCGAGTCCGTGACGAGCTCGCGGGCGAGCCCCTGACCCAGGCGCGGCTGATGCACACCCTTGGCAAGGTCTACATGAGTCTCGCACTTTACGACGACTCACGCAGCCAGATCGAGGGCGCTCTCGAGCTGCGACGCGAACACCTCGATGACGGTGATGTCGAGATCGCCAATACCCTGCACCAGCTGGCTCGGGTGAACGAAAAGCTCGGCGACCCGAATCGAGCCGTCGCGATCTACGAGGACACCATCACCCGATACGAAAAGCTCGGCGACGCCGGTCGGGACGGTCTCATCGACACCCTTGGCAATTTCGGATGGTTGCTCGGCGATCTCGGCGAGATCGACCGCGCCATGGCCCTCTACGGCCGGGCACTCGACCTGGTTCTCGCCGAGGACCCGCCGGATGAGGAACGCCTCATATCGCTCTATAACAACCGGTCGTCGGCGGCCATGAATCGAGGCGACTTCGATGCGTCGAGGCAGGATCTGGCTCGAGCCCTCGAGCTGTCGCGTCGGGTCTTCGGCGACGACCATCACCAGACCGCCAACGTTCTCACCAATCTCGGCGTCGTCAACTCGAAGGCGGGGACCGACGGCGCCGAGGGGTACTACCTCGAGGCATTGAAGATCTACGAGAAGGTCTATGGCGCGAACAGCCCGGATGTCGCCCGTATTCTGGGGAACCTCGCCATCGTCCACGCCGAGGCCGGGAGCTTCGACGAGGCGTTGCCATACTTCGAGCGTTCGCTTGAAGTTCAGGAGGTCATCTATGGGCCGGACCACCCTTACGTAGCTCAGGCGCTGACGAACCTCGGGTTGATGAAGCTTCAGACCGGCGACCCGGCTGCGGCGGTGGTGCCGCTCCAGCGGGCGGCGGATATCCGCGCCGGCGTCGGTGTCGAGGACATTTCCACGTCCTTCACCCTCTACCACCTGGCGACGGCGCGGGCCGAGTTGGGCGAGTTCGACACCGCTCGCCAGCTCCTCGAACGGGTTGTCGCCATCGACGAGCGGATTTTCGGGCCCGAATCCGCCGAGGTTGCCGACGATCTCGATGGGCTCAAGGAGATCCACCGCACCTTGGGTCACGACGCCAGGGTGCGCGAGATCGAGGAGAGGATGAACTCCATCACCGAGAAGCTCGCTGCTCAGGGTTCGAACGGCTGACGGTCAACCGCGGTTGATCACGGCGAGGATCCCGCGGCCGAACTTCTTCGTGATTTGCGGGCCGATGCCGGAGACCTCGAGAAGCTCGTCCTCATCCGCCGGGCGGGCGCGGCAGATGGCGGTGAGGACCCGATCGGTGAGGATGCGGAACGCCGGCACCCGACGCTTGCGGGCCTCGGCGAGCCGCCACTCCCGCAGCTTCTCGAAGAGCCGCTCCTGATCAGCATCGAGGATCGAGAATTGCTCGGCGGACACCGGTGCCGCCGGTTTTGACTTCGATCGGGACGTTCGCGGTACCCTCGTTTTCTTCGTTTTCTTCGTCTTTGGTTGTGATGGTGCCTCGACCACCTGGATCGAATCGGCGACATCGGCTCGCGCCAACCGGCCCGCTCGGGTGAGATAGACCCTCTGGAATCGGATCGTCCTGCCGTCCTTGACGAAGGAATCGGCGCGCATTTCCACGAGTCCCTCACGTGCGAGGCCGTTGAGAAGGGCCTCGAAGGCACCTCGGCCGGTGGCGCCGCCCGTCCCGAGCTCTTTGTGGAGCTGACCGGATGTGGCGCCGTCCCGGTCCTTGAGCAGACTGATGATCGCCGAGAGCTGTTCGACCTCCCGGGTCGTCGGGTCGCGGAAGGTGGTGGCGAGACAGTCGTCGGCCGCGCACTGATCGCAGATGCCGCACGGGGTCTTCGGGTCGTTCCGGTCACCAAAGTGCTCGACCAGCCGCACCATCCGGCAACCGTGGCCGGAGGCGAATCGGATCATCCGCTCGATTTGAGCGCGGCGGTGGGCTCGCTGGGCTTCGTAGGGTACCTGCCAGTCATCCCGGCCGCGGGCCGCGTTCTCTTCCGGGTCGACGACGGCGCCGTGGTGGATCCAGAGTTTTTCGAGGGCGGTGGCGAAGATCTCCGGTTCGAGTCCCGTCCGGATCCGGATCTCATCCGACGGCCGCGGTCGTTCTTCAAGGGCCGAGAAGAGCCTGGCGAGCACTCGGGCCTCGGGGTAGTCGCGATCGAGGAAGAACTGATGGGTGTGGCGATCGGCCCACGAGTAGAGAAGAACCGCCCGAGCCATCTCGCCGTCACGTCCGGCGCGGCCGATCTCCTGGTAGTAGCTCTCGAGACTGCCCGGGAGCCCGGTGTGGATCACGGTGCGGATGTCCGCCTTGTCGATACCCATCCCGAAGGCGATGGTGGCGACGATGACCTCGGTCTCTCCGGTCTGGAAGCTGCGCTGGACCCGGTCTCGTTTGTCGGCCGCCATGCCGGCGTGGTAGGCGGCGGCCGGGAACACCGCGCTGAGTTCGGCAGCCAACGCCTCGGTCTCCTTGCGGGTCGGTGCATAGACGATGGCGGGACGGCGCGCCGGATCGGTCAGGATCTTGTTGACAACGGCCGGCCGCGCCGACGGCGCCGCCTCCACAACCTCGACCGCAATGTTGGTGCGGCGGAAGCCGTGGATGAACTCGAGGGCGTCGGGGATACCGAGTTGCTCGATGATGTCGCGTTGGACCATGGGAGTCGCGGTGGCGGTGAGACCGATGACCGGCGTCGGACGCAGCAGCGGCAGCCTCTCTCCGAGCATCCGATAGTCGGGCCGGAAGTCGTGCCCCCAGTGTGAAATGCAGTGGGCCTCGTCGACTGCGATGAGCACTGGTCTGCGTTTGGCGAGCATCTCGGGGAAACCGGGGACGCCGAGCCGTTCGGGCGCGACAAAGAGAAAGTCGAGCTCACCGGCGAGATATGCCTGACACACCGCGCGTGATTCGAGCCGGTCGCGTCCCGAGTGAATCCGTTCGGCTGCGAGTCCGCGTTGCTTCAGCGCTTCGACCTGATCTTCCATGAGGGCGATGAGCGGGGAAAGGACGAGCGTGGTGCCGCCCCTGGCGAGACCCGGAAGCTGGTAACACAGGGACTTTCCTGCGCCGGTGGGCATGACCAACAACGCATCGCTGCCCCCGGTGACCGCGCGACAAACATCCTCCTGCATCGGTCTGAAGGCGTCGTGACCAAGGGTGCTTCGCATGAGGTCCGCGAGTCCTTCGACGGGGGTCGGTCCTTTCTGACGGCTCATGGTGTGACGGGCGTCCTCCTCGGTGTGAGTGGATTCTATCAACGACCGCGCAAGCGGGTGTTCTACACTTCACAGACCATGATCATCAGCAGTGAATTTCATCCTCCCTGCAGTCGGGTGATGTTGTGAAGCCCGAACAATCTGTCCTCATCCTGGCCGCGGTGATCTTTCTGTGTTTTCTCGGCGCGCACGATCTGTGGGCGCCGGACGAGCCCTTCTTCGGAGAAGGCGCGCGCGAGATGCTCATCGACGGCCAGTGGCTGGTGACCCACGTCAACGGGGTCGTCAACAGCCACAAACCGCCGCTGTTCTTCTGGCTGATCGCCCTCTTCTCGCTGCCCCTTGGCCACGTCACCGAGTTCACGGCCCGTCTGCCTTCGGTGCTCGCCGGGTTGGGGACCCTTGTCCTGATCATGCGCCTGGGCCGACGATGGTTCGGTCCGAAAACCGCCGCGCTCGCCGGATTGTTGCTCGCGACGAGCTATATGTTCTGGGACAAGGCGCGCTGGTCCCAGATCGACTCGTTGCTGTGTTTTCTGATCTGGGTGGCGCTCTCCGCCTTCGCTGATTGGCGATCGGGCAGTGCTGACGGCCGGCGGGCCGGGGCGTTGTTCTGGTGCGCCGCCGGCCTCGCGGTTCTCGCCAAGGGTCCGGTGGGTCTGTTGCTCCCCCTGGGAATCGTGATCGTCGTCCTCGCCCTCGAGCGTGATCTCGGTTCGCTGCGCTGCTTCGCGCCGTTGCTCGGTCCGCTGGTCTTTGTCCTCGTCACCGGCGCGTGGGCCTCGGCAGCGACGATCTGGGGGCCTGCGGACTACTCGGTGATCGGTGCCCTGCGCGAGCACTTTGTCGAGCGGGGGATGCATGGGATGCACCACGTTCAACCGTTCTGGTACTACAGCGAACGGCTGCCGCTCTCGCTGCTGCCGTGGACCGGGTTGCTGCCGGGTGCGTTGGTCGTGGCCTGGAGAAACCGACGCCACTCGGAGGGGCTGCGACTGTCCCTGGTGGCGGCGGTCTTTGTCGTGGTCTTTTTCTCCATCTCCACCGAAAAGCGTGATCTCTATGTCCTGCCGGCGTTTCCGGCCATCGCGATCATGATGGCGGTTCTGGTGGGTCGAATCTCCGGCTGGCGGGAGGGCCTCGAGGACGCTGCGAACCCGAATGGAAAATGGGTCACAGTCGGGCAGGCCGTCGTCGGTGGGATCTTCACCCTCGTCGCTGTCGCCGTTCCGTTCGCAAGCGGCCGGGTCGAGTACCTGCCCGCCTGGATGGTGTATCTGCTGGGCGCGGTTTTCCTGATCACCGGGTTGGCGGCTCTCATCACGGCGGTGCGCGGCCGGGCCTTCGATTCGGTGCTGGCCACCGCGGCTGGGATGGCCGTCCTCTATCCTCTCGGCGACGGCGTTTGTCTACCCGGCCATGGAGCCGCGAAAATCGTCGCGGACGTTTGCCCTCAAGACCAAGGAGATCACCGCCGAGTCTCGGGCCGAGGGACATCGTGTCATGGCCTGGCGTGCAGGCAACATCCCGATCGCCGTCGCCTTCTACTCCGATGGGCTCTACACGGTCGAGACCGACGACGTCGATGTGCTGGCCCGCCACCTCCGGCAGGACGCCCTGGTCTACGCGATCGTGAGGGCGGATCAGATCGACGAGGTCCCGGCCGATGTTCGCGAAAACCTGACGGTGCTCTACGAGCAGCGGTTGAGTCGGAAGGACCTGCCGGTCGTGGCCAACCGGCGGCGATGACGTTGCACCATCGCAGGATTGAACCGCAAGGACGCAAGGGACGCGAGGGCATCGCAACCATCGCAGGGTTGCATCGCAAAGAGCGCCGAAGAGCCATCGCAAAGAACGCAAGCCATCGCGAGAGTCGGCTGGGCGTGCTCGGAGCTGACGGTTACTGCCCCGGACGCTGCCCCGGATGCTGTCGCGGTGCGGCTGCCCGGAGCTCCGGCCTTCTGGGCGCCCTTGGCACCCAGCGTCGCGCGATCGGCGTGGTCGATCGAGGATGACGGGAGGATGCGACCACGCCGATCACGCGACGGCGGCCTACTAGCAAACGGGACAGAGATGTTTACGACACCGCGCCCGTGGAGTGCCCGGCATGGTCATTGTGCGGAGCGGTAGGCGTCGCTGTAAGGATTCGACCTGCACAATGCCATGCCCCGCACGTCCCGGTGAGCGGTGTTTTCCGTGGCCTTTAGCCGGCTTCGGTCGAGGGTGCCGACACGGCACGTAGGGTGGGCCTGGGCC
The DNA here is from genome assembly GCA_963712805.1 of uncultured Acidobacteriota bacterium. Lineage (GTDB taxonomy): Bacteria > Acidobacteriota > Thermoanaerobaculia > Thermoanaerobaculales > Sulfomarinibacteraceae > JAHECW01. The sequence goes on along the minus strand of CAVQJV010000033.1, from coordinate 54,388 downwards.
CACCTTGCAGACTCCTTCCTGTCGAGAAGAGCCACGGCACGCCCGTCAGAAAACCATCAATCCACGCCCATCACACTTGTCACATTGCGATGTCTTGGCGCCCCGTTTGCGATGGATGATCGTTCGAGTTCTTGTGCGATGCAACCCTGCGATGGAGAAGCCCTATGCTATCGTCGGTTCCCGAGACAACCGGCAGTGATCATGCTGCCCCGGCCGCTGCCCCGGACAGCTGCCCCGGACGCGGTTGCTGCCCCTGTACGCTGCCCCTGCACCCGGTTGCTGACGCGGACGCTGTTCCTGTCCCGGACGCTACCTGAAGTTGAAACGCACCCCGACCCGGACCTCGTCGCGATCGACCTCGACCTCTTCCGGACGTTCCATCCCGGGGAGATACACATAGTCGATTTCGCCGGTGAGGTAGACCGCGGTCAGGCTGAAACGCCGGCTCAGGAAGAGCTCGGCGCCGAGTTCGAAGGAGAGCCCGTCGAGGTAGTTGCGATAGCCCTCGCTGAAAACGCCGTAGTCGGCGTAGTGGAGAAATGCGCTGAGATCGAAGTGTTTGGCGATGCCGGCTCTGACTCCGCCGCTAAAACCCATCCCCGGATCGCTGAAGGTCTCGCCACCGAGTTCGGTGAGGATGTCGGTGTTCTGATGCTCGAGACTCAGACCGACGAGGAAGTCCAGGGGGGAATTGTCGCCCTCGCGGATCGGGATGCGGTACATGGCGCCGAGGGTTCCGAGTTGGATGTTGAGGTGCTCGCCGAAGTTGGGCAGGTCATAACTCGCCGAGTTGAAACGTCCCCACAAGACGAAGTGTCGGGAAATCTGCCACGCACCACCGATGGCGAAGGCGTTGTCCGAGTCCGACGAATTGCCATAGATCTCGATGGAGCTGTCGATGGCGTATTCGGCTTCGACATAGGTGTAACTCAGCGGTTGCCGGTCGTCGGCGAAACCGACCGTTGCGGCGATCGCCATCAACGCGAAGAGCAGGGTGTGCTGTTTTCATGACTTCATTATGCACGATGCCGATGCGACCGTTGTCGTGGTCGAATCAAGAGGTCAAGTGCAGGGCGGCCGCGACATTTCGACCTTCGGCCGAGAACCGGCTACGGCGTCGCCGATGACCAGTTGTCGGTGTTTCCGGTTTCGAAATTGTCGGAGAAGAGGCCGTCCCCGCCCGCGCTGTAGTCGGGCGGGACGTCGGTGCCGGTCACGATTCCCAGGGGTTGGTAGTTGGTGTAACCCGGGAAGACGTAGCCCAGGTGGTTGTTGCCCATCCGGCGGATGAGAATCTCGGACAGGACCCGGCGGAAATCCGTCGTGACCGCGAGATCGGCGTTGTCGAAGAGTTGGCCGGGTCCGATTCCGGGCCACGGCGCCGTGGACGCCGCCGATGGCGTTTCCGGAGACGACGATCATGGGGTTGCCGTGGCCGTGATCGGTGCCCCTGTCGGCGTTCTCGCCGAGCCGGCGACCGAACTCGCTCTGAACGACCATGGTCAGCACGTTGGGTGTAGTTGTTGGCGCCGGCGCCGTCGAGATCGGTGTAGAGGGCGGCCAGGCCTTGCGCCAGGGTCGCCATGACTCCCGAAAAATATCCGGTGCCGTTGTCGCCCTGCCCGACGTGGGTGTCCCATCCGCCGAGATCGAGGGTCGACAACGCGGAGGCCGAGGTCGAGTTTGATCATCTGGGCGATGACCTGGAGCCCGTCGCCGAAGGAGTTCGATGGATAAACCGCGCCGTTGCTCGGGGTGTAGTTGCCGGTGGTGTTGAGCTCGACGATATCCATGGCGTTGAGGGCCTGGAGACCGGATGCGTGGAGCCAGGTATCGTCGCCCGTGTACATGTGCCGCAGGGCGACACGCTGCGCGTCCCGCCATTCGTACGGGCCGATCTGGAGGTTGAAGGAGTCGGGGTCGCTCATGTTGACGGTGTCGCGGTCGCCCAGCAGCGACGGTCGCCTGGAGGCTGCCCACCGAGACCGAGGGCATGATGATCTCGGGCGGCAGATTGTGGGCGCTCGAGAAGTGTCGGGCGAGCCAACCGCTCGCGGTGGTCCTGACCCCCGGGGTTCCGCGCTCGATGTACTCCTGGGAGTCGAAGTGACTTCGGCTGGCCTCATCGAGACCGGTTGCGTTGACCACGGCGACATGGCCGTTCTGATAGAGATCGTAGAGTGGTTGGCACGCCCGGTGGAATCCGAAAACTCCGTCAAGGGAGAGGGCCGAGTCGGAACCGCTGAGAGGAACCGCGATATTCGGGCGGGCGACCTCGTAGTGGCCGCGGTCGGTGCCCGAGATCGGGACGACCATGTTGAGTCCATCCATCCCACCGCGGAGAAAGACCACGACGAGGGCCTCGTCGTTGGTGCTGCCGTCGGGATCGGCAAAGGCCAGCGACGGAAAACGGGAACCGGCCATCCCGGCGATGGCTGCCGAGCAACCGGTGACAAAACCGCGTCGAGTGGGTCTTCTCATCACTACCTCCAGAGGAACGAAGGGGACATGAAGATCAGACCGACCATGGATCGCAGGCGGTCCTGAGTGTCTTCATCCGAGTCGAGGGGGAGAGCGAAATCAGGGTTGTGGCCCTGCGCCATGAATTCGACGATCTCGTGGCGCTCCTCGGCGGGCATGGGTCTGCCGAGAGTCCGGGTGATCCAGAAATCCGCGATCTCGTTGGCGGTTCTGGTGGTGCCGGGTGTCTGAGCGAGGACATTGAGACGGTGGATGTCGTTGTCGTTGCGGACATCGATGAGCCAGTTCATCAAACGCCAGGTCATGACCCGGGGAGTTGCGCTCTGCCAATCGTCTTTGTGATCCGGGAAACCGTTGGGCGCCCTCCAACCGAAAAGCGGTTGCCCGGCCTGGTCGTAACGCCACAGCAACGTGCCGGTGTCGCCGTCGTCGATGGCGTAGTTGAACCTGCCGTCGGCGGCCCGGACCGCGCTCGACAGGATTTCCAACGGCCGCTTGATCTTGTCGCCCCAGGTCGTGAGAAACGAGGGGTGAAGGACGATGGTGCGTACGACCTGGGCCAGTTGATCGGGTGCCGAAGCCTGGGCTTCGAAGACCGCCGCTGCGGCATCGATGACCGCCGGGTCAGGGTTGTCGCCGATGAGGCGGTGGGCCAGTTTTGTCGAGATGTGGCGGGCGGTGCCGGGGTGCGAAGCGACCAGGTCGAGCACGGTGTTGCCGTCAACCAGCGCCGGCTGGTGGTCATCGATGAAAACGCCGAGGACGTTTTTCTGGAACACGTCGTGCCAGTCGGCCCGGTAGTCGAAGAGCCCGGTGTCGAAATCGAAGGTCCAGCCGGTGAAACACCGGGTGGCTTCGAAGACATCGTCATCGACATAGGCGACGGGTACGCCGCCCGGACCCGCCGGGACCTGGCTCTGCTGCATGACGCCCATGTAGTGGTCGGCGCCAAGGGTGTGCAGCTCGAAGAGCTCGCGAGCCCAGTTCTCGTTGGGACCCGCATTCGTCGAAGTGTAGTTGTCGAGGTAGTAGAGCATGGCGGGATGCTGCGCCACGTCGCCCAACATGGTCCGGAAGTTGCCGAGAGCGTTCCCGCGGATGACCGCCCGGTCCCAGTGGGACCAGACCGGCGCCGCCCACGAATCCGGGCCGTAGACGTTGAAGTGGTTGTGCCAGAAGTCAGTCAGAACCTCGAGGAGCTGGCGTTTGCTCCATACCGCCCGCAACAGCGTGGCACGCTCGACTTCGTAGTAGGGCTGCAGCCTCACATTCCACGGGGGATTCGATTCGACGTGGTCCTGCCAGAGCTGCGCCAGGGACTTGAAGAGGGTGGTGAAACCCGAGGCCGCGATCCTGTTGTCGCATTCGCCGTCGTTGATGCTCGATGGGTTGAGCTGCTGATCGACCCAGATTTGGAGTCTTTGAGCATCGGTGCCTGCAAGGCCGTTGAACCCGGCGATATCGTCGGGCCGGGGGCCGAAACCGAGTCGATTGAAGGCAATGACTGCGGCCGACGGCGGCGCCGGCAACGCCTTGGTCGATGCCCTCCCTTTCGGTCTGCCCAGATCGCGCATGTGGGTCGCCCGAGAGGTGCGGTGGCGCTTTGTCGGCGCCGTGGTGGCGGATTCGACGGCCTGTGCTGTGCGGCTGCGTGCGCGGTCAAAGAGCTCGCGCCGACTGTGTTCTTGGGTTGAATCGACAGGTTTCATTGCCCCTCCGGTTGGTGATCCACTGATTCCCGGGCTTTGAGGTTCGGTTGCGAATGCCGGTGGTCATTGTATTGAGGGTAAGGAGGGGTCGCGGTGTCCGGCATCACAGATTCCTGATCTCAATACGGTTGCGGTGGGAGCGGCGTCAAGGGGGTACCTTCGTGATGGGTGAATGGACCCCGACCTTGTAGGATGGGAAAGGAGACCGGTCGAAGGGGGAGTGCCGATTGGACAGCGCAGCAAAACACCGGATTGCGACCGTGATCCTGGCGAGGAACGAGGCGCCGACGGTGGGCGCTGCCGTGACCGGCGCGATCGGCCACTGTGCCCGGGTCGTGGTGATGGACGGACATTCCACCGATGAGACCGTCGAGATCTCGAGGGGCGCCGGAGCGGAGGTTCACACCGACCCGGGAGCGGGCAAGGGTGCGGCGATTCGCGCGAGTCTCGGGTTGGTGACAGAACCCGTGGTCGTCTTCATGGACGCGGATGGGTCGCACGACCCCGATGACATACCCCGACTGGCCGCGCCGGTCCTTCAGGGAAACGCCGATCTCTGTGTCGGAAGCCGATTCACCGGCGGATCAGAGGAACTGTCCATGACCTTTGGTCAACTCATCCGAACCATCGGCAACATCGCCATGAACGTCGCCATCAACGAACGGTGGAAAGTCCGACTGACCGACACCCTCAACGGTTTTCGAGCCGGGCGCCGGGAGGCGCTGATTGCGGTCGATCTCAGGGCTGATATCCACACCATCGAGCAGGAAATGGTGATGAAAATGCTCTTGGCGAACTACCGGGTCGTCAATGTGCCGACCCACGAGTATCCCGCGCCGATTCGGTGACAGCCACATCAAGATCTGGCGCCAATGGCCGCGTTTTGTCGGCAACGTGGCGGCGCATCTCGTGCGGCGGACGCAGCCCATGAAGAATCTCTGACCGCGACGCACTCCCCTACTTCACCGCCACCGATACATGGACAGTCCGAGGTTGGTCCTGCCGACCTTGAAGTTCGTGAAGCGTCGTCCGACTGCGTGGGTGAGCGATTCCCTCGTGAAGGGTGAGATGTGGTCGCTCCTTCGACGGGTGATGAAATTGTGCGCCTTCTCGGCGGCGATCCAGGTGTGTGAGTCGTACGGAGGAGTGAAAACCACAAGGATGCCGCCGGGTGCGAGCACCCGGTGAAGCTCATCGAGGATTGATTTCGGATTCTCGGTGTGCTCGAGGGCGTCGATGATCAACGCGCCGTCGATGACGCCGTCTGCAAGGGGGAGGCAGGTGTCGAAATCCACCGCCAGGGGCTGAGACCCACGACTGCGAGCGTTGCGCAGGAGTTTGAGGTCGATGTCGCCGGCCAACGCGATGTCGCCGGGTCGTTTGACCTTCGAGATGATCCTGCCCGATCCGCATCCCAGGTCGAGCAACACCGCTCCGCGCGCCAAATCGGCGAAGGTCGAGCGGATGGCGCGATCTTGCGGAGGTCGATCCACCGGAAAAGGGCGTCGTTGATCGGTCGATCGTAGTAGTCGGAGAACGACTCACGTTGCTGGGGTTGGGAGTCGGCCACCTGCGAATGGTAGCAGAGGCTGGTATATCCTGATGGTGGAACTCCCGACCTGAGGGAAGCTGTTCGCGAGGAGGGTTGATGAAACCGACCCGCGCTGCGTGGTTCTTCGTCGTCGGTCTGGTCTGGCTTGTCTTGCGTGCGATTCTGCTGCAGAATTTGCCGCAGATTCGCGCCGACTATATTGCCGAGCACGGTGGGATGTTGCTGCTGATTCCGTTGATCTCGGTCGTGGCGAGTCTGACCATACCGTTGTTTTTCCTGTCGTTTCTTCGCCGCCACCGGTTCATCCGGCAGCGGTTCCTCAGGTTCGCGACCGTCGTCGCGGCGGTGGCGTCGCTGCTGTCGTTCATTCAGTCGGTGGCGTCCCTGGTCGCCGCCGCCCGGGGGCTCAGCTCGCCTGATTGGCCGTTCCTTCTTTCTTCTCCGAGGTTGCTCCAGGCCAATCTGCTCTTACTCGTCGGGTCGTTTCTGCTCTTTCTCGTGGCCTTCGCCCGATCGGACGCGGGCGGCCCAAGTCTCCGAAAGGCGGCGGCGGTTGGGGCGGTCGGAGCGGCGGTCAGTACCATCATGGTCGTGGTTTGGGTCGGTTATCTCCGGTTCCCGGATCTCATCGACTGGTACCCGGCCATCAGCAGGAGTCCGGCTTCGAGACTGACGGGGCTCGTCGGCGCCGGAGCGTTGGTATGGTTTCTCGAGGCTTTCGCCACGACCTATGGCGACGGCGATGACCCGGAGGAGCACGACTGAATCGGGTCGATCTCGAGGGAATACCGATCCCGGCGACAACGCCCGTGTTTTGTGTGACGCGGATATTCGCAGTACAATTGTTGGGAGTCGACGAAGTCGGCCCGGGACGGCCTGTGCGTCAGGACAGCGCTCGGAGGGCGAGAAAAACTGGTGGGTATTGATCCTCGATGAACTCATGCTCTGGCCGAGCGAAGCCAAGATCCTCTTGGTGGTCGTGCCGGTACTGCTCGTCATCATCGTCGCTCTCTGGTCGCGGCTGCACGGATCAAGTCAGATGCAACCGACCAAGATCCACCCTGGAAACGGGGCGTTCGAGCGGTCGACGCGGCGACTCGAGGCCGATTTGGAGGGACAGGCCGAGTTTTTCCAGGTCTTCTCCAGTCTGATCGGGGAACTCCACGCCCAGCGCCAGATCCGCCAGATCCCTCCCATCCTCGTCAATGCAATGGTGCGGATGTTCCGACCCGAGGTGGCGGTGGTTCTGGTTCGCAGGAGGAGCACGATCACCGAGCCCGATCGCGAGAACCGGATGATCGTCGCCGCAATCTCGACGGCTCAACGTCAGATGAAGGTCGGGATGGAGGTTCGGCTCGGAGAGGGGCAGCTGGGAGTCGCAGCCGCCCGCCAGCGCGTGATGGTCCGCAGAGATTTCGAGGAAACAGGTTCCTTGAGCTACAGCGTGAGCCAGGACAGCGGTCAACCGGAGTTCGATGTGATCGCTCCCATGATCGCAGGTGACGAGACCCTCGGGCTCGTGGCCATCTCCAGACCCGAACGGCACAATCTCAGTGAACGGGAGATGATGGAGATGATCGCCAGGTTGGGTGCGCTGACGTGGACCAACCTCGAGGCATATCGCAACGTCGAGATCGCGGCCGAAGTCGACGGTCTGACCGGAATCTTCAACAAGGCGGCCCTTCTGGTCAAACTCAGCGAAGCCGTGTTCGAAGCCCGGAACAACGGCGAGAAGGTCTCGATCTTTCTCTTCGATATCGACCACTTCAAGAACTACAACGATCAGAACGGACACCTGGTGGGGGACCGTTTGCTTCGACTCCTCGCAAAACTGGTGCGGGACAGCGTCAGATCGGACGACTACTTCGGTCGGTTCGGCGGCGAAGAATTCGTCCTCGTCATGTCCGGCAGATCGGCGAGCCAGGCCATGTCGGCCGCCGAAGTGATCCGGCATCGGATCGAAGAGTACCCGTTCGAGGGCGAAGCCACCCAGCCCAACGGAAGAGTGACCATTTCCGGCGGCGTCGCGTGTTTTCCAGACGATGCCGACGACAGCGTGGAGCTCCTTCGGAATGCCGATACCGCGCTATATGAGGCGAAGAACTCGGGTCGAAATCGGGTCTTTCGAGCCGAGCCCACCGGCCTCAATCCGATTCTCAGGAACCGCCCGTTGAAGCAGGACCCGAATCTGCAGGGCGGGGGACGGGCGGTCGGGAGATACGACGATCCCGGCAAGGATCCGTTCGGGCGCGACGGCGACGACTGAACTCCGGCCAAAAAAAATGCGCCATTTCTGAGCGGAAACCGGATACAATCCAGCACATGAAAGTGGATGTTCGGCACGTGGATGATGTGATCATTGTGGATCTCGAGGGTCGTCTCGTCATGGGAGTCGGCGACGAGTTGCTTCGCGACGTGATGGACGAGATCATCGCCGAGGGTTGGAGGAAGATCATTCTCAACCTTCGTGAGGTCACCATTATGGACAGCTCGGGGATCGGCGAGGTCGTGTCGAGCTGGAAGCTGGCTCAGCGATTCGGAGGTGCGGTCAAGCTCCTTCGGCCGACTCCGAGCGTCACTCGAACCCTTCGCCTCACCCAGCTGCTCCCCCTACTCGAGGTCTTTGACGATGAAGGCGAGGCTGTGACCAGCTTTCACTGAGGGTCGCCGTGCTCGATCTTCGCGTCATCGAGGCGGGGAGACCCGTTCCTGGAGGTCAGATGTTCTCAGTATTCAAGGCCGGTTTTCGCGATGAACTCGACGCCATCCGTGATGCGGGAACCTACAAGAATGAGAGGGTCATTTCCTCACCCCAGAGCGCCGCGATTCGGGTTCCCCAGGGTGAGGTCATCAACTTCTGCGCCAACAACTACCTCGGTCTCGCCGACAACCCCGAGATCATCGCAACTGCCCAGCGTGCCCTCGAAGAGCGGGGATTCGGCATGGCGTCGGTGCGATTCATCTGCGGCACCCAGGACCTGCATAAAGAACTCGAGGCGGCCATTTCCGCCTTCAACGGCACCGATGACACGATCCTCTACTCCTCGTGTTTCGACGCCAACGCGGGTCTGTTCGAGACCATCCTCTCCGACGAGGACGCGATCATCTCGGACCAGCTCAACCACGCATCGATCATCGACGGAGTGAGACTCTGCAAGGCGGAGCGTTTCCGATACGCCAACTCGGACATGGCCGAGCTCGAAGAGATCCTCAAGAAGACCCAAGGCCATCGTCGTCGGTTGATCGCCACCGACGGCGTCTTCTCCATGGACGGTTATCTGGTCAAGCTCGACAAAATCTGTGATCTCGCGGACGAGTACGACGCCATGGTCATGGTCGACGATTCCCACGCCACCGGCTATATCGGCCGCACCGGACGAGGGACGCCAGAGCACTGCGGCGTTCAGGGACGTGTGGACATCATCACCTCGACCCTCGGAAAGGCTCTCGGCGGAGCCTCCGGCGGCTACACCACCGGCCGGCAGGAGATCATCGATCTGCTCCGTCAGCGGTCGCGGCCCTACCTCTTCTCCAACACCCTGACGCCATCGCTGACAGCGGCCGGTGTCGCGGTTTTCAAAATGCTCTCGGCCACCACCGAACTCCGCGACAAATTGATGGACAACACGCGCTACTTCCGCTCGAAGCTCGAGACCCTGGGTTTCGATGTGTTGGAGGGATCCACGGCCATCGTGCCGGTCATGCTTTATGACGCCAAGCTCGCGTCGGACTTCGCCGACGAGATGCTCGCCGAGGGCATCTATGTCATCGGGTTCTCATATCCGGTGGTCCCTCAGGGCCAGGCGCGGATCCGGACCCAGATCTCCGCTGCGCACGAGCGTGAGCACCTCGATCGCGCGGTGGCGGCGTTCGAGACGGTCGGAAAACGGCTCGGAGTCATCTGAAGGATCGGCGGGTGGGCTCGCCGGCGCCCCCAGATGGCGCATGGACCGATATCGGTGGCGACGGTCCGCCGCTGGTCCTGACCCACGCCAACGGGTTTCCGCCGGAGACCTATCGAGTCACCATCGAGGCGCTGACGCCGTATTACACCGTCGCGACCTTTGCACAGCGCCCGCTGTGGTCCGCCCAGGATCCACGAGAACTTCGATCCTGGCGCCCCATGGCCGGCGACCTCGCGAAAGCGATCCGGGCGGGCCCAAGGGCCGGTCGTCGCAGTGGGTCACAGCCTCGGCGGGGTTTTGTGCGCGCTCGCGGCCGCTCGCAATCCGGATCTTTTTCGGCCCTTGTTCTCTCGACCCCGTGATCTTCACCGGTCTTCACGCGCTCTCATGGGGTTGGATGAAACGACTGGGTCTGGGACGTCATTTCCCCCTCGTCGAGGGCGCCGTGAGACGCCGCGACGCCTGGCCCGATCGATCGGCGCGTTCGGGCCTCCTGGAGTCGGCAAGTCGGTCTTCAGACGCTGGGATCCGCGGGTGTTTGAGGACTACCTCGATGCAGGAGTGATGGATGGACCTGAGGGTTCGTTGATGCTGAGGTATCCCAAGGAGTGGGAAGCACGGCTCTTCCAGATCTGTCCGCACGATGAGTGGGCGAATCTCCGCAACGTCGCCGTTCCCACCCTGGTCGTTCGCGGTGAGGATTCCGACACCTTGATGCCCGAAGCGGCTCGCCGGATGGCCAGGGAGATGCCCGATGCTCGAGTTGTCGAACTCGAGGGGACCTCGCATTTCCTGCCGATGGAGAAGCCCGATGAGATCGCCCGGCTCGTGATCGATTTCGCCGCCGGTCGTGGCGATACTTAACGCAGAGGCGCAGAGCATCGCACCATCGCAGTCTTACCGCAAAGAACGCAAAGAACGCAAAGAACATCGCGACGAAGACCATCGCATTATTGCCCATCGCACCATCGCCTCATTCCATCGCAGGCTGAGGGCGAAGAATGCCTCGTGTCTTCGAGCCTGCTGCGTCCTGTGGGGCGTTGCCGGCTCATCCCTCGACTACCGTCTCCAGACCACCCTCACCGACGGCCTTGGAAGGACCCTCGTCGGCAACCTCGTCGTCCCCGGAACGCAACCCCCGGGTCCGATAGGGCGAATCGCACAAGGACTGAAATACAACTGGTGAACGGACGTGCCGTTCAATCTCTTGTTCGGCACGTGCATCGTCGAAGCGAGTCGAACGCCGGGGCCGAACAATGGATTGAGGGGCACTCTCGGCCAACATCATGGGAGCATCGGGTTCTGGAGGCGCGTTTCCCGGGGCGTAACACCGAATATGGTCTTTTCTACGGTGTCCCCGAGCGGATGCCAGGCACCCTTTCGCCGGACTACAAGAGAGCCGGGAACCGCCGCCGCACGCGCTTTTCTTGCCGCTCCTCAACGCACCGATGCTCTCTAGAAGTTCGCGTTGACCACTCCTCCGGTTTCCTGGCGCGAAAGAGCAGACCGACGCCCCACGGGGCGCCGTCGAAGAGACGATCGATCGAGAAGGTCGAGCGGACGAAATTGACCAGCCAGCGTTTCTTGCCGAGATCGGCGACCTTGGTCAGAGTGGGATCATCGTCGAGTGAGCCCCGGTTGTGGAGCCGCCGGCGATTGACCCTTGTCATGAAGACGTCGTCGTAGATTCTCAGCACCGGCCAGCCCCAGACGGTGACCTCGGGCTCGAGCCCCGCCGCGCTCAACATCGCGGTCATCCCCGGTTTTCGATAGCGCCGGAGGTGACCGCCCCAGTCGTCCCAATCGGACCACTGGCCGGGATCGGCGGGAACGCTGCCGCAGAGCCACCCACCGGGAGACAAAACCCTGGCGAGTTCTCGGCTGGCGGCTTCGTCGGCGGGGATGTGCTCGAGGGTCTCGGCGGATGAAATCGATGGGAAGGTGTCATCGGGGAAGGGGAGGTTGGTGATGTCGGCGACCACGGATAGAACGGCGGCGCCGACGCCCGCGGTTTCGGCCCGATGGGCCACCACCGCCAACGATCGGAGCGACATGTCGGCGGCGACCACCGTCGCGCCAGTGCGTGCGAGGGTGATGCTCAGCGACCCGACTCCGGCAGCGCACTCGAGGTGGAGCCCGCCGGAGGGGACGCTCTTGCGAATGGCGCCTACCAGCCGGTCCTCACGATGGGCGTGCCGCGGTCCGAAGAACTCGGGGTCTGCGCCCCATTCGGCTTTACCCATGGTCGGTGGGGGTGCCAGGCTTTAGGAAGTTGGGAAGTTGCGGGCAATACGCTGGGAGAGCTCGGCTCTCCCGCGTATGCCCCCAACTTCCCAACTTCCTAAAGCCTGGCACCCTGGCTTCGCGTCGCTCATCGGTTGATGATCTTCCGGGCGACCTGTTTGACCGGCAGAACCCGGTCGAGCTTGTGGCCGATCCGAATGAGTTGGTCCACCACCGCCGCCTTGCCCGAGGTGTTCTTGTAGCACTCGCCGCATCGGGGCAGGGTTTCGAAATCACGCTTCTTGAAGGCCTCCATCAGCTCGGGAATCCGATCCGAAGCGAGGATCTCAGCAACCGTCTGGGTCTTCATGTCGCCGATGGCCTGCGACCCGTCGTAGTCATAGCAGCAGTGGGTCACTCGGCCGTCGGAGAGCACGACGAACCAGCGGAAGGGGTAGCCCTGAAAACAGCCGTAGTATTCCTCGTGGAGATCGGTGGCATCGGTCGTGTCGAGGCCTTCACAGGTCTTTTCGATGATCGTCGCCTGGGGGAAACGATCGATCTCGAAGAACGTCTCGAAGTCCTTGATGGACTCGTCGGAGGTCTTGAGCGAAACCATTTTCTGGATCTCGACGCGGATCTCGTGTCCTTTTGAGATCTCGAGGAAGGTCCTGATATTCGCAACCACCTCATCCCAGCGGCCGCCCCGGCGAATTTCGGGGTAGACCTCGGGGTTGACGGTGTCGACACAGAGGCGGATGCGCTCGAGGGAACTCGCCAGGAGCTCGCGGCCGTAGTCGGCATCGAGCATCATGACGTTGGTCGAGACGCCGACTCCCGGGAAGAGGTCGATGGCCTCGGCGAGACGAGGGAAAAGCAGGGGTTCGCCCATTTCGTGCAGCCACCGTGCCCGGATGCCGCTGTCGCGGAAGTCAGCGGCGATCTTCTCGACAAGCCACCACGGCATGTCGTCTTCCGGTCGGCCGAGATTGCCCATGGGGCACATCCCGCACCGGAGGTTGCAGCGGCTGGTCAGTTCGACGCCGATCTTGGCGGTGGAAAGGTCGAGAATCGGTCTCATATGAGGAGTGTATCAGGAAGCCGGCGGCGTTTCGCAGGCTTTTTCATCCGGCGCTCGGTTGCGACCGATCGCCGGATGAAAAAGAAGAGTTGGTAATATCGCTCGCATGTTGGAGAATCTCGATCCAATCTGGGTGGACACTCGTGCCGGCGTCGACGAAGTGGCGGCAGCCGCCCGGGCGGCGGGTTGGCTGGCCCTCGACACCGAGGCGGATTCACTCCACTCGTATTTCCACAAAACCTGCCTCGTCCAGGTGACGGCCGACAATCGCAACTTCGTCATCGATCCGCTGGCCATGGATTCGAGCGATCTCGGACCGCTGTGGAAGGTCGTTGGGGACCCTGAGATTCCGGTGTTGATGCACGGGTCCGACTACGACATCCGGGTTCTCGATCGCGACTACGACACCCGGATCCGGGGACTCGTCGACACCCAGGCCATGGCCCAGGTCCTCGGCGAGCCGAAAACGGGCCTCGCGGCTCTTTTGGAAATCGAAGAGGGCGTCGTTCTCGACAAACGGCACCAACGCGCCGATTGGGGCAAACGCCCCCTGACGAGGTCGCAGGTGGCCTACGCGGCTGCCGACACGGCCTTCCTGTGGAGTCTCGCCGCCAAGCTCCGGACCCGCCTCAAAGAGCTCGGTCGCTGGGAGTGGGCCGAGGAGGAGTTTCGCAAGCTCGAGCAGGTGCGGCACAACCACGTCGAGCCGAATCCGTTGGCGTTTGAAAGGGTCAAGGGGGTGCGACCGTTGCGGGGTCGGGATCGCGACCGGGCGTTCTCCCTCTACGAATGGCGTGAGGCCGAGGCGCAGAAACTCGATGTTCCGCCGTTCAAGGTGCTCGGCGCCAAGACCCTGGTCACCCTCGCGGAGGAACCGCCAAAGAACGCCTCCGATCTCGCCAAGGTGAACGGAATCGGTCCCAGGTTTGTCCGCCGGTGGGGCGGCAAGGTGATGAAGCTCATCGGACAGCCCGAGAGGGCCCCGGAGTGGAAGCGTGGCCCGCGGCAGCAGGAGACGGCGCCCGTCGTTGTGAAACGGATGAAGCGGCTCGCCGTGGTCCGCGACGAGGTCGCCGCCGAACTCGCTCTCGATCCCGGTCTGGTCTGTCCGAAGAGCTGTGCGTTGGCGGTGGCCTCGCACGAGCCGCGATGTGCCGAAACCGCCGATCTTGGTGCGGCGGGTCTCACGGGTTGGCGCCTCGAGCTTCTCGGCCCGAGGTTCATTGCCGCCCTCGCGGATGAGTGATTCGCCTCGCCCAACCGCGGCCATGACCTCGACATCGTCGACCCGCTGAGCCCGCCTTTTCGTGTTAACCTGCGCCTTCACGAACCCGGAGGCACAATGGCTCTGAGAGACGAGACCCTGGCGTTTATCGGTTGCGGCATGATGGGCGAGGCCATGGTGAAGGGACTGTTGCGGCAAGGTCTTGTCGACCCGCGGCAGATCATTGCCAGCCACCCCCGTGCCGAGCGTTGTCTCGAACTCGAGAACCGATACGGCGTTCAGGTCACCGACAGCAACGCGGAAGCGGCGGCGGAAGCGACCTTTGCCGTGGTTGCCGTCAAGCCGCAGTTCCTCGGTGAGGTCGTGAACGACCTGGGCGGCGTGTTGAACATGGATGCGACCGTGCTCTCCATTGTTGCCGGCGCCACGATGGCTCGATTGGGATCGGGTTTCGGTGTCAGCCGCGTGGTCAGGGTCATGCCCAACACCCCGGCGCAGATCGGTCGCGGCATGTCGGTCTGGACGGCCACCGACTCCGTCAATGAGGCAGGACGAAAAAAGGTGCAGGTCATTCTTTCGGCTCTCGGGGCCGAAGAGTATGTGATCCACGAGAACGAACTCGACATGGCCACTGCCCTGAGCGGGACGGGCCCGGCCTTCGTCTTCATGTTCATGGAGGCGCTCGTCGATGCCGGGGTTCACATGGGTTTCTCGAGACGGGTTGCCGAGAAGTTGGTGTTCGAAACCGTCCTCGGCGCCGCCGAGTTTGCCAAGGGCGAACCCGATCACCTGGCCAAGCTGAGGAATCAGGTGACGTCACCCGGCGGGACCACGGCCGCGGCCCAGTACCAGCTCGAGCGAGGGCGGCTCAGGACCGTGCTCTCCGATGCCGTTTGGGCCGCCTACCGCCGTTGCCAACAGCTCGGCGGCACCGCTGAAAAAGACCTCAACGGCGGCCCGCTGAATTGACCTCTCATTTGCTCCCGGGTCCTTTCCGTTTCCGGGCCCCTGGCTGCCCCCGATGCTGCCGGGCGGGGAATCACGGTGTCTCCATTTCTTGATATGCTCTCGAAGCGACGTGCGGGAGGTCACAGATCATGAAAAGGGTGATGTTGGTTGTCCTGGTCCTGCTAGCAACTCCGACCTTCGCCTCGGCCACGTTGACGTTTCAACAACTCGACGGAAACACGTTCTCGATCAGCCACATGGTGAAGTGGATCGGCGGTCGCGGGCAGGCGATGGATCTGGTGTACGAGAAGGCGGCTTCGCTGTGCATCGCTGCTGGATACACCCATATGAAGGTCCTCGACCAGGAGTCGAATGCGAACGGGTTCTACCAAAACGCCAATGCCACAGTCACCGTGAAGTTCTTCCTTGAGACCGGAGAGGAGAGGGTCGCCTGCGACTGAAGGCGAGCGATGAGTACATCGAGCAGGCCAAGAAAAAGTTGCAGAAAA
The DNA here is from genome assembly GCA_963712805.1 of uncultured Acidobacteriota bacterium. Lineage (GTDB taxonomy): Bacteria > Acidobacteriota > Thermoanaerobaculia > Thermoanaerobaculales > Sulfomarinibacteraceae > JAHECW01. The sequence continues at coordinate 38,755 of CAVQJV010000033.1, read as the reverse complement.
GGGACTACGAAGGTCCGGTCATTACAGACGAAGCCGCCGACGCTCAGGAGAGCGAGAATCACTGCACAGTCGAGCAGATCTCGGCGATGGTCAAGGCAGGTCTCAGCGAAGACCAGATCAAGGCTGCTTGCTCGAAGGCGGATTGACGGGTTCGGACTCTGTCGACTCGGCTCGGACGGATCGCACACCGTCCTTCGTCAGGGAGCGAACAACCGGGGCGGATCCCCGCCCCGGTCGCACGCGCTCCGCGCCTCGATCAGCGTCGAACGAGATCAAAGACCTGGAAGGCAGGGATGAACCCCTGGATCCGCTCCGCGACACGGATTTCCCGAAGACGATTCGCCTGTTCCTCATCGAGGAGGAGCTCGAAGCCCTCGGCATAGACCGCGTGGACATCGGCGAGCGCTTCGCCGAGTGCACGCCGATCGATCATGAGGAGACCGAGCTCGGTTGGGTCGGGGGCGCCGGTCGCAAAGAGATCCTCGATCATCGCCTGGACAGCGGCGATCTCTTGGCGCAGCGGTTCTTCAGCCGCGCGGTGATCGGTCCAGAGCAAATCCCATGCGGCGGCCTGATTCTCATCGAGGTTGAGGAACTCGATGACCAGGTGTCGAGCGCCGTTGACGATCGGTCCGGGGTCGCCTTCCGGAGGTTTTTCCTGGGCGGCGGCCGGCATGGCGAGAGCAAGCAAGAGAATCGGCAGGAACAGGCGTTTCATGGGCACTCCTTTTAGTCTCAGTTTCCAGATCCCCGATGGTCACCGCAGCAATGGGCCTCGTGATCGTGGGTGAGACGTCGGCGAGCCGACGAAGTTGACAGGTGACCAGGATTTTCTGCCGGGGTGGTCCGGTGCCTCATCGGTGCAGGTGAAATCGGTGGCGCGAAGTTCGGGGTCAATCCGCGGGCCGGTGTAAAGTAGCGCCGAAGGGAGCGCATCAGGATGATTACCCTCACTCAAACCGCCCGCGACAAAATCGTCGAGTTCGTTGATGAGGCCGATGACGATTGCATCGGCATTCGCGTGCTCGCCGCCAAGGTCGGCCGCCACACCTTTCGGTATCAGATGCAGCTGACGCGCGAACAGGACGCCATCGATGGCGACACCCGGGTCGACTTTGACGGTTTCTGCGTCGTGTTGGATGCCCAGACCGCCGAGCTCATGGCCGGCGCCACCCTCGACTATCTCAACCTCGAGACCGGCGAGGGTTTCGAGATCATCAACCCGGCGTCGGACCCGGGGTGGGAAGATCCGCTTCACCAGCGGGTCCAGCAGGTGATCGACGAAAAGGTCCTGCCGGTGGTCGGGGCCCACGGAGGTTGGGTCGAGCTCGACCGCATCGAAGGCGATACCGCTTTCGTCAGCCTCGGCGGCGGGTGCCAGGGATGCTCGAGCGCCGGGTTCACCCTCTCAGCCGGGATCGAGCAGGCCATCTGCCACGAGATCGACGAGATCGAGCACGTGGTTGACGTCACCGACCACGACTCGCGGCGAGGAGCCGTTCTACAAGGAGTGAGTGGGTGCCGAGTGGGTGCCAGGCTTTAGGAAGTTGGGAAGTTGCTGCAACTTCCCAACTTCCTAAAGCCTGGCACCCCCGGTCACCGCTCCACCCGTTCCACGTCCGCTCCGAGCGCCTCGAGCCGGGCGTGCAGCAGTTCGTAACCGCGTTCCACCTGATGGATGTTGTGGATGACGCTCTCGCCGTCGGCGCAGAGGGCGGCGATGACCAGCGCCATCCCGGCGCGGATATCGGGACTGGCGAGGTGCTGTCCGTAGAGTTGTGACGGACCGACGACAACAGCCCGGTGGGGATCGCAGAGCACGATTCGGGCGCCCATGGCGATCAACCGGTCGACCCAGAACAATCGGCTCTCGAACATTTTCTCGTGGATCAGGATCGTGCCCGTCGCCTGGGTCGCCAACACGACCATGATGCTCGTCAGATCGGGCGGGAAGGCCGGCCACGGTCCGTCGTCGATCTTGGGGATGGCGCCGTGGAGATCGTCCTTGACCACGAGCTCCTGCTCCGCCGGGACCACGATGTCGTTGCCGTCGATGGTCCATCGGATCCCGAGGCGGTTAAAACCGAGCGCGGTCATCCGGTGGTGCCGCTCCGGTTCGGCGTCGGTGATCCTGAGCGCGCCGCCGGTCACCGCCGCGAGGCCGATGAAGCTGCCGACCTCCACCGGGTCCGGGCCGATGGCGGCCTCGGCGCCGCCGAGCTCGGCGCGGCCTTCGATGACGAGGACATTGGTCCCGACGCCCCGGATCTGGCCCCCCATGGCATTGATGAGATGGCAGAGTTCCTGGACGTGCGGCTCCGAGGCCGCGTTGCGGATGGTGGTGGTGCCACGGGCGAGAGAGGCCGCCATGATGGCGTTCTCGGTCCCCATGACGCTCATTTCCGGGAGGAAGAGATCGGTTCCCTTCAGACCCGATGGGGCGCGGATCACATAACGGTCGGGTTCGATATCGACCTCCGCCCCGAGGGCGCGGAAGGCGTGGACGTGGGTGTCCAGCGGACGCCGGCCGATGCGGTCACCGCCGGGGCGGGGGAGCACCGCACGGCCCCAGCGGCTCACCAGCGGACCGGCGAGGAGGAATGACGCCCGGATCTGCCGAGCCAGACCGGGATCGAGGGCCCGTGTGGAGAGTTCGTTGGCCGAGATCCGCCAGCGATCGGGCGCTTCCTCGGTGACATCGGCCCCGAGGGCCGAGATGAGTTGGAGCAGCATTCGCACATCCCGGATCTGCGGCACGTTCGTAAGGGTGACGGCGCCGTCGGCGAGGAGGCAGGCGGCGATCATGGGCAGGGCGGCGTTCTTGTTGCCGCCGGGTTTGACCGTCCCCGTGATCGGGTTGCCGCCGCGGATGACGTATGCGAAAGACTCGTCGCCGACCGGATCGTGCTCGATGGGTGTCATGGGCGTCTCCATCATGATGCTAACCCAATTCGCCCGCTGCGGGCGAATTGGAGGACAGGAAGCGTTCCATGGATTCAGGATGCCGGTTGAATGTGGCATGAGTGTGGCCGCGTCGGGGTCATTGGGTGGTCAGGAACCACCACCGGCTGAGATCGTTTGTTGGTGCGGGCTTCCAGCCTGCCCTTCAGACACCTTCCGGTAGAGAACACGACACCACGAAGTCAAACGACCTCCACTCCACGCGTGGCCCACTCTCAATTGCGATGGCGTTGCGCGTCCTTGCGATGGATGTTCTTGGCGGCCTTTGCGTTTCAACCCTGCGATGGTTGCGATGTCTCGGTGACCGCTTCGTGTCTCCGTGTCTTTGTGTTTGTGACGTGCAATGCTCGGGACCGCATCCAGCATCCAGCATCCAGTATCGAGAAAAGCGCCTCCCCCCTGATGTACACTTCTCGTCCGATGACGCGCCTCGTTCTCCACGATCTGCAATCCGACAAAAGAGCCGGCGAGCTGGCCCGGCTCATCGAGTCGTTGGCCGCCGACGGCCGGCGGCTGATCGTCTGGGTTGCCGACGAGGGCCGCCGTCAGATCTTTGACGACTGGTTGTGGATCTTCGACAAGCAGAGCTTCGTGCCGCACTCAGTGTGGCAACCGACCCTCGGAGATATCGACGATCCGGTGGTTCTGCTCGGCGAGCCGGGAAACCCCAACGGTGCGACGGTGTTGGTCATTGGCGATGATCTTCCCGGCGAAGACTGGGCGAAGGAATTCGACGAGGTCCACGATCTCATCCCGCCGGGTGACGAAGGCGAAGAACGACGAGCATGGTGGCAGCGGTGGAGCGGTGGCGGCGGGGAGGCATGATGGAACGACGGATTCGTGCATGGATGATCGTGGTCGTGATCGCGTTTGCGGGGTTGGTGGTGGCGGCGGACGAGGGCGCAGGCTCGGACGCGCAATTCGAGGCCACGGTGCGCGAGGTGCTTCGGCAGGTTCCCCTCATCGATGGCCACAACGACGCCCCGTGGGCGATCCGCAGCCGGGTGTCGAATCACCTCGCGGATTTCGACTTCACCGATACCGCGGCCATCGATCGACCCATGCACACCGATATCAAACGGCTCCGGGCGGGCGGCGTCGGCGGTCAGTTCTGGTCGGTGTGGATCCCCGTCGAACTCGACCCGGAAGAAGCCGTCGTGACCGTCATCGAGCAGATCGATCTCGTGCACCGGTTGACCGAGGCCTATCCCGATGACTTCGAACTCGCTGTCACGGCCGACGACATCGTTCGGATCCACTCCGAGGGCAAGATCGCCTCGCTCATCGGGATGGAGGGCGGCCACAGCATCGACAACTCGTTGGCCGTGCTGCGCCAGCTCTACGCCATCGGTGCGCGCTACATGACGCTGACCCACTGGGCCAACGTCGACTGGGTCGACGCCGCGACCGATGCGCCCGAGCACGACGGACTCAGCCCCTTCGGCGAGGTCGTCATCAAGGAAATGAACCGGTTGGGAATGCTCATCGATCTCTCCCACGTCTCGGCCGCCGGGATGCGCGATGTGCTCGATGTCAGCCGTGCACCGGTCTTTTTCTCCCACTCGTGCGCCCTCGCACTCAACTCGCATCCGCGCAACGTGCCGGATGATGTGCTGAAGCGGATCGCCGAATCCGGCGGCGTGGTGATGGTCAACTTCGGCTCGTACTTTGTCGACCAGAAGGTCACCGAGCGCCACGCGGCCTACAAGGCCGAGGAACTCCGGCTCGAGACCCTCAATCCGGGAGATCCGCAGGCGGTCGAGGATGGGATGAAGGTCTGGCTCGCGGCCAATCCCCTGTGGACCGTACCTCTCGGCAAACTCGCCGACCACTTCGACCACATCCGCGAGGTCGCGGGTGTCGATCACGTCGGGATCGGTTCCGACTACGACGGAATCGGCGCCTTGCCCAAGGGGGTGGAGGATGTCAGCGGCTATCCGGCTCTCCTTGTCGAACTCATGCGCCGGGGCTGGAGCCGGGAAGACATCGCCAAGGTTGCGGGGCTCAACATCCTCCGGGTGATGCGCGAGGCCGAGGCGGTCGCGGCCAAACTGCAGAAGACCGAGGGGCCGTTCGAGGTCCGCATCGACGACGACGGCTACGGCGAGCACGAGGAGGCGTCGGGGAACTAGCCTGCGGGCACCGGCAGGTACTGTCCGCTGCCGCTGCCGCTGCCGCTGCCGCTGCCGCTGCCGCTGTCCCTGTCGCTGCTGACGCTGCCGCTGCCCCGGTCGCGGTCACCCCGCTTCCGGCATCTCGATGTCGAGCCCTTCGACCGGCGGCTCCCGCCAGTAGCGGCGAAGCGCCAGCGCCGCCTCGACCACCAGCCAAAGGGCGATGAACGAGATGATCCCGCCGACGACCAACAGGGTCGAATTGCCATCAGCGTAGTATTTTCTGAGATTGGTGGTCATGGCGATGACGGTCGTGACCATCATGAAAACCAGGGGGATGAGGTAGGGCAGGGCGATGCGGCGGCGCTGGATGAGGTAGAGCGAAACGACGAGCAGCGCGAGCCCGGCGAGCAACTGGTTGGTCGAGCCGAAGAGCTGCCAGAGGGCGAGCCCGGCGGACTTCCCGTCGATCTTGTAGAAGGCGAAGAACGAGATCGCGCCCACCGCCAGACTCGAGGTCAGGTAGCGGTTGCCGAGCGCCCGGATCCGCAGCGTTGAACCGATTTCCTCGATGTTGTAGCGCAGCAGGCGGGTGGCCGAGTCGAGGGTCGTGAGGGCGAAGCTCACGACCACCACCGCAATCAGGGTGCGGGCGGTGGCCTCGGGGATTCCGAGGGTGGCGACAAAACGGGTGCAGCCCTCGATAAAGGCGCTCATGGAGCTGCCGAGGCCCTGGATCGAGCCCCAGTCGTGGTAGTGGGTCTTCCACGCCCCGACCGAGATGAAGCCGGCGGTGCATGCGAGGACCGAAGCGAGGCCGAGCAGCGATTCGCCGACCATGGCGCCGTAGCCGATGACCCTCGCGTCGGTTTCGCGGTCGAGCTGTTTGGCGGTGGTGCCTGAGGAGACCAGCGAGTGGAAACCGGAAGCCGCGCCGCAGGCGATGACGATGAAGACAAAGGGATAGATCGGCGGCGCTCCCTCGGGGTGGGTATCGATGAGCGGCGAGGCGAACTCCGGCCTCAAGACAAAAAACCCGATGTAGGTGAGGCCGAGACCGAGATAGAGCAGCAGCGAGTTGAGAAAGTCCCGGGGTTGGAGAAGCGACCACACCGGCAGCACCGACGCCAGCCAGGCGTAGGCGAGGAGGATCCATGTCCAGCCGGCCACCGACGCCCACTTCACCGGCATCATGGGCGATGCGATGACCACCGCCAGGGTGACGAAGAAGGCGACGGCGATGAGCTTCCAGAGATTCCACCCCTTCTTACGCACCAGCCAGCCGATGGACATGGCGAGGACCAGGATGACGGCCGACGGGACCACCGACTCGGGGTAGTAGGTCGTCTCCGGCGTCGAACCGGCCGAGAACAGCAGTGCGACGACATAGGCGAAGACGCCCATGGCGAGGGCGACGGCGAAGAAGATGATGGCGTGCATCAACGACTTGGCCCGTTTGCCCATGAGGCTCTCGGCGATGGCGCCGATGGACATGCCCTTGGCCCGGGTCGAGACCACCAGCGCGCCGAAGTCGTGGACGCAGCCGACCAGGATGGCGCCGCCGACGACCCAGATCATCGCCGGGAGCCAACCCCAGATCACCGCGATGGCGGGCCCGAGCATGGGCGACAGCCCGGTGATGGAGGCGTAGTGGTGGCCGAAGAGCACCATCTTGTGGGTCGGGACATAGTCGATCCCGTCCTCCATCGTGTGCGCCGGGGTCGGGTGATCGGCCCGCAGCGCGAAAACCTTCGTCGCGAGGAACCGCGAGTAGAAGACATAACCGACGAACGTAGACGGCGAAGCAGACGATGGTGGCGAGGACAGGCGACATGGCACCCCCGGTTTTCGGTCGTCAGATGATAGCGCGGACACAGGGCCGAATCCGCGTCCGCGTCAGTGGCCGGGACCGGGACAGGGACCGCGTCAGCGTCAGCGACCGGGACAGCGGCACCCATCAGCGGCCGCGACGAGGATCCACGCCCGAAACCGCGTCCGGGTACCCGGTAGGCGCCTCGACCGGGGTGCCGGGTACGTAGTTGTGCCCGTTCGACCAACCGGCGCCGCGTCGCGCGCCGCACAACGACGCTACCGGGCTCCCCCGGGGAGGCACGATGCGGTCTGCTGCCCCGGCAACGAGGCAGGCCGCCGGCGCATCATCGGCGTGGTCGCAGCCCTTCCCGTTACCCCCGAGCGACCGCGCCGATGGTGCGACGCCGGGACGTTGGGACGCATCGGCGTCCCGGCGTCCCGGAAGGCCGGGGCTGACAGAATCCCGTGGCCGTGTCCGCGATCCAGATACTCTTGACAATCTCACTGCCGACGCCAATATTGATCTCAGAATCTACGCAGCGAAAAAAGTGAACGTGTCAACGCGCGCCGGGAAATCGCGCGTCGTCGAGCCGACCCCGTGGATGGACCCTGGAACCGGCTCCCCGACGACCGGCGCGGGGACCGCGCGCCCGGACGGGCGCGCGGGTGCTTGAAGGAGGCAGTCATGCGAGCGATCCGAGTCGTTACGGTGGTGGTCAGCGGTGCTGTGTTGTGCAGGGGTGGCCCTCGCCCAGACCGAGTGGGTCGAGCACCCGGACAACCCGGTTCTCGGGCCGGGGGAACCGGGGGCGTGGGATGAGTTGGGCCATGCGGCCTTCACCGTTCTTCTGGTAGATTCGACGTACCATATGTGGTTTGGCGGATGGGACGGGAACGGGACGAATTCTGATATCGGTCATGCAACATCCTCCGATGGCGTCGAGTGGATCATGGATCCGGCCAATCCGGTCCTAATTCGAGGTGGGTCCGAGTCGTGGGATGACGAGTTGCTCTCCGTAGCCGCTGTGACTTACGACGGGGCGCAGTTCCAGATGTGGTATGGGGGAGGTGACGGGACTCTTCAGCGGGTCGGCTATGCCACCTCTACCGACGGCACCACCTGGACCAAGTACGCCGACAACCCCGTGATTGACGTCGGTCCTCAGGGATCGTGGACGGACTCCATCGTGCGCCCGGGATCCGTGATCTTCGAGGGTGACGTGTACCGAATGTGGTTCTTTGGGTTCGGGACAGGTGGGGTCTACAGAATCGGCCACGGCATGTCCTCAAATGGAATCCAGTGGTCCATCGACTCAGACCCGGTTCTTGAGCCGAGCACCGCTGCCGGGGCGTGGGATTCGCCTGCGGTGGCGAACCCATTCGTGGCGTTCGATGGCTCTAACTTTCACATGTGGTATCCGGCAGGGATCGACGGCTGGCCCCCGTCCGGACATATTGCAGTTGGGTACGCGTTTTCAACGGACGGATTCAATTGGACGAAGCACCGGTACAACCCAGTCGTTCAGACGGCAGACAACTACGTCTTTCTCGCACCAGCTCTTTTTGACGGGAGCGCTTGGCACATGTGGTACTCGCACACCGATGGATCCATCAGATGGATCGAGTACGCCACCTCGGAGTGCTGCCCCGTTGTGCCCGCCTTGGACCACACCCAGTACATCCCCGCAGCGGCCTACGCCGCCGGCGCCGAGGGCTCGTTCTACGAGACCGACCTCGATCTCAGCAACGCCGGCGACCAGGCAGTCGACTATCAGCTCCAGTGGCTGCCGCGGGGTCAGAGCAATTCCGAGCCGACGACGTCCGCGATCTTCACCCTCGGCGCCGGGAAGAGCGTGCGCTACGCCAACGTGCTCGCGGAGGTCTTCGACCTCGAGCCCGACTCGTTCGGCGCGCTGTCGCTCTTGTCGACGAGCGACGACCTCCTCGCCATGGCGCGGATCGCCAACACGCCGCAAGAGGTGGCGCGGGCAGCTTCGGCCAGGCGATTCCGGCGCTGTCCGATCGATGAGTTCACCGGCATGCACGAGCGCCGCCGGTTGCTCTTCGGCACCGAGCACGCCGACATGCGGTACAACGTCGGGTGCATGAATGCAGCCACCACGCCGGCCCGCGTCAACTTTGAGCTGTTCCGCTCGGACGGCACCCTGCTCGGCACCGAGAGCCTCCTCCTGATGCCCTTCGACAACAACCAGCTCAACCGGATCTTCGATGACTACCACCCCGTGACCGGCGCCGTCGACTTCTGGTCCGCCGTCCTGCCGGGGCGGATCTACTGCTACGGTCTCGGTGCTCGACAACGTGACCTCGGACCCGACGACGATCCCGCCGCAGTAGCGAACCGCGGGCCGAGGCCGAGACTGCACCGGATTCGAAGGACGAGGGCCTCCCTCGGGAGGCCCCGATCCGGCTCTGCTGTCGCGGCTCAGAGGAAGCCCGCCTCCACAATGCCCGCCCAACCTGGTGTCCGATACCGAGACCGTCACAAAACACGAGGCAAGCGCGCCCCAACGGGGTGCCGGGTACGCCATTGTGCTGGAACCACCATCCGGTTCCGCCCCGCGCCCCGCACAATGGCGCTACCGGGCTCCCTCGGGAGGCCCGATGTGGTCTGCTGCCCCGGCTACGAGGCAGGCCGCCGGCGTCCCCGATCGGCGTGGTCGCAGCCCTCGCAATCAACCCACGCGCGACCACGCCGATGGTGCGACGCTGGGTCGCCGGGACGCCAATGCGTTCTGGCGGACCAGAAGGCCGGCGATGACAGAATCCCGAGTCCGTATCCGAGTCCGAGTCCGCATCCGAGGCCCAACCGAAACCGAAACCGCCGTCCCGTACGCCGCCGCTGACGCTGCCCCTGCCGCTGACGCTGTCACGGTCGCTGATGCTGTCCCTGTCTCTGTCCCTGATTGCTGATTCTGCCGCCAGCCACCTCACGGCGCCACCGCGTGTTCGGACCTCGCCGCGGACCTGAGCGCGGAGCAGGCCATTGACGATCTCGCCGAGGCCGGGGCCGGGCTCGACACCGATCAACTCGGCGACCTCGGTGCCGGTGAGGAGGGGCTGCGGATCCTCGAATGCCGCCGGGTCCCGCGACCACTGCCGCCACCAGCGTCGCCATCCGGCTCGCTCGGGTTCGACGGCCGAAGCGAGGGCGATGAGGGCGGGGAAGGCGCCGCCGGCGCGCCAGGCAAGGCCGCGGCGATCGGCGGGTGGCGCGTCGACGGAGGCGAGTGCGTCGTCGAGCAGAGTGGCGGCGCGAAGCGCGTTCTCTCGTTCGGCTTTCGGCCATGCGTAGGGGGCGAGTTTGCGGTCGGCGGGGAGCCCCCAGGAGCGAAAGAGAAACGCGAGGCGGGCGGTGTCGGCGGGACTTCCGGATCGCCATCGTGCGGGCGGGACGCCCGCACCACAATGACGGCCGGCCTGTTGTAGCGCGGGCGTCCCGCCCGCGAGGCTGCGGATGCTCAGGGCGTCCGCGGCGCCGAGGTTTGGCCGCAGCCACGTCTCGTCAATGCGGTCGGACCCCGGGGCAGCTGGAACGAACAGACCCGAGGTCGAGGCACTCGGCGAGGCCGCGCGAAGCCGCCGGCCCGCGCAAGAGTGTCAGCAGCTCCTGACCGACCCGCTCGCGTGGGGCTTTCGCCAGCGACGGTGCCAGTGCCGCGATCCACGACCTGGTCTGATCGTCGAGGGCGAAGTCAGGAAGTTGGGCGAGGAACCGCGGCGCGCGGAGGAGGCGGATCGGGTCGTCCTCGAGGTTGGCGCGGGAGATCGCCCGCAGCCGTCGACGCTCGAGGTCTTCGATTCCGCCAACGAGATCAATAAGCGGCCCGTCGGGGAGGTTCCAGCTCAGAGCGTTGCAGCTGAAGTCACGTCGACGGATGTCGTCTTCCCGGGTCAGCCCGCCCAGGGGCCAGAGCTCGATCTTGAGGGTGGGAGTCTCGATGCGCCAGATTGCGTGCGGCGCGGTCCCGAGAAGGTGGGCGCGTACTCCGAGGGCCTTGGCCAGCCGCCTCGCCGGGCGGGCCGCCCCATCGGCATCGTCGTCGATGGTGAGATCGAGATCGTTGCTCGGCCGGCCGAGGAGGCGATCCCGGACATAGCCGCCGGTCACGCAGCAGCCCGCGGGGCTGCCGAGCTGTTCCCACACCCGCTGGAGCAGGGGGTCGTCACGGAGGATCGAGGGGCTTCCGACTTTCATCGTTGTTCTGATTATCCACCAGCCGGTGATCAGCCCGGGTGCCCGATCACGGATTCTCTCAGCCCCTTCCTGTGATAGAGTCTCGCTCCCCGCCGAGAGGCGGAATATCCCGGTGGCCGACCACCACGGAGGAATGATGGCCAAGGAACGACTTCAGAAGCTCATCGCCCGCTCGGGTCTGTGTTCCCGCCGCGAGGCGGATCGAATGGTGAGCGAAGGTCTGGTGATGGTCAACGGCACCATCGCCGCGCTCGGCGACAAGGCCGATCCCGTCACCGATCACATCAAGATCGACGGCAAACGACTCAAGCCCGCGGAGCCCAACCGATATGTGCTCCTCTACAAGCCCCGGGCCGTGATGACCACCTGCGACGACCCCGAGGAGCGGACTACCGTCATCGATTTGGTCCGGCCCATCGTCAAGGAACGGGTCTTTCCCATCGGGCGGCTCGACTTTCAGTCGGAGGGCCTGTTGCTGCTGACCAATGACGGCGACCTCGCCGCCAAGGTGACCCATCCCCGCTACGGCGTGGTGCGGGAGTACATGGTCAAGATCCGGGGCGACCTCGACGAGGCGCAGATCAAACAGCTTCGCGCGGGGGTGAGCATCGAAGGCCACCACGTCAAACCGCTGTCGGCCGTGCGTGTTCGAAGGAGTCAGGGCGGTACCTCGACCTGGTGGCGAATCGAGGTGACCGAGGGCCGAACCCACGAGGTGCGTCAACTCTTCTTCCGCGCCGGGCACCTGGTCCAACGGCTTCGTCGTTCGGCGATCGGACCGCTGCGGGACAGCAGCCTCCGGTCCGGCGATTTCCGCATGCTCACCGAGGACGAGGTCAAGGCGCTGCGCCGCGCCGCAGGACAGAAACCCAAACCCACTCCGCCGAAGCGGGTTCGCAAGAAACCGGCCGGGCCATCGAAGAAAACTCCCCCGCGGACCGGACGCGGCTCGGAGAGGCGTCCTCGAAAACGCTGATAACCTACTGAAATACAATTCCTTAGCAATTCGCCGCGGGGGGTTTGCCGTGGTACAATCACGCGCCCGCAGGAGGTCGTGTGGAGAGTAGCAGCCAGCCCATCGAACAGTTGATCGCCAACCGGCTCGCAAAGCTCGACGAGCTTCGTGAACTCGGTCTTGAACCTTATCCCTCGCGATATCGCGTGGAGGAGTCCATTCGTGACGCCAAACGCCGTTTCGCCGACTCCACCGCCGAAGAGTTGGCGGCCGAGAAGCCCGAGGTCCGGCTCGCGGGGCGGCTGCGGGCGGTCCGCGGCCACGGCAAGGTCTCCTTTGTCGATCTCTCCGACGGGGTCGAGCAGTTTCAGCTCTATCTTCGCCGCGATGATCTCGACGAGACCTCGTGGAAGACCTTCAAACTCCTCGATCTGGGCGATTTCCTCGGCGTCGAGGGGAGGGTTTTCAGAACCCGGAGCGACGAACTCAGTGTTGCGGTCAGCAAGCTGACGGTCCTCGCCAAGACGGTTCGACCGCTGCCGGATAACTACCACGGTCTCGCCGATCGAGAGGCGCGGGCGAGGCAGCGCTATCTCGATTTGTTGTCCAATCCGGAGTCGCGAGAGGTCTTCGAGACCCGCAGCAGGATCGTGTCGGGTGTTCGCCGCTTCCTCGACAACGCGGGTTTCATCGAGGTCGAGACCCCGATGATGCAGCCGATCCCGGGGGGCGCGTCCGCTCGTCCCTTTGTGACCCACCACAACACCCTCGATCTCGATCTCTATCTCCGGATTGCTCCCGAGCTTTTCCTCAAGCGTTTGATCATCGGCGGCATGGAGCGGGTCTACGAGCTCAACCGGAATTTCCGCAACGAGGGCATTTCGACCCGCCACAACCCCGAGTTCACCATGCTCGAGTTCTACTGGGCCTACGCCGACTACGAACTTCTCATGGACTTCACCGAAGAACTGGTGACGACCGTCGCCCTCGATGCGGTGGGGAGCCTGCAGCTTCCATGGGGCGACAAGATCATCGATTTCTCACGGCCGTGGCGGCGCCTCACCATGCGCGACGCCATTCTCGAGTACTCGGAGCTCACGCCGGAGGATCTCGGCAGCCGCGACCGGATGGAGGCGGCCGCCCGGAAGGTCGGGGTCGAGCGCATCGAAGAACGATCGGATGGTAAGCTCTTCGAGGAGCTCTACGAAATGACCGCCGAGTCGAAGATGATCAACCCGACCTTCGTCATGGACTATCCGAGAGAGATTTCCCCCCTGACCAAGTCGAAACCCGACAACCCGGATGTGGTCGAACGGTTCGAACTCTTCATCGGTGGGCTCGAAGTGGCCAATGCCTACACCGAACTCAACGATCCCGCCGAACAGCTGCGGCGGCTCGAGGAGCAGGCGGCCGCCACCGGCGGGCTGCTCGACGAGGACTTCGTGCTCGCCATGGAGCACGGTATGCCGCCCACCGGCGGCGAGGGCATCGGCATCGACCGTCTGGTGATGCTGCTGACAAACCGGCAGTCGATTCGCGACGTCATCCTCTTTCCGCAGCTTCGATTGCGCGATTCCTAGGATTCGATGGGTCTCGGCGCCGAACTTCACGTGGCGAGCCGTTATCTCGTCGGGAACCGACGATGGACGCCCGTTGTGACTGTGACCTTGATTTCGGTCTTCGGTCTCGGGCTCGGGGTCTTTGCCCTGGTCGTGACGCTGGCGCTCCTCGACGGTTTCCAATCGGGCATCCGTTCCCAGATCGTCGTCCACGCGGCCCATGCCGAAGTCGTGCCGGAGACCGGCCGGCGCATCACCGATCCGGAAAACCTGGCCTCGCTTTTGCAAGACGAACTCGGCAATGTGGAGATCGTCCAGGTTGTGAGGGGTACGTGCCTCGTCAGCTCCGACACCGATGCCGTTCCGGCATCGGTGGTCGGCCGCTCTGACACCGAGAGCGTGATGGCGGACCGCCTCATCTCACGACGTCTGGGGGTCGGTCCCGGCGATCGCCTCGAGGTGATCTCGGCTCGCCAACGGCTGACGCCCATGGGACCCCTGCCGGTGCGGATCCGCACCGAGGTGGAAAGGGTGACATCTCCGCAACCGGGCAGCGAGGCCGGGGAGGTGATCCTTCCCATTGCGCTGGCCCAACGGTTGCTGTGGGGCGAACCGGTGGTCGAGGCCCTCGAGCTCCGGGATTCCGAAAACCCGTGGTCACTGGGCCAACGCGTCCGCGAGATCCTCGACGACCACGGGTTGTCGCTTCGGGTGGCGGGTCTTGAAGAGCTCCACCGGCCCCTCCTCACCGCCCTCGCTCTCGAGAAGATCATGATCTTTGTCGCGGTCGGGCTCATGTTGGTGGTGGCGGCCCTGAATCTGCTCTGCAACGTGGCCATGGTGGCCGCCGAAAAGCGCAAAGACCTCGCGGTGATGGCGGGTCTCGGTTTCACGCCGCGATCGCTGCGCCGGCTTTTTCTCGTTCTGGGACTCGCCATCGGCCTCGTCGGTTCGGTGACCGGCGCCGTGCTTGGAAGCGCGCTTTCAATCGTGCTCGACCGGACCGGCGCCCTCGAACTCCCGAGGGGTGTTTTCATGGTCACGGCCGTGCCGTTCAGCGTCGACGCGATGACCGTCGGACTGGTCGTGACCGTCGCCCTCGCCCTGGCGGCGCTCGCGACGTGGCTGCCGGCGAGAATGGTCGCCCGACGTGAACCATCGGAGGGCCTGCGCTATGAGTGACGGTCGTCTGATGGTCGAGGCCGCGGGACTCACCAAGGGGTTCGGATCGGGCCTGACCCGGCTCGAGGTCATCAGGGATCTCGACCTCGTCGTGGAGTCGGGAGAGATGGTCGCGGTGGTCGGACCCTCGGGTGTGGGCAAGAGCACGCTGCTCCACCTGATCGGTTTGCTCGATCGGCCGGAGCAGGGACGGGTTGTGCTCGACGGAGTCCTCACCGACGACCTCGACGGCGCCGCCCGGGCCGAGATCCGCAACCGGGTCATCGGCTTTGTCTTCCAGCACCACCACCTGCTTGACGAACTCGACGCTCTCGACAACGTGGCGCTGCCGCTTCGAATCTCCGGCGAGGGAAGCCGTGTCGCCCGAGAACGAGCCGCAGCGCTTCTCGATTCGGTTGGTCTGGCAGAACGGAGTTCTCACTTTCCGGATCAGCTCTCCGGTGGCGAGCAACAACGGGTATCGGTCGCTCGTGCGCTGGCCATGGGACCGAAGCTCCTGCTCGCGGACGAACCGACGGGCAATCTCGATCGCGAAAACGCCGAGCGCCTGTTCGAGCTGGTGACCGAGCTTCATTTGAAGGTGGGTCTGACATCAATTATAGTGACCCACAACGAGGAGATGGCCCGCAGGTGTGACCGAATCATCCGCCTTGCCCAGCGGGCTGAATTATCTGAAAATGTTCGAGAGATTTAACGAAAACGTCCGTCGTGCGCTTTTTTTTGCCCGCTATGAGGCATCCCGCGCGGCGAGTCATCAGATCGCAACCGAACATGTTCTGTTCGGGATGCTGCGCGAAGCCGACGAGACTCTGGTGGGTCTGTGCGAGTCGGTCGGGATCGATGTGCGTGAACTCCGTGATGAACTTCTCGAGGACACCCTCGCCATCGAGCCGGTCAGCACCTCTCCCGATCTCCCCCTCGCGGAGGAGACAAAGAGAGTGCTCGCGTACTCGGTTCACGAGGCCGAGAGCATGGGCCACGGTCGGGTCGGCACCGAACACCTGGTTCTGGGTCTTTTGAGAATCGAGGAATCCAACGCCGCCAAGTATCTGACGGCGAGAGGGTTCGAGCTCTATCAGCTGCGGGACGAGGTCATTCGACGGGGCCATGAGCTCGAGGCCGAGGCTTCGGCGAGCGCCACACCCCACATCGTCGAGTACTCGCGGGATCTCAATCAGATTGCCGTCGAAAACGGTTTCGATCCGCTCATCGGACGTGACGCCGAGGTCGAGCGGGTGATCCAGATCCTCAGCCGACGGACCAAGAACAACCCGCTGCTTCTCGGCGAATCCGGAGTCGGGAAAACCGCCATCGTGGAGGGTCTTGCGACCAGAATCGTCGAGGGCTCGGTGCCCCTGCCGCTGGCAAACCGGAGAATCCTCGCTCTCGATCTCTCGCTGCTGGTCGCCGGCACGAAATACCGGGGCCAGTTTGAAGAGCGGCTCAAGGGGCTGCTCAAAGAGATCCATGAGCACCGCGAGATCATCGTTTTCATCGACGAGATCCACTCGCTCATCGGCACCGGCTCGGCCGAGGGCTCCCTCGACGCCGCGAACATCATCAAGCCGGCGCTGTCGCGGGGCGAGATCACGTGCGTCGGGGCGACCACGGTGCGTGAGTACCGCAAGTACGTCGAAAAGGACCGCGCGCTTTCGCGCCGATTCCAGGCGGTGACCGTCAGAGAGCCGTCGGATGAGGAGACGATCAAGATCCTGCGCGGCGTCCAGAGCCGCTACGAGGAGTTCCACGGCGTCCGCTACGCCGATGGTGCGGTCCACGCAGCGGTGACCCACTCGGGGAGATACATCACCGACCGCGCCTTCCCCGACAAGGCCATCGACGTGCTCGACGAGGCCGGAGCCAGAGTCAAACTGCGCAAGGTGTCTTCGTCTTCATCGCTTCGGCAGGTGCAACGCGAGATCCGAGAAGCGGTCCGGGGGATGAAGGACGCGATTTCGATAAAGAGCTTCGAGACCGCCGTCGAGCTTCGTGAGGAGGAACTCCGCCTGCGTGAAGAACTCGAGATGCTCGAGAACCACGCTGCGGGTTCTGATGAAGAGATCACCGTCAACCGCGCCGATATCGAAGAAGTCGTGGCGTCATGGACGGGGATCCCGGTGACCTCGATCAAGGAGGACGAGGCGGATCGGCTGCGGCGCATGGAGGAATTGCTCCGTCAGCGGGTGGTCGGTCAGGACGACTCGATCAAGGCGCTTTCTCGGGCGATCCGCCGGAGCCGTCTCGGTGTGACCAGCCCCCATCGGCCCATCGGCTCGTTTATTTTTCTCGGCCCGTCCGGTGTCGGCAAAACCGAAGTCGCGAGACAGCTCGCCACATTCCTGTTCCAGGATGCACGCCATCTCCTCAGATTCGACATGTCGGAGTACATGGAAAAACACACCGTTTCAAGGCTCATCGGTTCGCCCCCAGGTTATGTCGGTTTCGAAGAGGGAGGACAACTCTCAGAACAGGTGCGGCGAAATCCGTACTCGGTCATCCTCCTCGACGAGATCGAAAAGGCCCATCCCGACATCTACAACCTGCTCCTGCAGGTGCTGGAAGACGGGCGACTCACCGACAACTACGGGAATGTCATCGACTTCACAAATACGCTGATCATCATGACCTCGAACCTCGGTGGCCGTGATTTGATTGCGGAAGACGGTGTCGGTTTCGGTGACGGCAAGCGGGAACTCGGGTCGGCTCGGCTGCGGGAGATCGTCGATCGGCAGTTGCACCGACACTTCCCGCCGGAATTCGTCAATCGCCTCGACGACATCGTCGTCTTCGAACCCCTCGACGAAGAGAGCATGCTCCGGGTCACCGGTCTGCTGCTCGACGAAACGGTCGAAAATCTCGCTCGCCGCCACGTCAAGCTCGACTACGACCCCGAGGTGGCGAAGTGGTTGTTCGAGCAGTGCGGCCTGGATTCCCAGGCGGGCGCTCGGCCGCTTCGCCGGCTCATCAAACTCTGGGTGGAAGACGCGGTTGCGGATGTGCTCATCGAAAATCGAACCGACGAAACACTGCGGATCAAGGTCCGCATGGGCGATGCGCGCCCCGAAGCCTCGGTGGTTGATCTCGAGGCCCAACCACAGGAGGTCTCATGAGGACGACCGTGGTCGTGTTCATCGCCCTGCTGGTTGTCGGGCTCGCGCTCCCCGCCGCCGGCCAGGATGATGAGGTTTACATCGCCGAAGTCGTCATCGAAGGCGGGGTGACCGTCACCCTCGATACGGTGACCTACTACCTCGGTCTCGAGGCCGGGGACCCGGTCGATACCGAGGTCGTCGCGGAAGGGTTTCACCGTCTTTGGGATTCCGGGCTTTTCGAGACGGTGCGCATCGAGAGCGAAAATCAAGACGACGGAGAGGTCGTGCTCTACGTCGTCGTGACCGAGCGCCCGTTTGTCAGTACGGTGGTCTTCGAGGGCAACAAGAAGGTCAGCACCACGGATATGAAGGACAAGCTCGACGAAAAGGGCGTGGACGTTCCGCGCAACGTCCCCCTCAAACTGTCGGATCTTACGCGGATTCAAACGGCGATCAAGGAGATCTACGACGAGGAGGGCTTCCGATCGGCGCGGGTGGTCTATGAGATCGAGGACGAGGGCCGAAACCGACGAAAGGTGGTCTTCCTCATCGACGAGGGCGGGAAAATCAAGATCGATGAAATTGATTTTGTCGGCAACGAGGTTTTCTCGGACGGCAAGCTCCGCGGCGCTCTCAAAGAGGTCAAGGCGGTCAATCTCTATCGCAAGTGGGGCAAGAAGATCATCTACACCCGTGAGAACTGGGAAGCGGATCGCGACAACCTGCGGGACTTCTACTTGAACAACGGTTACCTCGATGCCAAAATCGGGGAACCCGTACTCGATCTGATCGCCAAGAATCCCGATGCCGAGACCCTCGATGGGAAGAAATACCGCATGAAGGTCACCATCCCCGTCGAAGAGGGTCAACCCTACTCCGTCGAGTCTCTCGATCTCCAGGGTGTGGAGATCTTCAACGCGGATGCCCTGAAACAGCTCTTCGAGGTCAAGATCGGCCGAACCTACAGCAAGAAGGAGTTCGATTCGGCAAAAGAAAAGATCTCGGAGCTCTACCAGAACTCGGGTTATATCTACGCCTACGCGAACGAGCGATTCGAAAAGGTCGAGGGCAAGGACCATGCCGTGGATGTCGTGGTCGATGTCTTCGAGGGTGAACGGTTCAATCTCGGACGGATCGAATTCATCGGCAATCCGAACACCCGCGACAAGGTCCTGCGGCGTGAGTTCCGGATCGTCGAGGGCAGTTGGATGAACATGGGCGCCCTCAAGAGCTCGGTCTTCAAGGTCAACGCCCTCGGATTCTGGAAGCTCGAGGAGGAGCCCCTCGAGTTCGATTTCGACGAAGAAAACAAGAAGGTCGACGTCAACGTCAAGGGTACCGAGGTCGGGCGCAACGACATCCAGTTCGGCGCCGGCTACTCAGAGCTTGACGGGGTCTTTGCCCAGGCCCAGTTCAATACGCGAAATTTCCTGGGCCGAGGCAACACGCTGGGAGTGTCGGTCCAGATCGGCCGCCGGTCCGATTTCTACACCTTGAGTTACACCGAGCCCTACTTCCTCGATCGCCGGATTCTCCTCGGCGGTTCGATCTTCAAGACAAACCAGGAAGTCGCAGACTATTTCCGCGAAACGACAGGATTCACGGTCTCCCTGGGAACTGGACTTCGGGCCTATACCTCGCTGACCGCGGTGTACTCGTGGGAAAGCGTCCATTCGAGGTATGCGGTGTCTCTGTTCGGGGCTCCGGGAGGCACCACCGGCGGCCACGTGCCACCGATCGGGGTTCCGCCGGTGGAGCCGGTCCCCATCGAGCCGTACTATGAGGAGTTTGACGGCAAGACCTCGTCCATCACCCCGGCGTTCACCATCGACAACCGGAACGACCCCTTCGATACCAGCCAGGGAAAACGGTTCAACGCTCGGCTGAGGATGGCCGGCGGTCCGCTCGGGGGCAACTACGACTACTTCAAGCCGGAGATCGCGCTGACCAAATGGCTCCCATACGACCGGAAACAGAAGTTCATATTCGCGTTCAACGTTCAGACCGGGATGTTCTTTCCGTACAACGATTCGGAGATTCCGATCTACGAACGCTATCGATTGGGTGGTGATCGAACTCTTCGTGGCATCCCGTACTACACGGTCCTGCCGAGGAGAGAGAACGGCACCTATTTTCTCAGCCCCTACCGGAGTCCGAGAGGGCGGCGACCGTTACTGGCAGATCAATCTGGAACAACAGTTCGCCGTCGGCGGTCCGGTGAAACTGGTCTTCTTCATCGACATGGGAAACACCTACCACGAAGATCAGGGGTGGGATTTCTCATTGTGGCGGCGGACCACGGGGGTCGAGCTTCGGGTTCTTCTGCCCATCTTCCAAGCACCGATTCGATTCATTTATGGGTATAATCTCGATCCGTGGCCGGAGGAGGACAAGAGCGACTTCCAGTTCTCAATCGGAACCACATTCTGACCGAGTTCCAACCAGGCTGAACAGGCCGATCAGGAGGTTTTCAATGAAACGTACGAGTCTACTTGTGGGATGTGTGGCGATCGTTTTGTCTCTGGCCCTGCCCGTCTCGGCGCAGGGACTCAGCATCGCGGTGATCGATGTTCAACGGGTCGTCACCGAGTCGGATCCCGGCAAACAGGCGTTGCAGAAGCTCAAAGCGCTGCAGGATGCCAAGATCGATGAGGGTCGTTCGCTGCAACAGAATCTCTCGGGCCTCCAGGAGCAGATGGCGAAACAGCGTTTCACGCTTTCCGAAGAGCGTCTGGCCGAAATGAGCAAGCAGTTGGAAGATGGACAGATCGCCCTGCAGCGTTTTCAGGACGATGCCGAACGTGAACTCGATGAGGCCCGCCGCCGTGAGCTCGGTGGTCTCGAAGGTCGAATCATCCCGGTGATCAACCAGGTCGGAACCGAGCGCGGCTACACCCTCATCTTCAACAAGTTCCAGTCCGGGCTGGTCTACGCCGATGACACGGTGGATATCACCGACGAGGTCATCCGGCGCTTCAACACCGCCCAGTGACGTTGAGCCCGCAACACTCCCTCGCCGAGCTTGCCGACCGTCTCGGGGCGGAGGTCGTCGGTGACGGCGAACGGATGGTCGAGGGGATTCGTCCCCTCGATCGGGCCCAAGCCGAGCACCTCTCGTTTCTGCACAATCCGAAGTACATTGCCCAGGCGGCTGAGTCTCGTGCCGGCGCGATTCTGGTCCAAAGCGCGGATGAACTGCCCGGACGCGATCTGCTGGTCTGCGCCCAACCCTATCTTGCCGTTGCGCGAGCCTTGGAGATTTTCCACCCGCGGCGGCCGGTCGAGCCCGGTGTCCATCCGAGCGCGGTGGTGGCGGATGATCTCCAACTCGGTGACGGTGCGAGCATCGGGCCCCTGGTTGCGGTCGGTCGGGGCGTCACCATCGGCGCGGGAACCGTCATCGCCGCGGGTTGCGTAGTGGGTGACGGTGTCAGGATCGGAAGCGAGGTGCTTCTACATCCACGGGTGGTGGTCGAGGACAGCTGCGTCATCGGCGATCGTTGCATCCTTCAATCGGGGGTCGTTGTCGGCTCCGACGGCTATGGCTTCGCAACGGTGGACGGGGTCCATCACAAGGTGCCCCAGGTCGGGATCGTAGTCCTCGAAGACGATGTCGAGATCCAGGCCAACACCACCATCGACCGCGCGACCATGGGCGAAACGCGCATCGGCCGCGGCACGAAGGTCGACAACCTGGTCCAGCTCGCGCACAACGTCGAGGTGGGCGAACACTGTCTGTTGGTGGCCCAGAGCGGAATCTCGGGTTCGACCAAAGTCGGCCGCTATTCGGTCTTCGCCGGTCAGACGGGAGCGGCCGGCCACCTCGAGTTGGGCGAACGAACCGTGCTCGCGGCCCGCGCAGCGGCCATGAAATCCTTCCCCGAAGCCGGCAACGTCCTCGCCGGGTTCCCGGCCCGGCCGCAGAAGGAATGGATGAAATCCCAGGCCGCACTGCAGCGCCTCGACGGTCTGCGGAAAAAGATCCGGCAACTCGAAGGGCGGTTGGACGAACTCGAAGCGACCGATGGGAAGGAGCCGAGATCGTGAACGATATCCAGGACATCCTCGAGGTGATGCCCCACCGGTACCCGTTTCTGCTCATCGACAGAGTCTTGGAGATGAGTGAAAAGACGATCCGGGCGATCAAGAACGTGACCTTCAACGAGCCCCATTTCATGGGTCACTTTCCGGGACATCCGGTGATGCCGGGGGTGTTGCTGGTCGAGGCCATGGCGCAGGCCGGGGGGTTCCTTCTATTGAGTCGAATCGAGGAACGGGAAGACAAACTGATCTACTTCACCGGAATCGACAACTGTCGATTCCGCCGTCCGGTGGTGCCCGGCGACCAGGTGATCTTCGACATCGAGGTGGTTTCGATCAAGCGGACGTTCGCCAAGATCCATGGGCGGGCGACGGTCGATGGTCAGGTGGCGTGTGAAGCGGACATGATGTCCGCGCTGATGGAGCGATGATGGCGACCGAAATTCACCCAACCGCGATCGTCGACCCCCAGGCCGAACTCGCCGACGGCGTCGTGGTCGAGCCATATGCGATCATCGATGCTCATGTCACCATCGGCAAAGACTGCCGCATCGGCCCCTACAGCAGGATCACCGGCTGGACGACCATCGGAGCGGGCAACCGCTTCGAGAGCCATTGTTCCGTCGGCGCGCCACCACAGGATCTCAAGTATGCGGGCGAGAAGACCCACCTCGAGATCGGCGACGGCAACACCTTTCGCGAGTTCGTGACGATCCATCGAGGAACCCCGGGGGGCGGTGGTCTGACCACGATCGGCGACGACAGTCTGTTCATGGCCTATGTCCACGTCGCTCACGACTGTCATGTGGGTTCGAAGACGATCTTCGCCAACGCCGCCACCCTGGCCGGCCACGTCGAGGTCCAGGATCACGCGACGATCGGCGCCTTCACGTGCGATCCACCAGTTCACGCGGGTCGGTCAGTATGCCTTCCTCGGTGGTTTCACCGCCGCCACCAAGGACTGCCTGCCGTACATGAACACCACCGGGAACCGGCCTGCCAAGTGCTACGGGCCCAACACCATCGGTCTCGAGCGGAAGGGCTTCTCCGCCGAGAGCCGGCAGGCGCTGAAGCGGCTCTGGCGGTATCTGCGGAGTCCGAAGCTGACCACCACCGAAGCCGTGGCGAAGGCCAAGGCCGAACTCGCGGGCCAGCCCGAGGTCGATGTCGTCCTCGAGTTCATGGAGAGCTCGGGACGGGGTGTGATTCTGTCGTAGTTCGAGCGGCGCCGAGCAGGCGCCGCTGGTTCAGGAATTCCCCATCTCCGGCGTTCTCGGCCGTCTCTGGTTTTCCGGCGTCGTACGAGCGGCGGCCGGTGGCAGCGGCCGGCGACAGCGGCAGTGAACAGCGACAGTAGGCGGCGACAGCAAGCAGCATCTCAACGCCCCCAGCGGACACGGCCACGGATTCGGTTTCGGATACGGTCACGGCTCCGGATACGGACACGGTTTCGGCCACGGCCACGGCCACGGCCACGGCCACGGCCACGGATACGGACACGGATACGGGAACGGAAGCGGACACGGACGCGGACGCGGACGCGGGATCAGTACCGGTACCGGAAACCGAGTCCCACGACCCACGGATTCATCGAGAAGCTCAGATCATCCCGGGTACCATCCATGCTGACGAAAGTCCCGGTGGTCCTGAGCCCCATATAGCGCAGATCGAGATTGGCCGACCAGCGAATGTCGAGACTGTAGTTGACCCCGACCTGGGCGACGAGATCGATCTCGTTGGAGAACTTCGCCTCGGAAAAAAGCTCCTTGTAGGCCGAGGAGTCGTCGAAGATCATGACGTTGTAGACGAATCCGAGCCCGACGTAGGGGTCGAACTTGCCATCGAGGTCGGGGCGGTACTGGGCCACCGCGCTCAAAGGAAGACGCCACGCGGTGCCGCCGTCGATCCCGCCGAGGGAACCGCCGGAGGTTCCTACCGGGTGCGCAGACGCACCGATGGACATCTCCACAGTGAGTTCATCAAACGGCCAGATCACCCAGTCAACCTCGATCCCCGGCCCGGAGGACAGAGTCGGTGAGCTGCCCGTGTCGGCGATGGTGCCTGCTGCTTTGGCGCTTCCGGTGACCCACATGAGCCGGAAACCGACCTCGGTGTCGCCCTGCTCGGCGGTGGCGGTGGAGCCCGAAAGCACCAGCGCGGCGATTGCGCAAATGAGAGCTCGCCGGCGCATGGTTTAGAACGCCCTTCCCATGCGCTGGAGAACGGTGTGGGCATCACCGATTTTTTCGAGCATCCCCTTCGCTTCATCGCCCAAAGCCTCGACAACCTCTTCCGCAGTCTTGACCACGTCACCGTCGACTATGTAGAGCGCGTTTCCCTGAGGGTCGAGGTAGAGTCCGTCGATCGGTTTCTCGTAGGTGAGGCCGTCGTATCCCTCCGGAGCCTCGTCGGCCTCGATGATCGCCCAAACCTTGGGGTCGAGGTGGACGATCTCTACCTTCTTGTTGTCATAGTCTTTGCGCAGGGTGTTCCACCCGGGAGCGCTGAATTCACCTTTGAAAAACCAGTACTTGGTCATGTCTGTAATCCTCCGGAGGTGCATGATACCGCGTCGTTGTTGCGGATGCTCGGGACGCGATACTGGATACTGGATAAGAGCACCGCACCATCACACGGAGAAACCGCAGATAGCGCAGATGGACGCAGATCCGTCGCATTCCATCGCAGGGTTGAATCGCAAAGGGCGCGAAGATCGTCCATCGCAAAGATGCGCCAAGACATCGCATGATTGACTCATCGCACCATCGCAGGCGTTCACGATGGGTTGTTGGACTTCGTGGTGGCGTTTTCTCGACCGGAACGTGTCTGAAGGGCAGGCTGGAAGCCCGCCCCCACAATCCATCGCAGCGGACGAATTCTCTCGATAGAACGCGGATCCGGTCTCGAACGGACGTGCCGTTCAATCTCTTGTTCGGTAGCGGGAATTTGACGCAGATCAGACCTTGGGGCCGAACAATGGATTGAGGGGCACTCTCGGCCACTGTCCTGGCTGCGAATTAACTCGCCGGCTCAGTCCAACCTCCCGGTGGCCGCCAACAACTCGGCGTTGAGAACCGCGGCGCCGGCGGCGCCCCGCTCGGTGTTGTGGACCAGCGCGACATATCGCAGGTCGAAGACCGGGCAGCTTCGGATCCTGCCGATGGTCACCGTCATCCCGCCGTCCCGATCCGCGTCGAGCTTGGGTTGCGGACGTGGGCCGTCATCGATCGCCACCACCGGACGCCGCGGGGCCGAGGGGAGATGGAGATCGGCCACGGGTGAGCGGAATTCTTCGATGGCCGACCGCGCATCCTCGGCGGATGCCCGGCTCGCGAGCTTGACCGAGACACTGACGAGGTGTCCATCCACCACCGGGACCCGGTTGGCCTGGGCGCTCACCCGGAACGCTGCCAACCGGAAGGCCCCGCCGGCGACGGCCCCGAGAAGCTTCTGCGGCTCGGTTTCGAGTTTCTCCTCCTCGCCGGGGATCAGGGGAAGGGTGTTGCCGAGGATGTCGAGGGATGGGACCCCCGGGTGCCCGGCCCCCGAGATCGCCTGCAAGGTGGTGACATGGACGGCTTCGATGCCGAATGCATCTGCGAGGGGCTTGAGGCTCAGGACGAGACCGACGGTGGAACAGTTGGGATTGGTCACGACGCCTCCCGAGCCGAAGTCCTGATGGTCGAGCATCTCGAGGTGGTCAGGGTTGACCTCGGGGATGAGCAACGGCACCTGCGGGTGCATTCGAAGAGCCGACGCATTGGAAACAACCATCAGACCGCGCCGAGCCAACAAAGGTTCGACTTCACTGGCGGTGGAAGAACCCAACGCCGAGAAGACCACATCACAATTGTCGACCTCGTGGACATCGCGGACCTCCATCAGGGCGGCCTCTTCGGGAAGCGCGGTGGGGAGGAGCCAGTGGACCGCCTCGCCGTAGGTCTTCCCCGCTGATCGAGCTGAGGCAGCCAGCGTTGTCAGCCGAAACCAGGGGTGGTCATGCAGCCGGCGGACGAGCCGCTGTCCTACGGTCCCGGTCGCGCCGATCACGGCTGCGGTGAATCGTGGTCGATCCATTGTCATCTCCCTTATGTAGAGCATCACGCCGCGCGGCGTTGGCGGCTCGTTCGGCGAGGTGGGGCAGCATCAGTGCCTCGTGGAGTATGGCCAGGGAACGGTCGTGGTCGATGTGATCTACGACAACGCAGAAGGCGTGTTCGGAGGGGCTGACCAGCCCCTGAAGAGCGATGTCGCGCCGTCCCAGCGCCTCGAGCGCCCGGCCGGCGACCCACGGTTGCTGCAAGAGGCGGGAACCGATCACCGTCACGACGCTGGTTCCCGCGATGAGTTCGACCTCGAGCCCGCTCGCGCGAAGTTCGCGGCTCAGGCTTTCAGCGTCGTCTTGGTTTGCGACGAGAGTCCACTCGCCGCTCGCCGCCGCCATGGCCGCGATGAGGCAGCGTTCGGAAATCACAGCCACGGCGCCGGCGGCGTTGCCGCCGCCGAGGGAGCGGACCTTGAGCACCGCCGCGTGTTCCACCGACGCCAGCGAGCGTGCGCCCATGGGCACATCCGGCCCCTCGTCGACCCAGGTTGAGGGCCCTTCGGGCTCGAAGGTGTTGCGGACCACCACCGGGATTCCGAGATCGCGGACGGGGGCGATGGTTTTGGTGAAGAGAACCGCAGCACCGAAGCGCGCCATCTCGGCGGCCTCGTCGTAACTCACATAGGGCTGCGGCCGGGCGCCCGCCACGACCCGGGGAGGGGCGGTGAAGATCCCGTTGACATCGGTCCAGATCTCGACCCGCTCTGCCCTGAGGGCGGCTCCGAGCACCGTCGCGGTGAGATCGGAGCCGCCTCGGCCGAGGGTTGTCAGCGTGCCGTGCCGGTCGGCGCCGATAAAACCGGTGACGACCGGGGTCGATGTCTCGCATGCATCGAGCAGGCGCCGGCGAGCGAGCTCGGTGGTGACCTCGAGATCGACCTCGGCCGCCCCGTGGCTCGAGTCGGTGCGGATGACCTCGGTTCCGCACACCGCCAGGGCGGCCCGACCCATCGCCCGCAGCGAGGCGGCGATGATGGGCGCAGACAGCCGCTCCCCGGTCGCGATGATCCGATCGCGGACGGCGGGCGGACAGGCGCCGATATAGCCGATTCCGGTCACCAGACGACGGAGTTCAGCGGCCGTCTCGACGATTTCGGACCGCGTCTTGTCGTCATCGGGAGCGATCTGCTTCAGGACCGAGAGATGGCGATCGAGAATTGCGTCGACATTGTCGGCGAGGGGCTCGCGGTCCGTCGGTGCGCCGTCGGCCAACGCCACCAATTCGTTGGTGACGCCGCCGAGGGCGGAGACGACGACCACAGTGGGGCCTTCTTCGACCGCTGCGGAGACGATGGACCCGACCCGCCGGATGCGACCGGCATCCGCCACCGAACTCCCGCCGAATTTGAGGACTCGCATGATCAGCTCGCCAGCCGGCGCCGGAAAGCCCGCGGTGCGGTTCTCGAACCCTTGAAGCTGCTCATCCAGATCGGCGGTCTCGATGAGGAAGGCGTCGTGGCCGTGAGGCGAGCGGAGCCAGGCGAGTTCGGCCAACGGGGCGAGCTCGGCGATCTCCAGCTGTTCCACGGGGGGATAGAGGCCATCGCTGTCGATGGCCACCGCGAGGATGGGGACGGTCAACGCCTCGAGGGCGCGGCGGTGGCCGCCGCGGCCGCGGCCCACGTCGTGGCTGTCCATGGTACGGGTGAGGCCGACATAACAGGCGGCGTCAAATCGATGAACGAGTTCAGAGCCGTGGTAGGCGAGCCAGGAGGCGACCTCGAATTCGCCGTCGCTGTTGGCCTGCCGGTCGAATCGCTCGCCGAGGCTTTTCGGGGTGCGGTAGGAACACATGGCCATCTGCCGCGCCGCCGCCAGTCCGGCGGCCGGGGGATTCGCAGGATCGTAGTGGCCGCCGCACCAACGGGGATCGGCGGCGATCGCGGCCCGCTGAGCCTCGGAAATGGCGATGCTCCATGCCGAGTGGCGGGCGGGGGCCGCGATCACCGCGGCCGCTCCGACCCTTGGGTCCTGGATCGCCCACTCGAGGGTCTGCATCCCACCCAGCGACCCACCCACGACCAAACGGATGCCGCGGACTCCGAGTTGGTCGAGGAGCCGGCGCTGAGACCGGACGATGTCCCGGACGGTCACGGCCGGGAAACTGCCGCCCCAGATGCCGTGTCCGTTGGGCGCCGGAGAAGTCGGTCCGGTGCTGCCGTAACAGCCGCCCAGGACGTTGCAGCAGATGATGAAGTCGCGGTCCGGGTCGAGCGATCGGCCGGGGCCGAGGAGGTCCGGCCACCAGAGATCGACATCCGGCGAGCCGGTGAGAGCATGGCAGACCACCACAACGTTGTCGGCGGTGGCCGAGAGCCGGCCCCAGCTCCGGTAGGCGATCCGAGCCTCGGGCAGGATCTCTCCACTCTCGAGCTCGAAGTCGCCGAGTTCGTGGACGACGGTGCCGATGACGGAGGGTTGGGCGGCGGCGCTCATGCCGCAGCCTCTTCGATCCGGCTGAAGGCCTGTTCGAAATCCGCCCTGATGTCGTCGATGTGCTCGATCCCGACGGAGACCCGAATGAGGTCGGCGCTCACCCCGGACGCCCGCTGTTCATCGGCGGTGAGCTGCTGGTGGGTGGTGCTGGCCGGGTGGATCACCAACGACTTGGAATCGCCGACGTTGGCGAGATGGGAGGCGAGTTTGAGTGAGTCGATAAAGGCTCGACCGGCCGCCTCGCCACCGCGGATTCCGAAGGTGAGCACGCAGCCGAAACCGTTTTTCAGATAGCGCCGGGCGCGGTGGTGCCAGGCGTGGCTCTCGAGACCCGGGTAGGACACCCAAGATACGTTGGGGTGGCTTTCGAGCCAGCGGGCGAGCTCGAGGGCGTTGGCGGCCTGCCGCTCGACCCGGAGCGAAAGGGTCTCGAGCCCCTGGAGCAGCAGAAAGGAGTTGAAGGGACTCTGACAGGGACCGAGATCGCGGAGACCTTCGACCCGAGCGCGGATGATAAAGGCGATGTTGCCGTGAGGACTGGTCTTGCCGAAGGCGTCGGCGAAAACCAGGCCGTGATAGCCGGGCGAGGGCTCGGTGAAGGAGGGAAACCGGCCGCTCGACCAGTCGAAGTTGCCCGAGTCGATGATGACGCCGCCGATGGAGGTGCCGTGGCCGCCGATCCACTTGGTCGCCGATTCGACCACGATGTCGGCGCCGTGCTCGATGGGCCGGCAGAGATAGCCGCAGCAGCCGAAGGTGTTGTCCACCACCAGCGGGATCCCGTGGCGGTGGGCGAGTTCGGCGAGCCCCTCGAGATCGGGCACGTTGAAACGCGGGTTGCCGATGGTCTCGACATAGAGCGCCTTGGTGTTCTCTCGGATCGCCGGAGCAAAGGCCGCCGGTTCGTCACCATCGACGAAGTCGACTGCGATGCCGAGTCTCGGGAGCGAGATCTTGAGTTGGTTGTAGGTGCCGCCGTAGAGATTCTGGGTGGCGACGATGTGGTCGCCGGATTCGCAGAGGGTGGTCAGCGCGAGAAGCTGGGCGGCCTGACCGCTCGATGTGGCGAGAGCCGCGATCCCGCCTTCGAGGGCTGCGACTCGTTGCTCGAAGACATCGGTGGTGGGGTTGGAGAGGCGGGTGTAGATGTTGCCGAACTCAGCGAGGGCGAAAAGGCGTGCGCCGTGGTCGGTGTCGTCAAAGGTGTAGGAGGTTGTCTGGTAGATCGGCACCGCACGGGCGTTGGTGCCCGGAGCGGGTTCCTGGCCGGCGTGGAGTTGCAGGGTTTCAAAGTGGTAGTCGTTGGTGTTGTCGGACATGTGGTGCTCCCGTTTTTCGTGCTCGTTTGAAGGTGGTCGAGTGGTTGAGCTGGGAAATCCACATTCGCATTCGCATGATGGCGGTCTTCTTCATGTCTGACTCCTCTTGTTTTTGGCCACAAAAAAACCCGCAGCGCTGGGCTGCGGGTTTGGAGCTTTGTGGCGGTGTTGCTAGGTCGAGCGTTCCGCGAGGCTCCTCACCCACAGCTTGCGCATCGACATGCGCATCATCATGGCCATGGTGGGAAGCGTCGCGTTCTTCATCGCGATCAGTTGTACTTCAGGGTGGCCGAGGCTGTCAAGAACAATCGTCCTCGTCCTTTTCTTGGCCCCGGCTATCCGATAGCCGGGGCCAAGAAAAAAACCAGGTCGGGTCATCAAGAGCCGCGGAGGCGTTGATCCACCTGAGTCATCTTTCCCATCCCTTCCTTCGGCTCCGGCCTTCTGGCGGCCGTGACGCTTTGGCGTCCCGGCGACCCAGCGTCGCACGGCCAGCGTGGTCATATGGTGGGGATTGGAAGGGCGGTGACCACGCTGCCCGCGCGCCGGCGGCCTCCTGGCGAGCTTGGAGAAATGCTCACGGCACCTTGGTCGTGGAGTGCCCGGTGTGACAATGTGCGGGAGGCAACGCTTTGCCGGAGAGCTTCTGGGGCACATTGTCAAACCCCGCACTCCCGGTGGGGCGTCTTCGTGTCCTGTTAGGGCGTCGGTCACGGGCACGGTGAGTAGGGTGGGCCTGGGCCCACCTTCAGACACCTACCGGTCGAGAAAACGCCACCACGCCAGTCAGAGAAGCTCCAATCCAAGCCCATCCACTTCTCAATTGCGATGTCTGGCGCCCTTTGCGATAGATGGTCTTGGCGGTCTTTGCGATTCGACCCTGCGATGGTCCCCGGCCTTCTGGGCTGCCCCTGTCGCTGCCGCTGATGGGCCTATTCGATCCGCTCCCGGATCTCCTGCAGGGCCTCCAACCCCCCGAGGTCGATCCCGATGTGATCCCTCGGCGCCTGAGGCTCCCTCACGTTGATCCGGATCAGCGTCGCTCCCGGCCGCCGCGCGAGCTGCTTCGGAGGTCACGCGGACGGTGGGAACCGCGGTTCCGGCGCCGAGTTCGACGATGGCGAGGCGGGCGTCGCCGAGACCGCCGATCCAGGACGCGAATCGTTGCTCCTGGGCGGAAGTTCGGTCCGGGAGCCACCCGAAGTCCCCGAACATGAGCACATTGGGCCGGGCGAGACCGCCGCAGCGCGGACACGAGGGCAGGGGAGGCGCGGCGCGGAAAGTCTCCGTCATCGACCCTGAGCTCGAAGGGATCGGCCGAGGTGATCTCGCCGCAGTGATTCAGGCACTGGAGGTGGTGGATCGAACCGTGGCACTCGAGGATGCGATCGCCGTCGAAACCGGCCTTCTGAAACTGGCCGTCGACGTTGGAGGTGAAGACGAACCAGCCTGTCGGGTAGCCGCCGCTCCAGTTGCTGATGATTTGGAAGCCGTCGTGCGGCTGTGTCGAACGATACAACCCGAGCCGGTGGCCGTAGAATCCCCAGGCCAACTCGGGATCCCGCTTGAACCACAAGGGGTTCGCCATGTCATAGAAGCTGATACCGAGGCGTTTCAGCGGTGGATAGGCGCGCCAGAATCCCTCGTTGCCGCGAAAGTCCGGCAGCCCCGAGTCGACACCGATTCCCGCGCCGGCGGTGATCAGGAGGGCGTCTGCTTGTGAGATCGCTTCGGCGGCGCGATCGAGTGACTCTTGAAGTCCATCTGCCATGATTCGATCTTACCCGCGTTCGCGTTCGCGTTCGCGTTCGCGTCCGCGTACGGGGCCCCGGCCTCGGATGCGGACGCTGCGAGCCGGTTCTCTCAGCACCGGCCTTCTGGGCCGCTGGGACGCCATTGCGTCACAGCGGCCCAGCGTCGCACCATCGGTGTGGTCGCGCGTGGGAAGCGGGGAGGCCGCCGACCACGCCGATGGTGCGCCGGCGGCCTGCCTCGTAGCCGGGAGAGCAGACCTCGAGGCGCTCTCCGAGGGAGCCAGGTACGGCATTGTGCGAAGGGGGAGGCACGCCCGATCAGGGTACCGGCACAATGCCGGACCTGGCACCCCGGTGGGGCGGGTTTTCCGCTCGCCTGGGGCAGCATCGGGTTGGTGAATCAACATCTTGGGTTGAGCAATCGCCAGGTCATGGCTCGGACTTCGTCGAAGAGGTTGAGTGAGGACTTGGTGCCTGACTGGTGGACGGCGCCGACGGTAAGAAGGAGACGAAGGTGGGTGTCGACCTCTTTCGCTGAAGCGTACGCGATGCGCCAGTGGTGGATTCGATCTCTGCCGGATCGTCCGTGGCCTTCTGAGAGGTTTGCTGGAACCGAGGAAGCTGAGCGGACCACTTGATCCGCGATCGACTTGAGCGGAGCGGGGACTCGCTTGACGAGCGAGATTGCCGCGGCCGCAGCTTCGATGGCTTTCTCGGTGGCGATGAGGTTGTTCTTCGGGAGCGCGTTGTTCATGGTCACCTCCGGGTCGTTCATGCGTCTCCCACCAGTCGATGCGAAGTCCGATTTCAAGGGTCGCCTCCGAGGCGATTCGTCATGCCCTTGAAATCGGACTTCACATCGACTATTCACTCCCCCGCTGAACGACCCGGAGGTGACCATGAACATCGGGTTTAGGAGGGCACATCGGTCGCTGATCGCCGGTGACTGTCGCTGAATCCTGTCCCTGTCGCTGAGACCTGCCGCTGAATCCTGTTGCTGTCCCTGACGCTGCCCCGGACGCTGACCTCGTCACCGGCCTTCTGGGTCGCCGGGACGCATTGGCGTCCCGGCGACCCAGCGTCGCACCATCGGCGTGGTCGCGCGTGGGAGGCGGGGAGGGCTGCGACCACGCCGATGGCACGCCGGCGGCCTGCTTCGTAGCCGGGGCAGCAGACCGCAACGCGCTACCCGAGGGAGCCCGGCATGGACCTTGTGCGGGGCGCGACACGTCGCTGTGGCGTTCATCCGGCACAAAGCCATGCCCGGCACCCCGATGGGGGGCGGTTTTCCGCGTCGCCTGGTCGCTTTCGGTTTCGGATCCACGCCATGTTGGGCGGAGATTGTGGGGCGGGGCGCTCCGTCGGGATGTCGTTCCGGCACAAGCTGCCACCCGGCACCCCGCCGCACGGCCCAAGCCTGAGGTATATTCAACGAAACACAACACAAGGAGCGAACCATGTCGAATACCACCAAGCGAATCGGAAGCTGTCTCTGCGGCGCAGTCCGCATCACCGCCCACCACGCGCGGAACCGAGTCGGCGCCTGCCACTGTTCCATGTGCCGGACCTGGGGTGGCGGGCCCGCTGATGGCAGTTGACTGCGGCACCGAGATCGAGATCGAGGGTGAGGAACACGTCACGGTCTTCGACTCCTCCGAGTGGGCCGAGCGCGGTTTCTGCTCGAAGTGCGGGACCAACCTTGTTCTATCGTCTCAAGCAGAACCGGCAGGTTCTTATGGCGGCCGGGATCTTTACCGACCAGAGTGGCCTGACCTTCGACCACCAGGTCTTCATCGACGAGAAACCCGACTACTACGATTTCGCCAACGAGACCCACAACATGACCGGTGCGGAGGTCTTTGCGAGGTTCACTTCGTCGTCGTAACTGAATCGGGAGTCGAACGAGTTCGAGGGACAGTAGCGAAGGACTGGATTGCCTCACCGGAGGCCGGATTGTCCGAACTCAATTGTGGTGCGGGCGTCCCGCCCGCAGATTGCCGATCAGGTGTTGACGCCGGTGTCCGCTCGTCCTGGATCGCGTCTCTGAGCCCGATGCTCCCACCGACGTGGCCGAGAGTGCCCCTCAATCCATTGTTCGGCCCGAAAGATCGAAGCCTATCGAGGACCCGGTGTCCGAACAAAAGATTGAACGGTACGTCCGTTCGACGCTAGCACTTCTTATTCCCGGCAGAACGTGTGCCTACTTCAAGCTGAACTTCACGGTGACGATATACGTCACCGCCACCGGGTTCGCCGTCCTTGGTTGCGGGCTCGAAGGTCCACTGCTCGAGAGCCTCGGTGGCGGCCGCCGAGAGCTCGTCGGCGGGGCTCTCCTGGATCGCGACATCCCTCACCACGCCGTCCTGGTCGATGACGAGTTCAGCGACCACCAGTCCGCTGATTCCGGCTTTGCGCATCTCGGGTGGGTACTTCGGCGGCAGTTTCTCGAGCGCCTTCGGGGGCTCGATCTCGCCGCCCTCGACATACTTGATGGACGGTCGATTTGTCGATCTCGAGGGGCGGCGACGCCGGAGGACTCGGTTTGACCGGTTTGGCGGGCACCTGTCGCTCGCTGCCGGCTCTCCTGATGACGATCTGATTTCCGTTTCGCTCCCACTCCAGACCCTGATCCTGAACGATGGAGACCAGCGCGCCGTCCCACGGCACCTGATCCACGTTCATGGTGACTCGTTCCGGTGATTCCCGGTTCGACCAGAATCTCGTAGCCGGAGATCTTGGCGAAGGTCGAGAGGACGTCGTTGAGATCGGCATCCTTGAGTCGAAAGAGTGACGGGCTTCGCCGCTGTAGTCGTATTCCTCGGGCTGTGCGGTGAGCATCGGGGTGATGGCAACGGCTGCGAGCGAGAACGACGGCGGCCACGATCTTGGTGGTGAGGGAGAGCCTGCCGGGGTGAGGGTTGCCCATGATCATGCGGATCCTTCCTTTCATTTGGCTCAGATCGGCCATGGCCCGCGCCGGAGATCCCAGTGGCAGCCGTCGGCCCGAGAGAAAGCGGGCGGTCTCGACGAGGGTGTCGGCGTAGGCCCGACGGTGATCGGGCAGGAGCTCGGCGACGCGTTGGTCGCAGCACAGCTCCTGGGCGCGCCGAACACGTGTGGTCGCCCACCACGCGACCGGGTTCCACCAGAAGATGGCCAGGGCGGCGAGTTCGAGATGGCGCACCCAGTGGTCCCGCCGGCGAGATGGGCGAGTTCGTGGGCGAGCAGGGTGTCGGTCTCGTTCGTGTCGAGGCGAGTCAGGAGCTCGGTTGGGAGGATCAGCCGCACCGAACCGAGGAATGCCCACAGCATGGGCGGAACCCGGTCCTGCACCACGATGGTGGGGGGTGCGCGGCGCAGGCCCAATCGTCGGGCAAGGTCCGCCACCCGGTCGCCGATCTTGGCGGGAGCCCGCTTTCCGGCGACGAGAATCTGACGCAGCTGATTCGATTGGGCGATGGCGAACCCGATCACGACCATGGCCCCGGCCGCCCAGATCGCGGCGATGAGACCTACGGGACTCAGCGAGACCCCAGACCTCTCGAGAGAGACCGTCCCACCACTCACCGAGACGGCGGCGGCGCCGGGTAAGGCTGCGTCGCGGCCGAGTTCGGGAATCGACGAGATCGACGGCGAAGATCGGTGGGGCGAGGAGCCTGAGAAGCACGACCAACCAAAGCGCGTACCACAGCGCCGGCCGCCGGGTGATCCGCGCGATTCCTGCGGCGACGAAAGCCAATACCGCCGCGGTGAGCGCGTTGGACAGACCGAAGGTGAGGAGCGTTTCCATTTCAGGTTTCCTCCCCTGGGGGCCGGGAATCACCGGTGTCGAGTTGATCGATGAGATCGCGGAGCGCTTCCACCTCGTCGGGTTGGAGATCGGCGTTGTCCACGAGGTGGGTGAGCAGGGGCGCCATGGCGCCGTCGCAGAGGGCGTCGGCGGTGGCACGCAGCCGGCGGCCGACGAGTTCGGTCCGGCTGACGGCGGCGCGGTAGCGGTTGACGCGCCCATTCTTCTCACGCTCGACAAAACCCTTGCTCTGGAGCCGATCGAGCAGGCTCTGAACCGTTGCGTAGTGGGAGTGCCCACCGTCCGGGTAGAGTGCGTCGGTCAACTCGCGGATGGTGGCGTCGTCGGTCTTCCAGAGCAAACGCAGTACCGAGAGCTCGGTGTCGGTGACTTCGCGTCCGTTCCAACTCATGTCAACTCCTCAGGCGGATTGCCTGAGATCAATCTAAGGCAGGTTGCCTGAGTTGTCAACCCCCGGCCAGATGCCGGCGACCTCGCGTCCGAGATCGAGACCGCGAGCGGTGTATTGTTTACTGCCGCTGCCACTGCCACTGCCACTGCCACTGCCACTGCCACTGAACTTTCCCTCATCGCCGGCCTTCTGGTCCGCTGTCGACGCTTTGCGTCCAGCGGCCCAGCGTCGCGCCATCGGCGTGGTCGCTCGTGGGAAAATTGAAAGGGCTGCGACCACGCCGATGGCACGCCGGCGGCCTACGTCGAAGCCGGAAGAGCTGCATCTCGTCGCGCTCACCGAGGGAGCCCGGTTAGACATTGTGCAGAGGGCGCCGCAAAGCTTGGGGGTCGTTCCGGTACAATGTCAAACCCGCACGCCCGGTGGAGGCGCGGTCCGTGGTGTTCTGTAGCAATAGTGGATACGGTCGCTGCCGTCGACAGGCTGGAAGCCTATCGCTACACAGTGGGCGGTTCGGGTGTAGCGATAGCCATCCTGGCTGTCGACGGCGACGTACCGGAGGGCGGCCTCGGTCGCGGGGACAAAACCGGCCGCGGGGGGAACCCGCGGCCGGTGTTGTGGTCCGCATTGGCACGAGCGGTAGCGAGAGCCACCGTAATTCGTTCGACGAATTACTATTTCTCACCCATGAACGGGTAGGCGAAATGCTTCGGCGGCACGAAGTTCTCCTTCACCGTCCGCTGGGATGTCCAGCGGATGAGGTTGAGGTACGAGCCTGCCTTGTCGTTGGTTCCCGAGGCGCGGCCGCCGCCGAAGGGCTGCTGGCCGACCACGGCGCCGGTGGGTTTGTCGTTGATGTAGAAGTTCCCAGCGGCGTGGCGCAGCCTCGCCGCCATCTTGATCGCCGCCAGCCTGTCGTCGGAGAAGATGGCGCCGGTGAGAGCGTAGGCGCTCGTGGTGTCGCAGAGCTCGAGGGTGTCGTCGAGATCGGCGTCGTCGTAGACGAAGATGGTCAGCACGGGGCCGAAGATCTCCTCCTCCATGAGCTTGAAGTGGGGGTCGGTGGTCAGGACCACGGTCGGGTTGACGTAGTACCCCTCGGAATCGTCGTAGGTGCCGCCGATGATGATCTCGGCTTCAGAGGACGCCTTGGCGTGCTCGATATAGCCGACGTGATCGTCAAACGCGCCCTTGTCGATGACCGCGTTGAAGAAATTGCGGAAATCGGTGGGAGGTCCGACCTTGATCTCCTCGATCTGTCCGAGCATGAGTTCTTTTGTCTTCGCCCAGATCGATTTGGGGATGTAGGCGCGCGACGCGGCCGAACACTTCTGACCCTGATACTCGAAGGCGCCGCGGACGAGCGCCGTTGCCAGTGCCCCGACATCGGCGGAGGGGTGGGCGAAGACGAAGTCCTTGCCGCCGGTCTCGCCGACGATGCGCGGGTAGCCCTTGTAGCTCGCGATATTCTCGCCCACCGTTTTCCACATCCCGTGAAACACCGGGGTCGAACCCGTGAAGTGGATCCCGGCGAGGTGGGGGCTCGCCATCACCGGGTTACCCACCTGACCACCCGAGCCCGGTACGAAATTGATGACCCCGTCGGGGAATCCGGCGGCCTTGAACAACTTCATGAGCTGCCACGCGGTGAACACCGCGGACGAGGCGGGTTTCCAGAGCACGGTGTTGCCCATGAGCGCCGGCGCCGTCGGCAGGTTGCCGGCGATGGAGGCGAAGTTGAAGGGCGTCACCGCAAAGACAAAGCCTTCGAGGGCGCGGTACTCGACATAGTCCCAGTAGCCCTGGGCCGACTCGGGTTGCTGCGAGTAGATAAACCGTTGGTAGTGCGGGTTGAAGCGCCAGAAGTCGATGAGCTCGCACGCGGCATCGATCTCGGCCTGGTAGACGGTCTTCGACTGGTTGAGCATGCAGGCCGCGTTGAGGGTGTCGCGCCACGGGCCCTGGAGCAGCTCGGCCGCCTTGAGCATGACCGCGGCGCGGTCTTCCCACGGCACCTCGGACCACTCGCGCCACGCCTTCTGCGACGCCTCGATGGCCTGCTTGACTTCGGCTTCGCCGGCCTGGTGGTAGGTGCCGAGGACGTGTTTGTGGTCGTGCGGGCAGACCGCCTTCGCGGTCTTGCCGGTGCGGACCTCCTTGCCGCCGATGATGAGCGGGATTTCGATCTCCTCGGCGAGCATTTCTTTGAGCTTGGCCTTGATCGGTGCCTTCTCGGGCGAGGCGGGGCCATAGGATCGGACGGGTTCGTTGACCGGGGGCGGGATCGGGACGATTCCGTTGGGCATAGCAACCTCCACGACTCACAGTTTCTTCGGGGCGCCTGTTGGACGCCGGAGGGGCATGGTATCCGCGAGGGATAGCCGGTGCAAGTTCAATTCGTGAATTCACCCGTCTGCCGAAGTCATGGATCGGGATGTAGACTGTCTTTTCTATGAAGGACTTTATCTATCTGGATTACAACGCCACCACGCCGACCGATCCTCGCGTGGCCGACGCCATGCGGCCGTTCCTGACGGGTTTCTTCGGTAACCCGTCGTCGGGCCACCGCTTCGGTCGTGAGGCCAAAGCCGCTGTGGAGGCGGCGCGCGCTCGGGTCGCAGCGTGTCTCGGTTGTGGCCCCGACGAGATCGTCTTCACCTCGGGCGGGTCGGAATCAGACAATCTCGCGTTGCGCGGTGTTGTGGCGGCACGCGGTGGCGGTCACGTGGTGATCTCCGCGGTCGAGCACCCGGCGGTGCTCGAGGTCGCGCTGGCCATGGAGATGGAAGGCCTCATCCGACTCACCGTCGTCGGCGTCGACGGCCACTGCCGGGTCGATCCGGCCGAGGTGGAGGCGGCGCTCGCGGACGACACCGTCCTGGTTTCGATCATGCTCGCCAACAACGAGGTCGGCACGCTTCAGCCGGTGGCCGAGATCGCCGAGCTCTGTCGCGATCGCGGCGTGCTCGTCCACACCGATGCCGCGCAGGCTGTCGGCAAGATCGCG
>CAVQJV010000032.1:0-96255 GCA_963712805.1 uncultured Acidobacteriota bacterium | reverse complement strand
GGTCGATGTCGAGGCCCTCGGGGTCGACCTGCTCACCGTCGCCGGACACAAGCTCTACGCACCCAAGGGGATCGGCGCCCTCTACGTGCGCCGCGGAGTCGTGATCGAGCCGCTCATCCGCGGCGCCGGCCACGAGCGGCGGCTCCGAGCCGGCACCGAGAACATCCTCGAAATGGTCGGGCTGGGCGCCGCGTGCGCCCTGGTACGGGACGAGCCGCCGGAAGAGCATCACCGGCTCGCCTCGCTCCGTGACCGTCTTCGCGACCGACTCGCAGCCGGGGTCGGGGACCTCATCGAGCATGCCGCCGGGGCAGAGCGCCTGCCCAACACCCTCAGCGTCAGCCTGCCCGGCGCCCACGCAGGTGATCTCCTCGAGGCCGTCGGCGACGAACTCGCGGCGTCGGCCGGCGCCGCCTGCCACGGTCTCAAGATCCAGGTCTCGCACGTCCTCGCCGCCATGGGCGTCACCCCCGAGTTCGCCCTCGGCACGATCCGCCTGTCGGTCGGGCGCTTCACAACGGAAGCGGAGATCGATCGCGGGGCTGAGATCATCCTCGCGGCGCGCGAAAGTTCTTGATTCTCGATTCGCAATTCTGAGGTCTTGATCTTGGTGCTCGGTCGAGAGGTCAGCCGACTCGACAGCAGGCGGCGTGAAAGAGGGTGGCGTAGAGCTCGGCGGCGCGGTGCACCTCGGCCAGCTCCACGTGCTCGGTCGGTGTGTGGGCCGCCTCCAGCCGGCCGGGCCCGCAGACGACCGGGGCCGTGCCCCGGAGGAAGAGCGGACTGGCGTCGGAGTGGGAACGGAAGCTGCCGGGCGCGAACGGTCGGCCGAGCTCGGAAAAGGCCGAGTGCACCGGCTCGAGGGCGGGGTTGGAGGGATCCAGCGCGTAGCCGCGGGCCGAGTAGAGCTGAGTCGCGTCGAGCTTGCAGCCGGGGTGTCGTTCGAGAGACAACTGTCGCGCCCGGTCGATGACGTCGTGGATCAACGCCGGATCGAGGCTCGGCGCGAAGTGGACGTCGAGGGAGGCCCGGCACCGTTCAGCCACCGCGAACATGTCGCCGCCGCCCTGGATCGAGCGGGGGTTGAAGGCGATGCGCTCCGGCTCGTCGAGGCCACGGCGGGCGTCGAGGATGCCGAGCATCCAGTCAAGCATGGAGTGGATGGCGCTGCTGCCGACCTCGGGGAGGGCGGCGTGGGCGCGGGCGCCCGCCGCCGCCAGCTCGCACTCGACATAGCCGTAGTGCTCGAGGCAGGGGATGAGCGCGGTGGGCTCGCCGACCACCGTCAGCGGTGCGGAAACCTCGTCGGTGAGGGCGGCGGCACCGTCGCCGTACTCCTCCTCGCCCACCACCAGGGCGATGCACAGACCGCGGTGCAACTCGGCGCCGGAGCCGAGCAGAGCGAGCAGCGCCTCCAGGGCCGCGGCGCAGCCCGACTTCATGTCCGCCGAGCCGAGACCGTAGAGCAGCCCGTCCTCGATCCGTGCGCAGGCGTGCTCCTCGTCCACCGCGACGACGGTGTCGACGTGGCCGAGCCAGAGCAGCCCCGGCGGGTCGGGACCCACCCGGATGACGAGGTTGGCGCGGCTCGCGCCGCCGGTGTCGGCGCCGCCCGCCACCGGCTGCCGTTGGTAGGAGACGCCGGCGTCCTCGAGAAACCGGGCGAAGACCCGGGTCGCCGGCTCCTCGGCGAAGGGCGGAGAGTAGTTGTTGACCGCGTCCTCGAGCAGGGCGTCGAGACGGTCGCGGCGGATCAGGTCGCGGACGAATTGTGCGTTCACCGTTCAGCTCTCCTCGTCCCGGAGTCGCTGGTACTCGGGGTGGGTGGTCAGGTTCAGCGACAAGTAGACGTGCGGCCGCTCGTGGTTGAACCCGACGCCGCGGAACAACGCCACCGCGGCGTGGTTGTCGGCCTCGGTGTCGACCAGCACCATCCGCACCCCGGCCTCGATGAAGCGCAGAGTGAGGGCGTCGATGAGCCTGCGTCCGAGCCCCTGGCGGGTCTGTTTCGGGTCGACGCCGAGCCACAGCAGGTAGCCGTAGGTCCAGGGTTCGCCGCGCTTTTCAAGGACGGAACCGAGGGCGAAGCCGACGACGGCGCCGTCGCGATCCGCGACCAGGCAGTGGTTCCGTTCGTTGGCGTAGAGCGACACCACCTCGTACTCGTCCCAGGTCCGGTACAGGGTCGGCCAGCGGTCGGCCGTGAAGAGCTGCTGGCCGAGCTCGAAGGTCGGCGCCACGTCGGCGAGTTCCATCTGCCGGATATCGAGGTTGTTTTCGTGGTCATGGCTGTTCATGCGGTGGTCCTTTCGCGCGGAGGTGCGGCGGCCCGCATGGTACCTCAACGGCGACCCGGCCGAAGGGGCGAGGCGGCCGTGGACCGGTTGCACACTCGATCGAATAATGCCCCCTGAGCCGCTCCCGAGTCTCGGCGACGAAATTTGGAATTGAAAATCGAGAATTGAGAATTCAATCAGCGTTCTCCGAGAGAGCGAAGGGCCTCGTATACTCCTCTCATGCCCTCACGCTGCCCCTGGTGCCTCGAGCCTCTGAGCTTCGGCGAGCGAAGGGGGCTATCCTGTCCGCACTGCGAACGGCCTCTGGCCGGGCCCGAGGGCGAACCTCGAGAGCTCGATCTCCGTTATGAACTGATAGAGGCCCGCCAACGGGCCCGAGTGCAGAGAGGTCCTTCAGTGGGGAGTCCCGACCATCGCGGTGCTTGCCGTTGCGGCGTCGCTGATCCACTTCGGCGGCGTGTTGCTGTCGCCGTTTGTGGCCCTCGTGCACCTCGTTGTGCTGCGGGTATATGTCGTCCGAGAGGCGAGACATTACCTGGGGCCGACCCGGCGCCTGTTTACGCGCTGGGCGGCACGCTTCGCCTTTCTCTGGCTCGGATTGCCGGGCTACGCCGCCATGGCGGTGCCGTTGGCCGGGATCGTCAGCGGGGCCGCGACCTTTGTCGTGCTCACCGAAGTGGTTCACGTCTACACGGCGTGGAGCCTTGCCCGCGAGCAATCCGCGACAACCCTTGCTGGCGTCGGAAAAGGT
The DNA here is from genome assembly GCA_963712805.1 of uncultured Acidobacteriota bacterium. Lineage (GTDB taxonomy): Bacteria > Acidobacteriota > Thermoanaerobaculia > Thermoanaerobaculales > Sulfomarinibacteraceae > JAHECW01. Next base: position 93,207 of record CAVQJV010000032.1, on the reverse strand, counting down.
GCTGATGGCAACCCTCGCGACCATCACCATCGTGGTGATCGCCGGCATCATCATCGGCGGGGTGGTGATCGGCTGGTCGGCGGCGACTCTTGATCGACTGGCTCGGAAACTGACCTGACTGAGAGGACAACCATGGAAACCCTGATGACCTACATGGCGGCCTTCGGGCTCGCGACCGGCGCCGGCGCCAAGGCCTTCATTCCCGATCCTCGCGCTCGGAGCCTTCAGCTACACGCCCTATTTCGAGCTCGGCGGACGGTTCGCCTGGGTTGCCGACCCTTTCGTGATGGGGATCATCGGGGTGCTGGTGGTGCTCGAGATCGTGGTCGATTCCCACCCCGATCTCGGACGATTCTCGGATGTCGTGTCGTATCTGCCCAAGATCGTCGCCGGTTTCATCGGTTTTGCGGCGGTGACCGGCCGACTCGACCCGGATGTGGCGCAACTCGGGGCCTCGGGGGTGTTGGGAGGCGGGACGGCGGCCGGAGTTCACTGGCTGCGCAACAAGGTGCGCCAGCCCTTCCGCGACTTCGCCGAGGACACCCACGAGAGCGTCGGCAAGCTTGCGTCGCTCTCCGAAGCCGGCGCCTCAGCGGCCCTCTCCGGTTCGGCGTTGATGGTGCCGCCGGTCTCCATGGTCCTGGCCCTTGCCCTTGTCGGTGGTTCGGTCGTAGTGGCGCGGCGGTCCGAGGCTCGGCGCGTCGCCGTGCAGCCATTGCGGTGAACCCATCCGACCGGGAGCTCTGGTGTGTGTGCACTGCAAGAGGGAACAGTAGGCGGGTCGAGGTATTAGGTAGTTGGATTAGGTGCCACTTCTGGCACTCACGCGAGCAACACGCCGAACGAGGCGGGAGTAGGCTGCAATCTGACAGCGATCGGCCATGCTAAGATGGATTGTTCACCTTGAGGAGGTTCCGTGGAGTTCAATGTCGGAGACAAAGTGGTCTATCCGAGCCAGGGAGTCTCGGTAGTCGAGAGCATCACCGAGGAAGAACTCGCGGGATGTGTCATGAACTGCTACACCCTGCGGCTCCTGAGTACCGACTCGAAGGTCGTTGTTCCGGTGACCAATTCGGAGCGCGTCGGGCTCCGCCCCTTGTCCGAGGAAGATGCTGTGTCGGGGGCACTCGAGAGGTTGAGTTCGGCCGACACCGACGGGGTGGAGGACTGGAAGGACCGTTACCGCGCCAACCTGGAGCGCATCAAGACCGGTGACCTCGACGAAATCGTCGATGTCCTTCGCTGCCTCGCCGAGGTGGCCGGGCGCAAAACCCTGTCGTTCCGCGAACGCAAGATGTACGACCACGCCCGTCAATTGCTGGTGGTTGAGACAGCGGTGGTCCAGGATCGTGAGATCCCCGAGGTCGAGAAGCAAATCGACGACGCGCTCGGCCAGCCGATGGAACCCGTCGAGGAGTAACTCTCGCCGCAAAGACGGCACGAGCGCGAAGCACTCAGCTAGCAGAGCTCAGCCCTCGGTTCCACGGCATTTCCCCCCTCGCAGACGGATCATTCTCGGAAGCGGCTGAACCACGTGCCCGTAAACTGGTGGCTGACAGCTGAGAACTCGGTGCGATGTCCTCGCGTCCTTCGCGCCTTGGCGGTTCATTTCTCCGCTGCCCGTCCTCGCCGGCCGATGGTATCCTCGGGGCGTTCCGAGACCTTGGAGGGTGAATGTCACGATCGAAGTCGAACAAACCCTGGTATCTCCAGCTGCACGCTCAGGTCGGCATTGCACTCGTGGCAGGATTCGCGGTTGGTGTCGTTGCGCGGATCCTCGGCCCCCACGGATTTCCCACCGAGGCCTTTGGCGAAGGCGTCGGACTTGTCGGAGACATTTTTCTCAGACTGTTGAAGATGGTCATCATCCCGCTGATCTTCACGTCGTTGGTCTGCGGCGTGGCGAGTCTCGGTGATGCCAGGAGCGTTGGGAGGGTCGGTCTGCGCACCGTCCTTTACTACACCCTGACGACGACCCTGGCGATCCTGGTCGGTCTGGCCCTCGTCAATATCATCACGCCTGGCGAGTATCTCGACATCGGGAGCACGTCGACTCTCCCGGAGGGGCTCTCCTCGAGCTCGCAGAGCATGTCGCAGTTCTTCCTTCACATGGTGCCGGACAATATCGTCAATGCCATGGCGCAGGGTGATGTCCTGCCGGTCATTTTCTTTGCGATTCTCTTCGGTCTCTTTCTGGTCCGACTCAACGGACCCAATGTGGACGCCGTACACCGGGTGATGGAGGGGGCGCTCGAGGTCATCCAGGCGCTGACTCTGGCGATCGTCAAGCTGGCCCCCATCGGAATTTTCGCCCTGTTGGCACGGGAGGTCGTTCGCAGTGGTCCGGAACTGATCATGAAGCTGTTGCCGTACTTTGCGACGGTGGGAGGCGGGTTGTTGATTCACGCCTTCGTGACCCTGCCGCTTCTGCTCGTCTTCCTGGCCCGGCGGAATCCCATCGAGTACTTCCGTGCGGTCCTCCCGGCGGTGGCGACGGCCTTCTCGACGGCCTCCTCGTCCGCGACCCTTCCTCTGAGCATGGAGTGCGCCGAGAAGGAAGGCGGAGTGCCACGCGGGATCGCGAGTTTTGTCCTGCCTCTGGGCGCCACCGTCAATATGGACGGGACGGCGCTGTATGAAGCCGTCGCCGCCCTGACCATCGCCCAGATGTACGGCGTCCCGCTCGACTTCTCCCAACAGGCGCTCGTACTCCTCACCGCTCTGCTGGCCTCGGTCGGAGCAGCGGGGATTCCCATGGCCGGATTGGTCATGATGATCGTCGTGCTCGAGGCCGTAGGGCTGCCCATCGAGGGAATCGCCACCATCATCGCCGTTGACCGGGTCCTTGACATGATGCGGACCTCGACCAATGTTTGGAGCGATCTGGTGGGAACTGCCGTCATTACCCGTTTCGAAGGGAAGACGCCGTGAGACATGCAACTTGCGTCGTGGTTTTCTTGGTCGTGATCGCCGGATTGCTCGCCCCGCCGGCGGAAGCCCAAACGGTTCGAGGTCTGGCCGCCATCCACGCCGCATTGATGGCCGAGGGGGTCGCCGAGCTCGAACGGCAGAACGGGTTGATGCAGCAGACCTGGGCGCAGGTGGAGTCTGTCTCCGGGGCCATGATCGACGCCCAGCGTCAGGGTGCCGATCTCGACGCCCTCCGGACTCGGGAAGAACAGCTCCAGGAGTTGGAATCGCGGTTGATGATGAAGCTCTTCGAGGTTCAGCGGGTCAGGCGTGATGTCTTTGCCCACCTCGCGATCATCGAGGCTGCGGAAGATCTCGGTGCGCAGCCTTCGGACGAGTTCGGAGTTCTCGACGGTCCGTGGGATGTCACGGTCCAACCCGGTCTGACGGGGAAGATCTTCCTCGTCCAGCAGGGAACCCTGGTCAGCGGTACCTATGAGTTCTCCGGTGGTTGGACCGGTTCGCTCAGGGGCACCCTCGTGGCGAACAAGGTGCGCCTCGAGAGGATCGACTCACAGCTCGGTTTTGCGGCGATCTTCTACGGCGAACTCAACCTGGGCGCCGAACCGAATGTGATCCAGGGTCGGTGGGAAGCGACGCAACTCGCGACTGGAATGCCGTCGGCCGGAGGGTGGCGGGCGGTTCGGTCGGATTAGTATTCGCTCGGGTGTTGTTACCCCATCGATCGAGAGAGACCTCAAAGGAGTGTGTTGATGTTCAAGAACCCCTGGTTCACCCTTGTGATCGGGCTCATGGTGGGCCTCGCGCTGGGCTATGTCTTTGCCGAACGGCAGCCCATCCCGCCTGGAAAGGCGCTTCGTCTGGGGGCGCCGCCGGCGGCGGCCCAGGCCTCCGGCCTACCGGATGGTCATCCCCCTCTTGGTGACGGTGCTCCCAATCCGGAAACACGATTCTTCGAGCAGCAGATTTCCGAGATTCGCGGACGCATCGCTCAGAATCCGGGCGATGTCGGTCTCAAGGTCGAGATGGGCAATGCGTTTTTCGAGTTGGCCCGCACGACCGGCAATCCCGGTCAGTGGCAGGAGTCCCGGGTCTGGTACGAAACCGCGATGGCCGAGGGCCGCAGCAACGACCCGGATGTTCTCACCGATCTCGGTGTCGTTCTGCGCAACCTGGAGCTTTTCGATCGGTCCGTCGAGATGCTCGACCGTGCGATCGCCGTCGAACCCGACCACTGGCAGGCGTGGTTCAACAAGGTGATCGTGTTGAACTTCGATCTCCACGATCACGATGGAGCGCGTGAGGCGCTCGGCCGCCTCAAGGAGATCGCCGCCCGGAACCCGGACGTCCCCGACCTCACCGCAATCGAAGCCGAGGTCATGTCCAAGTAGCCACGTTTCCGCCGATCGGATATACTTGGGTTCCTTGGATTTACCGGTAGGGTGATGCCACGAATCGTCTTCTTCGTCCTGGCCCTCTTCGTGCTGTGGAGGGTGCTGAGTTCGCTCGGCAAGCGGAAAGCGTCCGGCGGTCTCGGGGCGGACAGCTACAGTCGCTTCTCACCCCAGCAGAGACGGCGGCGGATGGATCTCGAGAACGACCCGCCGAATCCGTCGCCGGAGGAGTTGTCCGAGTGTAGACATTGCGGCACGTATGTGCCGGTCGGTCGTGCCCTTCTTGCGGAGGGCGATGCGGTCTTCTGTGGCGATCAATGTCGGCAGGCGTACAAGAATGGGGGCTCCGATGAGGCCTGAACGTCTGTTGGGACTCCGGCTCTCCATCATCGAGGGCGGCCGAGAACTGGCGGCGACCAAGCTCGTCAAGCTCGGAGAGGGAAATCTCTCGGCGCGGATCGATCAAGATCGGTTCTATGTGACGCCCACCATGACGGACAAAGCCAAACTCGAGCCCGATGAGTTGATGGAAGTCGAGATCAACAGCCACCGGGTACCCGAGGGTGCATCAACCGAGGTCGGGCTGCACCGTGCCATCTATGCTCGGTTTCCGTCGGTCCACGCGGTGGTGCATGCCCATCCGGACAAGGTCCTTGCCCTGGCCGACGACGGCCTGGCGCCCGATCCGTGTCTGCTTCCCGATGGCGGATCAGTCCTCGATCGCGTTTCGTGGATCGACGATTTTCCGCCCGGAAGCCGCTCGTTGGCCCAGGAAGTCGCGCATGGGCATCGCCAAGGCGCCCGCCCTCGTCATCGCCGCGCACGGCGCCGTGACCATCGGCGCCACCGTCGACCAGGCGGTACTGCGGATGATCAGGTTGGAGCGTCTCGCCCTGATGACCCGGGGTGGGTGAGGTGGACCGGCAGACCGACCTCTACTCCAGCGATCGCCAACCTTCACCCCTCGCCGATCGAATGCGCCCGCGCACCCTGGACGAGATTCTCGGTCAGGAACACCTGGTCGGGCGCGATGGTGTGATTCGCGCCTTTGTCGAACGCCGTGAGCTGCCGTCGATGATCTTCTGGGGACCGCCCGGTTCCGGCAAGACGACCATGGCGAGATTCTTGGCCGAAGCCTCCGGGACCGAGATGGTGACCTTTTCCGCGGTGCTGTCGGGGGTCAAGGAGGCGCGGGCGATCATGGCCGAGGCGAGCCGCCGTCGGCAGATCGAGGGCCGGCGGACCGTCCTCTTCGTCGATGAGATCCATCGTTTCAACCGCGCCCAACAGGATGCGTTCCTTCCTTTTGTTGAGGTCGGTGACATCGTCCTCGTCGGCGCCACCACCGAGAATCCTTCCTTCGAGCTCAACCGTGCGCTGCTGTCCCGGGTCAAGGTCTACATTCTCGAACCACTGGAAGAGGACGAGATGGCGCGGTTGCTCGACAGGGCCCTTCGGGACCGCGAGCGCGGTCTCGGTGCGAGCGGGGTCGATGCCGAAGAGGCGGCCCTGAGCATGATCGGGCGGCTCGCGGCGGGCGATGCACGACAGGCGCTCAACCACCTCGAGCTGGCGGTGTCGTTGGCCGCCGTCGATGGACTCGCCCGCATCGATGAAGAGCTTGTTCAACGGATCGCGCAGCGTTCAGTGGCGGTCTACGACAAAGGCAGGGAAGAGCACTACAACCTCATATCGGCGCTTCACAAGTCGGTCCGTAACTCCGATGTCGATGCCTCGCTCTATTGGCTCGGGCGGATGCTCTGCGGCGGTGCGGATCCCCGGTTCGTGGTTCGGAGGCTGTTGCGGATGGCGTCCGAAGATATCGGAATGGCCGACCCGAAGGCCCTCGAGCAGGTTTCGGCGGCAGCCCATGCCGTGGAACACATGGGGATGCCGGAGTGTGAGCTCGCGCTGGCGCAGGCGACGGTCTACCTCGCCCTGGCGCAGAAATCCAACGCGATCTACAAGGCCTATGGCGCGGTCAAGCGTGAGGTCGCGGCCCGGCCGGGATTGGCGATCCCCATGTCCATCCGCAATGCGCCGACGGCGCTCATGAAGGACGCCGGTTACGGCAAGGGCTATCACTACGCCCATGACGAGGCAGGCGGCGTGTCGGACATGCAGTGCCTTCCCGACGAGCTCAAGACCGCCACCTTCTATCGACCCACCGAGCGCGGCTGGGAGCACCGGATCGGCGAACGCCTCAAGGAGATCGCCGCGTTGAAGAAGCGCTGAATCTCCGCCGCCTGCGGCGGCGGATGTGCTAACTTTCAGCCGTGCGAAGAACCCTTCCGCTGCTGCTTCTCCTGGCCCTCTCGGGCTGCGGTTACCACCTGGTCGGAACCTCGACCTATCTGCCGGATGATGTCCAGAGCCTCCACGTCGAGCTCTTCGCCAACAAAACGGCCAGGGCGGACATGGATCAGCGGGTCGCCGAAGCGCTCAACCTCGAGTGGGTGCGGCGCGGACGCTTCCAACTCGTCGACCGGGCCGAGGACGCCGATATCGTGCTCAGCGGCACCATGACCAGGTTGATGGTGATTCCGGTGAGCTTTGACGAGAGCGGTCGCGCCACCGAGTACCAGATGACCCTCCTTACCGAGGTTCGGCTCTCGGATGTGCGAGGCGATGAGCCGGTGCTGCTCTGGGAGAACAAGGCGTTTTCCCGCCGGACGTCATACGCCGTGAACGAAGATGCCGTCGACTACTTCGACCGTCAGCGCGAGGCCATGAACGAGCTTTCCACCGAGTACTCGAGAGCCCTGGTCAGCGCAGTCCTCGAAGGATTCTAGTAACATCCCACCATGCCAAGCCACCTGCCGCCGCACATCCGCGCGAAACTCGAACCGATCCGACTGGTTGTTCTCGATGTCGACGGGGTGCTCACCGACGGATCGCTCTTCTACTCGGCCGGCGGCGAGGAGATGAAGGCGTTCAACGTCCACGACGGTCTCGGCATCAGGCTCTTGCTCGAGGGCGGCATCGAGGTCGGGATCATCACCGGCCGATCGTCGGCCGCGGTTTCGGCGCGGTGCTCGGATCTCGGTCTGAACGAGGCCCTGGTCTTTCTCGGGTCGAAGGACAAGGGCGCCGATCTCGATCAGATGCTCTCGATCCTGGGCATCGCCGATCACGAGATGGCCGCCATGGGCGACGATCTGCCGGATCTGCCGATGCTCATCCGCGCCGGTTTCTCGTTTTGCCCCACCGACGCCGCTCCCGAGGTCATCGCCACCTGCGACCACATCTGCGGCAGGGGCGGCGGCGACGGTGCGGTGCGGGAGGCGGCCGAGATCCTGCTCAAGGCCAATGGACGTTGGACCGGTCTCGTGGAGGGGTTTTCGGCTCCGGCCAGAGGGCGGCGATGAAGGTCTATCTCGATCTGCTGCAACACATCATCGATCAAGGCGTGGTCAAGGACGACCGGACCGGGACGGGTACCTTGAGCGTCTTCGGTCACCAGATGCGGATCGATCTCCGTGACGGTTTTCCTCTGCTCACGACGAAGAAGCTCCACCTGAGGTCGATCATCCACGAGCTGTTGTGGTTCCTCACGGGCGATACGAATCTGCAGTATCTACGCGATCACGACGTGACGATCTGGGATGAGTGGGCGGACGCGAACGGCAACCTCGGTCCGGTCTACGGCGCCCAGTGGCGGTCGTGGCCGGCGCCCGACGGCCGGCACATCGACCAGATCGCCGGGCTCATCGACAACATTCGAAGCAACCCGGATTCCCGGCGCCACATCGTCAGCGCCTGGAATGTCGCCGACCTCGACAAGATGGCGCTGCCGCCGTGCCACGCGCTCTTCCAGTTCTGGGTCGCCGATGGGGGATTGAGCTGCCAGCTCTACCAGCGGTCCGCGGATGTCTTCCTCGGAGTGCCCTTCAACATCGCTTCATACGCCTTGCTGACCATGATGGTCGCGCGGAACTGCGGTCTCGAACCACGGGAGTTCATTCACACCTTCGGCGATGTCCATCTCTATCGCAACCACATCGATCAGGCGAAGCTTCAGCTTCAACGCCAGCCGCGGCGGCTGCCGACCATGAAGCTGAACCCCGAGATCGCTTCGGTCTTCGATTTCCGTTTTGATGATTTCACGCTCACCGATTACGACCCGCACCCCCACATCAAGGCGCCCATCGCGGTCTGAGGAGATCTGATGGTTTCTTTGATCGTCGCCATGTCCGCCAATCGGGTGATCGGCCGCGACGGCGATCTGCCGTGGCACCTCCCGGCTGATCTCCGCCATTTCAAAAAGACGACCACGGGCCACCACCTCATCATCGGCCGGGCGACCTGGGACGAGGTCGGGAAGCCGCTGCCGGGCCGAACCATGGTGGTGGTCACCCGCAACCGCGATTTTTCCGCTGACGGCGTGCTGGTCGCTCACTCGCTGGCGGAGGCTCTGTCCATGGTGGTCGACGACGAAGAGCCGTTCATCGGCGGCGGCGCCGAGATCTACCGTCAGGCCCTCGACGCGGAGATGGTCGACCGCCTCTACATCACCCGGATCCACGCCGAAGTCGAGGGCGACACCTTCTTCCCCGTCATCGATCTCGATGGCTGGCTCCTCGCCGATCGGGTCGACCACCCCGCCGACGAGAAGAACGAGTTTGCCCATTCGCTTCGAACGCTACGATCGCCGATGAGCGCGGCGATTCGGAGCGCCGCCGCGGCCGTGCTGCTGGTCGCAATCGCTGCATGCTCCAGCGGTCGGCGGGCCACCCCGTCTTCGACGATCCCGTCCGGCTGGCCGGTCGCCTACGGCACCGTCACGGTGACCGCCGAGTTCGGCGTCCCCCGCGGCAGCTTCGCGGCACGAGGGCATCGATCTCGCAGCCCCGGCCGGCACCCCGGTCTGGGCCACCGCGGACGGAACGGTCGTGGTCGCCGGTAAGGACGGAAGCTACGGACGGTCCGTCGTGATCGATCACGGAGCTGGCTACCGGACCCGATACGCTCACCTCAAGAAGATCGAGACCAAAAAGGGCAAGCGAGTCAAGCGGGGAGACACCATCGGCAGGGTCGGCAAGAGCGGCAATGCGAGCGGCGCCCACCTGCACTACGAGGTGATCAAGAACGGAGTGCCGGTGAATCCGCGGGGGTATCTGGACTGAGCGGGGGCGTCGCAGCCATCGCAGTCTCACCGCAGAGAACGCCGAGATCGCAAAGAACACCGCAGAGGTCGTCGCATGATTGACCCATCGCACCATCGCGGGTTTTCATGAAGGGTCGTCGGCTCCTGGCGGCTTCTGTGGCGGCATCCCGCAGCTCCGGCCTTCCGGGCCGCCTTCGGCGTCCCGGCGTCGCCCGGTCAGCGCGATCGTCAGAGGTGGCAGGCAGAACGGCGACCGCGCTGCCCGGGCGCCGGCGGCCATTGTGGTGCGGGCGTCTCGCCCGCAGTGCATGGACGTGATTGTAGCGATGCGGCGGCCTCGACTAGATGCGTGGCCGGAAGAACGGCGACCGCGCTGCCCGAGGCGCCGGCGGCCTCATGGCGGGCCGGGAGAGATGCACCGTGAGGTTGTGCCGCGAGGGTTGCGAGTGCGCTAGGCGTACCGCGACCCACCTCCGCCTGACTGCGGTCAGTGCCAAGCTCGTTTTGCGACCTTGACCTGACTCGAACGTCAGCCGGACGCGGGGTGCCGGCATCGGCATTGTGCTCGGGGCTCGGAGTCGCCGATGGGTGATGGTGATGCACGATGCATCCGGTCGCCGAACGATGCTACGGGTGGCCCCGCGGCAACCGCGCCATGAGCCGTCGGTGGCGCTTGGACGAGTCCGGCCACAGTGCGACGCGGCGTGCCGTGACATCGCAGGCGTTCGGCGGTCGCTGCAGGCTGCCGCGTGTCGGGGGCGCGGATCGAAACGCCCGGACAGCTGTCCGACCGCCAGCGTTAGCCGCGGCCGCTGCCCCGGACGCGGGCGGTTCGGCTCTACTTCACCCGCGTCCCCGGCGGCACCTCGTCATCGGCGGAGAGCAGGTACGGCGCACCGTCGATCGAAGCCGCGAGGAGCATCCCGCGCGATTCGACTCCCATGAGTTTGGCGGGTTGGAGATTGGCGACGACGACGATGCGCCGGCCGACGAGCTGCTCGGGCTCGTAGCGTTCGGCGATCCCGGCCACCAGCTGCCGCGGTTGACCCTCGCCGAGATCGACCATGACCTTCATGAGCTTCTTCGACTTGGGCAGACGCTCGGCGTGCTTGATGAGCCCCACTTTGAGCTGGATCTTGGCGAAGTCGTCGATGGTGACGAGATCACCCTGGGCAATGGCCTCGGCCTCGGCTTTCTTCTCGTTCTCCTCGGCGATCTCCTTGAGATAGGCCTTGATGTCGACCCGCGGGAAGAGCGGTTGGGCGTCGCCGAGCCTGGTCCCGGCCGGCAGCCCGCCCCATTTGGTGGCGTTGTCCGAGATCGAGGGGAAGGTCGCTGACGCCGAGCTGCGCCCGCAGTTCGGCCGCGATCCCCGGGATAAACGGTTCGGCGAGGATCGAGGCGATGCTGAGCCCCTCGAGGGCGGCGTAGAGGACCGACTCGAGTTCGGCCCGGCCCTCGTCGCCGTTCTTGGCGAGATTCCAGGGCTGCTTCTCCTGAAGAAAGACGTTGATGGTCGAGAGCAGTTGCCAGGCCGCCTCCAACGCCCGGTTGGGTTCGAGGGCGTCCATGTGGTGGATGTACTTTTCGACCGCAACGGCGGCGGCTTCGGGTACCGGGCCCTCGGTCGTCGGTGTCGGGACCATGCCGTCGAGGTATTCGGGTCGTCATGGCCGTGGTGCGCGACGCGGTGTTGCCGAGGGAGTTGGCGAGATCGGCGTTGAACCGCTCGAGGAAGGCCTCGTCGGAGAAGTTGGCGTCCTGGCCGAACGACATCTCGCGCGCCACGAAGTAGCGCAGCGCATCGGCGCCGAAACGGTGGATGAGGTGGTCGGGCCGGACCACGTTGCCCACCGACTTGGACATCTTGGCGTCGTCCTGAAGCCACCACCCGTGGCCGAAGACCCGCTCGGGGAGCGGCAGACCGGCGGACATGAGAAACGCCGGCCAGTAGACGCAGTGGAAACGGAGGATGTCCTTGCCGACGAGGTGGAGGCTCGCCGGCCAGAAGGTCGCGTAACTTTGATTCGTCATCGTTCCCGAAGCCGAGCGCCGAGATGTAGTTGGTGAGGGCGTCGAGCCAGACATAGACCACGTGGTCCTCGTCGCCGGGGTAGGGGACACCCCAGGTGAGCGAGGTGCGGGAGATCGACAGATCCTTGAGCCCGCCTTCGACGAAACGGAGGACTTCGTTGTACCGGCTCTTGGGCCGGATGCACTCGGGGTTGGCACGGTACCACTCGAGAAGACGGTCCTGAAATGCCGACAGACGGAAGAAGTAGCTCGACTCCGACAGCCGTTCCACCGGGTTGCCGCTTTCGGTGTCGATCCCGTCCTTGACCTGGGAATCGGGGATGAATGCCTCGTCGCGGGCGTCGTACCAGCCCTCGTAATCACCCTTGTAGATGTCGCCGGCCTCGGTGATGCGCTCGATGATCGCGGCCACGGCACTTCTGGTGCCGGTCCTCGGAGGTGCGGATGAAGTCGTCGTGGGAGATGTTGAGGAGCTTCCACAGATCGTGGTATCTCGCCACCACCCGGTCGGCGAGTTCGATGGGTTGGATCCCCTGGGCCGCCGCTGCCTTCTCGATCTTCTGACCGTGCTCATCGGTGCCGGTCAGGAAATAGACTTTTTTGCCCCTGAGCCGCTGATAGCGGGCGAACGAGTCGGCCATCACCGTCGTGTAGATGTGGCCGATGTGGGGCATGTCGTTGACATAGTAGATCGGGGTGGTGATGTAAAAGGTGTCGGACACGTTGCCTCCGGAGCCCTGGGCGGGGGCACAGGATAGCAGCACTCCCATGGGAGACGGTAGGATGTGGAGGATGAAAGCTCGATCGTGGTGGTGGTGGCCGTACCAGTTATGGAAGTACCTGGTGGTGTGCCCGGTGGCGGTGGTGACGACCCTCGTCGGATCCGCCACGATTGTCGTCCTCAGTCCTTTCGTCAATCCGAGCGCGCTCAGCCGGGTGATCGCCGGCAGTTGGGCGCGCATCAACGCCTGGGTCACTCCCATGCCGGTTGAAGTGATCGGACGCGAGAACATCGATCCCGACCAGTCCTACGTCGTGGTCTCCAATCACCAGAGTCCCTTCGATATCCTCGTCCTCTACGGTTGGCTGGGGGTTGATTTTCGTTGGGTGATGAAACAGGAGCTGCGGTCGGTCCCGGGTCTCGGCGTGGCCTGTGCGGCCCTGGGCCACATCTATATCGATCGCTCGAATCACGAGGCCGCGGTCAGATCCATCAACGGGGCCAGGGAACGGATCACCGGCGGGACATCGGTGATCTTCTTTCCTGAAGGGACGCGCAGCGAAAACGGCAGGCTCAAGCAATTCAAGAAGGGCGCCTTTCGTTTTGCCATCGACACCGGTCTGCCCGTTCTCCCGGTGACGGTGGATGGCGTCTGCGATGTTCTGCCGGCCCGCCGGTTCGATCTCAGGCCGGGCCGAGCGAGGTTGGTGATCCACAAACCGATCGCGATGGATGATCCGGCCGCCGCCGATCTGCCGACGCTCAGCAACCGCGTCAAGGAGATCATCGGTTCGGCTCTGTCCGGGGCTGCCGAATCCGACCAATGACCTCTTTCATGCGGACGTTTCTGGTGGGTCTGGGCCTCATCGGCCTGCCGGCCTCCTGGACCGTCGCGCGTCCTTCACCCGATCTTCAGATCGAGGCGCCCCCGGCCCTCGCCGCGGTTGCCGATGAGGTTAGGGTCATCGGCGGTGGGGATTTCTCCGGCGCCCTCCTCATGACGGGACTCATGGGCTTCAGCTCGCCCATGCGGATCGTTCTGGCGCCCGGGGACAGTGCCGTGGCGCTCCAGACGCCAGGGTGGATAAGTGGGTTCGCCGATGGCGATTCGCGAACCATCGTGCTCTTCCCGGATCGGGTGTCGCGCTATCCGGACGACAACCTGCGAACCCTGGTCCACCACGAAGTCACGCACGTACTCGTTTCGGAGGCGGCACGGGGGCGGCCGGTTCCACGCTGGTTCAACGAAGGCGTCGCGACCGTCGCCGCGCGTGAATGGGGGATCGAGGATCGGGCACGTTATGCGGCCGCCGTCGTCGGTCGCGGGCCACGCACCGCCGATGCCCTCGATCTGGGCTTTGCCGAGGGCGGACGGCGGGTGGCCCGGTCATACGCTCTTTCCGGGGCCTTTGTCCGTTGGCTGCGGCTGGAGTACGGCGAGTTCGTGACCGCGAGGATCCTCGAACTCCTCGGTCGGGACATGCGGTTTGAGGAGGCCTTCGTCCGCGCCACCGGAGACACCCTCGAACGAGCCGAGCACCGGTTCTTTGTCCGCGAGGCGCTGTGGCACACCTGGGTCCCATTTCTGACTTCAACCGGAGTCCTCTGGGCGGCCATTACCGCCCTCGCCATCGTCGCCATTCGCCGCCGGAGAACAAAGAGCGCCGCCATGAAGCAGCGCTGGGAGGCGGAAGAGGAGCTGCAGGCGCTACGCAACCGAACGGAAGCCCCCCCACCCCTCGACTTCACACGAACACGATCGCTCGATGATGTCGACGACGATGTCGTGAATTAGGTCGACTCCGTCGACCTACCCGAACCGGGTCTGTGACCTCATCACCGCCGCACGAACCGCCGACAGCATCTGCCTGCGTTCGAGATCGTTGGGCTCCGGCCCGTGGCTGGTGATCATGGGCTGGCCCTGCTCTTCGCACGTCCGCTGGTGGACGTTGAAAAGTTGGTCGAGCAGATCCGGTGCCACGTGCTTGGCCTGCTGGTAGATGGCGCTCGTGTTCTCGGGAGGGCTGAACCCGCCGTAGGCGACATTCGATGAGCTGACCTTTTGGTGGAGCTTGTCGCTGATGGTCCGACGGAGGCTCTCGAGCAGTCTGAGTCGTCGTGATCTGGCGCTTCCCATTTGCTTCATCCCCGCTTTCTCCGGCTCAAGGAGTGTGTAGTGCATAGAATTGGCGGTGCCTTTCGGGTGTCGTTTGGCCCATTTTTTGGCGAATTCTTGGCCCATACCACCAGTATGAACTTGCGAATTCGCCCAAAAATGGCCTCAAACGACCCTCCGAAATCCATCCACCATCTAGGCACTACACACTCCTAGCCGGTACGGTTGCGGTTGACATTGAGCCTGCCATCTTCTCCGCCGATCGATCGGGACCGACGACCCAGGCTCGTTCGCAGACCGTGCGGCGAAACCTGGTGAGAATGGCCCTCTGGCTGTATCTTCATCTCTGGCTACAGGATGGTCCACCATCGGGTACGGCGCTGTGCCCGGGGTCACAATCGCTCAGGCCGGTCTCTTTGACCGGGATTCGACCCGAAGGCGACGAGGCGCCGTGGCCAGGCGGGTCTTCTCATCATGGGGTGGAAAAATGGATTTGCCGGGTGTCGAGCGTCCCGGGGTCAGAACGTACTTTTGTGAAGGATGCACCGTCGGCCGTCGTCGAAAGCTCCTGAGAAAGGGATGAACTCTTGTCGAGGGTATGCGTAGAACTGAGTGAGCGAGATGACGAAAGATAACTGGTTTGCCCGAGCCGAGCGATTTGTCCGCGACTACACCGGTGGTGTCGGTGCGGGGGATCTTCGACGTCTGTTCGACCGCGATGCCGCCCATGCATTCGGGGTCGTGACCCGGGAGCACGATGGCGACGAACCGAAGGGCAAGGTCGGGAGGTTCTTACACCGGACGAAGATTCTTTTCCTCGGGCTGTCGTTCAAACTGTCGCCGCCACGGCGCGTGCTCTTCGGTATCAGCATCGTCCTTTCGCTCCTCGCGCTGCAGAATGTCGATTTCGCGATCAATACCGGTGCGCAGTTTGTCCTCTTCCACCTCGTCGGCATGGCCGGTCTCGTCTTTCTCATCCTCCTCGAGCTCGCCGATCGAATCGTCGTTCGGGA
Organism: uncultured Acidobacteriota bacterium; assembly: GCA_963712805.1. GTDB lineage: Bacteria > Acidobacteriota > Thermoanaerobaculia > Thermoanaerobaculales > Sulfomarinibacteraceae > JAHECW01. Next base: position 77,891 of record CAVQJV010000032.1, on the reverse strand, counting down.
CGAGCTCGAGGTCGCACGGGAACTGCAGCACGACCTCCTGCCCGAGGATCCGCCGAAGGTGGAGGACTGGGAGTTTGTTTTCTCGTATCGAACCGCCAACACCATCGGCGGCGACTACTACGATTTCATCCCCCTCGAGGATGGCAGGCTGGCGATCGTGGTCGGTGATGCGAGCGGGCACGGCATTGCGGCCGGTCTTCTCATGGCCATCGCCAGTTCGGCGCTCAAGCTCGCCATCGATGTCGATCCGACGCCCGCCTCGGTGGCGCGTTTCGTCAACCGCGCGCTGTGCCGAAGCGGGACGAATCGAGCATTCATGACCCTTTTCTATGGTTTGCTAAACCCCGCGACGGGGCGGATGGACTTCGTCGTTTCGGGTCATCCCTATCCCATGCTTCGCCGCAGCGACGGCGAGATCATCGAACTCGGCGAGGGCGGGTTGCCGCTCGGGATTCGCAAGGACGTGTCCTCACCCACCGGTGAGATCACGATCGAACGCGGTGATCAGCTCTTGCTCCACACCGATGGAATCGCCGAAACCCTCGATCCCACGGGGGCCGACTACGGCTATGACCGTCTTCGCCGGGCGCTGGAGTTCGGCGGGTCGTCCAAGGCGATTCACGATCGGATCCTCCGCGACGTGGTGTCCTTCCAGGGAGATGCCGTAACCCTCGATGATCGAAGCCTGGTGGTCATCTCGCGTGCCGTTGAACTCCCACCGATTCCGGGAGCTGAGTGATCCGAAATCGTGATCAGCGACCGGGGCAGCGACGGCGACAGCGGCAGGAATCAGCGGCATTCGTACCAGGGCACGCGCCTCCGAGCTTGATTCTCCCATCGCGCTCTCCGAGAGTGCCCCCTCAAACATTGTTTGGCCCCAACGCATGAAACAGCCGCAAGGCCATCGTTCCAAACAATGATTTGAAGCGGCACGTCCGTTCAATGCCCTTCCCGCGTGCCCTCGAAGCAATCCCTTCGTGCGATGGGTAGGGTGAGTCTGGGCCCACCTTCAGACACTTTCCGGCCGCGAAAACGCCGCCACGAAGTCCATCAACCCTTCATGAATGCGTGATGGTGCGATGGGTCAATCATGCGATGTCTTGGCGAATCTTTGCGATGGATGATCTTCGCGTCCTTTGCGATTCAACCCTGCGATGGAATGTGATGGCCCTGCGACCATCTGCGCTATCTGCGGTTTCTCCGTGCGATGGTGCGATGTTCCTGTCCAGCATCGAGCATCGAACACAAAAAAGCCCGGGCATGAGCCCGGGCTTGGTTGTGTTCTGCGATGCGCTTCTTACGAAGCGGTCTTGTCGCCGGTGATCTCGAGCTCGGCCGAAGCCTGCATGGCCTGGTCGTAGGCAGTCTGCGAGGTCTTGGCGCAGCTGGTCTTTGCATAGGTCTCGTCATAAGCGGCCTGGGCCACGGCGTGGCGGGCGGCGCTGGCGGCGGTCTTCGTGCAACCGGTGTCGGCGAGGACCTCATCGTAGGCGGCCTTGGTGGCGGTCTTCGAACAGTGCGAGGAGTTGTACGCATTGGAGTAGCTCTGGTCGGCGAGGGCGTTCACATAGGCGGCCTTGGCGGTCTTCTCGCAACCGCTCTCGGCGAGGCTGGCGTCGTAGGCGGCCTTGGCGGCCGTCTTCGAGCATGAGGAACCGTCGTTGCTCGCGGTGTTCACGGCGGACTTGTCGCAACCGGCGCCGTCGTTGCTCGCGGTCTTCACGGCGGATTTGTCGCAGCCGGCGCCGTCGTTGCTCGCGGTCTTCACGGCGGATTTGTCACAACCCGCGCCATCGTTGCTCGCGGTCTTGTCACAGCCGCCACAGTCAGCGGCGGCAACTCCGGCAAAAGCCAGCGCAATCACAAAAACCCCACAAATGGCCATCATCTTTTTCATTTCAATTCTCCTTTTCACTGATTCCTGGTGACGACACCTATGAAAATGATTCCCGTTCTCGATACGAATCCTAACACACGGTAGTACGTAGATAATCCCGCCGAGGTTACGCCGGCGAGGAAATTTTCCGCCGTCGGGCTAACCAAGGCGGAGCTGGGGCGTTGTTTGTATGTAGGCTCGGGAATCCGTTGGGATGGAAATGGGGGCGCAGTGTCCGAATCATCGGGGCAGTGGCTCAAGGGTTGTGCGCTGGGGTGCGGCGGTCTGGTTGTGCTCTTCGTGCTGTTCATCGTTGGAATGTCGGTCTCGATGCGAACCGCGTTCAACGATGCGCACGAAGACCGAGAGATCCTCGACGCAGCAGTTCGGCGAAGTCGATGTCTTCACGCCGGTTGCCGACGGCTCGGTGGCGGAGGATCGGGTGGCGGCGTTCTTGGCGGTTCGAGAGGCCCTCACCGAGGTTCACGTCGAGATCGAAGGCGTCGACAACGAAATGGCTGAATTCGAAAACCTCGCGGATGGCGGGGAACCGCCCATGAGGAAGGCCCTGCCCGCGGTCTTCCGATTGACCAAGAGAATGATGGGTCTGCCCTTTGTCTTCGGTGAGATCGAACGCACCAGGAACCGCGCCCTCGTCGAGGCCGGGATGGGGCTGGGTGAATACAGTTACATCTATGTCTTGGCGTACCACGATCAGGAACTCTCGGACAAATCCGAAGCCAAGCTCTTCACCGCCTCGGCTGCGAACAGCCGGGTGCGGGCCGAACTCCGCGGGATGATCGAGCGCCAATTGGCGGCCGCGACTGCCGAGGGCGCGGATGAAGAGCTGGTGGCGGCCCTCACCGCCGAGTGGGAGGCGCTGGCGGCCGACGACCGGAGAATCCCCTGGCAGGATGGTCTTCCCGGGCAGATTGCGGCTTCCTTCGCCGTAGATCGAGTGCGTCTGGACGCCACCTACTCGGCTGCGGCAGCCGAGTTCGCCCTCCTCAACAGCACCATCCGTGGTGGTGGTCTGAGCATCCAGATGGACTGACCCGACTGCGGAATCCCACAGCCGGGTCGTTTCGACGGTGATTAGAAGCCGTAGCGCAAACCGCCCATGAAACGTCGCCCGGGCGCCGGGTAACCGAGAACCTCCTGGTAGTCGGCGTCAAGGATGTTGAGGGCCCGGGCCGTGATGGTGATTCTCTGCCACGCCTCCCAGGCAACCGACAGGTTGACGGTCGTGTAGCTCTTGGCCTCGGCCCGTTCGAAGGTCACCGGGTCGACATCGTCACGGGCATCGACCCACAGGACGGTCACATCGCCGCTCCATCCTTTTCCGATGTCACCGTTGAGGGTCCATGAAGCGCTCCACTCCGGGCGCCGGAGCAGTGGCAGACCGTCGTCGGCCTCGGCGTTGAGATAGCTCGCCTGGAGATACCACCGGATGACATCGAGAGCACCCTGTTCCCAAACGACCTCGGCGCCCTTGATCCTGGCCTTGCCGATGTTGGTGTTTTGGTAGTTTGAGAAATCGAACTCGATGAGATCGGCGATCTCGGTGGTGAAGAGATTCAGCTGCCACCTCGAGTGCCCGTTGAGTGGGGTGTAGACCACGCCGAGCTCGCCGGAGTTGGAGGTCTCCGGTTCGAGGGCGGGGTTGCCGCCGATGGGTGCGTAGAGCTCGCCGAGGGACGGCGCGCGGTAGGCCTGTCCGTAACCGCCGCGGAGTTCGAATGTGTCGGCCAGGCGCCAGCTGCCATCGACCCGACCGGTGATCTTTGATCCCCAGTCGTCGTTGTCGTCCCACCGGAGGCCGAACAACAACCTGAACTTTTTGCCGATCCGCCAATTGTCCTGGGCGAATGCACTGAGATAGCTGTCGGTGACTCCGTCGAGACTGACGCCGAAGGTGTTGCTGTCGGTCACCCGGTCTTCGCGCCACTCTGCGCCCCAGCTCACGGTGTGGCCGCCGAGAATATGGTGGCTCGCGAGGCGAGCTTGATCGGTGTCGGCGTTGGTGTTGCCGTAGGTGTAATCGTAGGGGTCGTCGGGGTCTTCGAAGTCGAAGCTGCGCTTGACCCGCGACGCCACCACCTCGAGATTCCACTTCGCGCCGATCTGCCACTTCAAGGGAATCGCGGCCAGTTCCTGTTTGGTGTCCTGGCGGCGGTTGGGCGTCAGTTCCCCGGGGGTCACGAAGGGGATGCCGATATCGCTCTGGAGATTCTGATAGACAAAGCCGATACGGCTGCCCTGGCCCCAGCTGAATCCCAAGTTGGTCAGGCCCTGTTTGCCTTCGAAGTCGCCGTTTTCGAGATACCCGTTGCTGCTCCGGCGGTATCCGGAAACGAGAACGTCGAACTTCTTGCTGGCGTAGCCCGCGGACACTTCGTAGCGCTGCCAGCCGTTCTCGCCCCCCTCGGCCAGAAGCCGGCCGCCGATCTTGTCCGTCTCGCGGTAGGGAATGAGGTTGATGACGCCGCCGACGGCGTCCGCTCCCCACAGCGCTGAATAGGGGCCTCGTGCAACCTCGATTCTCTCGAGGGCGGTGGTGGTGGGCAGGCTCCAGTCATAGCCGCCGTAGTAGGGCGAATTGAGCCGAACTCCTTCGAAGAGCACCAGCGTGTGGTTCGAGTTGGTGCCGCGGGTGAAGACCGAAGTCAGCGATCCGGAGTCGCCGGACTGCGCGACGGAGACCCCCGGAACCCGGCGGAGAAGCTCGGTGACCGATTCGGCCTGCGAGTCGTCCATCTGTTTGCGGGTGATGACGGTGGTCGCGACCGGGACCTGGCTGACCGAGGATTCGGTGCCGGTGGCCGTGACGGTGATCTCCGAGCCGAAATCCGGCTGGATCGGGGGCGGTTGGGGGATGACCTGGGCGGCGGCGGGTGGGACGCCGAGCAGGACGGCCAGGAGACCAGTGGCGAGCATGACGGACAGCGGGCGAAACAGCATACGAAACCTCCCGTTTCAAATCGATGCGACAGGTCTCCTGACTTCCGGATCGTCCGCTCCCGTTCGCCTTCCCAGTGAGTTCCACCAGTGGCTGAACCATCGGTTCGTGAACGGTTCGTCCCCGGTTACAGTGGCGGGGGCCGCGCCGGATTCTCACCGGCTTCCCTTATCACTCCGTTGCAGGAACACTACGCGCGCGGGGTGGGGGAGTCAACTGCCCGGACCCACCGCCACCGTCGGACGGTGGCTCTGCGGATTCGGCCATCGCCGTCATCGAGAGCGGCTCTCGCTGCCGTCGATGGCCGAATCCGCGCCGCGCCTACGGCGCGCCTGTGGGTCCTGCGGTGTCGACGCCGGATTCGAATTTCCCGCGCCGCCTCCACCCCCCACCCGCCCGCCCTCAGAAATCCCCGTGGAAGGCTCGCTTCGCTCCTTCCCCAGGATTTCTGAGGGGTGGAGTTTTTTTGTTCATCGCAAAATCGCCGGGAGTGTTCTGAAGAAAACACTGGGTCATCAGTTCTTGAAAGTGTGGGTTGCAGGAGTTTGCTGGAGTTGCGCGGCAGGACGTGGTGAAAACCCAACGGAACACTGTCTTGAACGGGGTGCCACTTGTTGCATTGTTCGGCGGCGGATTCCGGAATTCAGTCGAGCTGGGTCCGAACAATGCTACGGGTGGCTCCCGCGGCCACTACAGATGGGAGCATCATGTTCCGGAGAGCCGTGCGGATCGAGGAGTGGCTCGAGCGTCGCTTCCGGGCTTGGTTTCCTCATCGCCGGTTGTGCCGAGAGTGCCCCGACATTTTTGTCACCAACGCATTGTAGAGCCGTCAAGGCCCCCAAACGATGATTTGGACGACACGTCCGTCGAGGTCATCTTCGCGCGTTCCATAACCAGGCTATCAGTCCGATGGTGAGACGCGGCGCGTCCAGGATGCGAGGTCCGCCCCAACGGTCGTTCATGAGGACGAGTCCGGCAGTGCGATGCGTCAGGAATGGCCTCCGAGAGCTCCAGCGCGTCGAGAGGCCCCTCAACCATTGCACGGCCCAGTCCGACCACGTCAAGTCCCGTCAACTAACTCGGCGTGCACCGTTCGTCCGTGCGAATGCCTCGCGTCATTGGGAAATCTTTCGGTGCGATGGTGAACGCTCCCTGAGCGGCTTCCTTGCGGTGGGATGCCCCCTCCACAGTGGCCCATGCAGAATGAGAAGTACCTGCGACATGATTTGAATGCGCACGTCCGTGCGAGGTCTTCTCAGTGTCGAGACAACGTCCGTGCGAGTCTGACATGGGCATCCCGCCGCCCATCAACCCGATGGTCGCGATGCCTCCGCGACCTTTGCGTCTCTGCGTGAATCCCTGCGATGGTGCGATGGCGTCAATCTGCGATGTCTTTGCGCCGCTTTGCGACGGACGATCTTCGCGCCTTTGCGATTCGACCCTGCGATGGAATGCTATGTCTCTACGCCTAATACCTTGAATCTACCCACCGACCCGCTCGAGCCCCTCCCGCGCAAACCCGATGCTTCCATCCATCCCGAGCGCCTTGCGGTACATCTCCGCGGCCCGCTCGATCTCTCCGACCCGCTCGAGATTGACCCCGATATTGGCCCAGTCGACGGCCGATCTCGGGATCGACGGCGACGGCGCGTCTCGAAGCTCGCCACCGCTTCGGCGTAGCGGCCGAGCTTGAAGAGACAGAATCCGAGCTGTTGTGGTGGGCGAGCTCGGGCTCTTCGAGCTCGATGGACAGCGCGAGATCCTCCGCCGCTTCTTCGTAGCGTTCGAGCTCCTTGAGGCAGAAACCGCGAAAGAAGCGGATCCGTCCGAGATCCTCCTCGGGCGGGCCGATCTCGAGGGCGCGGTCGAAGTGAGCCAGCGCGCGTTCGGCCTGCCCGTCGTTGACATCGCAGACCCCGAGGTTGAAAGCGATGGCCGCCGATGGTCCACCCGACTGCTCGAGATGGGTGCGGGCATCCGGCCCACTCCTCGAGCCGGATGTGGCTCAGGGCCATCTCGAAGTGGAGATCCTCGATCGTCACGACATCGGTTCCGAGATCGATCGCTTCCGCGAACCGGTCGAGGGCTTCGATGTCGTCGCGCCACGCGACCTGGACGCGGCCCGGTGATAGGCGATGAGACCCCGCCGGGGCGCCGCAGTCAGCGGACTCGACCAGCGCCCGATCGGCCTATTCGAGTTGCCCCCGCCGAGCCGGCAGAGCGCCGCCTGGATCAGCGCGTCGGCGTGCTCGGATCCGGAGTTCGAGAGAGATCGGCGGCGGTGCTGGCGACCTCGGCGGCGGCGTTGATGGTCCCGGAGTCGACGAGCGCGGAGCTGGCGCGGAGTGCGAGCTCGCGGCCCTCGTCTTGCCGGTGATTGGCGATGAGCGATCGGGGCCCATCCCGGCGATGGTGTCGGCGATACAGCCGGCGCAGAGCGAGGCTTCGGTCGCCAGGGGGCTGCTCGCTCGCCCGGCTCGGCCCCGGATCGACCGCGCTCCACTGCCGGCCGCAGCCGAAGATCCGGCCATCTGACGACGACGTGAGAGCCGGCAGGGACCGAGCAGTTCACCGTCGCCGTCCATTCGGTCCATGATGCCGTCGACGACGTGGGCGGCGGTGAGGATCTCCATGATCGAGTTGTCGCGATCTCTCGAACCGAGGTAGAGACGAAGACCGAGTGCCGCGGCGGTGGTGACGTGGTCGTCGATCGGGCTCGTCCCAGAGCAGCAGGCTCGGTTTGGCGAGCCTGCCGACGAGCTCGCCGGCGGTCTCGATCGCCGGTCCGGGGTCGGTGCCGGGAGCGACCTCGAGAATCGGCAGCGGGACCAGCCGGGAGCCGGTGCGCTCGCGGTAGGCCTCGCTCTGGAATCGCGCCGCCGCATCCATCAGGGCTTTCGATCTCCAGCGACGGGTCGAGCCGGCCTCCGCCACGAGATGGAGGTAGACGATGGCGACCTCTTCGCGCTCGAGATGGTCGACCACGGTCTCGAGCAACCGGCCGTCGTGATCGCCGCCGGTCGCGACCACGTGGCAGCTCCACGCGCAGTGGGGGAGGGCGGCGGCCAACCACCGCGCGAGTCGAGCGTCGAGTGGTGTTCGGCATCGAGAAAGAGCCACTCCACGGGCTGGTTGATCCCCGGTCTGAAGAGCGTCACGACACGATCCGTTTGCCGCCGTCGGCCGAGGCCGCGCTCCACGCCGCGCGAACCTCGTCCATCTCGGTTCGCGACATCCACTCGGTGACGAACTCGTCCCCGAGCGCGAGATAGGGCGGCAGATCGTCGCGCAGGGGTTGGATCCCGTGCGCCTCGTGGTTTCTGATGATGGCCGATCCGAAATAGAGCTGCATCTGCTGAGCGTTGGAGTTGCCGCGAACGGCGACGCCGCAGTCCTTTACGAAGCGCAGCGTCTGCAGCGCGTCCGATTTGGTCTCGCCGGGAAGGCCGTACTGCGAGAAGAGCTCGACATCGAGCCCGGCGTCGAGGGCGGTGATCGCGGCCTCACGAATGGCGTCGGGTTCGATGGCCTTGCCCGATCGATCGAGCACCCGGGGCACCGCGCTCTCGAGACCGAGGGCCAGGGTGTGGACGCCGGTCCGGGCGAGGAGGCGCAGCAGATCCGGGGTCAGCATGTCGGCCCGGGTCTCGATCCACATCTCCACCGAGAGACCGCGGCGGGCGATCCCGTCGAGGATGGCGTAGGACCCGCTCGGCATCGTAGGAGAAGTTGGGATCGGCAAACCACAGTCGCCCTTGGCCGCGGCGAGCGACCACCGAGATGTCGTCGAGGACTCGTTCCACCGAGTGGGCGCGGGTGCACGGTCCGAAGGCGGCCGGGGTGACGCAGAAGGCGCAGTGATGGGGACAGCCCCGCGAGGTCAGCATGATCGCCTCGTCCCAGTCGGCCGGGTCGAGCACGCCGTCGAGCCAGGGTGACGGGTAGACGTCGAGATCGTCGGGCGGCACGAGCGGGATCGCCGCGGAGCCAATCGCCATCGTCGATTCGGGTGCTGGTGCCGGGGACCGCCTTGTCGATGGGTCCTGCTTCGATCGCGTCGGCGACCGCCCGGATCACCAACTCGCCCTCGCCGCGGCAGACAAAGTCGAACTCCGGAAGCTCCGCCAGTGCCTCCTCCGGCATGAAGGTCGCCTGGGGTCCGCCGATGATGACCCGGCACCCGGGAAGGCTTCCTTGGCCATCCGTGCGATCGCTCTGATCTGAAAGAAGTTCCGCTGGTAGGCGGTGAAGCCGACAAGACGAGGTTGTTTCTCGTGCAGGAAATGCCGCAGCGCCGCCGGAGCAGAACGGCCTGCCCGAACTCAGTGAGAGGAGATAGGTGGTATGGCCGTGACGGCGCAGCACCGCCGCGAGATTGGCGAGAGAGATCGGTGTCACCGGGTCCGAGTGCGGGTGGAGATCGATGAGGACGACATTCATGGCGGCTCCATTGTCGCAGAGCACCCCCTGCCGAACCCGGCTTCTCTCGCGGTCTCGAGACCAGGACACGAGTCCGCGAATCGTGTTAGGCTCTCGCGCTGTGAACTGCCTGCGTCGCATCGGTCTGTTTGGAGTGATCCTCATCGTTTCGGTTGGTAACCTCGCCGCCCTCGACCTCCGCGTGGTGGGGCTTGACGGCGAGGTCCTGTCGGGCGCGCGGGTGATGGTCATCGGCAGCTCCAGCTCCTTTGTCGCAGATTCCGACGGTCGATCTGGTGATCGATCCCGATCCCGCGATACCGCTCGTGCTCTATATCGCGCGTCCCGACGGCGTTGCGCTCAAGCCGGTCACCGTTATCGAGATCCCTGCCGACGGCTTCGTCGAGGTCAGGGTCGAGGCCGCCGGCGAGACCGTGACCGTGATCAGCGGGGTTGTCCCCGATCTCGAGCTGCCGCCGGCGACGGCGGCCACGGTCCTCGGCCGGTCCGATCTCGAGCGACGTGCCACGACGTCGCTGACCCAGACCATCGAGAACCTCCCGGGAGCGGGGCCTTCCGGAACCGGTCACGGGATGGTTCCGAGCCTTCGCGGTCTGCCGAAACAACGCACGCTCGTCGTTCTCGACGAAGGCCGTGTCACCACCGAGCGCCGGGCCGGCCCCTCCGCCAGCTATCTCGATCCCGAGTCGATGGAAGAGGTCGAGGTCGTCCGCGGGCCGGGTTCGGTCGCCTACGGATCCGACGCCTTCGGTGGGATCATCCGAGCCCGGTCGCGAATGCCCGATCCTCGAGGCGGGCTCCGCGTCTGAGCTACAGCCTCCTCGGCGGCGTCGGGATTCCCGAACTCGGGGCCATGGCCGAGGCGACCACCCACGGGCTGGGCGGCGGTTGGCTGCTTCGGCGGCCACTGGCGCAAATACGACGACTACTCGAGTCCACAGGGCACCGTCGCCGACTCGGGCGCCGAGCTCTCGGGATTCCGCGCCGCCTTTCAAACCAGCGTCAAGAGCGGCGTGATCAGAGCCGGGTGGCGCTCCGATCTCGGGAGCGACATCGGCAAACCGGCGCCCGATTCCGATCAGGAGCGGGTCTTTTACTCCAGGGACGACTCCCATCGCCTCAATCTCGGCTACGAGAGTCCGGGACCGGGGAAGTGGAACCGGATCGCGGCCTCCGTCTTCTGGGACGCCACCACCCTGATCCTCGACAAGGATCAGTTCGCCACCGTTGACGACCCCCGCCAGCTCAAGGTCTCCGACACCGATGCCAACGACTACGGTCTGCGCCTGGAGGCGGAACGGCCCGTCGGCCCCGTCCGATTGGTCCTCGGGCTCGATGTCTCGGGCCGTTACAACCTCCAAGCCGTCAACCGGACGACGATCTTCGACGCCTCGGGGGGCGAGGCTGTTTCGTTTTCCGAAGTGGCCATCGACAACGCGCGTCGCGATGACATCGGCCTCTTCGCCGCCATGAACCGGGATTGGAGTCGCTGGCAGCTCGCCGCCGGAATCCGGCTCGACTCGATCCGAACCGTCAACCGGGGCGGATATTTCGGTGACATCTCGACGACGAATTCCGACTTCTCCGGATTTCTCGCCCTGACGCGCGACCTCGGCGCCGGCGTCGAGGCGACACTCCAGATCGCCCGCGGTTTCCGCGACCCGCTGCTGTCGGACCGCTACTACCGCGGTATTACCGGGTCGCGGTTTTATCACCGGCAATCCCGATCTCGAGGCCGAGACCAGCCGTCAGCTCGATCTCGCCATCCGCTGGCGGCGCGACCGGCTGGCCGTCGCCGGCTACGCCTACGGCTACCGGATCGACAACCTCATCGAGCGCTACCGGGTCGACGGGGACTACTACTTCCGCAACCGGGGCGCCGGCGAAATCACCGGGTTCGAGATCGAGGCGAACTGGATCATCAGCCCGAAGATGGAGCTTCAACTCGGCGCCTCCTGGATTCAGGGCGAAGTGGTGGACGACGGGAGTCCCACCGATGATGTCCCCCCGCCGGGAATCACGGCGGTCTTCAGGGGCACGCCGACCGACAAGTGGTGGTGGATGATCCGCGGCGCCGCCTTCACCGAGGACGACCGGCCGGGACCCTCCGAGCAGGCTGTCCCCGGGTACGCGGTCCTCGACGCCGGGTTCGGGTGGAAACTGTCGCGCGCGCTCGAGCTCGGTCTCGTCGGGCGCAATCTCTTCAACCGGAGCTATTTCGGCTCCGCCGACGAGGACGCCGTCCTCGCCCCGGGGCGATCGGTGCAGCTCAGCATCAGGGGCAGGTTCGGCGGGTGAGCGTTCAACGCCCACACCCCCGATCACTCGCACAGAGGCATCGCAGACATCGCAGGGTTGAAACGCAAAGGGCGCGAAGATCATCCATCGCAAAGATGCGCAAAGACATCGCCTATTGACCCATCGCACCATCGCAGGTCTTCATGAAGAGCTGTTGAACTTAGTGGTGGCGTTGTCGTGACCGGGAGGGGTCTGAATGTGGGCCCAGGACCACCCTGCGCATCGCACCCGGGTTTGAGGGTGGAGGAGACGCGAGGTCTTGGCAGCGGCCGGGGCAGGTTCCGGGGCAACGACAGGGGCAGGGACCGGTACAGCGGCCATCGGGTTCGGGTACCATGGGCCATCCAACTCCGAGGAGGCCGACATGCGTCGTCATCGCCGCTTGTGTTTTGCTCTCGTGGTTCTGGCTCCGATCATGGGGACGGCCGCGGAATTCGGATTTGTCGGGATGTCCACGACCGACTCTTTGGTGGTGCTGGATCTCGACGCCGGGACGGCGTTGAGCCCGTCCATCGGTCTGCTGCCGGAGGGCAACTATCCATACGATGCGACCATCCTCCCGGATGGGAGCGAGGTCTGGGTCTGCGGCGCTCTCGGCGACGGCGTCGTCGTCATCGACACGGTGAGCCATGCCGTCATCACCAGGATCGATCTCGGCGCGGCCGGTGGCTATCCGGTCAACGTCGCCTTCAATGAAGCGGGAACGACCGCCTACGTGAGCGCCAGAGACGGCGACGCTGTCGTGATCGTCGATGTTGCGACACACACGCCCACGGGATCGACCGATTCCCATCAATTCCGTCTATCTCGGGCCAGGCAAAGGACGAGTCCGTCCCGGCGACGGAACCCTCTTCATCGTCGACTGGTACAACGATTTTCTCTACTCCATCGACCCCGTCTCGCTGGCCGTGACCTCCGCCGATATCGGCACCAGCCTCTGGGACCTCGCCATCCACCCATCGGGAACGCCGCTCTATGTCATCGACCGGGGAACCGATCAGGTCCACGTCGTCGATCCCGCAACGCTGACGGTCACGATCTCGGTGTCGGTCGGAGACGACCCATGGGGTATCGACATCACACCGGACGGGAGCCTCGTGTTCGTCGCCAACGAGGACAGCTCCAACGTGACGGTGATCGACACCACGACCAATTCGGTCGTGGAGACCATCCCCCTGGCAGCGGACGCGGATCCGAGGGACGTGGACATCAACGCCGCCGGTACGCTGGCGTACGTGCCCAACGGAAGCGTGGCCGGGGACGACGGCGTGTATGTGATCGACACCGCCACCTGGACGATCGTCGACATCATCACCGTGAGTGCTGACAGCAACAGCAACGTCGTCGCCGTGGCCCCGGAGCCGGAGGGTGGGTTGATCTTCAGCGACGGCTTCGAGACCGGCGACACCACCGGCTGGACCAGCGCCACGCCCTGAACGCGCGAAGCGCGCGAAGACATCGCAGCCATCGCAGTTGAACCGCGAAGGCGCAAAGAACGCGAAGCCATCGCAGGCATCGCAATTGAACCGCGAAGGTCGCCTAGAGCGCCCATCGCAAAGACGCGCAAAGCCATCAATGAAACTCAGCCCATTGTAGTGCCGGCGTCCCGCCGGCACCGACCGGCCGCTGCCCCGGTCGCTGACGCTGCCGCTGTCCCTGCCGCTGCCCTCAGCCCCGGCCTTCTGGGACGCTGTGACGCTTGGGCGTCCCAGCGTCCCAGCGTCGCACCATCGGCGTGGTCGCTCGTGGGTTGATTGGGAGGGCTGCGCCACGCCGATGGAGCGACGGCGGCCTGCCTCCTCGCCGGAAGAGATGCTGTCATCGCGCTCCCCGAGGGAGCCCGGCAGCGCCATTGTGCGGGATCGCGCCGCGGTGCCGGGGGGTCGATCCGGCACAATAGCGTGCCCGGCACCCCGTTGTAGCGACCTTTCCACGTGCTCAGAGCGGCATCGGTCACGGCGCCGGATCCGGACCCTGACGCTGCCCCGGACGCTGCCGCTGCCCCGGACGCTGCCCTCACCCCCGGCCTTCTGGGACGCGGGGACGCCAATGCGTCCCAGCGCCCCAGCGTCGCGTGAGCAGCGTGGTCGCCCGTGGGGTGATTGCTAGTGCGCCTTGCGCACCGCGAACCACCCTCGCCTGGCTGCGGTCAGAGCCGTCCTCGCTTCGCGACGACGGCCTGACTCGCTCGCCAGCCGAGCGCGGGTTGAGAGGGCTGCGACCACGCTGCTCACGCGCCGGCGGCCTACTTCGCTGCCGGGAGAACCAGGGTGGAGCGCGCTCCCCGAGGGAGCCAGGTATCGGCATTGAGCGCAGCGCGCCGCGGTGCCGGCTGGTCGATCCGGCACAATGCCGTACCTGGCACGCCCGTTGTGGCGCGCCGTCCTCGTCTCCGAGAACGGCATCGGCTACGGACTGTCGACTTCGCTTCAGCCCTTGACGACCCAGCCTTTGGCCTTGAGCAGCTCCCTGAGCCGCTCCCGGTGGTCGCCCTGGATCTCGATCCGGTCTTCGATGGTCTTGCCGCCGGTGGCGCACGCCCGCTTGAGCTCGGTGGTGAGCTCCTTGAGGAACGCCGTATTCCGGGGCAGGCTCTCGACCACGGTCACGGTCTTGCCCCGCCGGCCGGCCTTTTCGATTCGCAGCCGCGCGATGATCCGATCGGGCACCGGTTGATCCACCTCGGTGGAGCACCGGCAGTTCTTGGCCGGCCAACCGCACTTCGGGCAGGTGCGCCCCGCCTCGGTGGAAAAGACCGTGCCGCGTCGTCCGGTTTTCACGGCACGGATAGCGACCAGGCGCTCGAGTCGCCGCCCTCGAAGCCGTCGCCGAAGAGCGGAGGCTCGAAGGGAATGCAGGCCTGGACCGCCACGTCATCGACATACCAACCCTCGCGAGAGACCGAGGAATCGGTTCCGAGGCGGAAGCGGAAGCGGACGGTCTGACCGGCGAAGGCGTCGAGATCGACTACCTCCTTTTTCCAGACCGTCGCCGCCGCCCCCAGGTCGTCGCACCAGCCGTCGAGACCGCCGAGACCCGTGGTTGGACCATCGTAGGGGTCGGTCAGCATGGCCGCGTTGGGCAGCGGGACCCACGTGACGCCGTTGTCGGTCGAAATTTCGGCATCGCCTCCGTCCCAGCAACCGCCGGATTTGTCCTCCATCAACTGCCAGTTCCAGAACTGGAGCGTGAGCGGGGTATGGGAGGGCAGGACGATTTCGGGTGAGTCGAGGCGCTGGTCGCTCGTGGTGTTGCTGCCGACGCCGTAGTATGCGAACGCGCCGCCGTGAACGCGGGCCCCGGAAAGAGCCCAGGTGTCGCCGGTGCCGGTGTGGCTCCAGCCCGGGGCGCCCGACTCGAAGTCCTCGATGTAGCGCACGGACGGAACGGTTCCCAATCCGCAGTCGCCGGGAAGAGCGGCGGTCGTCAGCGTGAAGGCGGTGGACGGCGCACTGACTCCGCACGCGTTTTCGGTTGTGACCCGCCAGTGATAGACCGTATTCGACATGAGATCGGTCGTCGGCGTGAAGAACGGGTCGGTGATTCCGGGTTCGATGAGGTCGGGGCTGGCGAAAGTCGGGTCGTCGTCGATTTCCACGGTGTAGGTGCCGGCTTGAGTCACGGCGTTCCACTGGAATGCGGGTCGCAGCGGCTGGTTGAGTGCGCCGTCGGCCGGGGCGATGGGGTCCGATGCGACCGGGGTCGCGTCAAAGATCTGCACTATCGCCGGCGCCTGTTGGACGATGGCGCTCGGGCTCGAGGTGCCGATGAGATCGAAGGCGTAACTGCCCGGTGCGACCGCGGCGGTGTCGCCGACGGTCAGCGCGCTGGTGCCCGGCGGCACGACCGGATTTGGTGCGAACGCGGCCGATGCTCCGGCCGGCAGGCCGGTCGTGCTCAGGGTGACGGGCTCGGAGAAACCCTGGAACTGCTCGACGGTGATGTCGAAGATCGCGGGCTGCGGCGCGCAGACCGCATGGTCTCGGGAGCGACCACAACCCGGAAATCGAGGGCGAAGTTGAACGCGGCGAGGGCGTCGATGCGGCCCCAGCCGAAGACGTTGTTGGGAACATCGGTGGATCCGATTCCGCCGCAGCCCTGGCTCGAGGTGAGCGGGACCGCGGTCTGCTCGATGATCTCTTCGATGATGTCGACGTCGCCCGCGAGACCGGGGCTGGCCGAGATCAGACAGCGCGACGAGGCCGGCGACATGCGGTCCGGCCATGCTGGTGCCGTCCCAGCCGCCCTCGTAGCCGCCGTCGCGGGTGCTCGAGCGGATGTTGACCCCGGGCGCCGAGATGTCGGGTTTGAGCCGGTTGCTGCCGTCGACGGTGACCGGGCCGCGGCTCGAGAACGAGGCGATGTTGTCGCTCGCTGTTGGTGGCGCCGACCGAGAACGACTCGCCGTAGATGGCAGAGGGCTCGTTCACCGTGCTGCAGCTCGACCCGGAGTTGCCGGCCGAGTGGACGGTGACGATGCCGGCGGCGCGGACGTTCTGCACGACCGTGAGCAGGACGTTCGGGATCGGTGCAGCCCTCGCTCGGCGGGCAGCCCCACGAGTTGTTGATGACATCGGGCGCCTTGCTCGGGTCGGGATTCTGGTTGTTGAGGTCGGTGGGGGCGATGAAGAACTGATAGCACTCGGCAGTAGGTGGCCGGCGTGCCCGCGCCCTCGTCCATGTTGCGGCAGCCGATCCACTGCGCCGTCGGCGCCATGCCGATCTGGTTGCTGCCGCCGTCGTCGCCGACCATGGTGCCCATGGTGTGGGTGCCGTGGCCGTGGTCGTCGCAGCGGTTCGGGCGAGTCGGCGCCGCAGCTGCCGCCGCCCGAGTGGATGGCGTCGTGCCAGTTGTAGTCGTGGTTGCCGGGACCGCCCCGGTACTGGTTGACGAGGGCGGGGTGACTCCAGAGATAGCCGGTGTCCTGGCCGGCCACGACGGCGCCGGCTGCCGGTGACGCCGAGGGCCCAGACATCGTCGGCGTTGACCAGGGCGATGTTCCACTCGACGGTCGTCGGGCGACTCGGGATCGTCGCCCGGCAGCGGGGGAGAGCTCGTCCACCCGGACCGCGGGGTTGGCGTAGATGTGCGCGACATCGTGCCGTTCGGCCATCGCCTGGACCGTGTCGATCCCGCCGCGGACCCAGATCATGTTGGCGATCCAGTAGGCGCGGTGGTCGACGCCGCGCGCGGCGAGCTCGTCGAGGACCGGCGCCTGGGTTCGCCGCGGCGATATTCGATGAGCGTGTGGAAGACAAAGGCGCCCTTGGCCTTCTTTGTCGGCAGGCCGGCGGCCGCGCTCAGATCGGCCTGTTCGTCGAGAAAGACCAGAAACTCGGTGTCGTGGGAGCGGCCGCTGTCGAGGACCCAGGGATCGACCTTGTCCCGCCAGTCGCCGGCGGGTGGAGCGGCGGCGAGGGCGGCGCGGTCGGGGTGATGGCGAGGGTGAGAATCAGGATTGGGGCGAAACGGTGAGACATGGATCCTCCGAGTCGGAGAGGATATCATCGGATGCAGAAACTCGACCGTGATCGAGCGCGGGAGGTTGAATACCGCAATGGAATTCGCGGAAAGCGCCGCGGACAGTGGATGGGCCGTTGCGGCCCTCGCATCGTGATCGTCATCGGCAGTGCGCCATCGCTCCGGGCCGAATCGCCGGGGGAGGACCTCGGCGCCGTCGAGACGGCCTTCGCCGCGACCATGGCGGACCGCGATCTCGACGCCTTCGTCGAGCTTCCTCGATGAAGAGACCGTCTTTTTCGCCGGGCCCACCGAGCTCCGCGGCGCCGAGGCGGTCACCGAGGCATGGGCCCCGTTCTTCGAGAGCCGAGGCGGCGCCGTTCTCGTGGCGGCCCGAGGTGGTTTCCGTGCTCGACTCCGGCACGCTCGGGTCTGACATCGGGCCCGGTCTTCGACCCGGAGGGGAACCGCATCGGGACCTTCAACTCGATCTGGCGGCTCAACGCCGAGGGGGTTTGGAAGATCGTCTTCGATCGCGGGTGTCCATGAACCTCAACGATCGATGACTTTCCAACGTAGACTCAGCAGATGCCGGGGAGGATGTGTTGAAGATCTTTCGGATCCTGATGGTGGTGGCGATCGGTGTGCTCGCGGCTCGGCGTCGGACTCTGCGCCGACACCAATGTGGTCTTCGATATCGGGGTGGCGAACCTCAGC
This sequence comes from uncultured Acidobacteriota bacterium, assembly GCA_963712805.1. Taxonomy (GTDB): domain Bacteria; phylum Acidobacteriota; class Thermoanaerobaculia; order Thermoanaerobaculales; family Sulfomarinibacteraceae; genus JAHECW01. The sequence continues at coordinate 60,140 of CAVQJV010000032.1, read as the reverse complement.
CCATCGAGTTCGGCCAGCGCGGACTGGGGTTGGTGGAACCCGGCCAAATACGACGAGTGGGACGCCGACGACAGCTCGGATTTCGGTCTCGACGACGCCCGGCTGCTGGTGTCGGGGAAGACCTACACCGTCATTCTCGACGGAGAGTGGTACCCGACCCTGGAGGCCGTCGGCGGCGCCGATCTCGACGGCGACGGAGGACGAGCTGGTTCAGGAGCTGAGCCTGAAAAACTCGGTCTACGATCTCGGGATCGGTCATTGGATCGGCGAGAGATCGTCGGACCGGGATCATGCCGTGGATCGGTGCGACCTACATGCGGATCAGCGAGAGTCGGACGACGATGCCTCCACCGGGTTCGACCGAGAGCCCGGCCACCGACAGTGCCGACGCCGGTCTGTGGGGCGTGGTGCTCGGCGTCGACGCGTCCTACCGGGTCTGGTCGACCCTCGATGTCACCGGCCGGGTGCTCTTCCGTTGGGCCACCGGCACCCGAACCGCCAGCATCAACTCCCAGGACCCGGGGGGGTGGGACGGTCAAGGTCAGCGATTCCATCGACGCCGGGATGTGGGGGGTCGATCTCGGGCTCCGGTGGAACGCGTCCAGGGCGTTCTGGCTGGAGATCGGGTGGCGGTACCGGGATGAAACCTATGACGGTGGGCCGGCGACATACGGCGGGCCGCAGCTCAAAGCCGCCTATCAGTCTTCCGACGATAGGAAGGCCCGATGAGATCTCGGGTCTCGATCGTCTGCATCGGTTGTCGCATTCCTCGCTGGCTCCCGGTCTCGGGTGGTCGGCCGATTCGGCGGGATCGCCGATCGGCGCCGCCGTCGCCGTCATCGCCGAGACGGCGATCCGAGATTCTCCTGGACACCTCCTTCGAGGGCGTTTTCCCGCGCTTGCCGTGGCGGGTCAGTCGGCCGCCGGGGGCAGCCGAGGTGGATTGGGGACGTACGACCTACCGGGCGTCCGAGGGTCGGTACAGCATCTACTGCGCCGGCGTGGGTCCGGCGGCGCCGGGCGACGGCGGCCCGGCTCCGGCGAACACGGCGAGCTGGACGATCGTCGGTCCCTACGATCTGAGCGAGACCACCGCCGGGACCTTGACCTTCAATCTCTGGTTGCGCACCGAGAAGTACCAGGATGTCTTCATGTGGCTGGTCTCCACCGATGGCGAGAACTTCAGCGGGAGCGCCAGGTCGACCAACACCGACGGCTGGCAGACCATCACCACCGATCTCGAGAACTGGGGCGCGGCGGGAAATGTCATCGGCCAAGCCGGGGTGTGGATCGCCTTCGTCTACCAGTCGGACTTCAACAATCTCTTCGAAGGGGCGTATGTCGATGAGGTCGAGTTGATCGTGGATCTCGGATCGCCGGTCGAGTGAAGGCAAGACCTACACCACCGACGCCGATTTCGCCGAGGGCACCATGGTGGGTCTTCAAAGCACCGCCGACCAGCTCGAGCTGAGCGATGCACTGGGACGCGCTGCCCTACCTGTGGGTGCCGAACTCGGTGACCGGAACGGTCTCCAAGATCGACCCCGTGACCGGGGCGGAACTCGGCCGGTACGAGCTCGGACCCGATTCCCTGGTCCGTCCCCGGTGGCCGCGGTCGATCTCGAGGGATCGTGTTGGGTGGGAAACCGCGTTGCCGGATCGGTCGTCAAGATCGGTCTGCTCGAAAACGGAGGCTGCGTCGATCGCAACGGTAACGGAGAGATCACGACATCGACCGACAGCAACTCCGACGGCGACATCAGCGGCAGCGAGATCCTCGACTGGGGTGACGACGAGTGCGTCCTGGTCGAAACCGTCCTCGTCGAGGGTGTCGAGGGGCCGCATGTCCCCGGTGACGATCACGACGACTACGAGGCCAACAACCTCCAGGCGGTCGCGGTCGACGCCAACGGTGACGTCTGGGCGGGTGTCTACGATTCGAACTATCTCTACCACATCGACGGCGGCACCGGTGAGATGCGGGAAGAGATCGATGTCGCCGAGGACCAGACGTCTCCGACAGCCGCCGTGATCGCCGGCGACGGCACCGTCTGGGTCTCGAGCTGGCCCGACCGGTGGGTGCTGGCGGTCGAGACCTCGACCGGGATCAAGAACAAGGTCGACCTGACCCACGCCAGCAACGGTGTCGCGGTCAACCGCAACAACGATCTTTTTGTGACCGGTTAACCGAGCCGTTTTTATCCAAGATCGATGGCGAAACCGCCGAGGTCGAGTGGACGCAGAGCACCAGCAGCCTCGCCAACGGTGTCTCGACCACCGCGAACGGGCAGATCTGGGTGGCCGCTTCGGGCGCCGGAACGCTGAACCGGTACACCCCCGATGGAGGGTCATTCGGATATGTGCAGGTTTTTAACGGGCCGACGGGGCTGGCCGTCGATCAGGACGGCAAGATCTGGGTGGCCGGCAACCAGACCGACACCGTCTATCGGGTCGATCCGCTCACCGTCTTCGTCGATCTCCAGAAGCGCCTCGTGGGCACCACCACCCACGCCGCCACCGGTGATCTCACCGGGATCGTGGCCCGCAACCTGACCTCTCGTTTCGGAACCTGGACCGTGGTCCAGGACAGCCAGGTCGCGGGTACGCCGTGGGGCCTCATCTCGTGGCAGGATGTGAAACCGGAGGGGACCTCAGTCGCGGTGCGGGTTCGCAGTTCGGAGGACAACGAGAGCTGGTCGGCTTGGGAGCCCGCGACCAATGGCGCCGATCTTTCGCTCACGCCGCCCGGCCGCTATCTCGAGGTTCAGGTCTCGCTTCAGAAGACCAGCGGCGATGAGTTCCCGCAACTCGACGAAATCACCGTGGCTCCCGCCTCGGTGGTCGAGATCCCGGTGGCGAATTTCACCTGGTCGCCGCAAACGCCGACGGTGGGTCTGCCGATCCAGTTCACGGACGCATCGACCGGCGATCCGACGTCGTGGGCCTGGGATTTCGGCGACGGCGCGACGAGCGTCGAGAACAACCCCTCGCACACCTTCGCCGCGGTGGGCAGCTTCAATGTCGCGCTGACTGCCACCAACGACGCCGGTTCGAATACCGCATCTCAGCCGGTCACGGTGGGTTCGGCATCCGGCTGTGTCGTGTCCTGTGCGACCACGGTGCCCGCCACGGCCGAGCTGGGCGTGCCGGCCTCGTTCCAGGCCGATGCCGACACCTCGAACTGCACCGGGGCCATCGCGTACTCGTGGGTCTTTGGCGACGGCGCGACGAGCGATCTGCAGAACCCAGCCCACACCTACAACAGCACCGGGACCCTCCGGTGGGAGATGACGGCCGCCAGCGACGACGCGAGTTGCACCATGTCCGGTGACATCACGGTCTCCGGAACCGGACCCGGAACATGCGAGCTGACCTACTGGGTTCCCGTGGTCAGTCGGAGCAACGGCGCCCAAGGGAGCGTCTGGCGGTCCGATCTGGGTCTGCTCGGAACCGATCCCGCCGGCTCCGCGGTCGAGCTCCGACTCCACGCGGGCGGTTCGAGCGCGACTCGGATCGTGACCGTGGCCCCGGACGCCATGGTGAACCTCGTCGATGTCGTGCAGTGGCTCGATTCGAGCTTCAGCGGGTCGGGCGCCCTCGAGATCTGCTCCGACGGTGATCTTGTCGTCGACTCACGAACCTACAACATCCTCGCTTCCGATGGCTCGTGTTTCCCGGGGGGGACCCTGGGTCAGCATCTCGCCGGCGAACGCTCGACCGCGGGTCTGGCGATGGGCGAATCCGCTCGACTGGGTCAGCTCAGGGAATCGACGGCCTTCCGCACCAATCTCGGTTTTGTCAACACCGGCGCCGAACCGGCGACGGTCGAGATCGCCCTCCTCGACGCCACCGGAGCAGAGCTCGACACGCTATGAGCTCGTGCTCGAGTCCGAGCGGTGGCTCGCGGACAACCGACCGTTCTTCGTGCGCGCCGGCCGGGACGACCTCGGTGCCGCGTCCGCCAAGGTGACTGGTGACCGGCGGCGGCGGAGTCGTCGCCTACGCTTCGGTCATCGACAACCTCACCAACGACGCGACCACGATTCCCATGCGCGAGTAGCGAGAGTTCGGCGTCGGGGATCCGGCCCCCTCGTTTTTCTGTCACCAGAGCTGGATCGGCGCGAAGGTGAAACAGAGGATGAAGATCGCGATGGCGATCCAGCCGACGATCTTCCGTCCGCGGTCGAGGGGTTCGCGTTCGTAGAGAATCGGCGGGTGTTCGGGTCCGACGAGAACGAAGATCGCCGCCCACAAGGCCCAACCCGGCCAGAACACGATCATGAAGACGAAGACGGCGAGCAGCCGGCGCGCCCACCGTCGGTGGCCCTCGCCGAACAGCGCATAGGCGATGTGACCGCCATCGAGCTGGAAAAACGGCAGCAGATTGAGCGCCGTGACGAGCAGACCCCACCACGCCGCCCAGGCGATGGGGTGGAGCATGATGTCCTCGGTTCCGGTGAGACCGGGGAAGAACACGACCCTTGCCAGAAACTTGAACAGGATCGGCTCGGAGAAGTAGACCAGCGGACCATCGTTCGGGAACTCGCGGACCTGCGACATGGCCAGTCCGACCACGAGGGTCGGGACGGCGACGATGAACCCCGCGATGGGGCCCCAGGCGCCGATGTCCATGAGCTGGATCCGGGTGGTGATGGGCTGTTTGATCCGGATCACGGCCCCGAGGGTGCCCGGGCTGAACGGCATGGGCACCGGCATCGGCAGAAAGAACGGCGGCGTGGTCAGGAGGCCGTGGCGCCGAGCCGCGACGTAGTGGCCCATCTCGTGCGCGAGAAGAATGAGCAGCAGGGGAACCGCGAACTTGAGCCCCTCGCCGACGAAGATCGGGTGGACCATGAGTTCGAGCCAGCCGAATTGGGCGAGTTCGATGGGTGTCCAACCGTAGAAGATGGCGCCCATGAAGGTCGAGGTGCCCAAGGTCAGGACAAAGAGCAGGACGTGCAGCCACCACCGAGGTCGATACACCGGCCGGTCAAACTGAAAGGCCCCGGCGGTGTGACCGTCGGGGCCGATGGATCCGAAGATCTCGGGTGTGCTCAAGATCAGCTCATGTTGCGAAGGGACTTTCCGGGTTTGAATCGGATGGTCTTTCCCGGTGGAATCTCGACTTCTTTTCCCGTCTTCGGGTTGCGGCCGATACCGCGCTTGCGGTCCTTGACCTGGAAGACTCCAAAGCCGCGGAGTTCGATGCGGTCGCCTCGCAGAAGCGCTTCCTTCATGCCTTCAAAAAGCGCGTTGACGGCTTCGGTGGCCTTCGGTTTCGGCAGGTCCGTGGCCCCCATCACCCTTTCCACGAGATCCGACTTGATCATCCACTCCTCCTTCGCGCGACACGAGCTGCGACGATACCGGGAAGCTCTACCTGTGTCAAGGGTTAGCTCTTGACCGGAGATGAAAAAAGCCCCCCTGCCGGAGGCGGGAGGGCGGTTCGATGACTCATTGGGCGGACTAGAACGGGACGTCGTCGGAGTCATCCGGGAAGCCGGCCGCGGGGCCCGGGTCGCGGAATCCGCCGCCATCTGATGACTGACGGCTGCCGAGGAGTTCCATCTCGCTGATATGGATCTCGGTGAAGTACTTCTTTTGTCCGTCCTGCTCGTAGCTGCGGGTCTGGATACGGCCTTCGATATAGAGCTGCTTGCCCTTGGTGACGTACTTCTCGACGACATCCGCCAAACCGCTCCAGGCGACGAGATTGTGCCACTCGGTGCGAGGGTTTCCGTTCTCGTCTTTGAACCGGCGGTCGGTGGTGGCAAGGGAGAAGGTGGCCAGCCGGGTGCCGCTCGGGAGTGCTTTGATTTCCGGATCGCGACCGACATTACCGACAAGTATGACTTTGTTGATTCCCATGGGAGTCTCCTTCCTGCGTGGACAGGGTAGGGCGAGTTTACAAGGCCCCGAGGGGGAGCACAACACCCTCCTCTCCCGATCCCGATGTCAGCGCCGCGCAGCCGACGCCGCAGAGGCCGGGGCAGCGACAGCGACAGCGTCCGAGCAGCGTCAGGATCAGGGTCAGCGACCGGCACGTGGCAGGGACAGCGACAGCGACCAAAGCCGACCAGGACCCGCGGAAAACCCCGCCCCAACGGGGTGCCGGGTCCGTGTTTGGCAGCAACGACCTCTCGGCAATGCCTCGCCTCGCGCACAAAATGCCGGACCGGGCTCCCCCGGAGAGCGCGATGCGGTCTGCTGTCCCGGCAACGAGGCAGGCCGCCGGCGCGCCATCGGCGTGGTCGCAGCCCTCCAATCAACCCACGAGCGACCACGCCGATGGTGCGACGCTGGGTCGCCGGGACGCCAAAGCGTCACAGCGGCCCAGAAGGTCGGTGATGAGGGCAAGTCCGGGGCAGCGTCAGGAATCAGGTTCCGGAACAGCGTCAGGAATCAGGAGCAGGGGCAGCTGCGGGTTTCAGCGTCAACGTCAGGTTTCAGCGGCAGGCAACAGCAATCAGCGACCGATGCGCCCTCCTGGACCCGATGTTCAAGGGCACCTCCGGGTCGTTCAAGGAGGGGACGTGTAGTCGATGTGAAGCTCCGATGGTCAAGGGCGTGAAATGTATCGCCCTCGGAGGGCGACCCCTTGACCCCTGAGTTCCACATCGACTGGGGAAAGCGCATGAACGACCCGGAGGTGACCATGAACAACGCGCTCCCGAAGTACAACCTCATCGCTACCGAGAAGGCGATCGAAGCGGCCGCAGCGGCAATCTCGCTCGTGAAGCGAGTCCCCGCTCCCCTCAAGACGATCGCGGATCAGGTGGTCCGCTCAGCATCGTCGGTACCTGCAAACCTCGCCGAAGGCCACGGCAGGTCCGGGAGAGACCGATTGCACCACTGGCGCATCGCCTACGGATCCGCCAAGGAAGTCGACACCCACCTTCGACTCCTCATCGGCGTCGGTGCAGTTGAATCAGCTGGAACCGCAAAGTCACTCAACCTATTCGACGAAGTCCGAGCCATGACCTGGAGGTTGCTCAACCCGAAATTGTAAGTCGCCGCTATAGCTTCCCTGGCGAGCGGAACACCCCGCCCCATCGGGGTGCCGGGTCCGTTTTTGTGCAGCAACGACCTCTCGGCAATGCCTCGCCTCGCGCACAAAATGCGGACCGGGCTCCCCCGGGGAGCGCGATGCGGTCTGCTGTTCCGGTTACGAGGCAGGCCGCCGGCGCGCCATCGGCGTGGTCGCAGCCCTCCAATCAACCCACGAGCGACCACGCCGATGGTGCGACGCTGGGCCGCCGGGACGCCAAAGCGTCACAGCGGTCCAGAAGGCCGGTGATGACGGCAGGTTCCGGGACAGCAACAGGGACAGCAACCGGGACAGCGACCGGGGCAGAGGCAGCGTCAGAATCCAGCGACAGGGATCAGCGACCGGGACAGCGGCAGGCATCAGCGGCCGCGGCAGCGTCAGGTACCAGCGACGGGAACCAGCGACAACGTCGGCAGCAGCGGTGCGGTCGCTGCCGCTGTCCCTGACTACTGCCGCTGCCCCTGCCTGCCCTGCCCCTGCCGCTGCCCCTCAACGCGATGACTTCGCCTCGGTCCATCCGCGTTGCTTCCCCATTTCCGCCACACTCGAGTGGTACTCTTTCCCCGATGAGTCAGGAACGGCGTCTGCTCAGGCACGCCTCGCGGATGGCGCTGGTCACCCTGTTCTGCCGGGTGTCGGGCTACCTGCGCGACAAGGCGTTGTTCTCGGTGATCGGCGCGGGTTTCCTCTACGACGCCTACCGAACCGCCAACCGGATCCCCAATGCCTTCCGGGGACTCTTCGCCGAGGGTACTCTGCACGCGGCCTTTGTCCCGACCTTTTCGCAGCTCGTCGGGCGAGACCCCGAGAACCGGGAAGCCCACGAACTCTTCCGCGGCCTCCTCGCGGTGTTGCTGCTTGTCGTCGGCGCCGTGGTGGCGGTCGGCATCGTCGCCTCGCCGTTGTTGGTGCGGCTCTTCGCTGCGGGTTTCGCCGATGTTCCCGGCAAGCTCGAGACCACCGTGCTCATGAACCGGATCATGTTCCCCTACCTGCTGCTGATCTCGCTGGCGGCGCTGCTCCAGGCGGTGCTCAACAGCCACGAGCGGTTTCTCCTCGCGGCCTCGACTCCGCTGTTCTTCAACCTGACCCTCGCCGCAGTCGCCTGGGCGGTGGTGCCGCGGGTCGAAGACCCGGCGCTGGTGCTTTCGGGCGCGGTTCTCATCGGGGGTGTGCTCCAGTTCGCCGTCCAGCTGCCGGCGGTCCGACGGCTCGGGTTTTCCCTCCGACCGCTGTGGTCGTGCTTTCGCAGCGCCCGCGTCCGGCAGGTCCTCCTCCTCATGCTCCCCGGGATACCCGTCCTCGGGATCAACCAGATCAACCAGCTCATCTCCAACCGCTTTGCCTCTTTCATCGATGGTGGAGTGAGCTACACCTACGGCGCCTATCGGGTGACCGAACTCGTCTTCGGTCTGGTGGTGGTCCAGATGACCACCGTGCTGCTGCCGCTGCTCTCCCGAGAACTCCGCGATGATCCGTCCCAGGCCTCCGCGACCCTGCTCAACACAGTGAGTCTCGTGACCTTCGTGACCCTGCCGGCGGCGGCGGTCATGGCCGTGCTCGCGCGACCGATCACCGGCGTGCTCTTCGGCGGCGGCCGGTTCACCCCGGAAGATGTCGCCATCACCGGCGCGACCCTCGCAGCCTACGCCCTCTCCCTGGTCGGGACCGGACACGTCAAGGTCATGGCGAGCGCTTTCTTCGCTCAGAAGAACACCAAAACCCCCATGTGGGGAAGCCTCGTGGCGCTGATCATCTTTACCTTGGCGTGCTGGCAGATGGTCGGACCGTTGGGCACGCCGGGGCTCGGTCTCGCCAACACCATCGCCATGGCCTCGTTTGCTCTCTTCCTGACCGTGCTCTACGCCCGGCTCTACGGTTTCGATCGGACGCGGGTCGGCCCGACTGTGATCGCGGTGGTGCGCCAGATCGTGGCCGCGGTCGCCATCACGGTCGGGTTGATCCAGGTGCGACCGTGGCTTGCGGGAATCGACCACACCAGTTTCGACGGCGCCTTCAGGTTGGCGGCGGTTCTCGCTCCAGCCGGGGTTCTCTATATCGCTGCGGTGACCATGCTCGGAGGCCGTGAACTCGCCGCCTTGATGGCGACCTTCAAGAGGGGAGGCGGCGACTGAAACTCGTGATCCAGCGGGTGTCCCGCGCTTCGGTCCGGGTCGATGACGAGATCGTGGGCGTCATCGAGGCGGGACTGCTGGTCCTGGTCGGTCTCGAACTCGACGACGCGGAGGAACAGATCGACAGGGCCGCCCGGCGAATCGCCACGCTGCGGGTCTTCGAGGATGACAGCGGGAGGATGAACCGCGGTCTCGACGAGATCGGCGGCAAGGTCCTCGCGGTGTCGCAGTTCACCCTCGCGGGCTCGATCCGCAAGGGTCGACGACCGAGCTTCGACAGCGCCATGCCAGGTCGGCAGGCCGAGCCGCTCTTCGATCGTTTCGTCGAGCTGCTCCGCGGCCACGGAGTCGAGGTCGAAACCGGGGTTTTCGGCGCCATGATGGCCGTTGAACTCGTCAATGACGGGCCGGTAACGCTGCTCTGGGAGAGTTCTTAGTTTTTAATTTTTAATTTTTAATTACATCACATAGCGCCGATAGAGACTATGTAATTATTTTCAGAATTGTCGATTCTAAGATGTTGAAATCTAATGACATCGCAATGTGAAATATGAACATCCGCGGTCGTATATTGACGATTGATATCTAGAATTTTCACGCAGTTACACTAGATAACCGTGCGATGGTAATTAAAAATTAAGAACTAAAAATTAAAAATTATTTTTTGTGTTCCTCGACAAACGCATCCCAGAATTCCGCGGCTTCGTCGAGGTGCTCGATGGCGGCGGTCATCTGATCGTCACCTTCGAGGGCCGTTCGGAAGCCTTGGGTGAGTCCGATGGTGGCGTTGTAGACCTCGATCGTGATGTTTCTCATGACATCGGCGTTCTCGATCTCGTCTTCCTGCAGACTCTCGATGATCTCCGGCTCGAGGATCTCTTCCTCGACGACCCAGGTCCAGAAGCGATCGGCGATCTCGCCGTCGGTTTTGAAGCTCTCGGCGAAGACGGCGTAGTCCTCTTCCTGAACATCGGCCAGGATCTCCACCGCGAAACGGAAGAACGCCGAGACGCTGAAGAGCCGCACCATGGACTCCGACAGGGTCCGGTTCTCGATGGTGACATCTGGGGTGATGCCGCCACCGCCGGTGACCGTCCGTCCGGCCTCGGTTTCGTAGATCTCAGTCGTCGACTCGTCGGTTCCGTTGCGGTGGGTGACATAGTCGATGAACGACTCGTAATCGCGCTGGATGCAGCGACCCGAGGGGGTGTAGTAGCGGGCGGTGGTGAGGGCGAGCCCGGTGTCGCGAACGGTGAAGACCGTCTGGACGAGGCCCTTGCCCCAGGTCACCTCACCCAGCACCAGCCCGCGATCGTGATCCTGAACGGCGCCGGCGACGATCTCGGAGGCCGATGCGGAACCCTGGTTGACCAGGATCACCAGCGGACCGTCGAAACCGGCCGGGTTGCCGGGTGCGGTGAACGTCGTGTTGTTCTCGGGAGTTCGACCGCGGGTCCAGGTGATCAGCATCTCGGGCTCGAGGAAGAGATCGGAGACGCCGACAGCGGCGTCGAGGGGACCGCCCGGGTTGTTTCGGAGATCGAAGATGAGTCGTTTCATCCCCTCGGCGGTGAGGGTGGTGATGGCGTCCTGGACCTCACGGGTGCTCGTATTGGAGAACTCCGAGAGACGGATGTAGCCGATATCGGGCTCGATGAGGAAGGAGAATCGAACCGAGGTCTGTGGGATCCGCGTCCGTTCGATCTCGACATCGAAGGGTTCCTTGAAGCCCGGACGGGCGATGGTGAGCACCACGGTGGTCCCCTCGGGACCGCGCACCAGGTCGACGACCTCATCGAGACTGAGGCCTTCGGTCTCTTCGCCCGCCACCCCGGCGATGACATCACCCGCGCGCAGCCCCCGCGACGCCGCCGGAGTTCCGGCGATGGGAGAGATCACGGTGACGTTGCCGTTGCGGCGGGAGATGATGATCCCCACGCCGAAGAACGAACCCTCCTGCCGCGCCCGCATATGACGGAACGATCGCGGGTCGAGATAACTCGAATGCGGGTCGAGGACCTGGAGCATACCGCCGATGCCGTCATAGACGATGTCCTCGGGTTCGTGCTCCTCGGGCAGCCACTCGAGCAGGGTGGTGACGATCTCCGACGCCCGCAGGACAAGCTCCTGCTCATCCTTGGGGATTGACCGTTCGCCGAAGATGGCGCCGGTGGCGGCGCCGATGGTCAGCGTGAAAGCCACGAAAATCAGGGCGAATGGGCGGCGTGTGTTTTGGCTCATGATCCTTCAACGTATGCAACACGAGATGGTTGCGTTCTTTGATTCACGATACAGGAAACCGGCGGCAGACCAAAATCGTTCCCCAGCCTCGGATTTCGACGGCGAGCGGTGGCGATCCGTCGTTACAAAGCTATACTGTCCCTCGGAGGTGCGCGTTGTTCGGTCCCCTCGGAATGCCCGAGATCATCATGATCTTCATCGTCGGTCTGCTTTTGTTCGGACCGCGGAAAATGCCCGAGCTCGGCCGCTCCATCGGTCGCGCCCTGGGTGAGTTCCGCCGCGCGTCCAACGAGTTCAAGCGGACGGTCGAGGACGAGGTCGCGGCGGAGGAGATCCGATCGGTCGAGAAAGAGATCCGCGACATCAAGAGCGCGGGCGCCGATTTTGTCAAAGAGACCATCGACACCGCGGACGACGAACCGGCGATCACCGAGGAGCAGAGCGAAAAGTGAACGACGCCAATCCGGAGCTTCCGGACGAGTTCGAGGAGGGGATGGAAGAGCTCCCGCGCATGACCCTGCTCGACCACCTCGACGAGCTCAGAAAGCGCCTCTTCGCCAGTGTCCTCGCGGTTTTCATCGCGTTCATGGGCTGTTGGTACCTGTCTCCGGCCATCTTCCACTGGTTGCAGGCGCCGATCCTCGACGTGCTTCCGCCGGACGACAAGCTCGCCTTCACCGATCTCGCCGGGCCGTTCATGCTCTATATCAAGGTCGCCATGCTGTCGGCGATCTTCGTCGCGTCGCCGTTTCTGCTGTTTCAGCTCTGGCTCTTCCTCAAACCCGGCCTCTACAAGAACGAACGACGGCTCGCGGTTCCGTTTGTCATCTTTACGACGATCTTCTTCCTCGCCGGCGGTCTCTTCGGCTACTACGTCGCATTTCCCATGGTGGTCAATTTTCTCCTCGGCGTCGGCGAAGACTTCAAACAGGTCGTCACCATCCAGGCCTACTTCGGGATGATGTCCAAAATCCTGCTCGGTCTCGGTCTGGTCTTCGAGATGCCGATGCTCATGTTCTTTCTCGCGCGCATCGGGGTCGTCAATGCGCGGCAGCTGCTCAAGGGCTTCCGCTGGGCGGTCCTGGGCATCTTCGTGATCGCGGCAGTGATCACTCCGACACCGGATATCGCCACCCAGACCGTCTTCGCCGTGCCCATGATCCTGCTCTATCTGCTGGGAGTCGTGGTGGCGGCGATCTTTGGAAAGAGACGAGAGCCCGACGAGTGACGTTAGTTATGAATTCTCAATTCTTAATTTTTAATTGCATCGCAGGCGCTCCGTGGAACCGTGCGATGGATCATTAAAAATTGAGAATTAAAAATTGAGAATTGAGGGGGTGCCATGGCGACTTGGAATACCGGTTGGGAAATCGAGTTCCCTGCAACAAACGCTGACGAGATTCTGCTTGCCCTGGTGGTCCGTGACCTGATTCACGGCGCCTCCTTCGACGTCGAAGCGGAGGAAACCGGCGCCGAATTCGCGGTCGACTACACCGCGGGCGACGAGATTGAAGACGAAGAGTACCGGTTGCTGTTGATGGCCGAGGTCGACGGGGCCGAGGATGCCGCCCTCGTGCAGGCCTTCACCGAGCAGGCCCTCGAGGAACTCATCGAAGAGGCCGAAGCCGCCATCGCGGAGCGCTCTGAGGTCCTGGAAGTGCCCTTGAAGCAGTTGCGGTTCAAGATTGTGCCGGAGGACGAGGAGCGGTGGGACCTGGTGATTCCGGACTGGTTCGCCCCGGACGGCGCCGAGGTGCCCTTTGGGTTCCGGAGCTTCGACGCTGCTTCGGGGGAGCCGGTTCCCGACAACGCGGCGCTCGACGCTCACGGGCGTGTGGTCGCGGTGCCATTCGAAGGAAAGGTCTTTTTCGTCGGCATCCCGGCCCCTGAAGAACACGACCACGAGGGCGACGAGTCGTAATTCCTCTTTTCCTGCGGGCACGCCGCTTGCCCGTGAGAATAATTGATGTATACTCCGCGTCCCCGAGGGTCCGAGACGGTCCCTTGTGTTCCCGCATGGAGGCATACGGTGGACCTCATCAGAGAAGTCACGCAGCAGTATCTCAAGACCGACATTCCGGATTTTCGCCCCGGCGATAACCTCAAAGTTCATGTGCGGCTCAAAGAAGGCGAAAAAGAGCGCATTCAGATCTTCGAGGGCCTGGTGATTGCACGCAAACACGGTGGAGTGTCCGAGACCTTCACCGTACGGAAGATCTCGTCAGGGATCGGTGTCGAGCGGACCTTTCCGATCAACTCGCCCTCGGTCGCCAAGGTCGAGGTGACGCGCCGCGGACGAGTCCGCCGCGCCAAGCTCTACTATATCCGCGGGCTCCGCGGTAAGGCAGCGCGCATCCGGGAGAAATCGCAAGTCCGATAAGCTGGGCTCCGAGCGTACGCAAGGTCGAGATGGCATCCCCGAAGCAACGAGTTCCCCCAAGAATCTTGGGGGAACTTGATCGTGGAATCCTGCATCGCGCCCGTGGAGTTGTGGGCGTGGACGAGGTCGGGCGGGGATCGCTCGCCGGACCGGTGGTGATCTGTGCCGCGAGATTCGATCGCATCCCGGACTCGCCGCTGATTCAGGACTCCAAACGACTCAGCGCCAAACGACGCCTCCAAGCCGCCGAGTTCATCCGCGAGCACTGCACCACCTGGGTGGTGGTGGAGGTTTGGCAGGAGCTCATCGACCGGATCAATATCCTCGAGGCGACGCGCCTCGCCATGAGGGCGGCGGTCAGAACGCTCCTGGAACCCGAGATCGAGGTGGTCGTGGACCACGTTCAACTCGGTGATATGGGTGTTCCTGTTCAGTCGCTGAAGAGGGCGGATGATTCGTTTTTCTCGGTCGCTGCGGCGTCGATTCTGGCCAAAGTTCATCGCGACGAAATCATGGCGGAATTAGGAGCCTCTGACGACCGTTGGCACTGGTCACGTAACATGGGTTACGGAACCCTCGAGCATCGTCGCGGCATCGGTCGCTTTGGCCGCAGCCACTTGCATCGTCGGAGCTTTCGCACATCGCCTGTGCTACCATGAAAGTCGCGGACCACTTGCGTTAAGGGATAGAGATTACGGATGGCAATCAAACGGGACAAGATCCTGAAAGCCGCTGAAAAGCTTGTCCAAAAGGGGAAGCTCGAGCAGGCCATTAAAGAGTACGAAAAGCTCCTCAGTGCAGGTCCCGATGACACCAACACCGTCAACCGTCTCGGCGACCTCTACGGCAGGGTCGGAGAGATCGACAAGGCGGTCGAGCGCTACGAGCAGGTTGCCAGCCGGTTTGCCGACCAGGGTTTTCTGCCGAAAGCCATCGCCATCTTCAAGAAGATCAACCGGCTCGCGCCGCAACGATTGGACATTTTCGAGCGACTCGGCGAACTCTATGTCGAGCAGGGACTCAGGGTCGAGGCCAAGAGTCAGTTCACGATGCTCGCCGAACACTACGCGAAGAACGGCGACATGGAGAGCGCGATTCGCGCCCACCAACGTCTGACGGATATCGATCCGAACGATTCCACCTCGAGGCTCAAGTTCGCCGACATGCTGCTCGAATTGGGCAATACCGAGCAGGCCATGGAAACCTACGGCGCGCTCGGCGCAACTCTGATCAAACGGGACCAGCTCGATGAAGCAGAGCGGCTGTTTCGGCGGCTGCTCGACTACGAGCTCCCCGACGGCGAGATCATGGCGCCCGTCTGCGATCGATTGCTCGATGCCGGAAGGGTGACCTCCGCCCAGGAGTTGCTCACGGCCGGACTCGCGGTCTCTCCCAAGAGCGTTCTACTTCGCACCCTGCAGGTTCGCACCATGATGGCCTTGGGCGAGACCGATCCGGCGACCGAGCTTGCCAGGGAGATTCTCGAGGTCGAGCCCGACAACCCCGATATCCGCGGTCTGGTCGGCCATCTCCTCATGTCGGACGGCGACGAGGCGGAAGCGGCCGAAATGATGATCCCGGCAGCCGAAGCCCTCCTCGAGAAGGCCGACTACTCGAGGGCGCAGAAGATGCTGCGCGACCTTGTCGAGATCGCGCCGACCGACGAGCGGATTCTGCGGTTGGCCATCCGGGCGTTCCGCCCTTCGGGTGATCAGGAAATGATCACTCGCCTGACGGCTTCGTTGGCGGATGTGTGCTTCACCAGCGGCCAGGAAGATCAGGCCAAGCGGTTCTATCTCGAATTGGTCGCCTCCGACCCGACCAACAAGCTCTATCGGGCGAGGTTGGCCGAACTCGATGGTGCGGTGGCCGAAATCGGCAATGGGATCGAAGTCATCGATCTCGACGACGGTGTGCCTTCCGAGATCACATTCGCCATCGATGGCGATGAGGTCGCCATCACCGTTGAAGAGCCCGATCCGGTAGACCCGGGTTCATCGAGCTTCGACCCGGACGAGCGCATCAACGAAGCGGCGGTCTTTGCCAAGTACGGACTCAACGACAAGGCGATCAGGCACCTCGAAGAGGTGGTCGACCGTCTGCCGGATCATCCCGGGGCGCGAGAGGCGCTCGCCAAGATGTATCTCGCGGTGGGTGACGGCGACTCGGCGGCCGCCACGGTCCAGCCGGTCATTCGAGAGCTTCGCTCCGCGGGCAAGACCGATGCGGCGGCTGATCTCGAAGCCCGGTATGGAACGGCGTCCGCGGCTGAAGAAGAAGATGATGACGAGATCATCATCGTCGAGATCGATGATGGGGACGAGATCGCCGAAACCCAGGCGGACGAGGCCCCGACCACGGAATTCGACTTCGGAGGTGTCACCGCCGAGGAGCCTGCCGAGATCGCCGAACCCGCCGTCAGGGACTCGTTCTCCGTCGACGCCGATCTCGGCAGGGTCGATGTCGATGACATGGTGGCCAGCGCCATTGGCGGTCTCGATCTCCGCTCCGGCCGGAAGACTCCGACGCCTGCGGCACCGCGGTCCGATGCTCTGCTCGATGAAGAGATTCGGAAACTCGTCGGGTCGGCCCCGGCTTCCGCCGCCGAGTTCGTCGAGGCAGAACTCGTCGAGGAAGTGCTGATCGAGGACGAAATTGTCGAGGAGGAGCTCGTCGAGATCAGCTCCGATGTCGGCGGACCGTCATTCAACCAACTCGCCCAGCTCGACCTCTTCATCGATCAGGAGCTCTTCGAGGATGCCGTTGGAATCCTCGATCGCCTCGAGAACGACTATCCCGGCGACGCGGATCTGGCGATCCGAAGGAATAAGCTCGACGGTCTCGGAGTGACGGCGATATCGGCACCCGCGGCCGAGGTTCCTTCGGCGGTTGCGCCGCCCATCGCACCAGGCGAATCTACCCGACCTCCGGCAGCTGTCGCCGTCGAGCCCCCTCCGCCATCCGAGGACATCTTCGACGACGAACCGGTGGAGGAGTACATCGACCTGGCGAAGGAACTCGAAGAAGAGCTTGCCGAAGAAGAGGCCATGGTTGAAGAAGCCACCGGTCGCGGCAAGGGAGAGGCGCTGCTCGACGAGGTTTTCAAGGAGTTTCAGAAAGGCGTCGCCGAGCAGCTCTCCGATGAGGACTCGGACACGCACTTCAACCTCGGGATCGCATACAAGGAAATGGGGCTTCTCAACGAAGCCATCGGTGAGTTCCAGATCGCCTCCCACGATCCCGACTACTTCGTCGAAGCGTGCTCGATGATCGGCGTCTGCGCCAACGAGCTCGGGAAGCACGTGGACGCGGCGGAGTGGTACCAGAAAGCTCTGGTTGCTCCCGATCTTTCCTCCGATGCCCGCACCGCTCTTCGCTACGAGCTCGCATTCTCCTTCGAGATGACGGGCGAGATCGACCAGGCGGTCGGTCTTTTTGCCGATATTCAGAGAATCGACCCCGCCTATAGCGATGTCAGCGCCCGTCTCGCCGCGCTCACCCAGCAGCGGCAGGTGAATTAGGGTCCCAGGGCTCAGAGTCTGCAAGGCTTCGCAGACATCGCACCATCGCAGGGTTGAATCGCAAAGGCCGCCAAGAGCATCCATCGCAAAGATGCGCAAAGACATCGCATGATTGACTCATCGCACCATCGCACCATCGCACAGAAATACCGCAGATAAAGCAGATAGACGCAGATTCCATCGCACCATCGCAATTCAACGCAGAGACGCAGAGATCGGGCCCAGTGCCGACGTCGATGCACTCGATCTGATGGTCGTCAGCCGGCCGGTCGGTGGCCCTCGTCCAAGGGCCGAGGACCCAAGACCCGCGAGACCCGATACCCAAACGCGGGCTTGGGACCGGATCTCACGAATCTTGGATCGTGCCTGCGGCACCCACGCGGCCTTGGCGTCTCTGCGGATCCACTGCGCGCGCCAGCCATCATCGCCCTTGATCAGCGGGCAGTGGCGTGGCGGCCGAGCTGGGCGGCCCGGATGAGTTCTCCCCGTGAGATGACGCCGACGGGTCGTCCCTGGTTGTTGATGACAGCGGCGACCTCGGGGCCTCCCTCGCGGTAGTACGCAATGGCGTCTTCGACCGGAGTCTCGCTCGGGATCGAGCCCGCCAGAGGCTCGGCGATGGCGATGACCGGCTGGGTCCCCGGCTCGTCGGACCGAACCTTCGCCCAGAGTCGCGGCGCCGAGAGATAGGCCACCGGCCGGTGTCGGTCCATGACCAGGAAATCCGCGATGGGTTTCGCCACCGAGAGATCCGCCGCTTCGGAGATGGTCATCGCCGCATCGACGGCCGTGAGCTCGGATCGCGCCACCTCACCCACCAGTCGGTTGGCGAACTGCTTCACGGCCAGGGCGTAACGAAGTTCGGCGTTGGCTGCAGGCAGCACGAGCAACCCGGCCAGGACGAGCCAGAAATCCTGCACGAACCCGACCAGGATCAGAAGCACGGCGGCGATCTGACCGATGGACGCGGCCCATACGGTCGCCCGGGCCCAACCGAGCCTCGTCGTCAGGAGACCGCGGAGAATCCTCCCACCATCGAGCGGGAAGGCCGGCAGGAGATTGAATCCGGCGAGGATGAGGTTCGCCCAGAACAACAACGAGAGCATCCTCATCCCAAAGACATCCCCCGGCGCAAGAACGCGTCCGGCACTCACGACAAAGAGGGCACCGGCGATGGTCAGGTTGACCGCGGGGCCGGCGGAGGCGATGACGACCTCGATCATGCCCTGGGGCGGACGGCGGGCCATTCGCGCAACTCCACCGAAGGGATAGAGCGTGATGCCGCTCATGGGCACACCGTTGCGGATCGCTGCGGCGGCATGACCCAGCTCGTGCAGGGCGACGCAGACAAAGACCCCGATCACCAGGACCTGCTGCACAAGGGCGGCCCTGAGCCCCGATGAGACGTAGGTGTTCCATCCGAGAAAGACCATCAGCAACAGGAAGCTCGCGTGGATGCTGATCGGGATGCCGCGGATGGTCGCCACATGGAGCGACCAGCGCGAGGCGGATGGGCGTGGCTTTTCTTCAGTCACGCCATCAGTGTACGCGGACTGCGATGCCTCTGCGTCTCTGCGTTGAATTGCGATGGTGCGATGAGTCAATCATGCGATGTCTTTGCGCATCTTTGCGATGGATGCTCTTGGCGGCCTTTGCGATTCAACCCTGCGATGGTGCGATGTCTGCGATGCCTTACCGATGCCTGGTGACGCCGATCTTCGGGCAGAGGTCGTCGAGGGGACAACCGGTGCATTTGGGCGAGGTCGGATGGCACCGGTTCTGACCGAAGGTGACCAGGAGATCGTTGATCTCGATCCAGAGATCCTCCGGCAGGACGGGCTGAAGCGCCTTCTCGGTGGCGTCGGGGTTCTTGGTTTCGACGAGACCGAGCCGGTTGGAGATCCGGTGGACATGGGTGTCGACGCAGATCGCCGGGATCCCGAAACCGAGTCCGAGCACGAGGTTGGCGGTCTTGCGTCCGACCCCGGGCAACTCGAGCAACGCCGCCTCGTCCGGCGGGACCTCGCCACCGTGGTCGCCGACGAGGATGGCCCCGATCTTGCGGAGCTGACCGGCCTTGGTGTTGTAGAAGCCGGCGGGGTAGATGGCGCCGGCGATGATTTCCTCATCGAGGCTCGCGAGTTCGGCGGGCGTGTTCGCGACTTTGTAGAGCCTTCGGCTGGCGTCGTGTGTCACCTCGTCCTTTGTCCGCAGCGAGATGATGCACGAGACGAGGAGGTGGAATGGCGAGCGTTTTGAACTCTGGACCTCGGTCAGGGTCGTCACGCGGCAGGTCGATTTGAAGGCCTCGAGCCGTTCCTCGAGATCCCGGATCTTCCCGAGCGGCCAGAGGGGATTGCCGGTACGGGGTCGTCGAGTGGTCATCGGTCGATCATGAGCGGCAGATACGACGTCGTCAAGCGCTTCAAATCGCGATCCGTTCGCATTGACCGGATAGCGCCGGGCTGCTACGGTGAGCCCTCGCTTTTCGCCGAATTCTGCTCTTCAAAGGCGAGAAGGCAAGCGCGAATAGGAGAACCCATGGCACCCAACGGGAAATACGTGTTTTCATCGGAATCGGTGACCGAAGGTCACCCCGACAAGATCGCCGATCAGATTTCGGATGCGATTCTCGATGCGGTCCTCGCCGACGATCCCACCGGTCGGGTCGCCTGCGAAACCCTGGTCACCACGGGTCTTGCCTTCATCGCGGGTGAGATCACCACCGATGTCTACGTCGAATTTCCGAAACTCGTCCGGGACACCATCCGCGAGATCGGCTACACCCGCGCCAAGTACGGTTTCGACTGCGAGACCTGCGCGGTGATCTCTTCCATCGACCCCCAGGCCGGCGACATCGCCATGGGCGTCGACACCGGTGGCGCCGGCGATCAGGGGCTCATGTTCGGCTTCGCCACCAACGAGACCGAAGCTCTCATGCCGATGCCGATCCTGCTCGCGCACCGACTGACCCAGACGCTGAGCATCAGCCCGGCGGTCGGGCGAACTCGACTGGCTCCGTCCCGACGGCAAGAGCCAGGTGTCGGTGGAGTATGACGGCCTCAAGCCCGTTCGCATCGATGCGGTGGTGGTCTCGACGCAGCACGCCGAGGAAATCTCGATCGATGACCTTCGGGCTCAGATCACCGAGCGCGTCATCCGGCCGACCCTTCCGGTGGAAATGTTCGACGAACGGACCAAGATTTTCATCAACCCCACCGGGCGATTCGTCATCGGGTGGTCCGCAGGCCGACTGCGGGCTGACCGGGCGCAAGATCATCGTCGACACCTACGGTGGCGTCGGCAGCGCACGGTGGCGGCGCCTTCTCGGGCAAGGACCCGTCCAAGGTCGACCGCTCGGCGTCCTACATGGCCCGCCACGTGGCCAAGAACATCGTCGCCGCGGGTCTCGCCGACAGAGTCGAGGTTCAGCTGGCCTACGCCATCGGCGTCGTCGATCCGGTGTCGGTCATGGTCGATGCCTTCGGCACGGAGACGGTCCCGGTCGAGCGCATCACTGCGGCGGTCCGCGAGGTCTTCGATTTGACCCCGCGGGGCATCATCAGGGACCTCGATCTGCTGCGGCCGATCTACAAGAAGACGGCGGCGTTCGGGCACTTCGGCCGCAACGACCCCGATTTCATCTGGGAATCCACTCATCGGGCGGGTGATCTGCGGACCGCGTGCGGCGTCTGACGTCCGGGTCGACCCGACCGGCGAACTGGCACACCGCCTGCATGACGGTCTTGAAGGATCGTTCGATTCGATGGATTTGGCTGGCTTGATCCGTCGATAGGGAGTTGTGGACGTCAGGATGGCGCGATTCGAAGGCATCTTCGGCACAAGAGGGTCGCTGCAGCGGCACTACGCGACCGCGACCGCGGTCTTTCTCGTGCTCGTCATCGGGATCATCTTTCTCTTCGGCCACCTCATCTCGCGATCGCTCTCCCGACGCTACATCGACGACATGCTGGTCGGCGGACGCGAGGACGCGCGGCGGATCGCCGACGAGCTCGAGGGCGGAGGCATCCAGGATCTCCAGGTGCTGGAACAGCGGCGCGAGCACATCTTCCGCAGTTTCGAGGGCATCCCGCGGCGGCGGGTCTACGAATCCATCGTCGTCACCGATCGAGAAGGCAAGATCGTCTGGCGATCCGACTTCAACTCGATGGAGGATCTTCCGGACGAGCTCCGCGATGACCTCGAGATCGGCGGTGAACTCCCCGATGAGGAGACCACCGAAACCGAAACCCCTTATCGCATCATGGTCCCGCTCGGCGATGATGTCGGTGAGGTGGTCCTCAACGTGAGCCGGGCCCGGGTCAACCAGCGGGTTGGGACGGCTCCAGCGCGAGCTCATGACCCAGACCGTTGCCGCGGCGGTGCTCACCCTGGCCACCCTGGTCGTCGCCTTTGTCCTGGTCTGGCTCCTGGTGCAGCGGACGCGCAAGCTCGAGGCCAAGCAGCACGACGCAGAAGAACTCGCTGCGCTGGGAACGCTGGCGGCCAATCTCGCACACGAGATCAGAAACCCGCTGAACTCCATCAATCTCAACCTCGAGCTGCTCGACGAAGACCTCGGCGACCAGGCAGTCCGACGCCCGGACCTCGTTGGTCACGACCCGGCGCGAGGTCGGTCGATTGGCCAAGCTCGTGAGCGATTTTCTGACCTATGCGCGGCCCGCCGATCCCGAGCTGGAATCCATCAGCGTTCCCGTTCTCCTGAGCGACGTCTGCGGGTTTCTCCATGCCGAGGCGACGAGCATGGGTGTGCACCTCAGAGTCAACCCGGAGATCCCGGATGTGACCGTGATCGCCGACGAGAGCCGGCTGAGACAGGTGATCTTGAATCTGGTGCTCAACGCGATCCAGGCCGTCGCCGAACTCAAGGCGGACCGCCGCGTGGTCGAGCTGTCGGCCGTCGAGATCGAGGCCGAAGTCGCCATCGCGGTCACCGATCGCGGCGACGGGATCGCGAGCGAGGATCTCGCTCGGGTGCGCGAGGCGTTTTTCACGAAACGGCGAGGCGGGTCGGGTCTCGGGCTCGCCATCGCCGAGCGGTTTGCCGAGGCCCACGGCGGTCGGGTCGAGCTCGAAAATATGGAACCCCATGGATTTACTGCCCGGATCGTCTTGCCCGTGGGCGATGATGCTGGCAAGATGAGCGAGTGACCGGTTGCACGGAAAGCCGGCAAGGAGGACTTTGATGGATCGACGTATCGTGATTGGAGCGGTGTTGCTGGCTATTTCTGGCAGCCGGTCCGGTCCTTGCTGGTTTCGGCGCCGCCGAACTGATCTATATTCCGGTTGCCGTCGTTCAGCCCGGGCGCGGTGGGTTCGCAATGGAGGACCGACCTCTACATCACCAACGTGGATGATGTCGCGATCGACGTGGCCATCGCCTATCTCCCCTCGGGGCTCGTCAACAACGGGCCGGTCTCTTCTGACCGCGATACCTGGCTCGGGGGTCGTGAGGAGCGACGAGTTCGGCCTCATCAACGAAGAGCTCGCCGACATCCCGCCCAACGGAACCGTCGTGATTCGCAACATCGTCGGTGAATACTGGGTCGAACGACTCGGTTCGAACGGCAACGGGGCGCTGGTCATCACCGTCTACGAGGCCGACACCCTGGAACCCGACGGGACGAATGTGGCCGCGCTCGCCATCGCCAATGCGAGGATCTACAACCAGGCCACGATCTGGGTGCCGGATCCGGACAACGAGGATGAGTTCCTCGAGAAGGGCGGACAGTACGGTCAGACCATGCCGGGTGTGCCCTGGTACAACCTCGCCGACGGCGGCGCGGTGGACGAGACCTTCGATTTCAGTTTCGAGGAACTCACCGGCGGCGAGGAGAACGGCAGACTGAGGTACAACGTCGGCATGGTCAACGCGTCCGACCCCCTGACCAGCCTGACGGTGCGATTCCAGCCCTTCCAGCCCAACGGCGAGCCCTATCTCGACGACGAAGAAAACGAGATCATGACCGTCGTCCCGGTTCCCCCGGGAGCACAGGTTCAGTTCTTCCGGCCGTTCCGTGACGACTGGGGGCTTGACGAGGTCTCGGGGGCAACGGTTCAGGTCGCCATCGAGGCGTGGTCATCCGTGGGAGGGGATCCCATTCCGATGATGACGAGCTACGGATCCATGGTCAACAACAACACCAACGATCCGACGACAATTCTGCCGTCCTTTGCCTACCCCTACGATGTCGACTGCATGTGGGGTGGCACCGAACCCGTGGGAGCCGGCAAGGGCGCCCTGCTGAAACGACGTCCGGTCGAGATCCCGCCCAGTCGTTGAGATTGACAGGCTTCGGGCCTGTGGTAGCATGCGAAACGTTGCGGGAAAAACCCGCCGGAAGGAGATTGAACATGGCCGATCCTGATGACAAACTCCCGGACCAGGCGCCCGGTAAGTACTACGTCGACTCGAGTTGCATCGACTGCGACGTGTGCCGCACGACCGCCCCGAATAACTTCGAAGCGAACGAGGACGAAGGTTACTCGTTTGTGGTCAAACAGCCGGAAGGCGAAGAAGAAGAGGCCGGTTGCGAAGAAGCGATGGAGTCATGCCCGGTCGAAGCCATCGGCGACGACGGCTAGCAGTCTCGCACCACGAACAAAACGGCCGGCGCTCAGCGCCGGCCGTTTTGTTTTGCCGTTAATCGTGAGTCGTAAGTCCTAGGTTGCGGTCCGCTTTCCGGAAGAACTCGTTAACTTCCTGCAGGCGGACAGTGCATTCGGCAGGATCACATTCCGATCGCGTCGGGCGTTGCACGCTCGCCGAGTCCACGACTCGCAACTCACGGCTCACGACCCGTCGGTGCTATCATCCGCCCGCGAAGGAGCACTCATGCGCGTTCTGTCCGGCGTTCAACCATCGGGAACTCTCCACATCGGAAACTACTTCGGCGCCATTCGGCAATTCGTGGCGTTGCAGGATCAGCACGAGTGCTATTACTTCCTCGCCGATATGCACGCGCTCACGACCGTCCAGGACGCCGACCGGATGCGGTCGCTGGTTCACGAACTCGCCGCCGGTTATCTGGCCCTCGGTCTCGACCCGGCGCGAAGCGTCATCTACCGGCAGTCCGATCTGCCCGAGATCCCCGAACTCAACTGGTACCTCTCGACCGTGACCTCCATGGGGCTGCTCCAGCGCTGTCACTCGTTCAAAGACAAGGTCGCCCAGGGCGTGGTGCCGAGCCACGGTCTTTTCGCCTATCCGGTGCTCATGGCGGCGGACATCCTCATCGTCCGCAGCGATCTCGTCCCGGTCGGTAAAGACCAGAAACAGCACCTCGAGGTGACTCGCGACATCGCCGCTTCGTTCCACGCCGTCTACGGTCGCGAAGTCTTCACCCTTCCGGAGCCCCTGATCCAGGACGACGTCGCGGTGGTCCCCGGCCTCGACGGTCAGAAGATGTCCAAGTCTTACGGCAACACCATCGACATCTTCGGCCCCGAGAAGCCGATCCGCAAACGGATCATGTCGTTGGTGACCGATTCGACCCCGGTCGAAGATCCGAAGCCCAAGGACGGCGCGCTCTACCACCTGCTCAAGATCTTCGCTCCCGCGGAGGAGCGGCCGTGGGTGGAAGCCGCGTTCGACAACGGCGGCGTCGGCTACGGCGAGATGAAGAAGAAACTCTTCGAGTATTTTCTCGCCACCTTCAGCGATGCGCGGGCCCGCTATGACGAACTCATGGCCGACCCGGCCGAGGTCGAGCGCATCCTCCTCGCCGGTGCAGCGCGCGCGAGAGAGACCGTCGCCCCCCTCATGGACGACGTCCGAAGCGCGGTGGGGATCCGGTAAGAGCCCGTCGCCGTTGTGAAGCGGTTCCAAACAAAAAACGATGCGCTCTTGTAGCGCCGGCGTCCCGCCGGCGATGGAACCGACCCGCATCGGTTCACCACCAGCGCAACCGGGAACGCCGACACCACAAAGAACGAAGCACGGTTGTGGAGCTGGCATCCTGCCTGCTCATGGAATCATGAGGCGAAGATCGACATTGACGCCGACCGGAGAGTCGCTGAAGAACAGCCAGGATGCCTGTCTGACAACAGACAACCATCGTCCTGTCAGACGATCCTGGGTGCACGCACACGATCAGTCCGGATTCTGCTGACTCTTTTGTCCGGAATCGGCTAAGCTGGCCCCACCATGGAGCGCCATTCACAGGACGACGACACCGATCCCAATTGGGGTCCGGTCGATCCGATCCCCTTCGGCGACCCCGCGCCCGACTGGGACCGCTACGCGGTCATCGATTTCATCGGCGAGGGCGGGATGGGAGTGGTCTACCGCGCCATCGACCGCCAGCTCCAGCGCACGGTGGCCGTCAAGTTCCTCCGGTCGCGCGATCCAGCCGAGGTCGCCCGGTTCCAGCGCGAGGCGCGGGCCCAGGCAAGCATCGACCACGAACACGTCTGTCGGGTCTTCGATGTCGGCGAGGTCGACGGCCGGGGTTTCCTCGCCATGCAGTTCATCGAAGGGGAGACCCTGCGCAATGCCGCCACCGAGCTCGATCTCGAGGAGAAGCTCGAGGTCATCGAGCAGGTGGCGCGGGCGGTGCAGGCGGCCCACGCCCGCGGCGTCATCCACCGTGACCTCAAACCCGGCAACATCATGGTGGAGCGGCGGACCAACGGTCGGCTCCACGCCTACGTTCTCGACTTCGGCATCGCCCACGAGTCGGCGGACCCCGACGACGACTCGCCGCCGACCGTGCCCACCGGGACTGCCGCCTACATGGCGCCGGAGCGGATCCGCAGCGACGGCCGCCCGCTCGACCACCGGGTCGATGTCTATGGTCTCGGAGCCACCCTCTATGCGGTGCTCGCCGAGCAGGCGCCGTTCTTCGGAGCGACCCGTGCCGAAACCAGGCAGAAGGTGCTCGGCGAGGCGCCCCTCCGGCTCGGGCTGGTGGTCCCCGGAATGTCGGCAGATCTCGAGACCATCGTCGCGGTAGCGATGGACAAGGACCCGTCGCGGCGCTATCCCAGCGCGCGGGCGTTTGCCGATGATCTCCGTCGCTGGCTCGAGGGCAAGCCCATCCGGACCCGGAGAGCAGGCCCCTTCTACCAGCTGAAGACGTGGGTGCGGACCCGGCAACTCGCCGCTGCGTCCCTGGCGGCGGTGCTGCTGGTCGTCGGAGCCGCGGCGAGTTCGGCCCTGTGGCTTCGCTACCGCGACAGTCAACGCCAGGCTCTTGACGCCCAGCACCAGAACGAGGTCGATCAGATCGACCGCCTGTTGCGGCGCGCCCGCATGATGCCTCTGCACGACACAACTGCTGCGGAATCAGCGGCGCGGCAGAGATTGGCGGAGGTCGAGACGAGCCTGCTCGCGACCGGTCCGCTGGCCCGTGGTTCCGCTCACTACGCCCTCGGCTTCGGTCATCTCATGCTGCGCGAATTCGCCGAAGCCGAGATCTGGCTCCAGGCGGCCGTCGACGGCGGCTACGATCGCGCCAAAGTGGAGTCGGCGCTGGGGATCGCGCAGGCCATGCAGATTCTCGCCGCCCGAAGAGGCGAGGGCGCCGTGTCGGAAGAGAACGCCTCCCGAGCCGCCGGCGCCGTGCGCCACCTTCAGAACCGTGATCCGCAGACCGCTGACCGCGACGACTTCCATGATGCTCTCGCGCTCTTCGTTGCCGGTCGATTTGACGAAGCCCTCGCTCGCGCCCGAGAGTCGTCGGCCCGGGTGCCGTGGCTCTATGAGGCGCTCCAGCTCGAGGGTGACATTCTGATGGCGAGATCGAAGCTGCGGGTGGCTGGTGGCGACCTCGGCGGCGCCGAAGTCGATCTCTCATCCGCCGGCGAGGCCTACGCACGCGCGCTCCAAGTCGCGCGGAGCGATGCCTGGCTCTACGAAGCCGAGGCGGAACGGCTGTTGCGGTTCATCGAAATTCGTGCCGCGGATGACCCGCTCGCGGGGACGCTCTGCGACAATGCGATCGAGGCCGCCGCGTCGGCCGGCACGGCACGCCCAAAGCGTGCGTTGCCGCTATTGCTCGCGTCCCGGGCGCACATCCTCAAGGCGGAGGTCCTCGAGCGGCTTGGCTCGGACCCCGAACTCGAGTTCGCCGAGGCGCTGCGCTTGGCTCGCGCCGCCGAGGAGATCGACCCGGAGAACACCGGTCACGCCGATCTCCAGACACGGGCTCGGACCCTGCTTTCGGAATCGCGTGGCGTCAATAGCGGTTGATAGGCGATAATGCCTACCGGTGCCGCCGGCGGACGAGAAGGAACCATGGACAACGTACGTAGCTTTTGCATCATCGCCCACATCGATCACGGCAAGTCGACCCTTGCCGATCGCCTCATCCAGTTCTGCGGTGGGGTTGAAGCCCGAGACTTTCGCGATCAGATCCTCGACTCCATGGACATCGAGCGCGAACGCGGCATCACCATCAAGTCCAACACCGTGACCTTGAGCTACACCGCCAAGGACGGAAAGACCTACCAGCTCAATCTCATCGACACCCCCGGGCACGTCGACTTCTCGCACGAGGTCCGGCGTTCGCTCATGTCGTGCGAAGGCGCGCTCCTGCTCGTGGACGCCTCCCAGGGTGTCGAGGCCCAGACCGTGGCCAACATGTACCTCGCCATCGAGCACAACCTCGAGATCGTGCCGGTGATCAACAAGATCGATCTTCCCGCGGCCGATGTCGAACGGGTCAAGGAGGAGATCGAAGAAGACCTCGGTCTCGACGCCGAACACGCGATCCTGTGCTCGGCCAAGAAGGGCATCGGGATCGAAGACGTCCTCGAGGCCATCGTGACCCGGCTGCCGCCGCCGACGGGCGACCCGGCGGCGCCGCTCCAGGCGCTCATCTTCGACGCCCAGTACGATCCCTACCGCGGCGCGGTCCTGCTGGTCCGCGTCATGCAGGGCACCCTGGGCCCGGGCCAGAGGTTGGTGCTCATGCACACCGGTATCGAGCACGACCTCGAAGAGGTCGGCCTGCTCCAGCTCAAGAAGGTCAAGGTGGACCAGCTCGAGGCGGGCTCGGTGGGCTACGTCATCGCGGGGATCAAATCGGTCTCCGACATCAACGTCGGCGACACCATCACCGATGCCGACAACTCGGCCGAGAAACCGCTGCCCGGCTACAAAGAGGCCAAACCGGTGGTCTTCTCCTCGGTCTACCCCATGTCCACCGAGGAGTATCCCGAGCTCGTCAAAGCGCTCGAGAAGCTCAAGCTCAACGACGCCGCCCTGACCTATGAGAAGGACTCCTCCGCAGCGCTCGGTTTCGGATTCCGTTGCGGTTTCCTCGGTCTGCTCCATCTCGAAGTGGTCCAGGAGAGGCTGCGCCGTGAGTACGATCTGTCGCTCATCCTATCGGCGCCATCGGTGCGCTACCGGGTGACCACCACCGACGGGAATGTCTCGTGGGTCGACAACCCGAGCTACTTCCCCAACCCGGCCGAGATCGAACGCACCGAGGAGCCCTTCATCAAGGCCGCGGTGATGATGCCCGAACGCTATGTCGGGGCGGTGATGGAGCTCTGCCGCGAACGCCGCGGTGAGCAGACCACCTTCACCTACCTCGCCGTGGGCCGGGTCGAGCTGACCTCCGAGATGCCCCTCGCCGAAGTCGTCTTCGACTTCTACGACCGGCTCAAGTCCACCACCCAGGGCTACGGCTCCTTCGACTACGAGATGCTCGACTACCGCGACACCGATCTGGTCAAGGTCGACATCCTGGTCAACGCCGAGCCGGTTGACGCCCTGTCCCAGCTCGTCCACCGCGATCGCGCCCGCATGCGCGCCCTGCACTACTGCGAACGCCTCGAGGACACCATTCCGCGGCAGCAGTTCAAGATCGCCATCCAGGGCGCCATCGGCGGCGAGATCGTCGCGAGAAAGACCATCAACGCCTACCGCAAGGACGTCACCGCCAAGTGCTACGGCGGCGACATCTCGAGAAAGCGGAAGCTGCTCGAGAAGCAGAAGAAGGGCAAGAAGCGGATGAAGATGGTCGGCAGCGTCGAGATCCCGCAGTCCGCCTTCGTCGCGGTTCTGAAGACCGATCGGGAGAAGTGACAGGCGGCAGCAGCCGCCTGTCACCCTGAGCGAGCGGCGTCAGGCCTTTCAATAAATCTGTCATTCTGAGCACCTCCACGCCGCGAGGCGGCGCCTACTCATGACATGACACCGGTCTGGCGACTCTCGAAGATCGACCTGCGCGCGAGACGCGCGCACCACAATTTGCCCGCGTTCTTTCTTCAATCCGACCTTGGCCATTGTGGTGCGGGCGTCCCGCCCGCAAGGAGCCGATGAGGGTTTGTCATTGGGAGCGAGCGGAGCGAGTCGAGCTGTTCCGACTAGCCTGAATGACGACGTCGGCAGCATCCCCCGAGGGTAGGATGAATGCCGCTCGTTCTCCCATCCCGCTCGGGGTTTGACTGGCGCAGTTCCTTCGATCGGGGGATTCTTCGACTCACTCGCGAACTCGTTCGCTCCCAAAGAACAAACCTGCTTGTTTCCTGCGAATACTCTCTATTGAGTGATTGACCTGCATCCTCATCGATCAGATTGAGCGCGCTCCTGACGGGGTGACTTCGAGCAATCGGCACCCGTGTTTTGAAACACGAAGGTCACCAAGATCCACAAAGAAACCACAAAGTCTTTCCCGACTCATCGCAGGGTCGCCCGACCCTTCAAGATGGGTTGGAGCCCGGGTCAATTTGCAATGCTTCGTGGAACCTTTGTGGCCCCTTGTGTCCTTTGTGTTTCAAATGCGCGCGCCACGGGTCTGTAAGAAATGGAATCTCACTACTCTTGGCATGTGGTTTCCTATCAGTCAGCTCCGCATCCGAACATCGATCTGCCTGGCCACCGATATTTGCCGGATCGATCCCTGTTCTTTCCATGGGTAGGCGCCGCCTCGCGGCGTGGCGGTGCGCTTGGCGACACGGTGGGGAGCCGCAGACGAAAACGGACGCGGAAACGGGGCGACTCTGTGATAATCCAACGCGTGAGCAACGCCGGCCTCTACATCCACGTCCCCTTCTGCTCGTCGGTCTGTCCCTACTGCGACTTCGCGGTCACCATCGCGGGTGAAGACCGCCGCGCGGCCTATCTCGACGCCCTTGATCGAGAGATCATCCTCTCCGCTGACCTCGATCTCCGTTTCGACACGGTCTACTTCGGCGGCGGGACGCCATCGAGTCTGAGTCCCGGGCAGCTTGGTCGTATCCTCGCGACCATCGAAAAATCACTCAATCTCACTCCCGACGCAATCCGCCACCTCGAGATCAATCCGGATGACGTCGGCCCCGCCAAAGCTGCCGCCTGGCGCGAGCTCGGTTTCAGTTTTGCGAGCCTCGGCGTTCAGAGCTTCTCGGACGAGGTCCTCGGTTTTCTCGGCCGCGGGCACCGCGCCGCCGACGCCCGCCGAGCCGCCGAAACGCTGCTCGACGCCGGTTTCGCCACGGTCTCGGTCGACCTCATCTTCGGTCTTCCGGGCCAGACCGCCGAAGACTGGCGTCGTCAGCTCGAGAGTCGTCCTTTCGCTCGGCGTCCACCACCTT
The DNA here is from genome assembly GCA_963712805.1 of uncultured Acidobacteriota bacterium. GTDB lineage: Bacteria > Acidobacteriota > Thermoanaerobaculia > Thermoanaerobaculales > Sulfomarinibacteraceae > JAHECW01. Next base: position 29,267 of record CAVQJV010000032.1, on the reverse strand, counting down.
TCGTGCTACCAACTCACCATCCACGACGGCACCGTCTTCGGCCGCCGGCACGACCGCGGCGAGCTTCGGGAACTCGACGAGGACGGCCAGGCCGAGCTCTATCTGCTGACCCACGAGATCCTCGGCGCCGCCGGTTGGCAGGGCTACGAGGTCTCCAATTTCGCCGCCGGTGTCGACCACCGGTCGAGACACAACCGGAAGTACTGGGACCACACCCCGTACCTCGGGCTCGGTCCGTCGTCCCACAGCTTCGTCGGTCGCCGGCGGTGGTGGAATCAGCGCAAGGTGAGGCTGTGGACCGCCGCCATCGAGGACGACCGCTCCCCGATCGAGGGACAGGAAGACCTCAGCGACGACGAACTCTTCTTCGAAGCGGTGATGCTGGGTCTGAGAACCGCCGAAGGCGTCGACCGCGACGCGCTGCAGAAACGCTTCGGCGCCGAAGTTGCCCAGTTCGACGGGCCCGCCATCGAACGTCTCGCCGACTCCGGCCACCTGCCTCGTCGACGGTCCCCGAATCCAACCCACGCCCAAAGGTATGGCGATCGCCGAGGGTCTCGTGCGCACCGTCCTGAGCTGACGAGCGTGCAACGCTCGTCATGTCCAATTCGTGGTGCAGATTTCGGCGCGTCCGACGCGGCGAAAGATGCGCCGAGAATTGGAAACTCAACGGCATCGCCCGCCCCGTCGTACATATCAACGCGATGGGCGAACTCATCCCCGATCCCGAACTCGAACGGATCATCCAAGAGATGAACCGCGTCGAGAGAGCCGAAGACGCCGAGGCGGACGAAGCGGCGGTCTGGGACGGCCCGGATCTGCGCGAGGTCCGCGGCGACGAGCCCCTCGACGCGATCCTCGGTGAGATGGTGCGCCGCCAGGCCTCGGATCTCCTGCTCGTGCCGGACTCGCCGCCGGTCGTCCGGATCGACGGTCGGCTCGAGACCCTGCCCCTCGCCGAGGTCGACCGACGAGGCGATCCGCGGACACTTCACACCGCACCTCAGCCGCCGCGCCCAGCGGCTGCTCGCCGAGCGGGGATCGACCGATTTCTCGCTGCACCTCGTCGGGCTCGAGCGAGCGGCAATCCTGGCGCCTGCGGGTCAATCTTCAACGCCAGGGCGGCCGGCTTGGCGGCGGCGATCCGCGCCCTGCCGCGGCGCATTCCTTCCCTCGAAGAACTCAACCTTCCAGCCGTGCTGGGCGATCTGGCGACCAACGCCAACGGTCTCGTTCTCGTCTGCGGCCCGACGGGATCCGGCAAGTCGACGACCCTGGCCGCCATCCTCGATCGACTCAACCTGACCGACTTCCGCCACATCATCACCATCGAGGATCCGGTCGAGTACGAGCACCGCAACGAGCGGTCGGTCTTCGAACAGGTCGAGGTGGGCAGCGACGCCCCCGAGTTCGCCATGGCGCTGCGGGCGGCCCTCCGGCGGGACCCGGATGTGATCCTGGTCGGGGAGATGCGCGATCTCGAGACCATCTCCACCGTCCTCACCGCGGCCGAGACCGGTCATCTGGTCCTCTCGACGCTGCACACCGCCGACAGCGCCCAGGCCATCCACCGGATCATCGACGTCTTCCCGGCGGTCGCAGCAGGAGCAGATCCGCCACCAGCTCGCCCTCTCGCTGCGGGCGATCGTCTCGCCAACAGCTCATTCCGACCGCCGTGGGTCGGGGGACGGGTACCGGCGGTGGAGTTGCTGCTCGCCAACTACGCGGTGCGCAATCACATCCGCCGCGGCAATATCGACCGGCTCTACAACGAGATCATGGCGGGCCGCAGCCATGGCATGCAGACCATGGAGCAGGCCCTCACCGATCTTGTCCGAAACGGTGCCATCTCGCCGAAGAGGCCTTCGCCCGATCGAGCCGCCCGGACGAACTCAACCGAATGCTGGGCTGACTCCCCCTTCTCCCACCGACGAGCGCAGGGCGCTCGTCATGTCATTTTCTCGGGGTTCGTTTCGCCGCGTCCGACGCGGCGAAACAAACCCCGAGAAAATGAGACCCCACGATCCAACGAGATCGGTGCTCCCGTCGCCTTCCCCCTGCTATCCTGACGAGCGTGCCGGAAACAGACGCTTTTTGAGACATTCGCGGGCAATGGCCTGCACGGCGAAATCGCCCGCGCCCACCGCCCCGACGATGTCATCGCCGAGATCCAACGGCTCATCGACCCGGTCTCCGCAACGGCCACCATCCACTGGGGCCGCAACTACCTCTACACCGCCGACATGGCGACGCCGGATGGCCTCGTTCCGGTGGTGGTCAAACAGTTCCGCAACCAGGGTTGGCGAAATAGACTCGACCGGCGGTTCCGCGGCAGCAAAGCGACCCGCAGCTGGCGGGTTGCCAAGGAGCTGTTGCGGGCCGGGATCGAAACCCCGGAACCCATCGCACTGGTGGAGTCCGACCGCCTCGACGGGCCGTCGTTCTTTATCGCCCGGCGGCTCGATGACGCGTGCGAGGTCCGCCAGTTTTTTCACCGTCTCAACCACGAACCCGACCCCGGGCCGTTCCCCGACGTCGAGCCGCTTGCCTTTCTCGAGCAACTCGGACGCCACGCGCGCGGTCTTCACGACGCCGGAATCATCTACCGCGATCTCTCCATGGGCAACGTCCTCGCCATCAGCGACGGTCCTGAGCCCGAGCTTTCCGTGGTCGACTTCAACCGCGCCCGGATCCACCGAACGGCCTGGGGTTTACCGCCGGACCCGCGACATCTGCCGTCAGCCGGTGATCGAGCCCGAACACCGGGCCGCGTTTCTCGGGGCTACTGGGGAGAGGTGCCGTCACGCTGGTCGCCGAAGTGGTGGTTCTACGGCTTCAGCGTCGATGCCTACATCAACAAGCACCTTTTCAAGAAGTGGATGCGGCGACAACAAGCTGCGCCGTCGAGCACGCCCATCGCGGCGGCCACCACGACCACCTCCCGCCGGCCCCCGAGAACGCCGGCAAGCGTGACCTCGCGGTCTGGGATCACCTCTCGGATCAACCCCACCAGCACGCCGGTCGGTGGTCCAAGTTCGGGATCCGATTGATGGACAGTCCCCACCACGCTCGCCGATTTCGCCGTTGTCGCCAGCCTCCGCGCCCAAGATCTGGCGCCGCTACCGTCGAGCTCAAGCGCGAACTCCACCGCAAACCGGTGCTCATCGACGGCATCGGTCTCTGCCTGCGGCCGTGGGCGGACGACCCCGAAGCGCACCTCGACGCCGTCGAGAGCGTGGGGGTGAAGAAGATCCTCGTTCGTCTCCACCCGTGGGAGACCGACCACGACGCCGAGGAGGCCCTGGCGGCAGCGCTCCACAGCCGGGGCTGCGATCTCGTCTTCGCTCTGCCGCAGATCCGTGACCTGGTCACCGATCTCGCCGCGCTGGCGCGCCGCGGTCGAGGAACTCGGCGAGCGATTCGCCCCCTACGGAACCCGCTTCCAGATCGGCCAGGCCGTCAACCGCAGCAAGTGGGGGATCTGGACCCGGAACGAATACGTCCGGCTCTACCAGGTCGCGGCGGAGGTCCTTCGCCGGATCGACGGCGTCGAGCTGCTCGGCCCGGCGGTCATCGACTTCGAGTTTCAGATCACCTCCGCCGTCGTCAACCACCGCGCCGAGGGCCTCGACTTCGACATCCTGGCGAGCCTGCTCTATGTCGACCGACGCGGTGCGCCCGAAAACTGCCAACTCTGCTTCTGCACCATCGAGAAGGTGCTGCTGCTCAAGGCCATCGCCGATACCGGTCGCAACTCGACGAGCCGCAGTTGGATCACCGAGGTCAACTGGCCGTTGGCCGAGGGGCCGCACTCGCCCGCGGGCAAGACCGTCGCCGTCAGCGAAGGGGCCCAGGCCGACTACCTCGTGCGCTACTACCTCCAGACCCTGGCGAGCGGCGCCGTCGAGCGGGTCTACTGGTGGCGGATGATCGCTCGCGGTTATGGCCTCATCGCCCCCGAGCCCGACGGAACCCTGCGTCGCCGCCCGTCGTGGTACGCGTTGAAGACCCTCATCACCATGCTCGATGGGGCGACGTTTACCTCCGCTCTTCCTACGGGCGATGACACCTGGCTCTATCGCTTCGAACGGGGCGGCGAGGCTCGTGGTCGTCGCATGGAGCCTTGACGAGGCCAAAGCCGCTGATCTTCCCGGCTCCGCCCGGCGAGCCGTCACCCGCGACGGCGCCGAGATCGCGCCCCCGACCGGTACGGCCATCACCGCCACACCCTCACCGGTGTACTACGTCCTGGGCTGATCGGCAGTGTGATTCAAGGAAGGTGTGCGCCGTTGTAGCGCCGGCGTCTCGCCGGCGATGCGCACGCGTTCCCGGACTGACGCGCCACCCTGGTGTCTGAGTCTCCCCGGAACGACGCGCCTCGTCGTGCCCGCGAGACTCAGTCCGTTCAGGGAGTCACTCGTCCCCCGGGTTGCCGCGGCGCCGGCGACACCCTCGGCTCCCAGGTGAAGCTGATCTCCTCGAGAATGGGCGACGCGGCCGCGCTCGTCGAGTCGAGCACGACGCGGTACTGAAGATAGCGAGTGCCGTCGGTCAGACCGTGGCATCCGTCTCCTGATTCGATGGGCATCCAGGCCCCCATCTGATCCGGGTCACACGACGCCCGCGCCTCGATCGTCATGACCGCCGAGCCGGGCTCCTCGGCCCGCCGATCACAGCTGACCCACTCCACGGGTCCGCCACAGTCGAGGATCGACGATGTCAGCGACCCGTGCTCGGCAAAATCCCCGACCCCCCACCACCCGAGGGCGCCGAGTTCCCACGACGAGCCGAGCATGTCCAGACTCCCGTTGCCGTCCACGTCGGCGACGTGCACCGAGCTCGACTGGTTGAAGCCGCGGTCGACGCTTCGAAGCTCCCAGACCGCTCCCAGCCCGTCGAGGTTCTCGAACCAGGCCATGTGACCGGAGCCGCTCCACCCGGCGGCCGCGACATCGAGATCGCCGTCGCCGTCGAGATCGCCCGCCACGGCTGAGACCGCGCCCGACAGCGAACTGGTGACCACCGTCTTCTGCCACGATGTCTGACCCGCTCCGTCGTTTCGCCACCAGGCGACCTGGCGAAGATCCATGGCCGCTCCGATCACATCGACCCAACCGTCGTCATCGACGTCAGCGGCGTCGAGCCAGTGGGCCCCGGTAAAGCCGTCTCCGATGACCATGCCGGTCCATCCGATGGGATCGCCGCCCTCGTTTCGCCACCAGGCGATCTGTTGGTCGTGCCACGCCACCCCGAAGACATCGAGATCGCCGTCGTTGTCGACATCGGCGATGGCCACCTTGGTCGGGTAGTCGAAGCCCGAGGCGAGGAGGTGTTTGTGCCAGCTCGTCGCGGCGCCGCCCTCATTGCTCCACCACAGGATCTCGTCGTCCTCGAAGGACACTCCGATCACATCCACATCACCGTCACCATCGAGATCGGCGCCGGCGACATCGTGAACCCCCGATACGCCGTCGTCGATGGTCGATCGCGACCATGCCGCAGGGCTCCCTCCGAGATTGCGCCACCAAACCACCTCCGCGCCGGCCGCACTGCCACCGAGGATGTCGGGCAACCCATCGCCGTCGAGATCGACCACCGAAACCGCGAGCGCCTCGACAAAATCACCGTCGATGACCTGTCGCCCCCACGAGGGTGGCGAGCCGCCGTCGTTGACGAAGAGGATGAGTTCGTTGCCGTAGAAGGCGCTGCCGAGCACGTCCGTGTCGCCATCGAGGTCGATATCGGCGGCGTAGACCTTGATCGCGCCTTCCGCCTCACCCGGGAAGGTGAGGCGATCGGGACTTGGTGCCGGCGAGGTCGCCAGGGCAAGCTGACCTCGGATCGCGCGCCAGGCAACAGCGTTCGCGGTATTGAAACCGGCGCCCCATTCGTAGACCGGACCACCGACCCCCGGTCCACCCGACCAGTCGCTCTGGGTCGCCGTCACTTCAGCCGCGACCGCCGTGGAAAACATACAGAGAACGGACAACACCGAAAGAAGTCGAATCCTCATCCCTGTCTCCGATCGGGCGGATGGCACCCCGTCTGCCGCGGTTCAGTCCACGGGCGATTTGTGGAGACATTTTCGTCCATGGGGCATGAGATTTCTCAAAAAGACCTCGTCTTTTGCAAGATTTGACTTCACCGACGATGACCGGCAAGAGAGCACTCATCGTTGGCCGCAGCCGAACTCCGGTGAGAACCGCGGGCGCGAAGCCCCGGGGCTCTTCCCGTCAGGTCTTCCGCAAGATGCTCACGGCGACGATCCCGATGATCGCGACCAAGGAGAGCAATCCGAGCCCGGACAACACCGGGATGGCGGGAACCGGCCCCGGGTTCTGCCCGGGATCGATCTCCCAGACCTCACCACCGCCCGGGTTGAAGGTGCCGGCCATCAGATATCCGCCGAACTCGGCGAGCCCGTTGGAGGCGATGGTGGCGTTGTTCGGGTCGCCGAAGCCTCCGCTGACGATCTCGCGCCAGGCAACGCCGTCCCACTCCCAGACCTCGGCGGCGTCGTTGGCGTTGGCGGTTCCGATGTAGAGTGCGCCGCCCATCACGACGGCGGCCTGCGAGGTTTCGTTGTTGGCCGTCCCGAAGCCGTCGGCGTTGACCTGGGTCCAGCTCGAACCGTTATACCGCCAGATCTCGGTCCCGGTGAACCGGTTGTAGGTTCCGGCATAGACCATCCCGTTGAACACAACCAGCGCGTGAGAGCCGAAGTTGTTCGCGTCCCCGAATCCATCGGTATTGATCTGACTCCATGTCGCCCCATCATAGGACCAGACCTCGCCGCCCGGCCCGACGGTCTTGTAGGTGGCGACGTAGAGAAGCCCGCTGTCGACCGCCATGGACAGGGCGTTGTGGTTGTCGGTGTCGCCGAAGCCTCCGGTGGCGATCTGGGACCAGGTCGCCCCGTCGTATTCCCAGACCTGGAGTCCCGAAGCGATGTTGCCGGTGCCCACGACAAGGTTGCCGCCGTATACGGCCATGCTGTTCGCCCACTGATTGGAGGCGCTGCCGAAGCCGTTGCTGTTGACCTGTGTCCAGCTTGAACCGTCGTACTCCCACACCCCGGCGCCGGAGGTGTTGTTGTAGGTCCCGGCGTAGAGCCGGCCACCGAAGACCGTGAGGCAATTCGTGCTTCGGTTATTGGCATCGCCGAAGCCGTCGCTGTTGACCTGAGTCCACGCAGACCCGTCGTAACGCCAGACCTCGGTCCCGGTGGTGAAGTTTCCGGTCCCGATGTACAGCATCGAGTTGTAGATCGCCATGGCGCCGGTATTGTTGTTGTTGGTGTCTCCGAGGCCCGCGAACCCCACCTGTTGGAAGGTCTGAGCGAGAGCCGGGCCGGCGAGCGCGACCACCGCGGCCAGGAGCAGGGCCGCCACACGTGGATTGGGTTTTGCGGTTTCCCTCGCTGAGGGGGCGGTCATTGACGAGGGGGCGTCCGCCATTGCCGTCGACACGGCAACCGCAGAACGCCCGGATGGGTTGGTGCATCCGTTGCGAGTTGTCATCTGGATCCTCCTTTGAATAATCTATGGGGGAGGGAACCGCGGAGCCATGGACGATCGCGACATTTTCCGGTCTTTCTCCCGGGTTTCATGGACAGACGCGACAGCTCGGCTTGACGAATGCTGAGGTCCTGCCAGGATGCAGCGTGGATGGAGCACTGAATGCAAGAACAACTCGCGGGTGGTCTCGAGCCCCAGTTCGTTGCGTCGATCGCACGAGAAATCGCCTCTACGAATCAGCAGGTCGGGGCGGCGGCCGAACTGTTGGCCGGTGGCGCCACAGTTCCGTTTGTCGCCCGCTACCGCAAGGAAGCCACGGGCGGCCTCGACGACGCGGCCCTCGAGACTCTGGCCAAACAGCGGGACTACTTCATCGATCTGACCGAGCGCCGGGACGCGATTCTGGCCTCCATCGACGAGCAGGGACGGTTGACGATGGAGCTCGAACGGCTCATCCGCTCGACGACGACCAAGGCGGCGCTGGAAGACCTCTATCTGCCGTACAAACCGAAGCGCCGAACGCGTGCGTCCATGGCCCGGGATCGCGGTCTGGAGCCGCTTTCCCAGGCCTTGCTCGAGGCTGCTCGAGGTCAGCGGGATCCGGCCGAGCTGGCGGCCGGATACGTGACTCCCGACATGGATGCCGAGGCGGCGTTGGCCGGCGCTCGGGACATTCTCGCCGAGCGCTTTGCCGAACACGCGCCCACCCGCGCCCGATTGCGGCGGGTGTTCCAGACCAACGCCGCTTTCGAGGTGCGGGTGCTGGTCGGCAAAGAGGCGGAAGGCGCCACCTACCGCGACTACTTTGACTACCAGGAACCGGCGGCCCGGGTGCCTTCGCACCGCATGCTGGCGATCCTGCGCGGCGAACGCGAGGGTGTGCTGGTCAGCAGCCTTCGGATCAACGACGAGGATGAAATTGCCCGCCTGGCGGAGATTCCCGGCGTGCCGCTGACGACACCGTGTGGGAAACAGATCGCGCTCGCCGCCGCCGACGGCTACAAACGGCTGCTCCGGCCGTCGATCGGCAACGAAATCCGCGCGGAAATGCGGGAACGAGCCGAAAACGAGGCGATTCGGGTTTTTCGCGCCAACCTCGGCGAACTCCTCATGCAGCCACCGTTCGGCCAGCAGGCGGTCATCGGGCTCGACCCGGGTCTGCGAACCGGCTGCAAGCTGGCGGTGGTCGACCCGACCGGCACGGTGGTCGCGACCGATGTGTTGTATGCGGTCCCCGAGGGATCGCGGACGGCCGCAGCGGAGAAGATGCTGGTGGCATTGTGCCGCCGCCATCACGTCCGGGCGATTGCGGTCGGCAACGGAACCGCCGGCCGGGAAACCGAAGCCTTCGCGCGAAAGTGCGTCCGCGATGCCGGGCTCGACGAGGTGATGGTGGTCATCGTTCCGGAGACCGGCGCGTCGGTCTACTCCGCCTCCGAAGTCGCTCGGAGGGAGCTTCCGGATCTCGATGTCAGCCTGCGCGGTGCGGCGTCGATTGCCCGCCGGATGCAGGATCCCCTGGCTGAGCTCGTCAAGATCGAGCCGAAAGCCCTCGGTGTCGGCCAATACCAGCACGATGTCAACCAGAAAGCCCTCGCAGACGAACTCGGCCGCGAGGTCGAGTCGGTGGTCAACCGGGTCGGTGTGGAGCTCAATTCGGCGTCGATTTCGCTGCTCGAGCGGGTTTCGGGCATCAGCTCCAAGGTGGCCGCCGCCATCGTCGGTAACCGCGACGAGCAGGGTCGATTCGAAAACCGTCGCCGGCTGCTCGAGGTGCCCGGTCTCGGGCCGAAGGCGTACGAGCTGTGTGCCGGGTTCCTGCGAATCCACGACGGCAGCAACCCGTTGGATCGAACCGCGGTCCACCCCGAACGCTACAAGCTGGTCAAGAAGATGGCTGCGAGCCTGGGGCTCGGGGTCGAAGAGCTCATCGGTGAAGCCGCCGGGCGCATCGATCTGCAGTCGTTCGTCGATCCTGAAAACGGCATCGGCCGACCCACCCTGGTGGACATCCAGCAGGAACTCGAGCGGCCCGGGCGCGACATCCGTCCCGAGTTCGAAGCGCCGGCCTGGCGTGAGGACATCACCTCCATCGACGATCTCGAACCGGGGCTCGTCCTCGAGGGACGGGTTTCGAACGTGACCAATTTCGGAGCCTTTGTCGATCTCGGGGTGAAGCGGGATGGCCTGGTGCACATCTCGCAGTTGAGTGACACCTGGGTCGCTGATCCGCGATCAGTCCTCCACGTCGGCCAGGTGGTCAGGGTGGCCGTCCTCGAGGTCGACCACAAACGCGGCCGGATCAGCCTGTCGATGAAGGCGGAGGCCTTTAACCGGACCTGAATCCGGCGTTGGAGGTTACTTTGCTCCTACCGGGGCAATGCTCACCTCGTGCTCGACCCAACCTGCCAGTAGCGGGGATCTCCGGTCTCGAAGCCGTCGGCGAAGACCCGGTCACCGACGAGGCGGCCGACGATGTCGGTCGACGTCAAATCGGGGCGTTGGGAATCCCAGGCAACGAGAGCCTTCCCGTGGTCCCCGAAGGCGATACCCGGGTGCATGTCGTCGAGGTCATTCAACCTCTCGAAGATCGTGAACCTTTCGGCCGGGGTCCCGTCAAGCTCGATGAAAGCGCCGACGATTCCGTGGCTCCGAACGGTGATGTCGGTGTCGAACCTCTGCCAAACGGCGAGGTACTGCGCGCCGCTTTCGCTGCAGGCAACCGACGGACCGTCCTGGTAGCCCGTGGCGCCCGAAAGATTGGCCACGATGGGACCGACGGATCCATCGGCCGAGACTGCTCGGGAGTAGATTTCGGCGGTGCTGTCTGAGCCGGTGCTCCACACGACCAGGTAGCTCCCGCGGCACGACGCGACGACGGCCTCGCTCCTCGGCGCTGGGCCAGCCGGCGATACCGATTTCCGGGCCGATGACCCCACCGGTCCAGCTCAAACGGGTTCCGTAGACGTCCCACTGAGGGCCGGCTCCGACTCGCTCGTAGACCACCAGGTACTGCCCGATCTGAGGATTCCAAGTCAATTCCGGGTGGAAGCGGTCCTCGGAATCGCTGACTACCGTGAAGGTCGATGACCCCGGGCTGCCATCGGCCGGCAGCCGTTTGGCGGTGATCCACGCAGGAACGCCCGGTTCCTGGTTGTGCCACACGACCAGGAACTCGAAAGAAACCGGACTGTAGGCGACAGATGGGCTCCCCTGCATCGAGGTCGGCTGGTCGATGACGAAGGCCGGTTCGCTCGGCGAGGGGCCGTCCCACGAGATGAAACGGCCATGAATATCGTAAGTCGGTGTAATTCCCGGAATAGTCGAAGGTCCAGACGACGAGATAGCGGTCTCCAAATGGGTCGTAGGCGATACCCGGGGAAAACACCGAGTTGGTTGTCGCGCTGATCGTGAATGGCGAGCCGATGGGCACTCCGTCAGGGTCGACGCGAATGCCGATGATCTCGTGAGATCCGGCGGTGACCGCCGTCCAGACACTCAGATACTCCTGGCGAATCGAGTTGTAGGCGACAACAGGCGCCATCTGGTCGGCCTCGTCGGCATCCAATATGGTGGGAATCCCAAACCACGGTTCGGTTGCGATGGCCAGGCTCGGCAACAGGGCGATCAGGATGCACAGGATGGTTTGTTTCATTGCGCCTCCGCGTCTGTGGTTGGAACCAAGAAAGCGCTCCGTGGCGGTATTTGATGATACTCCACCCTGGGGGGTGGAGTGCAGCCTTCAGATCCGTCCACCGGAGCTCGTGCCGGTGCTTTTTGCATCATCAGTCGAGGATTGACTCGCCACCGGCGCAGACATACCTCAGGGTCAAGCCTCGATCTCGAAACCGCGAGGAACCTGCGATGAAACACCCGGTGAGAGTCCTGTGCGTGTGCGCGCTGACTGGATCTTTGCTGCCCCTCGCGACGAGCCCGGCGGCCGCCTCCGAGCGCAGCTTGTGCGCCGCCGATCTTTGAAGACGATTTCGTAACTGGCAGTCCTGCCGTGTGGAGTTTCACCACGGCGGAGGTCTGCAACCCCGTCCATCTGCAACAATGGGGAGGTGGTACACCCTCGCCTCCGTGCGACGACGCTGCTGTTGATCGCCGTTTCGCTGGTCGCGACAGCGAGCGGCGCGGACGGGCCGCGGACCCTCGCCTATGTGGAGTCCTCGGCGGGTCTGATCCCGCCGACCCTGGATGGCGGACCCACCGAGATCGAGATCGGCGACGTCAACGGCGATGGATTTCTCGATCTCGTCAGCGTCGGCGATCACGGTTCGCCCTTGATCGGAACCGATCAGCACGGGGTGATGGTGTGGCTCGGCGACGGCGCTGGTGGCTGGACGGTCGAGATGGCAGGACACTTCGGCTACGGCGGCGTCGCGCTTGGCGACATCGACAACGACGGTCGCATCGACGTCGGGTACGGCATCCACCACAACTATTCGGCGACCGATTTCGGCGACGAGTTGCTCGAGGTCGCCCTCGGCGACGGCAGCGGTCGCGGTTGGACCCCGTGGGACGACGGCTTGGCCGCGAACGGCGAGGCATGGGGGATGAGCGCGGTCGATTTCGCCGATGTCGACGGCGACGGTGATCTCGATCTGGGCGCCGTCGGATTCGGCTGTTGCGCAGGGGTGCACGTCTATCTCAATCAGGGCGACGGCCGGTGGGTGGAGTCCTTCGGCTTTCTCGGCGGCAACGCCCGGTCGGCCTTCGTCTTCGGCGATGTCAACGGCGACGGCGTCCCGGACGTAGCGGTCGGCCACGAAGAAGGAACCGTGTATCTCGGCGACGGCAGGGGGGGATTCACACAATCAGATGGCAACCTGCCGCCGGGCGATTCCCGGGGACGCATCGGCGTCGCTCTCGGGGATGTCGATGGCGACGGCGCCGACGACCTCTCCTTCTGCACGACCTCCGGCGGCATCGAGGCGTGGACCATGGATCAGCCGGGAGTCTGGCGCAGCCTTGCCGGCGAACTGCCGGCAACCGGCGGCTGTCAGGCGACCCAAGTCGCCGACATGGACATGGATGGAAGCCTGGATCTGACCGGTTTCGGCTCGGGCGAGGGTGAGGTCTGGGGGGGCGACGGGTTGGGTGGGTGGGAGCTCATCGCCTCGTTCAGTTCGCCGCCCGTCGGCAACGTACAGGCCTTTCGCGTCGGCGGAGACACCGACCACAACGGGTTCCCCGATATTGTCCTGGTTGCCGACGAGGGGAGTTGGCCGTCGTTGCGCAGCCGGCTCCGGGTCTTCAACGAGGTCTCGACCCCCTCGGTTCTCGAGGTGAAACCGGTCTTCCCGACAGGACGAGAGACCCTCCGTGCCGGGAGCATGGTCTTTGTCGACTGGATCAGCGCGGTGCCGTCTTCGAGCGGCGGTTGGGTTGACCTCGAGCTCTCCCTCGACGGCCCCGGCGGCCCCTGGCAGCTCATCGCGGTTGATCTGCCCGACAACGGCCGCTACCAGTGGTTGGTGCCCATCAACACGGCCGTAACCACCAACGCCGTGATCCGCACCACCCTCCACGTTGCCGGCGCAGCCGTGGTCGCCCTCACTCCCGCGCCGTTCTCCATCACGGGCGGACCGTCTGTGAGTCAGCCCCGAGCCCGGAACGCTCCCGTCCCCCAGCGCAGAATACCCACGGGCACGAAAAAACCCCTCCGCGAGGGAGGGGTTTGAATCGAAGAAGAGTGGGCTTACCAGCCGCTCTCGCTGCGGTAGCCGCCGCCACCGCCGCCGCTTTTGCGTTCTTTCGCCTGGGCCACGTCCACCCGAAGGACTCGGCCGTCGAGCTCGGTGCCGTTGAGGGCCGCCACGGCTTTGTCGGCCGCGTCGTCGTCATCAAAGGTCACGAAGCCGAAGCCTCTCGAACGACCGGTGTCGCGATCGGCGATGACAACGGCCTCACTGATTTGACCGTGGACGCTGAACGCGTCGCGCAATGAGTCGTCGTTGACTCCCCAGCTCAAACTTCCAACAAACAATTTCTTAGACATATCTCTCTTTTTCTCCGTGGGCGCGGCCTTTGTCCAGGGGCGCCCGTCTCACTCACGGTGGAGAACTCTGCGTTCTCCAATACAGAAGCCGGCCCCGTCGGCCGGCAACAAGAAACACACTATATCACATATCTTTTTTATTTTCAGATATTTCTGTTTCAGGAGCCTTGTTCCATCGAAGTTCGGCCTCAGGGCGTGGGAACCTCCATCGGGTTGGCGGGATCTTCGGCCCACTCCTGGAGCGAGGCGGTGTAGACCGCGACATCGGTGTACCCGAGCCGGGTCATGACGAAGGCCGTCGACGAGGCCGCGATCCCGCCGCCGCAGTAGGTGATGGCGCGGGTCCCCGCATCGCCCCCGAAGAGCGCCGCGAGCTCGTCCGTCGACTTGTAGTGACCCGTTTCGTCAAGCAGCGCCATGACCGGCACGTTCTCGGCGGTGGCGATGTGGCCCGGTCTCGCGTACATGACCATCTCGCCCCGGTAGTGTGCGTCGGGCATGACGTCGATCAACCGGACCGACTCGTCCCCGATGGCGGCGAAGACCTCATCGCGGTCGGCGATGAGCTCCGGCCTTGGTGCCGGTGTGAGCACCCGCACGGGCTCATCGGCCGGTTCGGTCGACAGCGGCCGGCCCTCGGCCTGCCAGGCCGCCAACCCGCCGTCGAGCAGCGCCGCCCGGTCGAACCCGACCCAGCGGAGCATCCACCAGACCCGCGCCGCCCACACCGACATGCTGGAGTCGTAGAGCACCACCCGGGTGTTGTCACCGACGCCGAGCGCACCCATCACCGCCGCAAACTCCTCGGGCGACGGCAGGGCGTACCCGTACGGGCTGTCGGCGTCGGCCAGCTCACCCATGAGGTCGGCGAATCCGGCCGTCGGGATGTGCCCCGCTTCGAAGCCTGCGCGGCCGTTCTCGATGACCATGCCGCCGTCCTCGCCCGGCTGCACGCTGACGGTGCAGTCGAGGACGACCAGATCGGGGTCGTCGAGGTGCTCGGCCAGCCACTCGGTGGTGACCAACGAGTCCGGGAGTGCGGCGACTTCGACAACGGGCGCCGGCGCCGGAGTTTCGGTGGGGGAGCCCGAGCCGCCGCAGGCGACGACGAGCGAGATCAACGCGAGCAGAGCAACAGTCCGATTCGAGCACAAACAATGACGCATGATGCCTCCCATTCTTCAGAGGATACGGGACCGCGGCGGACTTGTTCGATTTTTCATTTCTGCAAGAGGCTCGATCGACATCGACAGAACTGCGGACCTCCGCCCATGCCGGAACAGATCAGAGCATCCAGGCGTAGCCGACCTTGAGGAAGAGGGTGCGGTTCTGCTGGGTGAGGTCGATCTCGTTGTCGCCGAGGTAGTTGTCCGAGTAGCCGAGGAAGAAGACCGTCTGCGGGTTGATCGTGTAGGAAAAGAGGATCTGGTTGAACAGGGTCCGGCTCCGGGCATCGACCTCGTCGGTGTAAAGCGACGGATCGCGGCTGACGTCGAGATACTGGCTGATCCAGCGGATGAAGGTGCGGACGTTGAACTGGTAGGTGGCCCGGAACTGGGTCAGCCGGGCGGTGTAGAGACGACCGGCGTCGACCTCGAGCTGCTCGAACGAGTGATCGACGTTGAGCCGCAGATGGCGCCCGACGTCGAGCCGCAGGCCGGGCTCGAGGCGGACGATGTCGCCCTGCTGTGTATTCGCGAAGTCCACCTGCCCGCCGACGACACCGGCGACCTCGAGATAGAGGTTGGGCAGAATCTGGGCCTCGCCGTAGACGTCGATCCGGTTAGTGTCGAAGAGTTCGCCGTTGTAGAACAGGTCGCCGCCGAAGAGCGAAAGGCGGACGAAGGACTCGAGCGGGCCCTGCGCCCACGAGACGAGCTCGACGTCCCGGCTCAGGTGCTGCCCGCTCTGGTCCTGGATCTCGTTCCACCGTCCGCCAAGGCGAACCTGGCTCCAGCCTGCCTTCTCCGGATACCACGCCCGCTCGAGCATGGCCTCGCCCTCGCGGAAGTCGGCCCGCGGAACGAAACCCAGGTCCGCCCTGAAGTCCTTGCCGACGTCCCGGTAGAGCACGAAGTACATCCAGTCGCGAGAGGTGTGCTGGTAGACCAGACGCATGGCGTAGTCCGTGAGCTTCTCGGTGCTCTGGTCGTGCGCCTCGGCGATTCCCTCCGGGTACTTGGTCTGCGAGCCGAGGATTTCGATCCGGGCAGCTTCGGTGTCCTTCCAGCGAAAGAGGATGTCGCCGCCGAACAGGCGGTTGGAGTAATCGTCGCCTTCGCGCCCGGTGTAGAAGAAACCTCCGGTGGTGGCGCCGAAGAGGTCCCTGCGGTAGCGCACGATCGTCGACAGGTTGTCCTCCTCGAGGGTGTCGAGGGCGGAGGTCTGGCTCGACGGGATGAGGAAATTGGTCCGGCTGTCCTGCGCAATGATGACGCCGATCGCGTCCTTACCCACCTTGCCGGTGAGTTTGACGCCCCAGTTCGGGTCCGCGATGTTGCGGCTGTAGATCGCGTTGAACCGGGTGCCGAAGATGTCCGCCCCCTCGAGAAAGAACGGTCGTTTCTCCGGGTAGAAGAGTGCGAACTGGGTGTTGACGTCGAGCTGCGCCGCATCGGCCTCGACCTGGGAAAAGTCGGGGTTGATCGCCCCGGTCAGGATGAGATTCGGGGTGATGCCCCAGCGGGCGGTGATCCCGGGCTCGACATCGGGATTGCCGTCGACCTTCGCGCCGTCCGGAAAATCCTCACGGACCCCATTCGATCGACGCCGTCAAAGTCGGATCGAGCTCGATGGACCGGGCCGGTTCGACACCCACGAACCCGACCAGCTTGTCCTCCTGGCAGAGGTAGCAGTTGTTGCCCCGTTCGAGGGGGTGCAGCGCGAGGCGGTGGCGCTGGTTCCGCGGGTAGAAGCGGACCGCGTCGATCCCCCAGGTCATCCCTTCCTCCCCCTTGGGGAAACGCAGTGACGAGAACGGGATCCGCAGCTCGACGCTGTAGCCGGTTTCGGTGAGGCGCCCGGCTGAGTCCCAGATGGCGTCCCACGAGTCGTCTTCACCGCCGGTCATCTCGTTCTGAGTCAAGTCCATCTGCACCCCGAGTGGGTTGGCGAAGAACTCGAAGGCCCGACGCTGATCGTTGAAGGTGTCCAGAACCACACCGACGAAGTCGTCCTGAAAGGCGTTGTCGCGGGCCGAGAGACGGGCACGGATCTGCATCGGCTCGGGATCATGGGCGCGGAAGGCGACGTAGAGGTTGTTGAGGTCGTAGCCGATCCAGACCTCGGTGCGCACGGGCGCCGGACCGTTCTCCGCCGGCTGGGTCTCGTACTCCAGCTCGAAGGTCGGCGGGCCCTGCCACGGCGCCTCGTCCAGCCGGCCGTCGACATCGATCTTGGTGTCGATCGGTTGGGCGTTGTAGACCACGGGTTGTCGCGAATCCGCCGCGGTCGCTTCGGTGGGCTCTTGCGCGCCGAGGTCCGGCGCCGACAACAGGCAGAGTGCGGCCCCGACGAGGCCAACCAGGAAAGGCGAGAAGTTGATTGACGGAGTGCTGGATTTCGGTCGGCGCCTCGAGGTTGTCAATTGGCCGGTCCTCTCCGAGTTCTCGGGCCGAGCGGTCGCATCGCCCGTCCGTTGAGGTCGTCACTGCTTCGCGGCACCCGAGGTCCCGCCACCCCACAACCCTGCAACTGAGATACCGATGAAAACGAAAAAGGTTGCCTCGAATTTTCGACGGCGCCGAGCGCCCGGCATTCCGCCCATCGAACTCCCGCCCCAGGTAGGCTGGGCCTGGGCCCAGCTTCAGAGACGATCACGAACCCATCGCACCGCCACGCAAATCGACCGGCGCCCGGAAACAAGTGTGCAGATGTGGACGTGACGCCGTCTCGTGGCACCGTCCCAAACCTCTCAAGATCAGTCGGTTAGCTGTACGTGATAGCATTATGTAAAGGATGAAAGTGGACAACCTGAAGAAATCGTCCGGGACACATCGTTCGCTGCGCGACAAGGACGGGTTCGAGACCACTGTGGCAACGGGCTTGGCGACGGAGCTGGACCGTTTCGCACAGTTTGCGATGGAGCACCTTTCGGACGCCACGTACTGGATGAACGAAGCCGCTTCCATCATCTATGCCAACGAGGCCGCAAGCCGGTTGGTCGGCTTCAGCATCGACGAGCTTCACGAGATGAAGGTCTACGATCTCAACGTCGATCTCGACATGACCCGCTGGCCCGCCATCTGGGCCCTGCTCAAGGCCGAGGGACGGCGCACCTTCGAGGCGCGTCATCGCTGCAAGGATGGGCGTGTGTTGGATGTCGAGATCACCGCGCACTTTCTCGAGCTCGACGGCAAAGAGTACAGCTGCGCGTTCGTGCGCGACATCGGCGAGCGCAAGCTGCTCGAGCAGCGTCTGCGATACGCCGAGAAGATGGAAGCCATCGGACGGCTGGCCGGCGGGGTGGCGCACGATTTCAACAATCAGCTCGCCGGGATTCTCGGCTATGCAGAGGTGCTGCGGCTGAAGATCGGCGATCAGCACGAGGCGTTGGAGCTGGTGGACAAGCTTTCGCACGTCGTTCGGGTGGCGGCGGATCTGACCTCGCAGCTGCTCGCCTTTTCGCGCCGCGGCAAGTTTCTGGTCGAAGCGGTCGACCTGCACGCACTGTTGAATGAAGTGGTGTCAATGCTGTCGCGCAGTATCGACAAGCGGGTCAGCGTCGTCTCCGCGCTGTCCGCAGAACGCGCCTGGGTGTTGGGAGACCCATCTCAGCTGGAGAACATCTTTCTCAACCTCGGCCTGAACGCTCGAGATGCGATGCCGAAAGGCGGCGAAATCACGTTGACCACCAAAAACGTGACCTTCCGAACCGATACCGACCCGGATCGACCGGCGGATCTCGGACCCGGCAATTACATCGCGATCTCCATCCGCGATACCGGGATCGGAATGGACCGCAAGACGCAGGAGAGGATTTTTGAACCGTTTTTCACCACCAAGGAACACCTCGGCGGCACCGGTCTCGGGCTGGCCGCGGCCTATGGCACGGTCAGGAATCACAAGGGCGCGATCGTGGTCGACAGCGAGCCCGGCTGCGGTAGCTGCTTCACGCTCTACCTCCCGGTCGCCCGGCCGTCGGATCGTGCCGCCGCCCAACGGGAAAGCGGCGAGCCGATGGGTCAGCGCCTGAGCGGACACGTTCTCCTGGTCGAGGACGAACCCGATCTGCGCGCTGTGTGTGGACAGTTGTTGGAGGCCCTCGGCTGCAGCGTTACCCTCGCCGCCGATGGCAAGTGCGGGCTCGAAGTGTTCCGCGAGCACCACGAATCCATCGATCTCGTGCTGCTCGACATGGTGCTTCCCGAGATGAGCGGGACCGAGACCTTTCGCGCGATGAAGGACGTCGACCCGGATGTCCAGGTGCTCGTGATGTCGGGGTACAGCCTCGATGGTGAAGCGCAGCATCTCATCGACAGCGGAGCCAGAGGTTTTCTGCAGAAGCCGTTCACGCTCGCGGCGTTGGCGGGCGGGATTCGCTCGGTGCTGCGCTGAGCGCAGGAGCCGAGCTCCGGCTCGGCACTGTCCGCGCATCAACCATGCTGGGAATGTGAAGGGTGGCACCCTTCGCGCCGTGGTGTCGGGGCTCGCGCGCGAGACGCGGGCGGCGCAGAAGTGAGTGGGAAGACAAATCGCAGGCCGGGCGTTTCCCACAATAGAATTTGCGACCCGAATTCAACAAAGGAGCGAATCATGAGCAACACCAAAGTGATCGCCGTCGTCGGAGCCACCGGCGCGCAGGGGGGCGGGTTGGTGCGAGCCATCGCCGCCGACCCGGATGGCGGCTTCAGTGCTCGGGCCATCACCCGCAACGCGGGATCGGACGCGGCGCGAAAACTCGCCGATCTCGGGGCCGAGGTGGTCGAGGCCGACGTGGATGACGCCGACAGCCTCGAACGAGCGTTCGCGGGCGCCCACGGCGCCTACTGCGTGACCTTTTTCTGGGAGCACTTCTCGCCCGACCGCGAGGGCGCCCAGGTCGAGAACATGGCCGCTGCGGCCGCGCGCGCCGGGATCCGGCACGCCGTCTGGTCGACCCTCGAGGACACCCGCCGGTGGGTTCCTCTGTCCGACGACCGGATGCCGACGCTGATGGAGCGCTACAAGGTCCCGCACTTCGACGCCAAGGGTGAGTCGGACCGGCGGTTTGCCGATCACGGTGTTCCGACAACCTCTCTGCTGACCTCGTTCTACTGGGACAACCTGATCCACTTCGGGATGGGTCCGAAGCCGGGACCCGACGGCGAGCTGCTCTTCACCCTGCCCATGGGCGACAAGAAGCTGCCGGGGATCGCCGCCGAGGACATCGGCCGCTGCGCCTACGGCATCTTCAAGCGCGGGCCGGAACTCGTCGGCGCGACGGTGGGCATTGCCGGTGAGCACCTGACCGGGGCCGAGATGGCAGCCGCTTTGAGCGCCGCCCTCGGACGCGGGGTCCGGTACAACGCCGTCAGCCCCGAGGCTTACCGCGGTTTCGGTTTTCCAGGCGCCGAGGACCTCGGCAACATGTTCCAATTCAAGGCCGATTTCGAGGACATGTTCTGCGCTGCGCGCGATCCTTCGGTGGCGCGCGGACTCCACCCGAAGCTCGAGACCTTCAGCGACTGGCTCGGCGCCAACATCGGGCGCATTCCCACCGAGTGACGGGGCGCGGGCTTGGAATTCCGACCGCGGCGCCGCGGTTCGGGCAGGATGAGCGAGACACGGAGGAACCATGACCGGACCCGGACGATTCGCAGACCTCTTTACCGCCATCGACAACGCCGATGTCGACGGATTCATGGGCTGGCTGACCGACGACTGCGGCTTTGTCTACGGCAGCGGCGAGCCGGTCAGAGGAGCGGCCGCCGTACGGGCCGCGGTAGAGGGCTTTCTCGCCTCCTTTGCCGGCGTCGCCCACCGGGTGGACTCGAGCTGGGAGGCGGACGACGCCGCGATCGCGGAGGGTGTGGTGACCTATACCGGCGCCGACGGCCGCTCGACGACGCTGCCGTTTTGCGATGTCTTCCATTTCGCGGCCGACGGGCGGATCAGAGAGTACCGCGTCTACATCGACCCGACACCGCTCGGGTAGGATGAGTCGGGATTCCGGCGCGGCGGAGCCGCCGATGGGAACCGATCGACGGCGCCGGGTGGTATCGAAAAATCACCGGGCGCCGAGGTACCATTGCGAGATCGAGACAAGAGGAGACGACTCATGGCCAAGACCACCGGACAGTGTCACTGCGGCGCGATTCAGTACGAAGTCAATGGCGACCTCCTCGGGGTCATCAACTGCCACTGCGGCGACTGCCGCCGTTGGCACGGCAATTTCGCCGCCTACGCGGTCGCCTCCCTTGCCGACTTCACCATCACCAAAGGTGCCGACCGGCTCAAGTGGTATGAGTCCTCGGAACGGGCGCGACGGGGGTTCTGTCCCGCCTGCGGTTCGAGCATCTTCAAAGACAACAAGGACGGCGAGAAGATCGTCCTGTCGGTGGGCGCCCTCGATGCCCCCACCGGGTTGACACACCTCAAGAACATCTTCACCGAGTCCAAGGGGGACTGGTACGAGCTCTGACGACCCCCGAAGACCCGCACAGGTACCGCACAGGTACCACGCACAGGTGCCACGTACACACTTCCACACTTGTCGCGCTCTCAGCTCCGGTCTCGGGGTGTGGGGGGCTCCCCGGTCGACGGATCCGTGGCAGCCGCCTGAGTCTTGGGCTTCCTGATTGTCCCGGTATACAACGTGAGATGGCGTACGATGTCGCGGGGGAATCCCATGAAAAGACTATCGGGGTTCGGCGGCGTGGCGGCGACGGTGATCGTGCTGGCCGGGTGCGGTGCGGGGGAGCAAACGGCGCCACCGCCGCAGCCGCCGGCGGGAGCAACCGCCGGAGATTTCGATGTCGCGCCGTGCGTCCACGTGGCGAACGAGCTGGAGTACGCGGCCGAGTGCGGCACCCTGATCGTCCCGGAGAATCGAAATGACCCGGGCTCCCGTTTGATCGCGCTGCCCGTCACGCGGATTCCGGCGTCGGGAGCACAACCGTCCGAGCCGATCTTCTGGCTTGCCGGCGGGCCCGGGTCTTCGAACATGAAATACAGCCGTGTCGAGTGGTTCCACGAGGATCACGACATCGTGCTGGTCGGTTACCGCGGCGTCGACGGCTCGGTTTATCTCGGCTGTCCCGAGATCGGAGCAGCGATGGCTTCGGGTCTGCCGATGATGAGCCGCGAGAGCATGACGATGCAGGGCGCTGCAGCCGCCGCCTGCGCCGAGCGCCTGACCGCCGAAGGCGTCGATATCGACGGTTACACCGTCCTCGAGGTGGTCGACGACATCGAAGCCGCCCGTCGAGCCCTGGGGTACGACCGCATCAACCTCGAGAGCGGCAGCTACGGCACGCGTCTGGCCCAGATCTACACCTGGCGGTATCCCGACAATGTTCACCGCAATGCGATGGTCGCCGTCAATCCCCCGGGTCGATTCTGGTGGGACGGGGCGATCCTCGAAGAGCAGATCCTGCGCTACTCGGAACTCTGCGCCGAGGATGAGTACTGCTCGTCGCGCACGAGCGACCTCGCGGCCTCGATGAAGCGGGCGCTCGACACCATGCCGAGCCGGTGGCTGGTCTTTCCGGTCGATCGCGACGCCGTCCTCTTCGCCACCTTCATGGGCCTCTATTCAACCGGCGGCGCAGCCATGACATTCGATACCTGGCTCGCCGCGTCCGACGGCGACTACAGCGGCATGGCGCTCCTGACGGCGGCGATGGGATTCATGATTCCGACGGACTTCGCCTGGGGCGACAGCGCATCGAAGGCCCTCAGCGCGGACTACGACTTCGACCCGACGGCCGACTACACCGCCGAGGTCTCGCCCGGACCCTACCTGATCGGCTCGCCCGGATCGACCATGGGGTGGGCGGTCGCCGGCTCCTGGCCGGAAAACAAGATCCCCGACGAGTACCGCACGGTGCCCCCCTCATCCGTCGAGACCCTGATGCTGAGCGGCACGCTGGACGTGTCGACTCCGGCGCGCAACGCCCGAGACCAGTTGCTGCCGTTTCTCGAGCACGGCGAGCAGGTCGTGCTCGCCGAGTTCGCCCACACCGGGGACCTCTACTACCTCCAGCCGGAAGCCACCCGACACCTGCTGACGACCTTTTATTCGACCGGGGTGGTCGACGCGTCGCACTACGAACCGAATGCGGTGAGCTTCAAGCCGTCCTGGGGCATGCCGTTGATCGCCAAGTTGGTGGTCGGCGGGATCCTTCTGTCGGTCATCATCGTTGCGTTGGTGCTGCTGCTCCTCGTTCGCCTGGCACAGCGGATCGCCCGCCGACGGACGTGATCCGATGATCTTCGGACGCCTCAACGACTCCGACGCAGGCGAGACGCCTGCGCCACAATTCGCCGCAACGCCGTTGGCGGGCCGGCGTCCCCACCGACCTCGCATGGGTATTGTGGTGCGGGCGGCCACCGTCGCCTCACCACCCCCACAGACACAGAACTGCTGTAGCCGGGTCGTGCGTGTCGCCTTGTGTGCGCGCGTCCCGCCCGCAGGCCACGTCCCGACGATCTTTGTAGCCGTAAGCTTCCAGCTTGCGCACCAGCGCCCGAGGGCAAGCAGGGATGCTTGCCGCTACAAGAACACAGAAATGGCTGTAGCCGGTTGTGGTGCGGGCGTCCCGCCCGCAGGTGCCGGCCCCCATACAGGCCTACAATCAAACCAAGGAGCCGCCCATGCCCAACCGTCCCGCAACGCCCACCGACTGGAAGACCAAACCGCTTCCGGACCGGCACTCCCGAGTCGCCCTGAGCCGCGCCTTCACTCCCGGCGAGCTCGCCCGCATCCAACACGGCCTCATCCCCGAAGCGATGGAGGACAAGTGGTTCGTCTACTGGCTGGACGACCAGCTCTACCTCCACCGCAGCTGGACCGGTTTCTGCACCTACATCGTCGACTTCACCGTCACCGACGACGGCGCCGCGATGACCGCCGCCCGCATCAACCGCGATCCCGACCAGTACCAATCCACCGACGATGAGTACGACTCGCGGATGATCTCGTTCCTCATCGACGTCCTGCTCCTTCGCCGGCCGGCGGCGTTTCCCGCCACCCAGGACACACCAGGAAACCGAGCCCTCGAGCAGTGGAGCGTGGTCGGCCGGGCATCGATCGGCGAACATCCCGAGGGCAGCGAGGACGACCACTGAACAAGAAAGATGAAGAGTGCGAAGGGTGGCGCCCATCGCACCCGTCCAAAGCAATGGACCTCAGACGGGATGTGACCGGGGTCATAGCGCTCGGATTCCGATCTCGCCCATTCTGAGTCAGCGAATCGTTACCGATAAACAAGTCGTGGAACTCGTCAGGATGGGGGGCACATCCATGGAAAGCACGGGTCGAGAGGTGAATCGTATCCAGACGGCGGCGAATCGCCGTGGGGGTGGGCCGACGGTGTTTGGTGGTCGGTATTTCCGGGCCGGGCTCCTGCTGCTCACAACCTGCGTTGTCGCCGCATCGGTGGCGAGTCTCGGCGCAGAGACGGGTCCGCCGGGCAGTGCGAGTCGCGGGTTGAGGATTCTCGAAGAGCGCCAGTGCCTCACCTGCCACTCGATTTCCGGTGAGGGCGCCGGCACGGCCGCCGATCTCGGACGGAGATCGATCACGTCCGAGCACTCGCCGGCGGGGCTTGCCGCGCTCATGTGGAACCACGGTCCGACCATGTGGGAGCAAATGCGGCAGCGATCGATCGAGGTGGCGCCGCTCGCCACATCGGACGCCGACGATCTCTTCGCCTATTTCTGGTCGCTGCGCTACTTCGACCCGCGGGGCGAGGCGATCCGGGGCAAGCGCCTGTTCGCCGCGAAACAGTGCGCGACCTGCCACCCGCTGACATCAGAGGTCGCAACGAGCGATGCTCCGCCGGTGGCTGATTGGGCCGGTCTTTCGGACCCGGAGCTTTGGGCCCAGCAGCTTTGGAACCACTCCAGCGCAATGGAGCGCGCGATGGCCGCGCGGGGCATGGAGTGGCCCGAGTTCACCGAACAGGAGATGGTCGATCTGCTGACCTACCTTCAGAACCTGCCCGCCAACCGGCACAGCGACCGCCGGTTCGACCTCGCATCGTCTCCGGCCGGCAGAGGGACGTTCGGCACCAGGGCGTGCGGCACCTGTCATTCATTGGATGTGGCGTCAACCGGCAACGGCTCGCTGAGGGGTTCGCGGAAAGACTTCGGCACCGTGACCGGTTTTTCGGCCGCCATGTGGAATCACGCGCCGATCAGCCACACTCAGGGGTCGACCCCGGGTCATCAGGACGAGTCATTCACCGTTGACGAAATGGGCGATTTGATCTCCTACGTCTACTTCAATGGCGGCTTCGAAGAGAACGGTAATCCGGCCAAAGGCCGCAGCCTGTTCGTCAAGAAGGGCTGTCAGTCATGCCACGGCGAAAGCGACCGCCCGTTCGGCACCGGCCGGCCGTTCTCAGCCGCTTCAATGGCGTCTGCGGTTTGGTCACACGGCCCCGAGATGTTCAACAAGATGCAGGCAAGCGGACGCGAATGGCCGACGCTGACCGACCGCAACGTGGCCGACCTCATCGCGTACTTCAACGAATCGCCCTGATGGGTGTCGGGGCAGGCCCGGGCGGTTTTCCGCCCGGAGCCTGCCCGACGGCCGCTCTCGATCGTGCGCCCGTGAGGGTGTCATCGGGCGCGCGACCGTCCGGCGCGGTCACCGGTTGAAGCTCTCGTAGACCTCGGCGACGTAGGATTGCGGTTCGAACAGATCGCGCACCAGAAAACCGTGCCGGGGGGACGAGATCTCGTCGTTGAGGTTGAAAATCCGTACCCGTTCGAAGTCGTGGAAGTAGTAGACGTGGATCTCACCGGTCGCCAGATTGCAGATGCTCGACAGGACGGTCGGTGTCTGGAACTCGAGGTGGGTCGCCGACAGAAGACCTCGGAGACCATCCACCGTCGAGGGCCCCTTCGGGACGTCACCCATCATCTGCTCGGCGATCCTGAATCGAGAGCACGGCGGGTCTCCGCCGAGATGGGCGGAGGTCACGAAGTTCGTCGAGACCTGGTGATCGGCGGCGCCGCGCGGCACCACCGCGAGCTTTCCTTCGGACCACTCGACGATGGCGGACGACCCGCCGGCGTCCGCCATCAGAAACTTGACGTGGGCGAGGGTGAGCAGGTTGTACCCGCGGAAAACCGCGACCGCTTCATCCACGGTCGCGCACTTCGCGAGAATCCCGTCCGGCACACCGGACTCGTACCAGCCCTCCCAGGTCTCCCAGTCGGGAAGCTCGGGATCGGGCTTCCAGCCCGTCTCGTTGTCGAGCGCGTTGACGCCGATGAAGAGGCCCTTTTCATTCATCCCGCCCTCGGCGATGCGCTGGTTTTTGTCGGTGCCGAAACAGTAGCGACCGTACTCGCCTTCGGAAGCCGGTACGAACCAGATCCTCGGGAAGACGTTGCTGCAGTCGAGGTTGGCGGCGGCCAGGCGCTGCTCGCCCGTGCCGGTGAACACGAGCGTGCAGGTTGCGGCCGCGCCCGTCCACAGAACGGCGACCGATACCACAATCGGAATGAGTGCTCTCGTCACATTGCCTCCAACGTCCATCGTCCGGTTGATGGTTGACATGTACGGCAATGTCGCAATTTGGTTGCCGGAATCTCGGCGGGCGCCGCGGGCGCTTTTTCACCATCGTGGGGCCGGCGCCCTCGCAGCGATCGTATGCGTCGAGGCGGGTTCGGCCTCCGAACCGATGCGAGGAGCTCGTGACCCGCCTCCACGACTCGGAGCGCGCACCGGACCGAGCGCGACCGCAACGCCCTGCCAGGCCACCGACCCCGGAGTCGCCGAGCTACCGCTCGAGCATCCGGGTCCAGTTCTGCACCAGGGTCATCGGGGCGCCGGTGTCAGCGGTCTGCTCGGCGAGGACGAACAGGAACCGCGAACCATCCCGGGTCACATCGTACGGCCGCATCGCCCCGCCTCGAAAGTCGATGGCGAAGATCTTCTCGGGGATTCCAGCCACGAAATCCTCTCCCACCTCGACGTCGACCGAATAGAGCTCACCGTCGAACAGGTAGTAGATCGTGGACCCGTCGTGGCTCCATCGAGCCCTGCCGCCGCCGTCGGTCGAGATCTGCCAGCGCCCGCCGACGCCGGTGATCTTCTGGACGTAGACCTCCATTCGGCCGGTCTCGTCCGACTGGTAGACGACCCAGTCCGGCGTCGGACCGAAGCTCGCCATGACGTCGACGAACGGGGTCGCGATGAGCGGCGTGGTCTCCTGTGTCTCGAGATCGAGCTGCAGGATGTCCCAGCCGGTGTCGGTCGCCTGTTCCATCAACAGCATCGTGCCGCCGTCCGGCGACATGGACATCGGCACCGACTGCACCGGCCGATCGACGACGACCTCTTCAACCCCCACACCCGAGGCACGCTTGCGCCGGATCGACGGCCGGTTCTGGGCGATCGAGCCAAAATAGATCCACTCGCCGTCGAGCGACCAGATCGGGTTGTACTCGTTGGCCCCTTCGAAGGTCAGGCGGCTGGACGAGCCGCGCACCAGATCGATGACCCAGATGTCCGCCGATCCCTGTTCCACGGCGACTCGGCGGCCGTCGGGCGAGAACACGGGATCGTAGTACTGGGCGGCCTGGCCGACCAGGTCTCCGCGAGCGCCGTCCGCATCGACCCAGGAGAGCTCGCTCATCCCACCCATCGCGGTCCCGATCTGGTACACCAACAGGCCGTTGGCGGCCTGCGAGAAGGCCGCGTACTCGTTGGCGGTGTACATCACCTCCTCGGCGACCGGGGTGACGCCGGGCTCGATCGAGAGCGTCTTCGGGTCGAACCCTTGCGCCAGAACGCTGCCCTGAGACCAGTAGAGAATGATCCCCGGCGCCGCCGCGTACTGCATGAACGAGTTCGCGGTGACGAGCACCGTGGACTCGCCCGTCTCGAGATCGAGCGAACGGATCGTGCTCGCGTCGTTCGCGGTGCCGCCTTCGGAGGTCTGCGCGAGAAACAGCAGCGTCCGCCCGCCGGGAAGGAACCACGGCCAGCGGTGCGAGTTGACCTCGGCTGTCGACCTCGTTCGCGATCTCGGTCAGTTCGACGGCCTGGCCGCCCGACTCCGGAATCCGCATCAATCCACTGCTCGCGCTGGGTGAGTAGACGATCCAGCCGTCGTCGCTCCACGACCCGCCGCGCGCGCTGGTGACATCGGCCAGCGACCGGGCGCCGCCGCCGGAAACCGAGATCCGCTTCAGCTTGTTGTCGGCGAAGAACCCGAGGTGCTGACCGTCGGGTGACCAGAACGGGTAGTAGCCGCCCTCGGTGTCCCGCAGCGGCTGGGCCTTGTCGTTGTCCAGCTCCCGAACCCACAGCTGCTGACGCCCTTCAGTGGCCGCCACGTACACCAGACGCGACCCGTCGGGCGACAGCGAGAGACCGTCGCCGGGCGAGTAACCGCCCATGTCTTCGGGCAGGATCGAGGTCCGGATCACCGGCTCGGGCGCATTGACTGCGCGCACCCACATCGCCGCGAACACGACCGCTGCCAGGACGGCGGCGGCCGCGACCAGCCACGATCCCCACTCACGGTGCCGCCGCCGCGCGGCGACCGGCGCCGGGACCCCGAGCTGCGAGCCGCCTTCCTCGATCCACCGCAGCTGCAGGCTGAGGTCGTGGGCGGTCTGCCATCGCACCTCCGGGTCCTTCTTGAGGCACTGCCGGATGAGCCGGTCGAGGGCGGGCGGCGACAGCGGCTGGTGGGCGGTGATCGGCTGCGGCTCGTGCTCCATGATCGAGGCGATGAGGCTGACGCGGCTCTTGCCCTGAAACGCGGTCTGGCCGGTGACCATCTCGTACAGCAGCGCGCCGAAGGCGAAGATGTCGGTTCGCGCATCCGCCTCCTGCCCCTCGAGCTGCTCCGGGGCCATGTACTGGAAGGTGCCGAGGATGGTGCCCGCCTCGGTCAGGTCCTTCTGTTCGGTGGGCAGGCTGGTGAGGTCCGGCGCGCGCGCCGTCGGCGAACGCGCCCGCCTTGGCGAGGCCGAAGTCGAGCAGCTTCGCGCCCGACGCCGTGAGGATCACGTTGGCCGGCTTGAGGTCGCGGTGGACGATGCCGCTGCGGTGCGCGCGGTCGAGGGCTTCTGCGATCTGGATGCCGTACCGGATCGCTTCGTCGAGCGGCAGGTGGCCGCGTCCGAGCCGCTCGGCCAGGCTCTCGCCCTCGAGATACTCCATCACCAGGTACTCGGTGCCGTCCTCGTGGCCGACGTCGTGCAGCGTGCAGATGTTCGGGTGGCTCAGGCTCGAGATCGCCTTCGCCTCGCGCTCGAACCGCGCCCGGATCGTCTCGTCGGCGGCGAAGCGATCCGGCAGCACCTTGATCGCGACGAGCCGGTCGAGCCGCGTGTCGAGGGCACGGTAGACCTCGCCCATTCCGCCGGCGCCCACCAGCTCCTCGATCTCGTACGGTCCGAGCCTTGCTCCTGCTTCTAATCTCATGTGTCCACAAGTCTAACACTTGAGATCGAAAATCGATTTCATCGTTTCTTCAAAATCGCCGGGAGACCATCCGGACGGTCCGAGAGATCGGCAAGCGTGGAAGCGTATGTAGCACCGGTCAGGCGGAGAAGACGAGCGCGCCATTGTAGCG
>CAVQJV010000031.1:0-317023 GCA_963712805.1 uncultured Acidobacteriota bacterium | reverse complement strand
TCGCCCGAGTTGTACCAGTCGATCTCCATCTTGAAGGAGGAATCGTCCTCGGTGCGGAGTGATCTCACCACCGCCCTGGTGACTCCCTGCAGGGTGTGAAGCACCGGTCCGGCCTGTAACAGCTCTTCGAGACTCTGCCACCTGAAGACCCGTTTCATGGCGCCGGCGTCGGCCTGGCCCCAGGCGAAGCCGAATCGGGTGAGAACCCGTCGAGCCGGCTCCATCCCGACCATGTCGGTGAGGTCCTTGCGGAGTTGGGCGAAGGCATGGGCATCGTGCAGCACGACCCGTCTTCCGCGGAAGCTCAGGGCGCCATTGTTGAAGGTGACGAGTTCATCGAGCTTGAGGTCCTCTGCTTTCATAGGGGCCCCCCAGAATGAAAATCAGTACTTTCATTATGAAACGAAAACGGCCGATGCGCCAGGGCGATTTCTTGATCGGGCGGGGAGAGGGCGGTCCTCCCGGAGCGCAGGATCGATGGCACACGCTTTGCAGGCTGTCACAACAGTCGGGCTGAGAGGTGCATCGTGCTCGAACGATTGCGGCGTGAAGTCGAAAGGACCAGCTGGGACGTGGTTCGTCTCGCCCAGGACTTCATCAGAATCCCCAGTCCCCAGCTGCACGAGAAAGAGCTCGCCCGAACGGTCGAGAAGGTCCTGCGCTCACTGAGCTTCGACCTCGTATTCACCGATGATGTCGGAAATATCGTCGGCGTGGTCCTCGGCAGTGATCAGGGTTTTGCGACCGTCGCGGCGTCACACATGGACACGGTCATTCCCGATCGGATCGAATGTTGGGATCGGTCGCCGTTCAGCGGCGACATCGTTCATGGTCGGATGGAGGGGGTCGGCGCCGCCGACTGCAAGGGGGGGCTCGCTGCCCAGATCTGCGCCGGCCAGGCGCTCGCGGCGCTGGATCCCCGCTCGAGGGGAAGCATCATCGTCGCGGCGACGGTGGCCGACGGGAACGGCTGCGGGATCGGGGTTCGACATCTTCTCGAGACAACTCTCCCCGAACTGGGAATGGAACCGAAATTCGTCATCCTCGGCGACCCGACGGCCCTGACGGTCTGGCACCGGTCACGACGGTTGGGTGGGAGTCGATATCGGCATCTTCAGCCCCGTCGAGGGCGTCGCGCGAAGCGCCGGCGAATACGTCTTCCAGACCGTGGGCGCCTGTTGCGACGAGATCGGGCTTCCCGACCCGCGGGCGATCATGACCGTCGATCGCCCAAGGGCTGAATCTTCCGGCGGTCAGTATCTCGTGACCGTCCGTGTCTACCGGCGTCTCTTGCCCGGTGAGTCGTCGGAGGACGTCGTCGGTTGGCTTGAAGGGTCCGCCGTTCGGACGGCGAAGGAGATGCATGCTGTCGGGATCGACGTGACCGTCCACGAAGAGGACCAGCGGCTGTACACCGGTCACACCAGGAGGGTGCGACTGTCGGTTCCGCCGTGGTCCACCAACCTCATGAATCCGCTGGTCGGCCGTGCCCGCGAGGCCATGCTCGCGGCCGGATGCCGGTGGGCGCCTAACCACTGGAGGCTCGACCGTTTGGGAATCGGAACCGCTGGGGGTGTTGTGAGTCGGGACTTCGGGATACCGGTCATCGGCTATGGACCGGGCGAGGAAGAGCAGGCCCACGCGTGCAATGAGTCTGTTGGTCTGCCTGCACTGGTTGACGCCGTTTTTGGCACTGCGGTTCTCGTGCACGGATTGAGTACGGTTCCGATGACCCCGCCCACGGAGTCGGTGCCCGTCGACACGGGGCGGATCGTTGCATGCGCCGGTGAAGGTGGAAGCGGATGAACGGGTGTATGAAGCGGGCAAAGGGTTTTCGCTTGCTGGTGATCCGTTTGTTCATGTGCAGACGACGTCCAGTTTGCTGACCGAGTAAGTCGTGGAGTCCACTCGACCGGGAGACGCGGCTTCCGGGAATCTGGCACAGACCGTGCAAAAACACCGATAGACGGTCCACAGCGAACAGAAAGGAGTACGCGATGGCTCTCGACAGACTCGAAGGGCAAGAGGTCTTCCAATATCTCCGACCCGACCAGATCACGGCGATCAGCGAGGTCGCCGAGGTGGTGGATTTCCACGCCGGCGACACGATTTACGAGAAAGATGCCCGAGCAGATCACTTCTACGTTGTGCTCGACGGCCAGGTCTCGCTGCGTTTGCCCGGCCAGTCCGGAGTCAGTCTCCAGGTCGATGAGCTCACCAAGGGCGCGATGTTCGGGTCATGCGTCTGCTTCCAGCTCATGGACTACTCTCTCAACGCGCAGTGCACGTCGGATTCGCGGCTGCTCAAGATCGAGTCGGCAACCCTCAAGGAGCTCATGGACAGCGACCTGGTCCTCGGCTACACCATTCAGACCCAGATCTCCAGGATCTACTTTCATCGCTATATCGACACCATGAAGAAGCTCCAGTCCATCGTCCTGAATCTACCGCTGGAACCGGTTCCGTTCGAGGCGGAGGCCGTCGCTGTTGGGGTTTGACCGGATTGCACCGCGTGGTCCCGCGTCCGAGGTGCCGAGCCGAGGATGACACCGGGATGAGGGTTGCCCGCGGCATCGCCACGTGGAGGCCTCGAGGTGAGAGATCAGCGTTCCTCATCCGCTCGGCCATTTCATTTTGAACCTGCGATCATCGAAGGGCGTGGATGAGATGGATATTCTACTGAGCAGGAGTGAAGCGTCGATGGCGACTGGGTCAGCCTTGAAGCACGTCTTCGGCCCCGTGCCGTCGCGGCGTCTCGGACGGTCCCTGGGTGTCGATCCGGTGCCGTTGAAGACGTGCAACTTGAGCTGCGTCTACTGCCAGCTCGGGCGAACCCGGCGCCCGGTAACGAGAAGGGGTGCGTTCTTCAGCGCCGGCGAGATCTTTACCGAAGTCGCCACGGCTCTTGCTCGAAACGAGCCCGGCGCCATCGACTGGATCACCTTTGTGGGTTCGGGGGAGTCCACCCTCTACTCCTGTCTTGGATCGCTGATTCGTCGGGTCAAGTCACTCACCGATCTACCGGTTGCGGTGATTACCAACGGATCGTTGCTCACGCTCGCGAGAGTGCGGGACGAGCTCATGACGGCGGATGCGGTGCTGCCGAGTCTGGATGCGGGCTCGGAGATGCTGTATCGCAGAATCAACCGGCCTTTCCGAGGTCTGTCCTTGGCTGATCACGTGGACGGGATGATTGAGTTTCGCCGGGCCTACCGGGGCAGATTCTGGGTCGAGGTCATGCTCGTCGGCGGAGTCAATGACTCGGAAGCGGCGCTGCACGACATCGCCATTGTGTTGGAGAAGGTCGACCCCGACGAGATCCACCTTTCGACGCCGACCCGTCCGCCAGCGGAACCTTGGGTCGAATGTCCGAGCTGCGAGAGGACCAAGCGAGCCGCTTCGATTCTGGGTCAAGTGGCCAAGGTGATGCCTTCGGCGAATGTGGAGGCGGTCGCGTCCATCGGTGGCGAGCCCGTTGATGCGGTTTTGAGCATCGTCGCCCGCCATCCTCTCAAGGAGAGCGAGGTCGAGAGCCTCCTGATCCGCTGGCTGCAGGGGCGGGTTGAGGAAACTTTCAACGCCCTGTCCGAAAGCGGGAGGATTCAGATCGTCGAGAGGTATGGTGAACGGTTTTGGTGCGCGGCAGGCTTGGCGTTTCCGAATCTGAACACTGAACGGCGTTCGCCCGCCGGGCCAATGCGGGTCAGCGAGAGTCCGTAAGAGAAGGATGACAACAAAATCGGGCGGGCCATCTGGCCCACCCGAGCTTGTTGCGTTCGTCAGCAATTCGCGGGCTATGCCCGCGAATTGCCTCAGTGCCGCAGCGCCGGAGGCGCGCCCGACTCGGTCGGGCCTGAAGTCGCGAACTGGAGCTTGCCCTCGCGGAACTCACCGCCGCGCAGGGTGTGGGAGAGCGCCTCGCCGAGCTCCTCCACCAGGTGGATGGTCAGTCCGTTGCGGATCTCGTCGGGGAGATCGTCGAGATCGGCCTCGTTATCCTTGGGCAGGACCACGGTGGAGATCCCGGCCCGAACCGCGCCGAGGATCTTCTCCTTGACGCCACCGATGGGCAGCACCCGGCCGGAGAGCGTGATTTCGCCGGTCATCGAGACGTCGTTGCGGGCCGGGCGCCCGGAGAGGGCGGACACCAGGGCTGTGGCCATGGTGATTCCGGCCGATGGGCCGTCCTTGGGGATGGCGCCCGCCGGAACGTGGATGTGGACATCCTGCTGGAAGTCCCGCGGGTCGATGAAAAGTTCGTTGGCGTTGGCCTTGGCGTAGGTCCACGCGGCCTGGGCCGATTCCTTCATGACATCGCCGAGCTGACCGGTGAGCACCAAATTGCCCTTGCCCGCCATGGGCGAGGCCTCGACAAACATGATGTCGCCGCCCATGGGGGTGTAGTACATCCCGGTGGCGACACCGATCTGGTCCATCTTGGCGGCGTGTTCGGGGTGGACCTTGGGCCGGCCCAAGAGCTCGGCAACCTGCTCGCGTCCGACGGTGAAGTTTTCGACTTCGTTGGCCGCGATCTTACGTGCGACCTTGCGGGCGAGACGTCCGATTTCGCGTTCGAGTTGGCGGACGCCGGACTCACGGGTGTAGCGGGTCACCACCTCTTGTACCGATTCGTCCTTGAAGGTGATCTGGTCGTCACCGAGCCCGGTCTGCTTGACCTGGCGCGGGATGAGATAGCGTTTGGCGATCTCGAGTTTTTCTTTCTCGGTGTAGCCGGCGAACTCGACCACTTCCATCCGATCCTGGAGCGGCCCGGGGATGTTCTGGAGATAGTTGGCGGTGCAGATGAACTGGACCTCGGAAAGATCGAAGGGCACCCCGAGATAGTGGTCGGTGAAGGTGTCGTTCTGTGCCGGGTCGAGAACCTCGAGGAGCGCGGACCCCGGATCGCCCTGGTAGGAGGCGCCGAGCTTGTCGACCTCGTCGAGGAGAAACACCGGGTTGCGGCTGCCGGCCTGTTTCATCCCGTGGATGATGCGACCCGGCATGGCGCCGACATAGGTCCGCCGGTGACCGCGGACATCGGCCTCATCGCGGACCCCCCCGAGAGAGATCCGAACATACTCTCGACCCATGGCGCGGGCGATGGATTGGGCCACCGAGGTCTTGCCCACTCCCGGAGGACCCGCAAAAAGGAGAATCGGGTTTCGGCCCACGGCGTCGCGCGCCAGGGTGGGGGAAGGGGTTGAATCCCCCGCGTCCGCGTCAGCAGTCGCGTCTGAAACCACCTCCGGCTCACCTTCCGAGGTTTCCTTTTCCTTGCGCAGCTGGAGCAATCGGACGGCAAGGAACTCGAGGATCCGGTCCTTGACATCCCCGAGGCCGTAGTGATCCTCCTCGAGGATCTCGCTCGCCTTGGCGATGTCGAGACGTTCGTCGGTACGCTTGTCCCACGGCAGCTCGCAGAAGGTCTCGAGATAGGTGCGGATGACCTGGGCCTCCATGCCTTCAGGACCCATCCGCTCGAGACGAGACATCTCGCGATCGACCTCTTTGCGCGCGACATCAGGCAGGGGAAGCGCCGTGAGCTTCTCCTTGAGTTCTTCGAGGTCCTCGCGGCCGGTGTCCTCACCGAGTTCCTTCTGGATCGCCTTGAGCTGCTGCCGGAGAAAGGCCTCGCGGTGGCGGTCGCCGAGCTCTTCCTGGACCTGGCTCTTGATGCTCTCCTGGGCGTCGATGACATCGATTTGGCGCTGGATGTGGAGCAGCACCGAGCGCAGACGCTCCTCGGTCGAAAGACCCTCGAGTAGACGTTGAGCCTCCACCGGTTTGAGATCGAGATGGCCGGCGACGAGATCGGCGAATCGACCGGGCTCGTTGGTTTCGGCGAGAAACTGCTGGACCGCTTCCTTCGGCATTCCGGCGCGGCGGCCGAGTTCGGAGGCGCGTTCGCGGGCCTCGGCGTAGAGGGCCGTGAACTCGGGCGCATTGGGGTCGAGGGGCGGCATTTCTTCGGCCTTCCGAACCGCGGCGACCAGGTACTCGTCCTTTTCTTCGTAGCGCATGGCGACACCGCGATAGACGCCGTTGAGGAGCAGGCGCATTCCCGAAGGACCCCGTTGTACCGGACCGATGGTGGCCACCGTGCCCATGGTGAAGAGGATGTCCGGGCTGACGTCCTCGAGGTTCTCGCGTTGTGCAGCCACAAAGATGCTCTTGTGTTCGGTTTTGAGCGCCGCTTCGATGGCGCGGAGCGTAGCCGGGCGTCCCGCCGCGATGGGAGAGGTGACACCGGGGAAAAGGACCGCTTCACGAAGCGGGATGACCGGAAGGGTTGTGACATCGATCATGAGTGTGCCTCCTGGGTCTGAAACCCTACATATCAATCTACGCCTCGAACCGAAGTATTCAATAGCTCCAGCCGAGGTAACACGTAGAACCTGAGTGAAACGTCATCAAATTCCCAAAGGACGGGTTTTTGTATCGCGGGGTCAGACCGCAAGGGCGCAAGGGGGCCAGTGCATCGCACCGGAGACCCGTCCATCAGCCCCGGCCTTCTGGGCCGCCTTTGGCGTCCCAGCGTCGCACGGCCAGCGCGGTCGATGAGAGCAGACGGGGAGGATTGCGACCGCGCTGCCCGTGCGCCGGCGGCCTCATGGCGGGCCGGAAGAGATGCACCGGATCGCCGTCGCCGTGGGTTGCCCGGCATGGACATTGTGCGGGGCGCTATTGGCAGCCGTGAGGTTTGACCTGCACAATGCCATGCCACGCCCCGGGGGGCTTTGGTCTTGCGCGTGCTCGGAGCGCTGAACCGGTCGCTGTTCCTGTCGCTGCCGCTGTCGCTGTCCCGGCCCCGGACGCTGCCCTGTCGCGGCTCCGGACGCTGCCGCTGCCGCGGACCCGGAATCGGACGCGGTCACGGGGGGGCGAATGACTGAACCCGGGAGCCGAGAGATCCGTACTTACCTATAGAAGCGTGTTGTTCCTCGAACGGAGGCGCTCTATGATGGTCCCGATGCAACGACTCAAACTGGTGTTCGGCGCTCTGGTGGCGCTCGTGGTTTCGTGCCCGGTCATGGCCCAGGAGGTGGTGCGGCTGCGGGTCGAGGACACCATCCAGCCGGCGTCTCAACGATTCATCGAACGAGCCATTGAAGAGGCCGAACGGCGCGGTGCGGCGCTGGTGATCCTCGAACTCGACACCCCGGGCGGTCTGCTCGACTCGACGCGGGAGATCACCTCGGCGATCACCGAGTCCGATGTCCCGGTGGTGGTCTATGTGACACCGGGTGGGGCGCAGGCAACGTCGGCCGGGTTCTTCATCCTGATTTCGGCCGATGTCGCGGCCATGGCCCCCGGGACCAACACCGGTGCGGCGTCACCGGTCCAGGGATCTGGCGAAGACGTTGAAGGAACCATGAAGGCCAAGGTCTTCTCCGACGCGTCGGCCATGGTCCGTTCGCTCGCCGAGGCTCGTGGACGCAATGTCGATCTCGCGGTCGAGGCGGTGGTGGATGCACGCTCGTTCACCGCCGAAGAAGCGTTGGAGGCGGAACTCTCCGATCTCGTGGCCAACGACCTGGATGCGCTGCTCGAGAGCCTCAACGGATTCGAGTTGACCCGGGTGGACGGCAGCAAGGCCACGGTCGATCTGGACAGCCCGGTAATCATCGAGATCGAACAGAGCCGGGCGGAGGAGATTCTCTCCTTTCTCGCCAACCCGAATGTGGCGTATCTCCTCATGGCCCTCGGCATGTTGGGGATCTATGTCGAGGTCACCCATCCCGGCGGCATCTTTCCGGGAGTGGTGGGTGTCATCGCCATGTTGCTCGCGCTTTACTCCTTGTCGGTGCTTCCTTTGAGCTGGGCGGGGGTGGGCCTCATGGCCATCGCATTGCTGCTGTTCATTCTCGAGGTCAAGGTCACCAGCTTCGGTCTGTTGACCGTTGGCGGAGTGATCTGTTTTGTTCTTGGTTCGCTGATGCTCTTTGACGGTCCGATCCCCGATATGCGGGTCAGCCTCGGCGTCGCCCTGCCGACGGCGGTGCTCATCGCCGCGACGACGGTCTTTCTGCTCAATCGTGTCCTCGTGGTGCACCGCGGTCAGGTCATGACGGGTCGGGATGGAATGGTGGGCGAGATCGGCAAGGCGCTGAGCGATCTCGATCCCGACGGCAAGGTCTTGGTGCACGGCGAATACTGGGATGCCCGGGCAACGGGCGGTCGAATCGACATCGGGTCCGAGGTCAGGGTCGAAGCGGTCTCCGATCGGCGGATCGACGTGACGTGTGTGGAGCCCGCCGCGGCTCCGGTTGAAGGGAGTGCATGATGGGTTTCATCGGTTCAGGTCTCGGTCTGGCGGTCTTCTTCGGTGTCTTCATTGTTTTCAAGTGGATCAACATCCTCAACGAGTACGAACGCGGGGTGATCTTCCGTCTCGGGCGGGTCCTCAAGGAGGCCAAGGGGCCGGGTTTCGTGTTTGTCTTCTGGCCCCTTGATCGAATGGTCAAAATGAGCCTGCGGACCGTGGTCCACGACATCCCGCCGCAGGATGTCATCACTCGCGACAACGTCTCGGTGAAGGTCAACGCGGTGGTCTACTTCCGGGTGATGAACCCGATCAAAGCGGTCATCGAAGTCGAGAACTATGTTTACGCCACCTCGCAGCTCGCCCAGACGACGCTGCGGGCGGTCCTCGGCGAGGTCGAGCTTGACGACCTGCTGAGCAAGCGTGAGGACGTCAACGTTCGCCTCCAGGAGATCATCGACCAGCACTCGGATCCGTGGGGGGTCAAGGTCTCCATGGTCGAGGTCAAGCACGTCGACCTTCCGCCCGACATGCAGCGCGCCATCGCCAAGCAGGCCGAGGCCGAGCGTGAGAAGCGCGCCAAGATCATCCACGCCGGGGGCGAGCTGGAAGCGTCGAAGAAACTCGCCGAGGCCGCCGAGGTGATGTCGAAGAACTCGACCACCATCCAGCTGCGCTACCTCCAGACCCTCACCGAGATCTCCACCGAGAATGCCACGACCATCGTCTTCCCTGTTCCGCTGAAGATGCTCGAGGGTCTCTTCGGCGGTGCCAAGAATGACGGCTGACCATCGGGTCGCCGGACGGACAAGGACGGGCTGAGGGATGGGTCGAAGCTACTACGTGATCGAGCTCAGTGCTCGGTGGTTGACGGTGCTTCTCGTCGCGCTGGCGCTGCTCATGGTGACTGCCTTCAGCCTCGGCTACGGAGCGGCCCGGTCGGTCAAGGGCGCCCGGTCGGGGCCGGTGGCAGACGCGTCTCCGACCCCGGTGGTGATGACCGAGGTGGTGCTGGAACCGACCGTGCCGGAGCCTCGGCGTTCGCCGACAACCCCGGCGGCGACTGCAACACCGCGGCCGATGCCTCCGACCGTGGTGCCGCCGACCCCGATTCCGGCGACGCCGACTCCAAAAGCAAAACCGTCGCCGACCGCAAAGCCGAGCAGCGATTTCTGGGTCCAGGTCATGGCCTCGTCTCACGAGGCCACCATCGCCGAGGCCCGAACCAAGCTCGTCGGTCTCGGCTTTGACCTCGACCACCAGCGGGTCGTGCACAGCCCGGTGGCGGGCGGGAATGAGCTGATCAAGCTGCGCGTTGGTCCTTTCCCGAACCGTGATTCGGCCGATCGCGTGCTGCAACGGATGCGCACCGCTGATTTTCCCGACGCGTGGGTCGTGGTGCCGTAGACGAGGAGTTCCATTGAGTTTTGGCGGACGAGCCCCGGCGCCGATCCTCCCGGAGTGGATCAGGGCGCGCAAGATGCAGCTCGGCGAGCTGCACGAGGTCAAGAAGCGGATGCGTGCCGGCGGGCTGCACACGGTCTGCGAAGAGGCGCGGTGCCCGAACCGCACCGAGTGTTTCTCGCGCGGCACCGCCACCTTCCTCATCAACGGGCGGGTCTGCACCCGCAACTGCTCGTACTGTTCCATCGCCCACGGTCGGCCGCAGGCCGTCGATCCCGATGAGCCGAGGCAACTCGCCGAGGCGGCGAAGCGGATGGGTCTCGAGCACGTCGTCATCACCGCCGTCGATCGCGACGACCTGCCCGATGGCGGCTCGACCGGATTCGTCGAGGCCATCGGCGCCCTGCGTGGGCTCGAGCGGCCGCCCGTCATCGAGGTCCTGACGCCCGATTTCCGAGGCGACCCGGCTGCAATCGATCGGGTCATCGATGCCGGGCCCGAGGTCTACAACCACAATGTGGAAACCGTGCCGCGGCTCTACCGCGAGGTGCGGCGGTCCGGCCGCTACGAGTGGGCCATGGAAGTGCTGCGACGAGTGGCCGAGAGGGCGCCCGGGATGATCCGCAAGTCGGGGATCATGGTCGGGCTCGGAGAGACCAGAGACGAGGTCGTCCAGGTCCTCGCCGATCTCGCCGAGGCCGGCTGCCAGGTCGTGACCATCGGCCAGTATCTCCAGCCGACAGGCAAACAGGTCAAGGTCGACCGCTTCTGGACTCCCGAGGAGTTCGCCGAGCTCGAGGAGATCGGCAAGGGCAAAGGCCTCGAGGTCTTCGCCGGTCCGTTCGTCCGGTCGAGCTACCGAGCCGAGGAAGCATTCCTGAGGGTGGTCAATACCTGACGGCTGAGGTTCTCCAGGACCATGCTCGGTGCCGGAAGGCACAATGGAACCGCAAAGTCGCCAAGGTCGCAAAGTTGCCGCCAGGTCGTTTTTTGAGTCATCGCGGTTTCACCGGGTTGGATTTGCGTTCAGGACTGGATGGACCCGGGTCAATCATGTGATGCTTTGCGGAGTCTTGGCGCGCTTCGCGCCTTCGCGGTTTCATTGTGGGCGCCGGATTCGATCACAGATGAGCAATGCGAGGTCGCACGGCTATACTGCCCCCCATGCAACGCGGATGGTTCATCACCTTCGAAGGCGGCGAGGGCACCGGCAAGACGACCCAGATCCGTCGGCTCGCATCGCACCTCGGGTCGCTCGGCCGGACGGTGGTGCTCACCCGTGAGCCGGGGGGAACCCCGGTGGCGGAAGCGGCGCGGGCGGTCCTCCTCGATCCGGCCCTCGAGCCATTGGGTTTGAGCGAGCTCTTTCTCCTCGAGGCGGCGCGCCATGATCATGTCGAGCGGGTCGTCAGGCCGGCGCTCGATCGCGGCGAGGTGATCCTCTGTGACCGTTATGCCGACTCGTCCACGGTCTACCAGGGAATGGTGCGTGGGATCGGCGTCGAACGCGTCGAGGAGCTCAACGATCTCGCGACCGGGGGGCTCGATCCCGATCTCACCGTCATTCTCGACCTCGATCCCGAAGCCGGGGTCGAACGCGCCCGTTCCCGCAACGCCGAAGGCGACGGATCCGAGAGCCGCCTCGATGACGAGCCGGCCGAGTTTCACCGCTCGGTGCGGGAGGGTTTTCTTCACCTCGCGGATCGGTATCCGCACCGGGTTCGGGTGATCGACGCCACCGGTGGGCCCGATACCGTTTTTGCCCGACTCCTGGCGGTGCTCCCTGAGGAGCTCAGGTGAGCGATCCGACCTGGTTCAGCGCCGCCGCCCTCAACCGATCTCGCTGGGGAGAACTCGTCGAGCCGTTTCTTCAACGAATCGCCCTCGCCCGCGACCGGGACCGCTTCCCGCACGCGCTGCTGCTGGTGGGGCCGAGGGGGCTCGGCCGCGAGTTGGCGGCGGTGGAAGCGGCGGTGATGCTGGCCTGTGACGGCGCTCCGGATCCCTGGAGCGTGAGCCCATGCGCCGAGCGTGTACGCGGTGGCACCCACCCCGATGTTCGGGCGGTGCTGCCCGAGGGCAAGTCGAGCAAGATCAAAATCGAACAGATTCGCGCGATCGCCGATGAGGCATCGTCCCGCCCCTATGAAGCCAATTGCCGGGTCTGGATCCTCGACGGAGTGGAGTCCGCGGGTCTTGTCCCCGCGGCGGCCAACGCATTCTTGAAGACCCTCGAGGAACCCCCCAAGCACGTCCGCCTGCTGCTCCTGGCCGAAAACCCCGACGCGGTACTGCCGACGATTCGTTCACGCTGCCAACAACTCTCCCTTCCCGGCGCCGCGGTGGTGGCCGAGGGCGATCTGGCGGCGGGGGTTCCCCCCGAACTCGCGGCCTCGGTGCTTGCGGGCGTCAAGATCGATGGTCTGCTGGCCGAGGTGCGGAGCGCCCTCGAGGCCGGGATCTCCGGCGAACTCCGCCACCTGCTCCGGCTGCCATACCTCGTCGGCGACAAGATCAACCCCTTTGAATTGGTCGCTGCGGTGGCGACCGAAATGGCGACCCAGGGCCCCGATGCCGAGCGCAGCGAGGACCTCATCCGTCTCGCAGCGGATCTGCTCGCCACCGATCGTCGGCGACGGGCCCTCAATCTCAGCAGCGACCGCCAGCTCGTGGCGTGTCTGCTGCGGTGGTTTCAAGGCACCTAGCCCGGCCGGCGCAAACAACCTGTAAAGAGATGACCAGAAATCGACGCCGGGTTGACCGGGGATTTCGGTGGGCGCTACTGTGGTTGTCCGGTTTGACCGGGTAGGCGCGGGCGTCGAGAGGAAATTCAGACTTGAATCAGCACCAGAGCCTGAGGACCGCCATTGCTGTCACTCTCGCGGTGATCATCACCGCGGGTGGGATGTCGTTGGTCGGGAGCTTTGTGCTGTGTGTCGGTTCCGACGGTCACGCCGATCTCGAGCTCGCCCTCGGGGTGTGTTGCATCGACGACGATGGCCTCAGCGGCGACCCCGGTGCCTCGAAAAGACTCGTCGATTCGTGCGGCAGTTGCGCTGATATCGGGTTGGATCTGAGTTCGTTGACCGAGGGAAAGCAACGGCTCGACCCGCCACAGTGCACAGTGGTGGATGCGGCCGGTCGGTTCAGGGCCAACACCGAGTCCATGCTCGACATCGATTGGGGCGCCGAATCCGGTCCGCCCTACCTTGAAAACCTCCAGACCGTCGTTCTTCTGACCTAGGTCTCCTCGAAACCAGAAGAGCCGCCCGGCCGTGAGGCCGGATGAACCGCGTTGTTCCATCGAGGTCCGAGGAGATCCAATGCAAGCATTCTTCCGATCATTGCTGATAGTGCTGGCCCTTTTGTCCGGGGCATCCGTGGTCCCAGCAGGACCGGCCGAGATCCCGGCGGTTGGGCCGGCGGTCACCGGAGAACTCAGCCTGGGCGAGGCGCTGGAGCTGGCCGCCGAGTTCAATCCCGTTTTGGCTGCCGCCCGAAACCAGGTGGGGGCGGCGGAAAGCCGGGTCCTCCAGGCGGGCCGGTGGGCCAATCCGGAACTCGAGTTCTCAATCGAGAATTTCGGCGGCAACGATGATCTCCATGGTTTCGAATCCGCCGAGAGTACGCTGCTGATCAGTCAGCCGTTGCGAATCGGCGGCAAGATCAAACGCGGCCGGGCGGTGGCGGAGTCGGACTCGGCTATTGCCGGACGCCGGCAGGAGTCGGTGGCGCTCGACGTCCGCGCGCGGACCACCTCGGCCTTCTATTCGGTCCTCACCGCACAGGAGCGGGTGGGTCTGAGCCAGGAGCTGCTCGGCCTCGCCCGGAGTTTTGCCGATACCGTCGATGCACGCGTCGAGGCCGGGAAGGTCTCCCCGGTCGAGGCGACGAGAGCGCGCATGGAGGTGGCAGCGGTCCGCATCCGGCTGATCCGCGCCGCACGCGAACTCGAGGTCGCGCGGGTTCGTCTGAGCGCCATGTGGGGTGCGTCCACCGCTGATTTCCGGCGGGCTTCGGGAGAGCTTCCGCGGCCGGCTGCGCGCCCGGTGTCGAGCGAGCTGGAAGCCCTCGTTCGGCAGACCCCGGACATGCTTGTTCTTGACGAACAGCAGCAGCGGTCGGAACGCGTCGTGGCCCTCGAGAAGTCCTTCAGAATTCCCGATCTGACGGTGGCCGCCGGACCCCGTCGGTTCTCAGAGACCGGTGATACCGCCTGGGTGGCCGGGTTTTCGTTGCCGCTGCCGGTTTTCGATACCAACAAGGGCGCACGCCGCGCCGCCGAGTTCGAATTCGAAAGCACACGGCGACGGAACCAGGCGGCCAGGGTCGAGATCGAGACCGGGCTGGTTTCGGTCGTTGAGCGGCTCGATGCGGCGGTCGAGATCGCCACGGCCCTCGAGGCCGAGGTGGTTCCTGCGGCGACCAGCGCTCTCGACGCCGTGGAGATCGGCTATTCCGAGGGCAAGTTCGGTTTCCTCGATGTCATCGACGCCCAACGAACACTTTTCGATGCGCGCTCGATCCTGCTCGACAGCATCGCGGAATATGCGCTGGCGCGGGTCGATCTCGAGCGTCTGGTAGGGCGAGATTTTGATGGGGGCGGGATGACCGAGGATTCCGCACTCGCCGGCGAATGAGGAGACAGACGATGAGAGTTCACGCCAGTCGATTTTCCGCGGTTCGTGATACCGGGTTGCATGTCACCCTGAGCGAGGGAGTCCGACGACCGAGTCGAAGGGTCCCCCAAGGATTGGATGATCGATGTTTCCGGAGCATCGCACCGAGCTTCGGGGGATTCTTCGACTCGCTTCGCTCGCTCAGAATGGCAGCTCGGTTCGTATCGGTTGTGGGTCTCGGGTTCCTTCTTGTCGGTTGTGCTGCGGACCCTCAGTCCACCGCGTCGGGCACAATCGACATCGGCCACGAGGATCACGCCGACGAGCGGGTGGTTCACATCGCCGATGCCGATCTCGAGGCGCTCGGCATCGTGATCGAGACCGCCGGGCCCGGCCGCCTCACGGTGACCGCCGAGCTCCCAGGTGAGGTCCAGGTCGACGGCGATCGGATGGCCCACGTGGCGCCGAGGGTCGGCGGGGTCGTCCGCGAGGTTCGGGCGAGTCTCGGCGATACGGTTCGCAGGGGGCAGCTGCTCGCCGTGCTCTCGAGCCGTGAACTCGCCGATGCCAAAGCCACCTACCTCGCGGCCACCGAACGACTCCGAATGGCCGATGCGACATTTTCCCGCGAGGAGCGTTTGTTCGAGGGGAAGATCTCATCGGAGCAGGACTATCTCGATGCCAAGCGGAACCGTGCGGAAGGGCGGATCGAGTCTCGCGCTTCGGAACAGAAGCTCCTGGCCCTCGGTGTCACGGCCGAGGAGATCGGGCAGCTGCCCGATTCCCACGACGTGGCGCTGACCGACTATCGCCTGCTCTCACCCTTTGACGGCACCGTCATCGATC
The DNA here is from genome assembly GCA_963712805.1 of uncultured Acidobacteriota bacterium. Lineage (GTDB taxonomy): Bacteria > Acidobacteriota > Thermoanaerobaculia > Thermoanaerobaculales > Sulfomarinibacteraceae > JAHECW01. The sequence continues at coordinate 301,888 of CAVQJV010000031.1, read as the reverse complement.
GTCACATCACCCTTGGTGAGACCGTCGCCGCGGAGGATCCTGTCTTCACGGTGGCGGATCTGTCGACGGTATGGATTGATCTGTCGGTCTACCAACGAGATATCGGCGCCGTCCGGGCGGGGCAGGCGGTCCGGGTGGAGACCAATCACGGCGATGAGGCCGAGCTCGTGATCGATTTTGTTCAACCATTGGTCGGCGAGGAGACCCGGACCGCGCTCGCCAGGATCATCGCCCCCAACCCGGATGGGCACTGGCACCCGGGGTGTTTTGTCAAAGCAAAGGTCGCGACTTCGGCTGGGGCCGAAGCCCGGGTGGTGGTGCCCGACACCGCGGTGATCCGGATGCCCGATGGCGATGACGTGGTCTTTGTTCTCACCGATGAGGGATCGAGCCCGTGGTGGTGACTCTCGGTCAGCGATCCGGCGACCGGGTCGAGCTGGTGTCGGGTCTCGAACCGGGCGAGCGGTTTGTCGCGCGGGGCGGATTCAGCCTCAAAGCGGAGCTCGGTAAAGAGTCCTTTGGCGACGGCCACGGACACTGAGCAACGAGATGCAACGATTCATCGACGCCATCCTGTCGAGTCGGCTCCTCATCATTGTCATGACGGTCCTCGTCATGGCCGCCGGGTGGTTCAGCTACACCCGTCTGCCCGTGGACGCGTTCCCCGATGTTTCACCGAATCTGGTCCAGGTCTTCACCCTGACCGAAGGGCTGGCGCCGGAGGAGATCGAAAAATACGTCACCTTCCCCGTCGAAGTGGCGATGAACGGGCTGCCCGGTGTCGAGAAGACCAGATCGGTCTCCAACTTCGGGCTCTCGGTCGTCAACATCTATTTTGCCGAGGACGTGGATATCTACTTCGCGCGGCAGCTCGTGGGTGAACGCCTCCAGGAGGCGCGTGAGCAGATTCCCGAAGGCTTTGGCGATCCCGAAATGGGACCGATCGCGACCGGGATGGGCCTCGTGCTCTTCTACTACCTCGAGGACGCGACGGGGCGTCACACCCTCGAGGAACTCCGGACGATCCAGGATTGGCTCATCAAGTTCCAGCTCCAGACGGTTCCGGGGGTCACCGAGGTCCTCGGCATCGGCGGCTGGGAGAAGCAGTTCCACGTCGTGGTCGATCCCACCTCCCTCCTACGTTACGACGTCTCCCTTGAAACCGTCATCGACGCCATCCGCGCCAACAACCTCAACGTCGGTGCGCAGTTCATCGAGCGCAACGCCGAAGAACTCGTCGTGCGGTCGGTGGGTCTCGCCACCGGGATTCGGGATCTCAGGCAGATCGTGGTCAAGGCCGTTGACGGGACTCCGGTCTTTCTCGCCGATCTCGCCGAGATCGAGGTCGGCGGTGCGGTCAGACGGGGTCTCCAGACCCGCGACGGGATCGGTGAGGTGGTCGCCGGCCAGGTGATCAAGCTCTACGGCGCCAACTCCTCGTCGGTGATCGGGGCGGTGGAAACCAGGCTCGAAGAGATCAACGAGATTCTTCCCGAAGGCGTCAGGATCGTTCCCTACTACGAACAGAAAAGTCTGGTGGACGCCGCGGTCCGCACGGTCACGAGAGCGTTGATCGTGGGGATCGCCCTGGTCACCCTGGTGCTGCTGGTTTTCATGGGTGGTCTTCGTGCGAGCGTCGTCGTCGCCCTGTCGATCCCGTTTTCGATCCTGGTGGCTCTGATCGGCATGCGGTTCTTCGGGCTCTCGGCGAATCTCATGTCCTTCGGTGGGCTCGCCATCGCCATCGGGATGATGGTCGACGGCACAATCGTCATGGTCGAGAACATCGACCGGCTGCTGCGACAGGCCGATCCGGGTGAGAGCCGTCCGGCCGTCATCGCGCGGGCCGCGGTGGAGGTCGGGAGGCCGATCCTCTTTGCCATCTCCATCATCGTGATCGTCTTTCTCCCGTTGTTCAGCCTTCAGGGGGTCGAGGGCAAGACCTTCAGGCCCCTCGCCTACACCGTCGTCATGGCGATGATCGGATCGTTGGTCTACTCGCTCGTGGTGGCGCCGGTCCTGGCGTCGCTGCTCATGCGCCGACCACGGCAGGGTGGCATCAGCGCAAGCGACCGCGTGGTCGCGACGTTGGACCGGGCCTACCGACCCATCCTGGCCTTTTTCGCCGATCATCGGCGGGCGGCGGTGGTCCTTGCCCTGAGCCTGATGGTCATCGGTGGTCTGGTGCTGCCGCAGCTCGGGTCCGAATTCACGCCGACCCTCCAGGAGGGGACCCTCGTCCTCCGGTTGACCATGGCGCCGTCCATCGCCCTCACCGAGAGCACCGAAGTCGCCCTGAGGGTGGAACGCCGCCTCATGGAACTCGACGAGGTGGAGTCGGTCGTGACCCGGATCGGCCGCGGTGAGGTCGGCGCCCACACCGATCCGATCAACAGCGCCGAGATGTATCTCCTGCTCACACCGCGCAACGAGTGGCGGGTCGGCACGCAACTCGAACTCGAGGAGGTCATCCGCCATCACCTCGGGGAAATCCCCGGGGTCTTGACCAGTTTCACCCAGCCGATTCAGATGGCCGTCGAGGAGCTGCTCGAAGGGGTCCGGGCCGAGCTCGCCATCAAACTCTTCGGCGATGATCTCGAGACCCTCAAGACCAAGGCCGATGAGATTGCGGCGGTGGTGGGCGGGGTTCGGGGCGCGGCCGATATCCAGACCGATCAGATCAGCGGGACGCCGCAGCTCTTGATTCGCATCGACCGCGAAGCCGTGGCCCGCTGGGGCCTCAGCGTGGAGCACGTCCAGGGAGTCATCCGGGCGGCGGTGGGAGGCGAGACCGCCGGACAGGTTTTCGAGGGTGTACGACGTTTCGATATCGTGGTTCGCTACCCCGAAGCCGACCGAAATACTCCCGAGGCCATCGCGTCGATCATCGTCCCGACACCGGAGGGGGCGAAGATCCAGCTCTCGCAGCTGACCGAGATGCGCGAGATCGTCGGACCCCGGCAGATCACCCGGGAAGGTGGTCAGCGTTTCGTTTCCGTCCAATGCAACGTCGTCGAACGAGATATCGGCTCGTTTGTTGCGGAGGCGAAGGGCGCCATCGATGCTCGGGTCGATCTGCCGCCGGGCTATCTCGTGACCTGGGGTGGTCAGTTCGAACTCCAGCAGCAGGCCAACCGTCGACTTGCCCTGGTGGTGCCGGTGACCCTGCTCCTGATCTTCATCCTGCTCTACTCGAGCTTCAATTCGCTCAAGAGCTCGGTGTTGATCCTGCTCAACATCCCCCTCGCTCTTGTCGGCGGGGTGGTGGCCCTGTGGATCTCGGGTCAGAATCTCTCGGTCCCGGCCTCGGTCGGGTTCATCGCACTCTTCGGGATCGCACTCGAAAACGGGATGGTCCTGGTGAGCTATCTCAATCAACTGGTCAAGCGGGGAGTTCCGGTGGCCGAGGCGGCCATTCTCGCGGCGTCCGGACGATTGCGGGCGGTGCTCATGACCGCGGCCACCACCGCCCTCGGGCTGCTGCCGTTGCTTCTCGCCACCGGGACCGGCAGCGAGGTCCAACGGCCCCTCGCAACCGTGGTCATCGGCGGGCTCTTCACCTCGACAGTGTTGACCTTGCTCGTGCTGCCCGCGATCTATCCGTGGTTCAAGGAAGTGAGGAGTGAGGAGTGAGGAGTGAGGAGTGAGCGCTCCCTTCGGTCGCTGTTAGAAGGTCAGCGCTCGCTTCGCTCGCTGTGAGGATTGATGAACTCCCAACTCCTAACCCCTAACTCCTCACCCGTTCGGGCATCGACTCCACGTACAATACCCGGAGTCGCGCAACCGAGGAGCACCCATGCCCGAAACCACCCTGCCCTGGATCCTCTTTGTCGTCTATGCCATCGCCATCGTCGGGTTGGCCGTTTGGAACCGGCGCAAGGCGTCGAGCATGGAGGGATTCGCGGTCGGCAGTCGGCGGGTCCCGCCGTTCTTTGTCGGCCTGTCGCTCGCGGCGAACATGACCTCGGTGGCGACCTTTGTCATCAATCCCGGTCTGATCCATGCCTATGGCTGGTCGGGGATCGTCGGCTACGGCTTCGCGGCGCCGCTGGGGATCTTTCTCGCGCTCATCGTGACCACCAAGAAGTTCCGCCAGATCGGCGACAAGTTCACCGTGCTGACCGTGCCGCAGTGGCTCGGCGATCGTTATGGCGACCGGCGGTTGACGGTGCTCTTCGCCATCGCCAGCCTGCTCCAGATCACCTTCCTGGTGCTCATCGTCACCGCGCTGGTCCTGGTTCTCATGAGCGTGCTGCACATCTCCATGTGGGTGGCGATCGTCATCGTCGTGGTGCTCGCCTTCACCTCGATCCTCCTCGGCGGCGCCAGCCTGCACGTGGTCTCCAACAGCGTGCAGGCGATGACCATGCTCGCGGTGGCGGTCCTGCTGGTGGTCTCGGGTCTGGAGATCTTCGGCGGCGGTTTGGGCGCCTTCTTCGATCGGTTGGATGCGATCGCACCCTTTTACGGCAGCATGACCAACCCCTCGAGCCTGCTCTTCCGCGATTTCTTCGAGGTCGTGATCGCCAACTTCGCCATCGGCGTCGCGATCATCATGCAGCCGCACATCATCTCGAAATCGCTCTACCTGCGCACCGAACGCGATGTCAACGTCTATCTCGTGACCGCCATGATCGCGGGGACGGTCTTCACCACCGTGCTCCTGGTCGGGCTCTACGCCCGGGTCGATCTCGGCGCCGCGTTCGCGCCGGACCAGGTGGTGGCCACGTATATCGCCACCTCGTTCTCGCCGGCCCTCACGGCGCTGGTGATGCTCGGTTTGCTGGCCGCCGGGTTTTCCACTCTTGAGGGAATCATTCTCGCGCTCTCGACGATCTTCGCCAACGACCTCTGGGCGAATGTGGCGCGAGCGACGGGGATGAGCGACGAGGTCATCCGCGGCCGTCTGCTCGGTGTCGGGCGGATTTTCCTGGTCGTGTTGGCGCCGGTGACCGCCTTTCTGGCGTGGCGGCAGATCGTCGCACCGTCGCTCTCGGTGGCGATCTTCGCCCAGAACGGGGTCTACGGCCTCTTTGCCGCCACTTTCGCGCCGGTTGTCTTCGGGCTCTTCACCGAGCGCGCCACGGCCAAGCTCGCGGCAACCGCAGCGATCACCGCGCTCGTCATCCACTTCGGGATGTACTACGGCGGCATCACCCACTATCACAACAATCCCGCCGTACCCGCCACGTTCGCCCTCATCGCCAGCACCCTCGTCATGGCCGCAGGTGTCGCGATACGACGGAGAACGTGAACTCAATCATTGCCAGCAAGGGCGGTGGCTGCCGCTGCGACGATTCAACCGCGAAGATCGCCAAGTCGGCGCAAAGGCCGCAGAGAATCTGATCAAGATCAACCATGCCGTGTTCATTGCGGTGGCCGCCTTGGCGACCTTTGCGGTTGGGATCGACGGTTGAAGGAGCGCAACCGGTTCATCCGGGTTTGTGCCTCGAAGTGGTGGCAGGCTGCCTCGTGAACGCACCCGGCGATCGAACCGGAATGCCGTTTTGTGTTGGCGGGGTTAGACTTGGCATGAGCTTCGCACCTTTTGAACTCGACTGGAGCTGCGGATGATGATCAGGCGTCGACATCTCGTTTTGGTATTCGCGCTGGTGTCCGCACTCGCGACCCCGGCGGCCGAGGCCGGCCGGATCGTGGCGGTCGGCGATGTCCACGGGAGCTTCGACGGCTTGACCTCGATTCTGCAGGAGGCCGGGATCATCGACGCGGATCTGAAGTGGACCGGCGGTTCGGCAACCTATATTCAACTCGGTGATCTCTTCGACCGCGGGCTCCAGGTTCGGGAGACCCTCGATTTCCTCATCCGTCTTCAGGCTGAGGCCGAGGCCGCGGGCGGGGGTGTGGCGTGCATCCTCGGCAACCACGAGGTCATGAATCTCACGGGGTTCTTCCGCGATGCCGACCCCGAGGTCTACTCGAGTTTTGTCGATGCCAAGTCCGAGAAGAAGCGCAAGAAGCTCTGGTCGGCGGTGAAGAGCTACCGAGGCCTCACCGGAGAACCCACCGATGACGCCGCCATGCAGGCCTGGATGGTCGAACACCCACTCGGATGGGCTGAATACGCGGAAGCGTTGGAGCCGGGTGGCGCCTACGGCAAGTGGTTGCGGGACCTGCCGGTGGCGATGATGATCGATGGCTCGCTCTTCATCCACGGTGGGCTCAGCCCCCAGACAGCCGGGATGTCGGTGGCCGAGATCAACGACGAGGTGGCGGCCGAGATGAAGACCTTCGACACCGCGCGGCGGTACCTCGTGTCGAAGAGCATCCTCGCGCCGACGGCCAGCGTCGTCGAGGTCGGCTACGCCGTCCACGCCCTCATGGTCGAGGCCGAGAAGGAGGACTCCACCGATCTGGTCCGTCGTCACGCCGAGCAGCTCAAACCCGTCTCCGGGATCGACGACTGGCTCATGATGTCGCCCGAAGGTCCGCTCTGGTTCCGCGGCGCGACCCGGTGGGACGAAGAGCTTCAGGGCGATGAGATGGCCGCCCTTCTCGACGGTGTCGGCGCCGAGGTCATGGTCGTCGGGCACACTCCCGATCGTGAGGGACTCATCCGGGTTCGATTCAAGAACCGGGTCTTTCTCATCGACACCGGGATGCTCTCGAGCTATTACACCGGCGGCCGGCCGTCGGCCCTCGAGATCAATGGCGGGGTCTTCACCGCCATCTATCTCAACCATCGCGAGGTCCTTGTCGACACCAACGTGCTCGACAAGGCGGCGGTTGTGCTGCCGTCGTCAACGCCATGGGAGGGGATGCAAGGCACGCGACTTTGTACGCGGCGCACAAAGTTGGAGCCAGGCACCCTGTCCGCGGCCACCGGCTCCGTTTCTGTCGCTCGCTGATCTGGAGCGGTTCCTCGATCTTTGGTGGTTTTGGCCTTCACCGGACGTGCCGTCTCAAATCGATTTTGGGTAGTGGCACCTCCCAGCGTGTGACGTTCTTCGGGCCCAAATATCGTTTGAGGGGGCACTCTCGGGGAGCGTGATGAGAGAATCACGCCTCGAGGCGCGTTGCTGAACCCGGTTCTTTCAACGCCGTTCCCGTGCGGTGCCAGGCACCTTTTCGCGGCGAAAAGAGAGCCAGGCACGCGCCGCTGAACGCGCCTTAGTGGTGTCCTTGGGCGGCCTCCTCCGTGGAACCTGATCCGCACAACTTCCGCACATTTTCATCATGACTCCCGGTTGGTGAGAGACCACCTTGTGGGAAATACATGAGCGAAGGGAGTGCGTGATGCGAAAGAGATGGGCGTGGCTGTTGGCTGTCGTGATCCTCATGGTACCGGGCTTGGTGGAGGCGCAGACCGAGTGGGTGGATGACCCAGCGAACCCAGTGATCGTTTCGCCCGGCGATCCCGGAGCATGGGACGACGGCGACCGGAAACCGCTTGCGGTGATCAGGGTCGATGGCGTTTATCACATGTACTACCACGGACAGCCTGCGAGCTCCGAGTGGTTTCGAGACTTCCAGATCGGCCACGCCTGGTCCACCGACGGCATCGTCTGGACCTTCGACCAGGACAACCCGGTGCTGGAGCTTGGCGAATCGGGTGAGTGGGATGATGAGTCGTTGTGGGGGGCGGCGGTGATTTTCGACGGCTCGCAGTTCATGATGTGGTATTGCGGTCTCCACGGTGAGTACAAACGCGCCGGTCTCGCCACCAATTTGGACGGTTACGGGGACTGGACAAGACATCCCGGTAACCCTGTCATAGATGTGGGACCACCCGGGTCTTGGGATTCGACCGAGGTCAAGCCGGGAGCCGTGATCCTCCGAAACGGGCTGTATCAAATGTGGTACAACGGCGGATCCGCGTGGAATGGACCAGCTGCCGGATGGGACTGGCAGATCGGCTACGCCGAATCGGCCGACGGCATCACTTGGACGAAGCTCGGGGAACCAATCATCGGCCCTGGCGACAGCTGGGAGGGCCAGTACGTATTTGCCCCCGAGGTGTTGTTCGACGGCCTGTGGTACCGGATGTGGTACGGCGGCGGCAACGCGAGCTCCCACTCCATCGGATATGCTGTGTCGACCGACGGGATCGAGTGGACGCGGTACGGAGGAAACCCGGTGATCGGCGATCAATGGGGGGTCGATCAGTTTCCGAGCGTGCTCGCCACCGACACCGGCGGTTATGTCATGTGGTACCAGGATGCCGTCCAGGACGCCATCCGCCGGGCCACCTCGGACTGCTGCTCGACAATCTTCCCATCAATCATCCCGGCGGCGGCCTACGCCGCGGGCGCCGAGGGATCGTTCTACGAGACCGATGTCGATCTCAGCAACGCCGGTTCCACCGACGCCGAGTACCGATTTGCCTGGCTGCCTCGTGGCGAGAGCAATGGCGATCCCGTGGAGTCCGAGCTCTTCACCCTCGGGGCGGGCAAGAGCGTGCGCTACGCCAACGTCCTCGCCGAGGTCTTCGATCTCGAGCCGGGCGCTTTCGGAGCGCTCACCATCGAGGCCACCAGCCAGGATCTGCTTGCCATGGCGCGTATTGCCAACACGCCGCAGGAAAAGGTCGCAGGAACCTTTGGTCAGTCCATGCCCGCGATCGCCATCGAGGACTTCATCCCCCGCGGCGAGCGTCGCCGGCTGCTCTTCGGGACCGAGCACGCCGAAATGCGGACCAACGTCGGTTGTTTCAACGCGAGCAACATGGCGACCCGGGTCAACTTCGAGCTTTTCGCCGCCGACGGAACCCTGCTGGGAACCGAAAGCGTGATCCTCATGCCCTGGAGCAACGATCAGCTCAACCGGATCTTCGATCCCTACCACCCGGTGACGGGCTGCGTCGACTTCTGGACCGATGTCGGCCGGAACGCAGATCTACTGCTATGGCTCGGTGCTCGACAACGTGACCTCGGACCCGACCACAATTCCGCCGATGTAGGCCCCGAGGTGGATCGGTCACTCGCAGGACCGATCGCAGTTTCCGCCTCCTTCCTCGCGCTTGGGGCCTTCCGGCCGGTCGGTCGGCCGGCGGGCTCCGGCGCCTTTTTTCAAAACCCGGCTGGGTGGACGATGACAACTCGAAATCATTCAAGCAGGCAGGATGCCTGCTCCACAACATCGCAGGATCCTATTGTGGGGCAGGCTTCCAGCCTGCCGATGGCTCGCATCAGGGTGGACTTCCGTTGAAGGGAGTGGACTGATGGCGAAGATCGTCAAATTCCCCTCTCGGCGTGAGGCCTTTCCTCCCTCGACTGACTTTGCGGCTTTTCGCGGCGTGTCGTATGATCGTCACAGAATGTCCACACAAGCTGAGAGCGTTCAAAAGACTGAGGCGCAGTTTCGCGTCGGTGAGTGGCTCGTCGAGCCGAGCCTGAACCGGGTGACAAACGGCGGGGACTCGGTTCAGCTCGAGCTCAAGGCCATGGATGTGCTGCTCTGTCTCGCCGGCCGTCCCGGCGAACTCGTGGAGAAGCACGAGCTGCTCGATGCCGTGTGGCAGACCGAGTACGTGTCGGACAACACCCTCACCCGACGGATCGCCGAACTCCGCGAAGCACTCGGCGACGACGCCCGGAATCCCAGGTATATCGAAACCATCCCAAAACGCGGCTATCGTCTGATAGCGGAAGTACGCCCGGTGGACGAGGGCTGTGAGGATCTCGAAGCGGCTCTGGTGGAGGGGCCGCCCGACGAGTCGTCTCCGTACCCGGGGCTTGCGGCGTTCACCGAAGCCGATACCGATAACTTCTTTGGAAGGGAATCCGAGATTGCCGCCCTTTGGCGCAAGATCACCGGTCACCGGCTGCTCGCGGTCGTCGGTCCCTCGGGCGCGGGCAAGAGTTCGCTGCTGCGCGCCGGGGTGATCGCCCGCGCGCCGCCTGGTTGGCATGCCGTGGTCTGCCAGCCGGGTGAGGAGCCCTTCCTCGCGCTGGCCCGGGCGTTGGCTCCCGATCTTGCCGACGATGCCGGAGACCTGAGGCAGTTGCTCGCGTTCCACGATCCCGACATCGCCCTGGCGGTTGCCGCCCGCTGGCGAGGTCGTTGGGACGAGGCGCTGCTGGTGGTGGATCAGTTCGAAGAGCTCTTCACCCTCAACCCTCCGTCGGTGCAGGAGCGGTTTGTCCACCTCCTTCGTCGGTTGGTCAATGCTGCCGGGATTCACGTCGCTCTAGTGCTTCGTGACGACTTCCTCCTCGAGTGCCATCGTTTTCCGGAGCTGGCACCGATCTTCGATCACCTGACCCCGGTGGGACCGCCACCACCCGCGGAGCTCAGGCGAGCCCTCACCGAGCCCGCCGCGCGCCACCTCTATGCCTTCGAGAGCGATTTCCTGGTCGACGAGATGGTCGGCGAGGTGGAGGCCGAACGTGGTGCCCTGCCGCTTCTCGCCTTCGCTGTATCTCGTCTGTGGGAGGGACGCGAACAGGGACCGACGATTGCTCACGAAGGCTCGATATGAGGAAATCGGCGGTGTCGGCGGCGCGCTCGCCCAGCACGCGGAAGCGACCCTTGGGTCCATCGGAAACGAGCGGCTTCCGGTGGTCAGAGAACTCTTCCGGAATCTCGTGACCGCGCAGGGCACGCGCGCTTCCCGCCAGTGGGACGAGCTCCTCTCGGTTTTCGGCAATTCGCGGGGCGAGTTGCCGGAGGAGGTTCTTCGAGCGCTCGTCGATGCACGGCTCCTCACGTCTTTCGAGGTTGAAGAGAGGGGAATGGGACCGACAAGGCGTGCTCGAGATCGCCCACGAGTCGCTGCTCCGGGCCTGGCCGCGTCTCGTGCGCTGGCAGACCCAGGACGCCGACGCCGCCCAGCTCCGCGATCAGCTACGACAGGCCGCCGCAGCTGTGGCAGGCGCGAAGGGTCGGCCCCGCGATCTCCTCTGGTCGGGCACCTCGTACCGCGAATTTGCCGTCTGGCGTGAACGCTACCCGGTGGGCTGAGCATGACCGAGAAGCGAGTTCGTCGAGGCCACGACGAGGCACGCCCTGCGGCGGCGTCGCCGACGTCGAATGGTGGTGGCAGCACTGATCCTCGGTCTGCTGGCGGTTGCCGTGGTTGTCACGACCCTCTGGCGGCGCTCGGAACACCATGCCCGCAGGGTCGAGGCACGAAGACTCGCGGAGATAGCGCGCCAGACCATGGATGGTTCTCCTCCCGAAGCCTTCGCCTTCGCCATGTCCAGCCTGGAGGCCGCAGATGGTGCCGACGCCCGGCGGCTCGCCCTGCAGGCGCTCTGGCGCTCGCCCATGCCGGCGACCGTGGACACGAGCGGAGTCAAGATCGCCACGATTCGGGCGGCGTTTAGCCCGGATGGGCGATGGCTCGCAACCAGCAACACGGGCGGGGTCATCCAGATGTGGCCCCTCGGCGGAGGCGACGCGATTTCGTGGCAGGCCCACGAGACGCTCACAACAGTGAAGTTCTCGCCGGAGCCGGGTGCGATCCTGAGCCAGGCGCTGGCCGATCCGAAGCGAGTCTTCTGGTCGGTCCCCGAAGGCGTTCGGCTCGGTGAGATGGATGCACCGATGGCGCTCAAGGCCACCCACCTCAGCGCCAATGATTGGCACACCTTTCTCCGGATGACCCGCATCATCGAGGATTCACGCACCCCGGGGACCTGGACCATCGATCATCGGCCTGAGGAGCTTCGGAAGAAACTGCAGGGGGGGCATCCCCCGCGGGCGGCTCTCGGTCCGGACGGGAGAGACCTGGTTCATTCCCTCGGCTCCGAGCTCTTCCTCGCCGATATCGGGCGGCCCGGTGCGACGCCCCGGGCCATCGGACGAGACGGGGCCGAGATCAAACAGATCGCCTTTCGGCCGGATGGGAGCTACTTCGCTACCATCGACTTCGACGGGGTCATTACTGTCTGGGCCCTTTCGGATGGGGTGTCGGAGCGAATCAGATCGTGGCAGGGCTTGGCGGATGACGATAGCCACCACGTTGATTTCGACCCATCCGGGGATTTCGTTACCGTGTCCTTCGACAGGGGAGACATTCACGTCTACGGTCTGAACGATCCTCCCGGCGCCGAACCCTTGCGGCTCCGGCCCCAGGGCGGCAGGGCGGTTCACTCGAATTTCGACCCGAGCGGTCGCTGGCTGGCGACGGCGAGCATGGGTCGGCTCGCTGTGTGGCCCATCGACAGATCTCGGTATCCCTTTGTCCTGCGTGGGCACTCCGGTTGGGTGGACAAAATCGAGTTCGGTCCGGACAGCGGTTTCCTCGTGTCCACCGGCACCGACGGGACCGTCCGGCTGTGGCCGCTCCGGCCGGACCCGGGGGCCGAGCCGCGGATCATCCACGACTGGGGCGGGCCCATCGAGGTCCTTGCCGCCTCGCTCTCGGCATCGGACGATGGACGGCTTGTGGTGGCGACCGGGAACCAGAAGTTCGTCCGGGTGATTCCCTTCGATGGGCGCCCGGCCTACGATCTGGGGGAGGCCGATCAGCGGGTGCTCCGAGCGGCGGTGTCGTCGGATGGACGAAGAGTGGCTGTGCTGGGTAGATTTGACGACCGGAACGCAATCCGGGTGTGGGACCTGGAAAACGACACGTTCGAAACGATCCCCCTTTCTGATGAACCCGGATGGCCCCCGTATGGTTACCCTGTTGAGTTCACAAAGGATGGACGCCTGATCACGAGCTTTGCGAGTCGAGTGCGAGAATGGGATCCAGAGACTCGGGAGGTTCGGTACCTTCTCGACGGGGTCTGGACTATCGCTCTGAGTGGAAACGGCCGAAAGCTCATCGGTCGACCAGGTCTGGCCGGCACAGGGGAGGCGGTTGCGACTGTCTACGATCTCGAAAGTGGGGAATCGAACTCGGCTCACGAGCCACGGCTCGGGTGTCGTTTCTCTCGCTCTGGACTCGACCGGAACCATCGCGGTCACCGGCGACCGCCGCGGCAACCTGAGAGTGGGCCCGGCCTCCGGTGAAAGCGCTCAGATCCTGACCATGGATGACGTCCCGACATACACCGTCGCCGTGTCACCTGATGGTCGATGGATCGCCGCAGGGTATGTAGACGGGACGATCAAGCTGTGGCCGATGCCCGATCTGACGAAGCCACCCATCCACGAACTGCCGTACCGTGAGCTTCTCGCCAAACTCAAGTCACTCACCAACCTGCGCGTAGCGCCCGACCCCGACGACCCCGATGAGTACGTAGTCAGGGCCGGCCCGTTCCCGGGCTGGGAAACCGTGACGAGCTGGTAGCGAGATCATCCAGGGTGCGCGCCTGACACCTCAGATGAGTGCCTTTCGGCGCCTCGAGCTTCGGCGGTTCCGGCCTTCACCGGACGTACCGTCTCAAATCGGTTTTGGGAAGTGGCGCCTCCCAGCGAGTGACCCGCTTCGGGCCCAAATATCGTTTGAGGGGGCACTCTCGGGGAGCGCGATGGGAGAATCGGGCCCAGAGGCGCGCTCCTGAAACCGTTTCTTTCAATGCCCTTCCCGTGCCTTGCAGGCACCTTTTCGTCGGACGAAAAGAGAGCCGGGCACGCGCCGCTGAACGCGCTGTTCACGCCATCCCGGGTCGGTTTCTCCCACAGAACCCAGATCCGCACAATTTCCGCACTTCTTCGTCATGACTTTCGGTCCGTCGGAACCGAGGTTGAGGTCTATGGAACACAACGAAGGGAGGGGGTGAATTGGGATGGAACACGTTGTCGTTCTTGTCGGCGAATGGATGATCCGATCAACAACCTCAGATGAAGGGATGACGTGATGAAATCGTTGAAGCTCCTGTGCGGCGGATTGGTCGTCGTGTGCGCGCTGTGTGTCGTGTCGCCAGCCATGTGCGGCGAGGGTGACGAGTTCGCAAACGGAAAAGGAGTGTGCCATCTCGACGGTGCATGGCTCGGCGCATCGCCCGCGTGGAACGGTGTCTTTACGATCGTGTATGACTCCGATTCGCACTGGACCGGGACGGCATCGATGCGGTTTCTCGGAAGTGACCCAACCTTGGGCGGGTTCTTCGAGGCCACTTCGCTGTCGAGAACCACCGGGACATGGGTGAGAACCGGCCGGCGGACCTTCGACTACACAATGATCCACTACGGCCTCGCTGAAGGCGGCCAGCAGCCGGTATTCATCGGGAAACTGTCCGGCAGCATTGTGGTGACCGGGCAGTGCGACCAGTTGGAGGTGACAAACGGGTCACTGGCGCTCTACGATCCGGCCCAGGACCCGTTTGGCGACGACCCGCCCGCGTTTGGGTGTTTCCCGGACGGAGTCTTTCCACCGGCCAACGAATTCCGGTGCAACCTCCCTGCGAACCGTAACTCCGATCTGATTTTCTGATCAAGGGGCGCCCTTCGGGGCGCCCTTTCACCTCTCAACCGGCGCGTATGGCGATTGGTTCCGTCCTTCGCATTCACAGCTTTCTTCGACTTAAGATTGTGGTGATTTCGAAGGGCGGCACTCATCCGTCTCTGGCGGGGCCGTAGGATCGGCCCCTTCACCGGGTGGACGACCGTGCCGGAGTGGTGATGGTGCTTGGTCCGTGACCGACGTGGGTCGGCGGCGGTGTATCGACCGCCACCGGAAGGCGGCGTCAGGGCGAGTTGTCCGACTCGATCGCTTCGGTAAGGCCAGTGACGGCGGTGCGGATCCGGATCGCCAGACCGGTGAGCTCCTCGGCAGGCAGGAGCCCGGCGAGCTCCATTTCCAGATCTGCGTCGGTCAGGTCTTCCGCGGCCTCGCGAAGGGCGCCGGCGAGTTGGGAGCGTGACATCTTATTGGTGCCCTTGAGTTTCGGCAAACGGGATTCGATTTTGGATAGCCGTTGGTCCAGAACGCTTGGATCCGGCGACACGCCGGCGCGAGCGGTGAGGTAGTAGCAGTCGTAGAGGTCTCGGAGCAGACGGCGCTCGTTCCACGCTGCGAGCTTGTGTGAGAGAGCGGTGCCGGGACTCATGATGCGGACGACCTGGGAAGGCCGGCCGACCGACTGTGCGAAACCACCGGTCGTCATCGGGATCGTCTCACACTGCAGAGCGACGTTCGCTTCGATTTGAATCGCGACGTCGTCGACTCGAAGATCGGCCCGTAGCATCTTGGAGTGAAGGTCCAGATCGATGGACGCGCCGTCGATTTCGCGCAGCACCTCGGCGACACGGTCGACGATCTCCTTTTTGGACTCGAACGGGACGAAGACATAGTCGATGTCCACGGTCCGGCGCGGGCAGTCCAGGAGTCTGAGAGCCATGCCTCCCTTGATGACGGCATGCTCCTCGAAGACCTCCGCGAAGCGGTGCATGATCCAAAGAAAGAGGCCGTCCCGCGTCGCCGGCCGATCAAGTCGCGCGGTCATGACAGAAGCACTCCTTCAGCAAAGGCAATGAATTTCGGGTTGCTGTACCTCCCGAGGTATCGGCGAATCCGGGCGTGATCGAGCTTGTCGACCGCCATGTCCGAGTAGATGTCGAACGGGTAACGACGCCCTCGGAGATGGAAGTACAGAGTGTCGATGGCAGCCTTCTCCGCGTCGGCGTACCGGACGCCATCGAGGGTCTCGAAGCCGAAGAGCAGGGCGTCGTTGACGCTGACGTGCTCGATGACGGAATCGCCGAGGGCATACCGTCGAGGTCGTCCGGTCTTGACGGCGACGATTCGGTCCTTCGGGTCGGGGCCGACGATCAGGTGGCGCGCAAGCACGGTCGAGAAGCTGATGTACGAGGAGGGAGCCAGCCGCTGGCTCAGGGTGGCGAGGTCGAAATCCTCGGTGACATACCAGCCTCTCGAGAACCGGCGGAGGATGCCGAGATTCAGAAGCGCGTCGATGCGCCTCGCGAAGGCGGCGGGGTGTCGCTCCGCGAGCGCCGTCTGGAGATCGGCCTTCGAGAACACACCACGTTGGGGTTGCTCGAGACCCTGGATGATCCGTGCGTCGATCGCCGCATTCATATTGATTGATAATCTACAACATTGTGGTTTTTCTGTCAATATGAATTTGGTTTTCCTCCTCAAAATTTGTGACGGCAGGTGCTCGAAGACGTGACCGCTTCCCCGATGCCGGTGCCGCCGATGCCGGCGACCGAGGCCCACCATATTCGGAGTTGGATGCTGGGCGGTCGCGGATGCTGCCGTCGGAAACGGACACGGACACGGACGCGGGGATCGTGGAGTAAATCGAGAAGCGGTATCGTTTACACTTCTAGATAGGTTAGGATCACCCCAGCCCGCGCGCCGACTGGAGACCCATGGAACCCACCCGCGTTTTGCTCGTCAACTGCGTCAACCCGTTCGTGGAAGCGCAGAATCGCTACCCCGCGCTTGGACTCGGCTATCTCGTGGCCATGCTCAACCGCGAGCTCGGCGACGCCGTCGAGGTGCGGCTCATCGAGGACGAGGTCGCCGCAACCATCCGCGACTGGCGGCCTCATCTCCTCGGACTCTCGTCGGTTTCGCAGAACTACAACCTGGCAAAGAGTTACGCCGAGCTCGGTCGCAAGGCCGGGATCCCGGTGATCATCGGCGGCTACCACATCACCGAGCTGCCGAGCAATCTGACAAAGGCCATGAATGTCGGTGTCCTCGGCGAGGGCGAGTACGCGCTGGTCGAGCTGGTGGAGCTCTACCGCGAACACGGCTCGTTGCCGCCGGCAAAGCTCGCCGAGATCGAAGGGCTGGTCTACTGGGACGGCGATGAGCAGGCCCAGACCTCCCCGCGCGAGGTCGTGGGCAAGAAGGAGAAGGACCTCGACGCCCTGCCCATGGCCGATCGCTCCATGATGCGGGTCCGACCGCACTCCAACATGCTGACCTCGCGCGGCTGTCCGTACAACTGCACCTTCTGCGCCTCGACCCGGTTCTGGCCCAACATCCGCTACTTCTCGCCCGAGTACATGATGGAGGAGATCAAACACCTCCGCGACACCTACGGCGTCAAGTACATCACCTTCCACGACGACCTCTTCATCGCCAACACCAAACGGTTGGCCGGTCTGCACGAACTCGTCATGCGCGAGGGCCTGCCGAAGCAGGGCTTCCGCTTCTCGTGCGCCTCGTCGGCGACCCGGATCACCGACGACACGGCGCGGATGCTCAAGGAAATGAACTTCGTTTCGATCTCAATGGGGCTCGAGTCGGGCAACCAGGAGGTCCTGACCCGGCTCAAGGGCACGGCCTTCAAGGTCGACATCAACGAGAACGCGGTCCACACCCTGCACCGGCACGGGATCCACCCGCACGCCTCGTTCATCCTCGGCGAGCCGCAGGAGACCGTCGAGCAGATGATGGAGACCTACGACTTCATCAAGCGGAACCCGCTGTCGCTGGTCAACCTCTATGTCCTGACGCCGCTGCCCGGGACTCCCCAGTGGCACGCCGCCAAGGCCAAGGGGCTCGTCTCCGACGACATGGACTGGGACCAGCTCAACATCTCCTTCGAGCTCGACTGGAAGCGGGTCATCCTGGTTTCGGAGACCGTCAGCCGCGAGGAGCTCCACCGGGTCTACCAGAAGTTCCGTAGGCTGCGGCTCTACAAGTACGCCAAGGCCATGGCGACCCACCCCTTCCAGATGGACCTCCCCGAGTACGGTCGCGCCAAGATGGTCGAGTGGGGCTACCGCCTCAAGTCGGCGGTGACGCACGGTTCGGCGTCCATCAACGCCGGACTCGACTGAGCATCTTAGACTGATCGAATTCTCAATTCTTGAGTTTTGAATTCTGAATTACCATCGCATTCATGGACGGATCTGAGCGGCTGCGATGTGCGACGTAATTATAATTCATCACTCCGAATTCATAATTCGATAATTCAGCGGCGGGTAGCCGCTGATGATCCAGCGATCAGGGCCGATGAAGGTCGTTGTGACGTTGTCGAGCCCCGCGTCCTCCATCCACCCCCGCAGCTCCGGTTCGGACCAGGTGTCGCCGAATGAGCGCATGTTGATGGCGAAGAGCGTTCCGAAAATGTGTTCTTGTTTGGCCTCGTCGATGGCGAAGTCCACGACCACGACCTTGCCTCCGGGTGCGAGGGCGGCCGCGGCGCGCCGGATGATCTCGGCGGCGCGGGGTGCGAGCTCCTGGTGGAGGATGTTCGCGAGCAGCACCAGGTCGTAGCCTGAGCCGTATTCAGTCTCGAGATAGTCGCCGCCGATCCAGGAGAGCCTGCCCTCGAACTCGGTTCCGACGACGGCCTTCGACGCCGCTTGGGCTACCGGTGGGATGTCGAGAACTGTGGCGTGGAGCTCTGGCCTCACCTCGCATATGGCTTTGGCGTACTGGCCCCAACCGCCGCCGACGTCGAGCATGGTGAGCACACCCTCCAGGTCGAGGGCCGCCGCCACCCTGCGGGCGATCTGCGAACCCATCGCGGCCATGGCGGCGCCGAACCGCGCCGTTTCCTCCGGCGTTCGGGGCGCGGTGCTCCAGCCCTCTCCTCGGAGCCAGGGTTCGAGGTTTTCGCCCCAGCGCTCGTACATCGAGTGGATGTGCTCGAGAAAGGCCGAGAAATCACCGGGACCGGGGATGAAGAATGGACGGAGAGTTTCGACCATACGGTAGCCTTCGCCGTCGGTCTCGAGCAGGCCCTGGGCACAGAGCGCGCGCACGATCTTGCCCGTTGCGAGCGGGTCGAGATCGAGCTCCCTCGCCACCTCGTCCGGGTTGGCCGGTCGTTGGGCCAGCAGACCGAGGATGCCGGTGCGACCGGCGACGGTGATGACCCTCTGTCCGGCGAAGTTCCACAGCAGTCGTTGGAGTCCGTCGAGATCAAGTTTGTCGGTCATTCTTGTCCCCCCCCGGGAGGTGTCGGCTCGGGAGGGTGTAAAACCCTCCCCTACATCTTCGTTGATTTTCCGTTTCGTAGGGGCGGGTTTTATACCCGCCCTCACGCGCTATCAGGATCATCTTGGCATTCCGTGAACGCGAATACCTCCGACCAGATGACGTCCGACGGATGGTGTGAGAAAAAACTCTCATCGATTTCAGGCCATCGCGGCGATCCAGACCACCGGTACTGGGTCCATTGATCCACAAAACCCGCACGAACTGGGTTTTCAAGCAGGTAGCGAATGGTCCTGTTGATGTCCTCGTTGCGGCGAAGAATGTGATCGTGAAAAGCTCTCTGCCACAAAGGAGGCTCAATCTGCCCTCTGAGCCGGGTTGAGACTCGTCCTTTCAGTCGTTTCATGAGATCGAGCAGGGAACCGTCCACGTTGAGGGCCAGCAGATGGACATGCGTCGGCATCACGCAGAAACCGAGAATCTGCCACGTTTTGCTGTGCAGAGTTCGGATTTCCTCGGTCACTAGATCGGCCGCATCGGGTTTCTTGAACAAGGGTCGTTTTTTGTTGGTACAGGCGGTGAGGAGCGCAATCACTCCGGGCTGCGAGTAGACCCTCGGATCGAGTCGAATTCGTGATCGCCTGGGAGGAGATTCAAGCATGTCTTGATGCTATCAGGTTGCTTGGACAGTCAGGTGGGGAGGGTATAAAACCCTCCCCTACGCGGAGGAGGTCATCCCGGCGGCGCTGCTGATAGACTGGACCGCGACGACAATGAGCAATCGATCCATCCGCTGGCTTCTTGGTGAGCTTCCCGGGCTCGTGTCGGACGGGGTGGTCGACGAGGCGACCGCGGATCGCCTCCGCGCCAGATACCCCGCGCCGTCGTCGTTGTCGGGAAGCCGGCTTGCGATCATCGTCTGCGCCCTTTTCGGCGCCCTGCTCATCGGTTCCGGGGTGATTCTGCTGCTGGCGCACAACTGGGAGCACCTCGGTCGGCCGGCGAGAACGCTCATCGCCATCCTCCCGCTTGCAGTCTCGCAGGGGCTCGCCGGCTGGGTCATCGCGCGGCGGGGCGAGTCCACCGCATGGCGTGAGGGTTCGGCAACTCTCGTCGTTCTTGCCCTGGCCGCGGCCATGGCTTTGGTCGACCAGACCTACCACACCGGCGATGATCTCGAGTCCTTTCTCTGGCGCTGGTCGCTCCTGATGGCGCCGTTGCCCTGGCTGCTCAACTCGACCTCCGCGGCGATGATCTTCCTGGCGTCGCTGACCTGGTGGGCGGGCGCCGCGAAGACCGAACGGCTCGAGGTCATCTGGCTCTGGCCGTTGGCTCTGGCGGTGGTGCCGCATTTCATTTCGGTCCTGCGCTCCGATCGGCGGGGCCTCCGCGCCGCCAACCTCCAGTGGGCGAGCGCCATTTTCCTCTGCGTTGCTGCGGCCGTCGGGCTCGAGTGGCGGGTGCCGGGTCTGTGGATCCTCGTCTACACGGGGCTCTTTGCCCTGATGATCGTCGGAGGAACGGCCGGCCGGCGCGACGAAGAAGGCCTGTGGAGACGACCGTTCGAGGTCGTGGGTGCGGCCGGGAGCATCGTGTTCTGGCTCATCTTGAGTTTTGACGAGCCGTGGAAGAACATCGGCTGGAACCACATCCACAATGACGATCGCTTTCACCAAGCGGCATCGCTCTTCGACGTGGTGCTCGCAGTCGGACTGCCTTTGGCGGCCCTCGCGGTGGTCGCCTTGGTCCTCGATCGTCGCCGGCACTCGCTCCAGGTGGTCTGGACGCTTTCGGTGCCGCTGGTGGCGGTTCTCTGGCCGTGGGTCGCCTCGGGGAACACTCTCGATGCCAAGTACGTCGCCGCCGTCGCCTTCAACGTTCTCCTCTTCGGCGTCGGTATTGCGACCATCGCATCCGGGGTCCGCAATCAGAACCTGGGCACCGTCAACCTCGGGATGGTGGTGGTGGCGCTGCTCGTGGTGGTTCGTTTCTTTGACGCCGAGATCGGTTTTGTCGCCAAGGGGCTTGCCTTCATCGTCGTCGGGATCGGCTTCCTCGTCGCCAACGTGGTGTTGTCGAGACGGCTCAAACGAGCGGAGGAGGGACCGCCATGAACGGCAGGAACCTCCGTCTGGGACTCTTCATCGGCCTCGCCGTGGTGCAGCTGGCGATAGCTGCGGGCGCCATCATTCGATCCGAAATCGCTTTGAGAACCGGAGAGGTCTATCGATTCAGGCTCCAGCCCGTGGACCCGGTGGACGCTTTTCGCGGGCGCTATGTCAACCTGCGGTTCGCCGTCGAACGCGCTCCGGTCCGGGAAGGGCTGCCGCACCTCCCGCAGCAGCGGATTTATGTCCCTCTCGAGATCGATGACGAGGGGTTCGCGGTCTTCGGTCTCGCCGATCTCGAGCCGCCTGCCAAGGGCGGGTTTCTCCGTCTTCTCTCGGGCGTCGACCACAACGACGAGGACGGCAACCGGGTGGTGTCGTTGGCACTGCCTTTCCGGCGCTATTACATGAACGAGAAGCTGGCCAAGGAGGTCGACAGATCTCTCTGGCGGCGCGGCGGGCGATCGGCCTGGGTCGCCGTTCGCGTGTGGAAGGGCACCGGGGTCATCGAAGACCTCTATGTCGATGGACTGCCGGTTCGGGATTGGCTCGCCGCGGGCGGCCCTCAGGCGCCGCCGACCGAGCAGTGAGCCCGCCCCTCACCCGTCGCCAGGAGATCATCCAGCGCCTCCGCGAGCGAGAGTGGGTGTTTGACGACCTCCGCCACGAGCTCGCGGTCACGGTCAGCACCCTCGAGGACGATCTCGGCCACATCCAACGCAGCGTCAGGGCCGATCACAAAAGGCTTCGGGTTAGACCGGCGGTCTGCGTGGACTGCGGTTTTCAGCTCTCGAGCACCGCGCTCCACCCACCCGGCCGGTGCCCACGATGCAGGAGCGGCGGACCTCGACGGGCCCTGGCTCCGAATCAGCTGAACCGAGCGCGTGGAGGGCACGAGGTAAGCGCGTTCAGCGGCGTGTGCCTGGCTCTTATTTTCATCCGATGAAAATGGTGCCTGGCACCGCTCGGGAAGGGCGTTCAAAGAACCATGCTCGGAGGCGCGCTTCTGACTTGATGCTCAGAGGCGCGGATGGCCGAGAGTGCCCCCCTTGACATTGTTCGGCCCGAAGGATCCACCAACGCCAAGTCGGAGAATCCGAACAATGATTTAAGACGGCACGTCCGTTCAGCCTCAGACCGCCCACCCTCTGCGTCCTGCAGAGGCTCCCTGAAAAGTTGCGACTGAAACTAATAAACTAAAAACTCAGAACTAAGAACTCTGCTTCCGGGGTCCACCGCACCTTCAGCTTCCGCGCCGCCCGCACCTCGTCGACGCGGCTGACCGGGGTGTCGTGGGGCGCCGAGCGGACGAGTTCGGGGTTCTCCTTGGCCTCGCTGGCGATGGCGAGCATCGCGTCGCAGAAGATGTCGATCTCGTCGGGCGAAACGCTCTCGGTGGGCTCGATCATGAGCGCGCCGTGGACGATGAGCGGGAAGCTCATGGTCGGCGGGTGAAAGCCGTAGTCGAGCAACCGCTTGGCGATGTCGGTGTTGTGAACATCGTTGGCGGTCTGCCGGGTGTCGTCAAAGACCACCTCGTGGAGGGTCGGCGAATCGTACGGCAGGTGGTAGGCGTTGGCGAGACGACGACGGATGAGGTTGGCGTAGAGCACGGCCACATCCGACATTTGCCGCAAACCGTCGGAACCGAGGCTCCGGATATAGGTCAGGGCGCGAACCAGGATGAGAAAATTGCCGTAGAAGCCGCGCATGGCGCCGATGGAGGCCGCGTCGTCCTCAAGCAGCGAAAACTGATCGCCGTCCTTGACCACCCGCGGTACGGGCAGGTGCGGCACCAGGGCCTCGGAGACGACCACCGGACCGGCGCCGGGCCCACCGCCACCGTGGGGCGTGGAGAAGGTCTTATGCAGGTTGATGTGCATGGCGTCGGCGCCCATGAGACCGGGCAGGGCGCGGCCGGCAAAGGCGTTGAGGTTGGCGCCGTCCATGTAGATGAGGCCGCCGCGATCGTGGACGAGCTTGGAAATCTCGACGATCCGGTGTTCGAAGACGCCGAGGGTGTTGGGCACCGTGAGCATGATCCCGGCGACCCTGTCGGTCATGAGCCGGTCGAGCTCCTCCAGATCCACCGTGCCGTCGCCGCCGGAGGCCAATTCGATGGTTTCATAGCCGGCAAAGGCGGCGGTGGCGGGGTTGGTGCCGTGGGCGGAGTCGGGGACCAGCACCACGTCACGGGCGTCGCCGCGCGCCTCGAGGGCCTTGCGGATCATCAGAATCCCGGCGAGTTCGCCGTGGGCGCCGGCCGCCGGCTGCAGGGTGACCCCGGCCATCCCGGTGATCGCGATGAGCGCCTGCTCGAGCTCCCAAATGAGCCGGAGACAGCCCTGGACCTGTTCGACGGGTTGCAGCGGGTGGGCCGCGGCGAGCCCGACGAGGCGGGCGGTCTGCTCGTTGATCCGGGGGTTGTATTTCATGGTGCACGAGCCGAGGGGGTAGAGTCCTTCGTCCACCGCATAGTTGAGCTGGCTCAGACGGTGGAAGTGCTGGACGATCTCCATCTCGGTGAGATCGGGGTAGTCGGCGAATTCTCCGCGAATTGCATCTTTCGGCAACGTCGTTGTCGGATCGGTGGCGGGCACGTCGAGGGGCGGCAGCTGAAACCCCTGCCGTCGGAGGCGCTCGGGGTTGCGCTCGAAAAAGAGGGCCTCATCGCGGATCGCCCGGCGTTTCATGAGAGCTTCTCCATTGCGGCGAGGAGTGCTTCCGTGTCCGCAGAGGTGTTTTTTTCGGTGACCGCAACCAGCAGCCCGTCGGGCCACGAACCGCCCCAGCGATGTGCCGCAACTCCGGCGAGTACGCCCTCGGCGGCGAGGCGCCGGGCGAGTTCGTTGCCGCTGCCGGGGCCGGTGAGGAGAAACTCGTCGAAGGTCGGAGCCGACGGATAGGCGAGCTTCCACGGTCCGTTCATTTCATTGATACGTCGCTTGAGCTCCTCGGTTCGGGAGAGGCACGACGTCGCGAGCTCTCTGAGCCCATGTCCGCCGATGGCCTCGAGCCAGACAGTCGCCGCCAGCGCCATGAGGCCCTGGTTGGTGCAGATGTTCGAGGTCGCTTTGGCTCGACGAATGTGTTGCTCGCGGGTCGAGAGGGTCAGACAGAAGGCGCGTTGGCCGGTGCTGTCGATGGTTTCCCCGGCGAGTCTGCCGGGCATCTGGCGGATGTCCTTCGCCCGGCAGGCAAAGAAACCCAGGTGGGGTCCGCCGTAGCCGGGGGCGAGACCGAAACTCTGGGCCTCACCGCAGACGACGTCGAAACCGTGTGCGCCGCCGCCGCTGAGCAGACCCAGGGAGACACTCTCGGTGACGACCTGGACGGCGAGGGTGGCGGTATCCCGTGCGGCCTCGGCGACGGCCGGCAGATCCTCGATGATACCGAGGAAGTTCGGTGACTGGACGGCGATGCAGCAGCTGTTCTCGCCCGCGGCCTCGCGCAGGGCGTCGGCCGAAACCCGGCCGTCTTCGCCGGGAGGCACGACGACCACCTCGATCCCCGCAGGGTCGGCATAGGTCGCGAGCACCTTCCGATACATCGGGTGGAGAGTCTCTGCAAGAACCACCCGATCGAACTTTCCGCGTTTGACGCGGTGGGCGAAGAGCACCGCCTCGACCAACGCCGTCGCCCCGTCATAGAGCGAGGCGTTGGACACCTCCATCCCGGTGAGCTGACAGATCAGGGTCTGGAACTCGAAGATGACCTGCAGGGTGCCCTGCGAGATTTCGGGCTGGTAGGGGGTGTAGGAGGTGAAGAACTCGGCCCGAGACAGGACGGAATCGACCACGCTCGGATTGACGTGGCGATAGACCCCGGCCCCCAGAAACGAAGGAACGCACTCGGGGGAGAGATTGGCCAGCGCCATGGACTGAAGCTCCGACCGGACAGAGTTCTCATCGCGGCCGTCGTCCATGGGCAGCCGGTCGACGCAGACCTCGGCCGGAATCGACGAAAAGAGCTCATCGATGGACTCGAGTCCGAGCTCGGTGAGGATTCGTCGACGATCCTCGTCGCCGGCACCGATCCACGGGTGCATCAGGCGCTTTCCGCCTCGATCATGGCGGTGTAGGCAGCGGCATCGATAAGATTGCTGCCATCCATCGAACCCTTGATCTTGGCCAGCCAGCCTTCGCCGTAGGGATCTTCGTTGATCAGATTCGGTTCGTCCTCGAGGCGTTCATTGACCTCGACGACTTCACCGTTCACGGGCGAGTTGTACTCGGAGACGGCCTTGACCGACTCGAGGGTCCCGAGTTCTTCGCCGGCCGTTGCGTCCGAGCCGACATCCGGCACCTCGACATAGACGACCTCTCCAAGCTGATCCTGTGCATAGTGGGTGATGCCCACCACGACCACGTCACCTTCGACGCGAGCCCACTCGTGGGTGCGTCCGTACTTCAGATCGGCGGGTACGTTCATGGCTGTCTCCTTCCCGATTCTCGCTGCGTCCAATGGTCTTTGTGTTTCACTTCTTCTCGCGTGAATAAAACGGTGTCGCGATGACCCTCGCGGCGACACGACGGTTGCGGATCCCGACAACGAACTCGGTGCCCTCCTCGGTGGCCTCGATGGGAAGATACGCCATCCCGAGGGCTTTGCCGAGGGTCGGCGACTGGGTCCCCGATGTCACGTGGCCGACCGGCTCGACGTCGCCCCCGGCGAGATAGACGGGATAGCCGTGGCGGGCGATTCCGCGATCGATCATCTCGAAACCGACGAGCTTTCGATCAAGCCCGCCCTCCTTCTGTCCCTCGAGGATGTCGCGGCCGATGTAGTCGCCCTTGCCGAATTTGACGATCCAACCGAGACCCGCCTCGAGGGGGGTGGTGGTGGCGTCGATTTCGTTGCCGTAGAGACTCATTCCGGCCTCGAAACGCAAAGTGTCGCGGGCGCCGAGTCCTGTGGGAAGGAGACCTTTGGGTCTTCCCTCCGCGAGGATGGCTCGCCAGATTTCGGGTGCGTTTTCATTGGCGGTGTAGACCTCGAATCCGTCCTCACCGGTGTACCCCGTTCGCGCCACCATCGCCCGCTGGCCGCAGACTTCGCTGAAAACAAAGCGGTAATACTTGAGTTCGGAGAGATCGGTGCTCGTCAACGGCTGGAGAATCTCGGCGGCGAGAGGTCCCTGGATCGCCAACTGCGCCCAGCTGTCGGATTCATCGCGGACCTCGACGTCGTCTCGATCAGCGGCCAACCCGGTCAGATACGCCGCATCCTTGACGCGGTTGGCGGCGTTGACCACCAGCAAATACTCGTCGTCGGCCAGTTTATGCACAAGCATGTCGTCCACGAAAGTTCCTTCGGGGTACATGAGACCGGTGTACTGGGCGCGACCGATGGTCATTTTGGAGTGGTCGTTGCACGACACGAACTGGACGAAGTCGAAGGCGCCGGGCCCGGTGATGAAGATCTCGCCCATGTGCGAGACATCGAAGAGACCGGCCCGGGTTCTGACCGCGGTGTGCTCGTCCGCGAGCGAGGTGTATTGCACCGGCAGCTCGTAGCCGGCGAACTCGACCATCCGGCCGCCGGCCGCGACATGTTCGTCATAGAGCGCCGTGTGTTTCGGCATCGTCATCCACGCCACCTCCGCGTCGGTTTGAGGGAGTCCGTGCGGTCTCACGGAGTACGGCGGCAGGGTACCATCACAAATCGGGATCGAAAAGTCGGTCCGGACGGCCGAAACGGCGACCGAAGACGGCCACCGGCGGCGATCTCAGGAATAGAGCTTGTCGAGCATCAGTTTTGCCTTTTTCAGGTCGTTTGATGGTCTGATGATCTTGTCGATGAGCCCGCGGTAGTTCTCGCCCAGCGCGTCGAGATTGCCCGATCGGACCAGGCCGAGAATCTGTTCCAGCGCCTGTCGCCCCTCGCTGCCGACCTCGCCGGCGAGTTCGCGTTCGACGATGACCTTGACCAGCGCCAGCATTTCTTGCTGCTGCTTGCTGGGAGGGGGTGTCGGCGGCGGATCGGGTCGAGCCCGTCTCCGGCGATGGTTGCGTCCGACCGGCCAACGCGCCGTTGTTTTTCGGCAGCGTCTCTCTCCGTTCTCCCGCAAACAGACCCTCGGGAAGATCCCGCAGCTGACGGCTGAACCGGCCGAGCATCAGATAGAGCTCTTTCTCGGACGCGAAATTCCCGACCAGACGGGCGTTTCGGTCGAGCTCGAGGGTCTGCGACTCCTGCAGCATGATGTTGGCCTGGGCGCCTTTTTCGAGGATGATCTTGTCGGCGTGGACCCGCCAGGCGGTGAGTTCTCCGGCGACGAAACACGAGTCGGCGGCTTCCACCGACACCGCTTCCACCTGGACATTCGGGTCGATCCGCACCGAGCCCGAGCCCGATTCGATGACCGAGTAGACCCCGGAATTCTGAATCACGAGATTGCCGGGGGTGCGGATCGACAGCTGGCCCTGCTCGTTGACGGCAATCTCGGTGCCATGGGGGATGATCATGGTGGGAAAGTTCTTGGTGTCTTCCATGGGTGTCATCTGCTCCAGACTCGCGATGGCAACGGGTCAAAAGACGGCGCCGGCGCGTGCCGGCCGCGAACAAGGAGGGATTCGTGTCCGGTCCACTGATAGTTGAGGATGAAGATTCTCGGATCGACGGGTTCGGGTTCGGTGCCCTCCGCGTCGGTGAGTCGAACCTCGAAGTGGAGATGGGGCGACGTGCTCCAGCCGGTGTTGCCGACGGTCCCGATCTGCTCGCCGCGGACGACCTGAGCCCCGCGTCTCACCGAAATCTCCTGCAGGTGGGCGTAGATGGAGACATAGCGGTCGCCGTGTTTGAGGACGATGACGTTGCCGTAGCGCCACCACCTGACGTTGCGGCTGAGTGGGAAGCGGCCGGCGAAGACCACCCTGGCGTCGCCCGGAGACAAGACCGGAGTTCCTTCGCGGGCGGCGAGATCGATCCCGGCGTGAAAATCGATGGTGTTGGTGAAGGGCGACGTCCGGTTGCCGAAGGGGGAGGTCAGGACAAAGCTCCCGATGGGCAGAGGGCAGATGGACGGGACCGACCGGGTGAGCTCCTCATTGGCCCTGGCAAAGCTGGCGAGCTCGTCCGCGAGGGTGAGCAGCGCCTTGGTTTCGGTGTCCATCTTGAGGGCCCGCCGGATGGCGATCTCCGCCTCGGGAACCGAGAGCTCGCCGATGGGGGGCGCTTCCGGAAAACCGCCTCCGCTCTGAGCGGTTTGGGTTGCGCCCATGATGAGACTCATCTGACGCTGACGGTTGCGGGCCTGGGTCGTCTGCCGTTCCAGGCGATCCAGCACCGTGACTCTCTGGGCGAGAATCGCTCTCTGGGTTTGATTCTGTTGGTCGAGGAGACGGAGCCTGCCGGTGAGGAGTAATGACTGGATCCCGATGGGCGTGAGAACCGCCCCGGCGATGAACAGGACGCTCAGCGCAGCCGCGAGAAACCACAGCCATCGCATTCCCTGGCGCGACAGGAAGTAGTAACGGACTTGTTTGCGGATGTCCGCCGGGTGGAACTGGATCTCGTACATCAGTTTCGATCTTACTCCTCATGGGTGGAACAGTGGTGGCGACGGTCACATGCCACCATCGGACGATTTTTCCATGAAGATGGCGTGACGGACTCGCTCACGCAGCCTTGAGGGCCTTCACGGGATCCTCCTGGGAGGCCCGCCAGGCAGGCCAGAACGACGCCGCG
Source organism: uncultured Acidobacteriota bacterium (assembly GCA_963712805.1). Classification (GTDB taxonomy): domain Bacteria; phylum Acidobacteriota; class Thermoanaerobaculia; order Thermoanaerobaculales; family Sulfomarinibacteraceae; genus JAHECW01. The sequence goes on along the minus strand of CAVQJV010000031.1, from coordinate 273,376 downwards.
GCGACGAGAACGAGACCCACAAGAGTCACGGCGATGAGGTCCGGCCAGGCGGGGTGGAACGGGATGCTGTCCACCATGTAGACCCGGGCAAGGCCCTCCGGGAATCGGACCACCTTGAAGGTGTTGAGGACCCAACTCGCGGCACAACCGAACGCGATCCCGAGGCCGAGGCCGAATCCGCCGAGCAGGATGCCGGAGTAGAGCAGGACCCGCCTGACCAGGGCAGGGGTCCCTCCCAGGGCCTGAAGGGTGCCGGTCGCACGCCGTTTGTCGATGGCGAGAACCACCAGCGCCGAACTCACCTGGAACGACGCCACCGCCACGACCAGGCTGAGGACGACAAAGAGCGAGATCGTCTGCCACCGCAGGGCGGCGAAGAGCGGCCGATTCATCTCCCGCCAATCGGTGAAGAGCAGCGTCGGGAACGCCTCTTCCAGCGGCTCGCGGACCCGTTCGATGGCCATGGGGTCGTCAAGTTCGATCTCGACGCCCGCGGCGCCGATGCCCGGCATCACCTCGTGGACCCGGCCGAGGGGAATCAGGATCCACTGTTGATCGAACTCGTTGAAAGCCAGAGAGAACGTCCCGGCGATCTCGAGCTGCAGCGAAGGAATGATCCAGGTTCCTGATTCCGGTGGCAGACGAACGGTGGTGGTCTCGCCGGTCACCGCCCCGATCTGATCGGCGAGCCGGACACCGAGAATGACCGGCATGAGCTCGGAGGAGGGCCAGGTCTCGAAGCCGGTGTAGACCGGAGGATCCTGGACCGCCTTGATGGTGACGGCGAGCGGCCGGGATGGCTCGGCGGGATCATCGATGAGTCCGGAGAGATAGGTCACGGGGCTGGCCCTCCGGATACCGTCGAGATCCGTCATCTTGCGGGCGAAGGCGGTGGACTCGCCGGGGCTCATCCGGTAGCCCGCGAAACCCACCATGTGTGCGTTGCCCTGTTGGAGGGCGGCGGCGATGGCGTCGGTGTAGCCCCGCATGAGGGCGAGGGTGATGACGAGCGCCGCCACCGCCAACGCGACGGCGGCGAAAGCCGCCAACGCCGTGCCCCGCAGCAGCCGGCCGGTCCGCCGGCGGAGGAAGCGGATGGCGAGATCGAGAGCCAGTGGCATGCCGATAGTGTAGACGAGACAAAAGTTCTCAGTTTTAAGTTTTGAGTTCTCAGTTTTCAATTTCATCGCACCCGACCCCATCGCTTCGTAGAACCGTTGCGATGGAAACCAAAAACAAAAAACTGAGGACTGCATTGGAACCTTCTCGCGGGAAAGCCCGTGCCACAATGAAACCGCGCCGCGGATGGAGCGAAATCGCTCCGCGAGAGGAAATATGGAACGAAAACACCCGAGCGGAATCTGGAATCTCTTTGTCATCGAAATGTGGGAGCGCTTTGGTTTCTACATCATGTCCGCGGTCTATGTCCTGTACATGGAGAAGGACCTCCATTTCGACGACGCGAAGAAAGGCGTCCTTTACGGCCTCTTTCTCTTCGCGTCGTACACCTTCCCGCTCCTGGGTGGATGGCTCGGCGACAAGATCATGGGGCAGCTGAGGACCATTCGCCTCGGCGCCACCATGATGGCTCTCGGCTATGTCGCGATGGCGATGTCCTCGCTGGACCGCATCGGCCTCTTCTACGCCGGGCTGGCCCTCATCGCCTCCGGGACCGGGATCTTCAAGGTCAATATGTCGGTCCTTGTCGGCAATCTCTACCGGAACAAGCCCGAGCTCAAGGATGCTGGGTTCAACATCTACTACATGGGCGTCAACCTGGGCGCCACCATCGGTCCCGCAGTGGCGACGGTCTTCGGCGTGGTCTTCGAGGACTATCACCTCTCGTTCTGGGCGGCCGCGGTCGGCATGGCGCTTGCCCTGCTCATCATGCAGGTGGGTCAGAAGAACCTCCGCAAGGTCGACACCAGCCAGTCCATCGAGCTTCGGGAGCAGAACGACGCGGAGATGATTGAATCGAAAGAGTTCTGGCAGCGAATCGCCACTCTGTGTGCGCTGTTCTTCATCGCCGCACTTTTCTGGATTCCCTTCTATCAAAACGGTCTCGGGATGACGCTATTCGCCGACCGTTCAACGGTGGCGTACAAATTTCTCCGTCCCGAGACCTATCTGATCTTCGGCGCCCTCTTCATCCTGATTTTGACGCCGCCGCTGCTCGCGCTCTTCGGCTGGTTGAGAAAATACGATCGTGAGCCCTCGACCCCGGTCAAGATCTTCCTCGGTTTGCTGATCATGGGTTTCGCCATGTTCATCATGGTCATTGCATCCTGGATGGGGGGCAACTCGGACACGCCGATCATGTCGCCCATGTGGCTCATTACGAGCTATCTCTTTGTCACCCTGGCAGAGATCCTGATTTCACCCATGGGGCAGTCTTATGTCTCCAAGGTGGCGCCGCCGAGGATCCAGGGGCTCATGATGGGCGGTTGGTTCGCTTCGACGGCTCTTGGCTCGCTGAGTTCGGGCATCTTCGGTTCGTTCTACAGCAAGATGACCCACGACCAGTACTTCATGCTGCTGTCCGGACTGTCGGTCTCTGCGGCGATGCTGGTGCTCGTGTTCATGAAGAACCTCAGGCGATTCGGGAACTGAGCGGCGCCGAGTTCCCAGAGCCTCGGCAGAAGGAGATCATCCTGATCTAGTTTTTAGTTTTGAATTCTTAGTTTTAAGTTTCGTCGCACCTGCACTCATCGCTTCGCAGAACCGCTGCGATGGAAACTAAAAACTAAAAACTAAGAACTAAGAACTGAGAACTAAGAATTCGCGCGCTTTCGCGCGCGATACGTCACCGACCGCACGACACCCTTGAGATCGTCGCCGTTGAGGCCGAGCTCCTCCATGGCGGTGCTGATCTCTTTCGGCAGGGAGTCGGCGACGGTGGCAAGAAAATCCACATCCTTGATGACTTCGATCTCGCCGAGGCCGGCGGCGGTGAGCATGGTGAGGTAGTCCCCGCGCTGGATCGCGCCCGAAACACAACCGACATAGGCCATGACATCCCGGGTGATGATCTCCGGGAGCTCGCCGTCGAGCATGACATCCGAGACGACGAGGCGACCGCCGGGTCTGAGCACCCGGTGGATTTCTTTGAAGACCTTGGACTTGTCCGGCACGAGATTGATGACGCAGTTCGATGTGATGGCATCGACCGTGCCGTCATCCACCGGCAACGCCTCGAGCCGACCTTCGCGGAACTCAACATGGTTGGCGCCGGCCGCCGCGGCGTTGGCAGTGGCTTTGGCGAGCATCTCGGGGGTCATGTCGATGCCGATGACATGGCCGCCGGGGCCCACGGCGCGGGCGGCGATGAGCGCGTCGATGCCGGCGCCCGATCCGAGGTCGACGACGGTTTCACCCGGTTGGAGCTCGAGATGCTCGAAGGGCGCGCCACAACCGAGACCGAGGTCGGCGCCTTCCGGCAGCAGACCGAGATCAATCGCTTGGTAGCCGAGATTCGTGGAGGGGCCCACCGGTGCGGAGCCGCAGCAGCTGGTGGCCGGTGCGCAGCAGGATCCGCCTCTGGGCGATCTTGCCGTACTTGTCGCGAACGGTGGCGACGATCTCTTCGGCGGAGGTGTTCGGATCGATGTGGTTGGTCATCTGTCGCTCCTTTGGTCTTCGTTCGACACTTCTATGCCGGAAACGGGAGAAAGGTGATCAAAGGCGCCCGGACAGCAGGCCGCCGTCGCAGACCGGATGGCTGCCAGGAGCTCCTCGATCCCGCTGACCGTTACCTCAGCCGACGCCCCGGGAAGTTTTTGGAGGATGGTGCGCGTGAACTCGATCTCCTGGTTCCGTACCGAGGCGGCGGCGCTCCTGCCGGCGTCGGTGAGGGAGGCGCGAAGGGCCCGTCGATCATCCGGGTCGGGACTCCGGACCACGAACCCGCGATCCTCGAGCCGGTCGAGATTGCGTGACAGGGTGCTGGGTGCGATCCCAAGACGACGGCCGAGTTCACCGAGCCGGATGCCGTCGCTGCCGGACAGGGCTTCCAGCGTGGCTGCCTGCGCGACGGTCATGCCGCAGCAGGCGATGTCGGCTCGTTCGGCGAGGGAGAACCGCCGCACCAGAGTGCGAATCGCCTCCATGAGCCGGAGCGCAAGGTCGTCGGATGGGGGAGTAGTCATATTTGCTCCATACAATGAATGTATATTACAAATAAAAATTGTCAAGGACCGATCCGTGCGGAACCCGGTTTCGTAGGGAAGTCTCGCGGCGCCCTCGCGGAAAACCAGGAGAGTCCTGGTCGGGCTCCTCGCTGATCTGGGGACCCGGAGACGCGCTCCCGCATGTCGTGCATGAACTGGCGGATGTCGATGTAGTCGTGCAACGTCGATCGGGGGACAAAGATCGACGTGGTTCCAACTCTCCTTCTTTCAAATCTGCCCAACAAAAATGCGCGGGTTTCCCCACGCATTTTTGTTGGGCAGAATTTGACCTAGTTCAACTTCTTGTTCTTCCAGTACTTCGTCCCGGAGATGTCGGCCGACGCCATGAGTCCCTTCTCGGTCACCTGCCACACCGCGACGCCGTTGACAAAACCGGTGGTGGCGTTGGCGCCGTCCTTTCCTGCGGCGGCCTGGGCCGACGCATCCGCCTTCCAGCCCTTCTCGACGAAGTTGTAGAAGGTTTTCTCGTCCTGGAAGAAGAACAGCACCTGGTAAGCCTGGCCACCGATTCCGAGACCGATGCCTCCGGTCCCCATCTTCATATAGGTCCGCTCGCCCGTGTCTTTCTGGATGGCAACTCCGTTCCCACCACCGCCTGAGATGACGAAGGCGATCTTGAGGTTGTCGAAGGCGGCCCACCCGTAGGCGGTTTCGAAGAGCTCCTGGGCCTTCCAGTTGGTATTCTGGACCTGCTCGAGGACCTCGTTGGCCATCTCGTCGATTTTGAGCCGTTTGGATTCGCTCTTGAGCGATTTCCAGTCTTCGCCTTTGTCATCGGCTTCGAGGTCCGTCGCAGGGAAGAGAAGGACAAAAGCGGCAATCAGTACAGCGGCCAGTCGCACAGACGTCATCATCGATGCCTCCTGAAGTGGGTGGGAGTTTCCGTCAACACGCTCCGGATAGTACCACCCGATGGACTACCTCGTCAGGACTGAGTCGCTTACAAACTCAGGAAACCAATAGAGAAACGGTTTTCCTTCGGCGGCTCCTGACCGGCTGGGGCGCCGGCAAAGTCACGAGCCTCGACGCGATGTTCACGGAGTCTGAGCGGTTTCGGTGGAACCCGCCGGGGTACACATGGTCGAGGCGCCCTCGCATTCGACCTGGGCCCAACCACCGCGGACTGGTGTGTTGCCGCAGTAGGATTTGCCGACACTTGCCTGGTTGTTGAGATAAGCGGCCACATCGGAGCAGGTCTCATCGGGACCCGTAGTGACCTCGCAGGTTCCGCTGTAGCGCGGATTCGTGAAACAGCAGGTGTCGTTGCCGATGGTAGTTTCTGCGGCGGGGGTCTCGGCAGCAACCGGAGCGACGGCAACAACGATCAAGGCCACCAGGGCAATAATTGTTGACATACGGATGGTCTGACTCATGATGATCTCCGTTCGGTGATGGTGTTCCTGATAACTCGTTCTTCGATGGTCTGATTCCGGATACTGCCCCTATTGTACAGCGTGTTAGGCTCAATTTGATGACGGGACGAAGTCCTCTACATGGGTGGGATGATGACCACGGCCACAACGTGGTGTGGCTTGTGGTTCCGATTTTCGTCGCATCGGTATTTCTCATAGCGCCGGCGATCGAGGCACAGCATCAGCAGAGTCTGTCTCTCGGCCTCGAGGGGATCGACCTGGCCGCCATCGAAGAGTCGCCCGAAACCTCGACCGAGTCGACGATCGTCGAGATCCCGTTGCCCATCACCCTGCGGGCGCCGAAGGATGGAAAGATCGGGATCCGGCTGCGTCTGAGCCTCTTCTTCTCGTGGAACAACGTTCGTTTCATGGATATCAACGAAGACGATATCGCCGCGAGTCTGAATACACTGACGTTTGTTCCGGGGGTCGAGTTCATGATCCCGGTGGGCGAGCAATGGCTGGTGCGTCCCTACGGTCAGATCGGAGGCGTGGGCGCCCTCGATATCCCCGGTCACCGGTGGATGGCCTCGTTGGGATCCCGTGCGAGCGGGGTGTGGAACTTCGACAAGTGGGTTCTCTCCGCGGGCGGCAGGCTCGAGTACACCGCGGTCTTCGATGAGGACTGGCAGAGAACCGACGATGTCGCGTTTGTCGATCTCGGTGGCGATTTCAGTTTTCCACTGTGGTTCAACGTCAAAGGCGAGCGCGCGGCGATGGGCTTCTTTGTGATTCCCCGCTACTACATCGACCCCGCGGAGATCGTCGGGCAGGACGGGTTCGACCTCGGGGTCGATTCTCATATCGAGATCGGCGTCTCGTTTCAGATCCACGACAACCCGAAGCTGTGGTTCATCTCGTTCCCCAAGTGGTATGGGGTCGGAGCCCGCTTTGCCCAGAACCACAGGTCTCTCAGAATCTACCTGGGATTCCCTTTCTAGCTGGAATCTCGACGATGCCGCAGATTCTGTGCGCCATGCACGCCCACGGTCCCTTGGTAAAGATATAATCTCTGGAGTTCTCACGGTCGGAGGAAATAGTGTTTCTGAGGGAGAATCTGAGGCGCCTGGATGTCAGCGCGTTGGCGGTGCCGCAGCGGGCGGTGGTGCGGTTGGTGCAGTTTGTCATCGGGCTCTGGGAGCAGTTCAATCGCGACAAGATCATCATCCGCGCGTCGGGTCTCGCCTATTCGTCGCTCCTCGCGGCGGTCCCCCTGATCGCGGTGGTCTTTGCCGTACTATCCGCCTTTGGCGCCCTCGACGATCTCAAGCTCAACGTCAAGGAGTTTTTCCTGACCAACCTCCTTCCCACCCGGCAGGACGAGATCGTCGGTCTCCTGGATCAGTTCACCTCCAACACCGCCAAACTCGGATTCCTCGGATTCGCCTTTTTGACCCTCGCGGCCATCCTGCTGCTCGACAATGTCGAGAGCAACTTCAACGACATCTACCACGTTCCCAGCCGTCGCAGTTTCTTCAACAAGATCACCGCATACACCTCAGTTCTCGTCCTCGGGACGCTGTTCATGGGCGCCAGCATTTCGATCTCTGCACAGGTCAACGCCTTTCTCCATGCCGGGGTTCGACTCGATCTGAGCTGGATCAGTCTGCAGCTGTCGTGGCTCTTTCCCTTGCTGTTGGCGTTCCTCGCGTTCCTCTTGGCCTATAAGGTGATTCCCTACACCCGCGTACGTTTCAAAAGCGCGGTGCTTGGCGCCTCGATTTCGGCGGTGCTCTTCGAGTATGCCAAGTACTTTTTTGCCAACTCGGTGGGTCAGTCGGTGCGCTACTCGACGGTCTACGGTTCGCTGGCCGTGATTCCGATTTTTCTGATCTGGCTCTACATCACGTGGATCATCGCCCTGCTGGGCCTCGAGGTCGTCTACACACATCAGCACTTCCTGACCCTGCTTCGTTCGCGAATGATCCGCGGTGGTCCGGAGGGAGATAGGGTTGCGACAGGACTCCGAATATTCACCCTGGTCGCCAGGCGTTTCGAGCGGGGAGAAGATCCGCCGACCTGCGATCAGCTTTCCCAGCGTTTGCTGGTGCCCGTCGGTGCGGTGGAAGCCCGAGTGCGGCGGCTCGTTGACGTCGGATTGGTGCGGCGGGTGGAGACCGAATCGGACGCTTTTGGCATCGTTCCCTCGATGGCACCTGACAGGGTCCTGGTATCGGACGTCATCGGCGCCTTCGAACCCCAGATCATGGAGCCCGGCCCCAACAGACCCATCGAAACGACCGTCAACGATCTCATGAGTGAGTTCCTTCGGGCGGGTCACGAGGAGGTGGGCGAATTGAGCTTTGGAGACGTCTTGGCCAGGGCCGACGGGGAGGCCGCCGATGCCCGGACGCCCAAGACGCCCCGGACGCCCAAGACGTCCTGAACGGCATGATCGGGGACTTTTCGCATTGCGCCACCGGCGGCGATCTGGCACACTGAGCGGGCTTCGAATCCACTGGACCAACAATGCCGAGACGCCCGTGTGGTGTCCGTCGATGGCTCGGTGGATTGATGAGCGAGCTTTGTTGAAGAAGGAGAGGAGAACCAATGAAAAAATCAACGGGTCTTGCGCTGGCCGCAATCGCGGCGCTGGTGCTGACGCAGGCATGCGCACACCATCCAATGAATTTCGAGCCTGGGGACATCGATTCGGAGTACTACGTCAAGAAGGTCGATCAGTTCATCGTCATCGCCGATGAATCCATGTCCATGGGAGACCGGTCTCATCACACCCAGAAGGTCCAGATCGAGGAGGCGTTCCTCGCCAGCCTCAACGAGACCATTCCGGAGCTCGACTATGTCGGTGGTCTCCGCACCTTCGGCAAGAACTGTCAGGCCAAGGGCAAGACCGTTCTCGTCCGCGAGGTTTCGTCCTACGGCACCAACGAGTTCGAGAACGCGTTGGATCAGTTCGGTTGCGTCGGCGGTCTCAGCCCGCTCGGTAAGGCCATCGCGGCCTCGGGTGGAGACCTCACCATGGGCAAACCGACCGCGGTGATCATCATCACCGACGGCCTCGACATGGGTAAGAAGGCCATCGCGGCTGCCGAAGACCTCAAGGAAGCCCTCGGCGACGATCTGACCATCTACGCCATCCAACTCGGTGACTCCGGCACCGGCGGCAAGGTGCTGTCGAAGATCGTGGCTGCGGGTGGTGACGGCTATGCCAAGGAAGCGCACGACCTGACCTCAGCGGCCGCCATGAAGGAATTCGTCGTCGATGTCTTCCTCTATCCGGACGACGACGGCGACGGCGTGCCCAACCACCTGGACAAGTGTCCGGACACCCCCAGGGGCGTCAAGGTCGACGCCGTGGGTTGCCCGCTCGACACCGATGGTGACGGTGTGCCCGACTACCTCGACAAGTGCCCCGGCACTCCCAAGGGGGTCAAGGTCGACGCGAACGGCTGTCCCATCGACTCAGACGGTGACGGTGTGCCCGACTACCTCGACAAGTGCCCGGGGACTCCCGCTGGCGTCAAGGTCGACAAGGACGGCTGCCCGTTGGACAGCGACGGTGACGGCGTGCCCGACTACCTCGACAAGTGCCCGGGAACCCCGCGTGGCGTGCCGGTTGACGACGACGGCTGCCCGCCGGAGGGCATCGTGGTCCGCGGCGGCGAATGGGCCGTCGAGGGTCAGATTCTCTTTGACATCAACAAGGCCGATCTCAAGCCGGAGGCCAAGAACCTTCTCGGCCGAGTGGTGGACTACCTCAAGGAAAACCAACAGTACGTTGTGGAGATCCAGGGCCACACCGACAGCACCGGACCCAAGGCGTTTAACGACACTCTGTCGCAGAAGCGGGCCGATTCGGTGCGAGAATTCCTCGTTTCCAGCGGCGTGCCAGCCGATCGGCTGACCGCCAAGGGCTTCGGTTCGGCTGATCCCATCGCGTCCAACGACACCAAGGAAGGCCGGCAACAGAACCGGCGTGTGGACTTCCAGCCGAGCGAGAAATAGCGCCTCAGGGTTCTTTCAATCACCATCGACCGGCCCGGCAATTGCGCCGGGCCGGTTTTTTCAACTTCTGGGCAACAGAAATTCCGGGGGCGCGCCCCCGGAATTTCTGTTGCCCAGAAAAAGACCGGGTCTTGCTTCTTATGATTCCAGGCCGGTGCAGAGAGAATCCATCGATCTGGCCCTATTTCTGCGGCAGTTCGCCGCCGACGATTCGTTTCATGAGGCGGCCCTTCTCGAGGGCCTGGTCGCCGCCGACGCCGTTGATGATGGCGACTTCCTCAGCCTTGGCATTCGAGGGGAACCGCTGGGTAAACTCCGAGAAGCTCATGGCCCTGGGCAGTTCAACGACTTCCACCCGCGCCGGTTGAACATCGAGAAAGCGACGGTCGTTGAGCTCGCCGAAGCTCGCGAGGGAGCGGCGCGCGATGTTGCCGTACTGGGAGAAGTCATCCTCGCCGGCGTAGGCGATGAGCTGAAAAACGACATCACGGTGTTTGACGAAACCGACAACGCCCCTGAGGGACGAGCCGTCGGAGGCGGTCGCATTGAAATTGTAGAAGCTGTCTCGCCAGCGTCCGCCCGGGTGGATGTTCTCCGGCTCGAAAAAGACGCGGGCCGCATCGGAAGGAGTCGTCTCCCTCGCGAGGGTCAAGACAACCAATGCATCCTCCTCGGGGCTGATGGCCCCGGCGGCCTGGCGCTGGTTGACGATGGTCCATCCCTCGGGGAAGGTCATCCGGAAAGCCATGTCGGGATGGTAGAAGGTGTTGCCGACGGCGTAGCCCGCGCGCGGGTCGTCGCCGTAGGTGAGCCCCTCGAGGCGTCGGAGATAGTCGTTTCGGCCGACCTTCCCATCGCGGAGTTCGGGCGGGAGCTGAACGATCTGAGCTTCGATCCGACCGACCCGGTCTGCGGGGTTGGGGTGGGTCGATTGCCAGTCCGGGATCTGTCGGCCGGAGGCCGCCTGCATCCGATCGAAGGTGCGGAAGACGTTGGGCATCTCCTCGGGGTCATAGCCTGCTCGGGTCATGTAGCGGAGACCGAGATCGTCGGACTGTCTTTCGTCGTCGCGGCCGAACTTGAGGAAGAGCACCTGGAGCCCGGCGGCGGCATAGCCCGCGTAGGGGCGAAAATCCTCGCTGGCCGCGGCCGCGACACCGAGACCGAGCTGGGCGAGTTGCTGCTGGCTCATTTGTTCCACGGAGTGGCGGGCCGTGACATGGCCGATCTCGTGACCGAGCACCGAAACGAGTTCAGCCTCGGAGTTGAAGTGACTCAGGATCCCGCGGGTGACGTAGATATAGCCGCCGGGGTAGGCGAACGCGTTGACCAGCGGGTCGTCGAGAACATGGAAGGCCCAGGGGAGGTGGGGGCGTTCCGATGCGGCTGCGAGCTCCTGACCGAGGTCGTTGACATAGGTCTGCCACTCCTTGTCCGAGTACTCGCCGAAGGAGGCAAGGACTTGGGGCTCGGCCTGGCGGCCCATGGCGACTTCCTGGGCCTCGCTCATGAGAGTGAGCTGCCGTTCGCCGGTGGCGGGATTGAGGGTGCAGGCGCTCAGCATTCCGGCGCACACGAGGACACTGACGAGGATCGTGACTCTGGGTGATCTGGATGTCATGGTTGTTTCTCCACCGCCATTCTACTCGCGTCCGCGTCCGCGTCCGCGTCCGAGGCCACGGTTACGGATGCGGATGCGGTTCGCCCGTCCTTCAGCTCCGGCCTTCTGAGACGCCCCAGGCGTCCCAGCGTCGCCCGAGCAGCGCGGTCGATGGGGGATGACGGGGAGGATTGTGACCGCGCTGCCCGTGCGCCGGCGGCCTCATGGCGGGCGGGGAGAGATGCACCGGATGGCCCCGGTGAGCGTTGGTCTTGAGGCTGCTCGGTGCGTTGTCGCTGCCCCGGACGCGGACGCTGCCCCGGTACCGGACGCTGACGCTGTCCCTGATTCCTACGGCTCCGGCCTTCTGGGACGCCCATGGCGTCCCAGGTCGCGCGGGGGAAGCGGGGAGGGCTGCGACCACGCCGACCGCGCGCCGGCGGCCTGCCTCGTTGCCGGGAGAACTGACCTCGATGCGCTCTCCGGGGGAGCCCGGTTTGACATTGTGCGGGGAGCGCGGCGAAGCCGGTTGGTCGTTCCGGCACAATGTCAAACCCGGCACCCCAGTGGGACGCGTTCTCCTGGTGTGCCGATGCGGGTTGGTTCCATCGCCCGCGAGACGCGGGCGCTACAAAGGGCGCTGCGATGCTTGTAGCGCCGGCGTCCCGCCGGCGATGGTGGCGTGTCGATGCGCGTAGGTTCAATCGTCCACGGATACGGCCCCTGTCCCTGTCCCTGCCCCTGCTCCTGAATCCTGTCGCTGTCCCTGTCGCTGTCCCGGCCGCTGCCCTCGTCCCCTGAAGCGCGGCGGGCTGAGGCCTACGGCCTCCGCCCGTACACGAGATCATCCATCCACAACATCAGGTTCCGGGTTCCCGGTGAAATCCGGATGGCTTTGCGGACGACGTTGTGCATCAGATTGTCAGGATGGGAGTAGGGACAGACCTTCATGCAGGTCGCGCAGTCGGTGCCGACGGCGTTCCAGTATCGGAAACAGGTCTCGTCGTCGATGATCCACCGCCGGCCGGTTTCCATCTCGACCCGGTCGCCGCGAGGAATGGCGCCGACGGGACAGTTGGTCGCGCATTTCCGGCAGATGGCGCAGAAGTCGAGCACCGAGGGATCATCGCCGGGCGTGCCCGGCACGAGCGGGATATCGGTGGTCACGACCCCGATACGGACCCGCGGCCCGAGACGCGGGGTCATGAGCAGCCCCATGCGACCGATCTCACCGAGACCTGCGGCGCGGGCGACAAGGGGGGCGATGACGCGGTAGTTACCGTCGGTGTGGGCGCGCGCCGGCCAACCCTGATCACGGATCACCGATGCGAGCTGGACCGCGATCTTGGCGGATTCGACATACTGGCGCGCCGATTCCGCAACCACCGGCGCCTCGGGCGCCTGGGCCACCGCCCGGTGATCCATCTCGACGGTGAAGGCGATGGCCCACCGATGGGCGAGTCTGATTTCACTGCCCCAGGTCCCGGTGCCGCGGCCGATATGGGTATAGATATGCGCCGGCTCGAGCTCTGCTACACCGACATCCTTGGCTCCCCAGGTGAGGGCGAGGCGTGCGAGCGCCGCGGTCCACTCTTCGGGGCGGCGTTCCTGACGCACCGGCGCGACCTCGCCGTCAACCCTGTCGCGCAGGGCTTCGGTGACATTGAAACAGGCGTCGGCTGCCGCAAAAGAGAGCGGTTCGGCCTTCTCGGCGTCGGGTGCCAGGAGTCCCGGGAGCGATCGTGTGTGGTTGTCCGTCGCCAGGTTTTCGGGACGCATCCGGTAGTAGGCGTCGAACTCGGGTGAGCCCGGCCGCAGTCGCCCCCTGGCAAACATGATGTCCCGTTCGTCCACCCGTCGGCTTGCGCGGCCACCGGGCTGGGCCGGTCGCCGCAACGGAATGAGGCAGCGCAACCAAAACGCCGGCGGCGATGAGAGCACTCACGGTGAGCGCAACGAGGGGCACCGGAGCCGGGAGGACCGCCGCGACAAAGAGGGGCGCAGCAGTCAATACCGCCGCGACAAAGAACACCCGTGCCGCTCGTCGTTCGCCCTCCAGCAGCCGAGACCAGACCGAAGCCCGCCAGGAGAAGCATGAGCAGCAGACCGAGGGATGCCGACAAGGGGGCCGCGACGGAGGTCATCAGACTCACGGTAACACGTGGGTCTCTTGCAGAAACCGCTTCCTCGACGATTCGTGCTCATTGTGCCGGCGAGACGCCGGCACTACAGGAGGCCGAGATCCATTGTTGGGATCTCGGTTTCGAACGGACTGGATGGGTTGCGGAACGAGCTGTGGGCTCAGCCGAACTGGTTCGGTGGGGCGGTACAGGGCTCGGCCGCGGAGTGGTTGTTCTGACCGGGGGCGGCGGAGTCCTCGGCCACCGGGGAATGATCGGGGAGCCGGGTTGAGACCAGAGCCCAGACGAGAAAAACCAACAGCGCCAGTCGAACGACGAACATCGTCGCTCGGGACCATGTGATTTTCTCGGCGATTGCCGGGTCCGGCACGCTGCTCATTCTCAACCCCTTCACCATTGAATACGATCGAGAGTGCGATTGGTTAACACAGTCGTCGTGCACCGACCCTGATATCTCGAATTCAAGTCAAGATGCTTCAGGTTGCTGTCTTCGTGGTTGCGACAACGCAATGATGCGTTGAGCCAAAAATAGGGCGTGCTTCGCGTCTTTGCGGTTGAACCGCGATGTGCGATGGATGTCATTGACGGTCCCAATACCCGGTGATAGCGTCGATGGGGAGGTGCACCGAGCGACTCTGCATCGATTGGCGAGCTGTGGAAAAGCCTGACTACGATCCCGTCGACCGAACGTGGGCCCTGGGTAGCCCCACGTCCCACGGTGCTTCCGATCCCAGTCGCGGGAGAGGCGGACTCGCGATTCTGATTCTCATCGCCCACCCCAACAACGAATGCCTGGGCAGTCGGACCCGGCTCGAGATCGGCTCATCGGTGACCATCGGCCGTGATCCGATCTGCGAGATCGCCTTCCCCGAAGTACCGTCCCTGTCTCGATTTCACGGCCGGGTGTCGTTTACGGCGGACGGCGTTGTCGTGGAGGACCTCGAGAGCACCAACGGCGTCTTTGTCAACGACAGGCGTGTCACCGCGGCGGCCGACCTCTCCAGCGGTGATCGTATCCAGTTCGGCGCTCTCCATTTCAAGTTCTTTCGTGAAGAGGATGTCGAGGCGGTCTATCACGAGGCGATCCACCAATTGGTGATGCAGGATGGTCTGACCGAGATCGCCAACCGCCGCAAGTTCACCGAGGAACTGTCGCGAGAGTTCGCGCGTGCCGATAGGCACGAGCGACCGCTGGCGATCGTGGTCTTCGACATCGACCATTTCAAGCGGATCAACGACACCTTCGGTCATTTGTGTGGCGATTTCGTTCTCAAGCGGCTGACCCGGATCTGCCGAAAACGCCTGCGTCCGGAGCAGGTCTTCGCCCGCATGGGCGGCGATGAGTTCGCCATCCTCAGCCCAGAAACCACGATTAAAGGTGTGGAAATCCTCGCGGAAAGGCTGCGCGCCTCGGTCTCGGACTACCGCTTCGAGACCGACATGGTGGCGGACAGTTTTCAAATCACCTGCTCCTTCGGGTGCGCCGAGATGACGCCGGAGATGAAGACCGAAAATGATCTCTACGAGGCCGCCGACAAGGCGCTGTACGCGGCGAAGAGAGCGGGCAGGAATCGGGTCGGACCGGCATGACGCGTCGAAAAGGTCAACGAGAACGGAGCATCTCCGCTATTTCACACTGATCCTGCATGAAGCAGCGGTGCGCGAATTCCGATCCTGCCGCGTTGCCGTACTTGAGTGAAGCAGTCAGCCCGCAATTGCGACCCGTTCCGCGTTATGATCTGATCTCCAGACAGGTCAGACCAAGGAGGTCCCATGCGCGTCTTCGAGATTCAGGAAAGCTTCGGTTTGGACAATCTCCGATCGAGCGAACGACCGGATCCGGCCCCCGGACCGGGACAGGTGGTGCTGAGGATGCGAAGCGTTTCCCTGAATTATCGGGATCTGCTCATGGTGCGGGGCCACTACAACCCACGCCAACCGTTGCCGTTGATCCCGTGCTCGGATGGTGTCGGCGAGGTGATCGCGGTGGGGGACGGTGTGAAGCGGGTGGCTGTCGGCGACCGGGTCGCGACCATTTTCTCCCAGACCTGGCTCGGCGGACCGCCATCGGCCGAAAAATTGAGCGGGACCGTGGGGGGGCCGCTTGACGGCACGCTGACCGAACGGATGGTCCTGTCGGCCGAAGGAGTGGTTCCCGTCCCCGAGCACCTCACCGATGTCGAAGCCGCGACGTTGCCGTGCGCCGCGGTGACCGCGTGGAGCGCGCTCGTCGAGCAGGGATCGGTGGTTGCCGGTGATGTCGTCGTTGTCCAGGGAACAGGAGGGGTTTCGATTTTCGCGCTCCAGTTCGCGCAACTTCTCGGAGCGCGGGTGATCGTGACTTCGAGCTCCGATGCCAAGCTCGAACGGGCGCGCGAACTCGGCGCCTGGAAGACCATCAACTACACCGAAGATCCCACGTGGGGAAAGACGGTCCGCCGGTTGACGGATGGAGTCGGTGCGGATCACGTGGTCGAGGTCGGTGGCGCCGGAACCCTCGAACAGTCTCTCAAGGCTGTGCGGGTCGGTGGCCAGGTATCGGTGATCGGAGTCTTGAGCGGGGTCGCATCCGAGATCAACATCATCCCGATCCTCATGCAGAACGTCCGCCTTCAGGGCATCCTGGTCGGCTCGCGCGAGGGTTTCGAGCGGATGAACCGGGCCATCGCAGGGCACGGTTTGCGGCCGGTGGTTGATCGTGTGTTTGGATTTGACGATGCGCCTGCCGCATTTCACCACATGGCGTCTGCTTCGCACTTCGGCAAGATCTGCATCACGATCAATTCTTAGTTTTTAATTCTTAATTCTTAATTATTCATCGCAACCGGTCTTGTATGACTGCGATGAAATTAAGAATTGAGAATTAAGAATTGAGAATTAGACACTGCGACGGAGGAGCCCGTCGAGCTTGCGCGACAGTTGCTCGATGGTGAATGGTTTTTGAATGAAGTCGTTGCATCCCCGATCGAGGATGCCGGCCGCCTCGCCGTCGAGACTGTAACCGCTCGCGAGGAGGACGCGAACTGTGGGATCGATCGACCGGAGTTGGTCGAAAACCTCACCGCCGTTGAGATCCGTGAGGATGAGGTCGAGGATGACCAGATCGATTGTGTCTTGGCGGCGGGTGAAGATGTCGATGGCCGCCGTACCGCTGCCGACGCAAATCGGTGTGTAGTTGAGGTGGCTGAGCATCTCCGAACAGGCCTCCAAGACCGCCTCGTCATCCTCGACGACGAGGATGGTGCCGACGCCCGCGATGGGCTCACCGCGAACGGCGGCGTTCGAGTCCGGTCCATGGTCGGCCATCGGGAACGAAAGACTGAAGGTCGTGCCTTCGCCGGGTTCTGACTCGACATCGATCAACCCGCCGTTTGCCCGAACGATGCCATAGGCCGAGGCGAGACCGAGCCCGGTTCCGCCGCTGATCCCCTTTGTGGTGAAGAAAGGCTCAAAGCAGCGCTCGATGGTCTCCCGGTCCATCCCGATGCCGGTGTCTCGGATCGACAAGACTGCGTGGTCTCCCTCTTTGATTGCGTGCTCGGGGTCGGTGAGTTCGGTGTGAGGGGCCACGCGACTGCTGAGGTAGAGATCTCCTCCACGGGGCATGGCATCGGCCGCGTTGATCAGAAGGTTGAGGATCGCCTGTTCGATCTGGGCCGGATCGACCTCGGCGGGCATGGCGGAAGCGGTGAGTTCAGTATGAACCCGATACTCCTTACGAGTCAGGCTGAAGGTCTCGGCAATCTCGAGGACCAGCGTGTTGAGATCGACGACACGGACATCGACGCGGCCCGATCGGGCATAGCCGAGGAGCTGTGATGTGAGTTTTGAACCCCCATTGACCAACGTTTCGATGGTCGTGAGCCGTTTGGCGTGTGGACTGTCCGGAGAGTGTTCGCGCATCAGGAGCGAAATGTTGCCCTGAATCCCCATCAGGAGGTTGTTGAAATTGTGGGCGATGCCTCCGGCGAGCGTTCCGATGGCCTCCATCCGCTGGGAGCGTTGGAGTTGAGCCTCCAGATTTGCCTTTTCCTGGGCGGTCTCTGATGCGTTCGGTGACGTCTCGAATGATGCCGCGAAAGCCCAGGGCCTCGCCGTCGACATCGGTGATGAGCGAAATCGACGTCTCGATGAGAATCGGTGTTCCCGTCCCGGGTGCTGATCTCCCAGTCGATGGAGTGAGCCGGTTCACCGGTTTCGTAAACCCGGGTAAAGACCGAAACCGCGCGATCCCGATCGTCCGACGCGAGGAGCGCGAGGGCATCGAGTTCATCGACCTCCGAACGCGTGAATCCGAAGATCCGCAGCAGGGCGTCATTGCAGAACATGACCTGGCCCCGAAGGTTGATCTCGTAGTAGCCATCGACGATGGTGTCGATGATTGTTCGGTACCGTTCTTCGCTCTGCCTCAAAGCGGTTTCGGCCTTGCGTCTGGTTCGAAACAGCTCGTCAACCTCGGCCTTGATGAGTTCGAGCGCATCGGCCACCGGGTTCGAGGGGATCGTCGGGGGCGAGCTCGCGATTCGCATCCACCGGACCATCGTTCTCCCAGTCGATGTTGGCGATCAGGCTCAGCAGATCATCGACGTTCGGTGAAGACCGCTGAGTCTCGACCTTTTTGTCCTTTGCGAAAACACCGCGCAGGCGAGTGGATCGGTCCCGGCTTGAACGCACCGCTTTCGCGCCGGGCAATTTCGACGGCGGTTTCCCGATCTCGGGTGATACGGAGTCGGTAAGGAAGGAACGGCCGAGAAATATTGATGGCGTTCCGGAGGGTTCCGCTGACGCCATAGCACACATAAAGAGAGATCGGTCGCGTGCGCTGGCGGTTGCGCAGCGTCGCCACATAGAGTCGGCGCGCAGCCGCCGACATCCCTTTGACCCCGCTCATGTTGGCGATGATCACAAGCGGGCCCTTCGAAGGGTTCATGGACGAGAGGGCGAGGCTCTCGAACTCGATGGCGCGTTCCATCTCATTCAATCCGAGATAGCCGGTGAGAACGCCGTGAAGGATGTGGCCGTCGATGGTTTCGTATTGCAGGCCGAGGGAGTCGATTTCAAGCCCACCGGTCTCCGATTCCGGGCTCAGTGTTGCGGAGCTGGTGATGGACGTCGCCGGGACATCCTCGACGCCGGCGTCGGTGAGTATCTCGAGGGCGAGGCGAGCAGCGCTCGCGTAGTCGCTGGTGATCTCGACCGGGATCGTGAGTCCAAGCAGGCGTTTGCCCAGCTTGATGGAGAGCTTGAAGAATGGAGGGGTGTTGTGGACGATGAGCGCCGCGAGCCCGTCTCTGCACTTGAGATCGGCGGCAAAGCCTCGGCGTGCTTCAAGGGTCGCGCCCTTGAAGTCGGTGTAGTCGGCGATGTGGACATGCGCTGCGCCGGGCCTGACCGCCTCGGCGATGGCCTGGCGGTGCAGGGCGTTCAGGTTGGCGACCCCGCCGCCGGTGGCGTAGCCGCCGGGAGAGCTCCTGAGGATGTGACCGCCGATGACCTCGACGGTGGTCCAGTAGTTGTCATCGAGCTGGACCTCGGTCCACTCGGGTCGTCGGACAACAGTCCAGCCGGTGACCGGACAGACCGGATGATCCGGCTCATCGGATCCGGACGCGACTCTTGAGTTCACACCTCTACCCGACGCATCGTCGATGGCCCCCCACTAGTCAGTATACGTCGAGTTGCTGACGGCAAGGAAAAACGGCGGCTCGTGTGAGCCCCCGTGAGGTTCAAGCGGATTCCGAATCATGCTGCAGGTTTTCCTGCGCAGGTGGCGGCAGTGGGCTGTCGACGGTGATCGGCGTAATACCCTGCTGACGATCGGAAATCGACACAAGGTAGTGTTGAACTGCATGTACGGGCAATTTTTGACATGAATCAATGCGGAGAAACGGGCGTCGGTGCACCATGGGGATCGATGATGAGAGCTGGAGGATTGATATGGCAGGCGAAAAGTCCACTTCAACAACTCCGGGGGCGCTCGCGCCCGCGAAATCAACCGCCCTCACCACCACCGTCGAGATCGCTCCCGGGGCCATCGTCAGTCGCACCCTGGCGCGATCGGCCGGTGGCAACGTGACCGTTTTTGCCTTCGACCGGGGTCAGGAACTGGCCGAGCACAGCGCGCCCTTTGACGCCATGGTGCACCTGCTCGAAGGAGCGCTGGTGGTGATCATCGACGGAAAGGATACACCTCCTCGTCCTGGAGATGCCATCATCATGCCCGCGGATGTGCCGCACGGTGTGAGGGCGCCCGAGCAGGCGAAGTGGATGCTGGTGATGCTTAAGGGTGAGGGGTGAAGGGTGAAAGGTGAGGGGTGAGGCAGGATACTCTCTTCCTAACTCCTAACTCCTAACTCCTAACTCCTCTCTACCCTAGAACGATCCCCGATCGTAAGATAGATCCGGTCGCGATCTTCGGTTCTGCCAAAGCCGAGAAAAACCGGCCCCAACGGGGTGTCGGCGCCGATGAACAGGCTCCATGCGGTCAGTAGACTCGAACCGGTGATGGATTCTTCCCTGGCGTAGACATTGCCGGCCTCGAGACTCGCACCAGCATAGACCTGAACGCGGAATCCGGCAGCGCGAAAATTGCTCAGTCGGTAGTAGTAGAGCAGGCGTGCAAGCGCCAGTTTCTCGCCGAGGAGTTCATTTCTGCCGAGCCCCGACAGCCGTCCCAGACCGCCAAGTTTGAAAAGATTGAGATAGTCGAGGGTGTTTTCGAAGTTTTCGCCGTATTCGAGGTACGGCGTGAATGTGCTGTTGCCGAAGCTGAGGGAGTAACCCACGTGAGCGGCCGCCAGATCGGTGTCGTTCTCCGCGCCGAGGGCCTTTGAAGACCGTTCGTAATAGGCGTGGGCTTCGACTCCATGCCGTGGAAAGGCCACCTGGTCAACGGTGTCAACCGTGAACCCGAGGTTGAAGCCGCCGCGACGTTCTTGGTCGGCTGGAAATGACGGGTCGCCGATCCGGGGCGAGCCTCTGACCTCACCGGTGAATGCGGTGGCCCGGACCTCACCCCAGCGGCCGAGCACACGACCGGCGGCCAATCCGGCTGCAACACTCTCGATCTCGTACTGGACCACCGGTTTTCCATCCGCCCAGAGATCTGCCAGCTCGCGCCGGAGGCCGATCGAAGGCTCGAAAAACCAGTGCATGGAGTTGTCGAAAGGTTGGTAGAACCGACTCTCAAAGAGCCCGACCGTGCCCAGTTGAAGGATGTTCTGCCACTCACCGCCGCGCCGATTGACCGCCAGCAACTGATGCCGAGCCGACAGGGTGTAGCCGACGTTGCCGTCGAAATCGTCCGAGAAACCGAATCCGACCTGGACCGATCCGCGCCCCGATGGTCGCGGAGGGGTCGTGATCACGAGCTCACGGTCGCCTTCTTCGCCCTCGATACGATAGTCGATGATGCCGAAGTACCGCAGGCTGTGAAGCTGCATCAGATTCTCGAGCAGCGTCTTGGGTTCATAAGTCTCGGGCAGCTCCAGTGAGAGCGCGCGACGGACGATGGCATCGCTGATGGGGGCGGTGTTGACGATCCGCACTCTTTCGATGGTCATCGGCTCTCGCGGTCGTCGACGTTGCCGGGTGATGAACTCGTCCCACTCGTCGTCTTCGGTGGCGAACCGTGAGAGGGTCTCGGCCATCTCGCGAGCGCTGGTCTCACCGATACCGACCGCCTCGAGGGCGTGGTCGAAACCGACAAAGCTGATGTCGCCGAGATCGGGTTGAATGAGAACGTCGTTGTCTTCCAGGAGGGCCACGTCGCGGTCCCGATTTCCGACGGTGAGCAGGCTGTTGAGCTGATTGAAAACCGAGAAAAAGCTGTCGAGCTCGTCCTCGTCTGCGATGAGTGGGCTCGAGATGTCGACGGCGATCACCGAAGTGGCGCCGAGTTGTTTGGCGATCCCGACGGGAAGATTGGCCACCGATCCGCCATCGACCAGCTTCCGCCCGTCCAGTTCGACCGGTGCGAAGGCCCCCGGGATCGACATGGAGGCACGCATGGCCGTCGCCAGACTCGTGTTGTCGATGACGACCGCCTGGCCGGAGGTGATGTCCGCCGCGACGGCGCGGAACGGAATGTTGAGGTCGTCAAGGTGGGCAGCTGAGGCGGACTCGGTCTGCAGCGCATCCATGAGGAGTTCGAGTCGCTGACCACCGAGGATGCCGGCGGGGAGGTATGGCTTGAAACCCTTGAAGTAGAGCCGGGCCTGGATCAGGATCGGCCGATCATCCTGTTTACGGCGGAACGACAGATCGCCACGAGGGATTTTGTCGGAGAATACAGCGTTCCAGTCGATCGTCGAGAGCAGATTCTCGATCTCCTCCGGTGACCAGCCTGCGGCGTAAAGGCCACCGACGATGGAGCCCATGCTCGTGCCGACGATGAGATCGGGTGCGATGTGAAGTTCCTCGAGAACCTTGAGAACTCCGATGTGGGCCGCCCCGCGGGCGCCGCCGCCGGAGAGCACGAGGACGAGCTTCTCGTCGGAGTCCGAGTCCTTGCTCAGATCCTGGGCGCCTCCCGCGGCTGCTGCCATTGCCACCATCATGAGGGCTGTGATCCACCGGTGCTGTTTTCTCATGGCCGTTTCCTTCCGGGTCATCGTGGTTCCATTATGGACCATCTTTCCGGGCCTCAACACCGGCGGGTTGTACGATCTCCACCCGTTTTCTGGATTTCCCGATGGATGGTTGAAGACCGAAAGATCCACGATTTCAGGTATTTGATTCCTGATAACATCTCGATCTCGACCATGGTATTGAAACTGGAGTAGAATTCTCCGGTCCGCAGCCGAACCAATCAGGACTGGTCGCCCATGGGGGGCAGTGCGCGACGGACGGCTTGGCGTTTGGAAATCGGCGGCGGTCGAGGAGGACTGAGATGTCTCGTCGCTGCACTTTCGTCCCGTTCTTGTTCGTCGTCTGCACGGCCGTGCTGGCCGACTCGGCCTCGGCGTCCGATCTGTGGGTCGACGTGACTCCGGCCCCCGCCGGGACGCCTCTCCTAGTGGATGTGCAGGATGTGGCCGGTGGCGTCGCGATCGATGTCAGTCTTGCCGGCTTCTACGTCGAAGACCGCTCGATGGCGGGCAGTGGGTACTCGATGCTCGAGATTCCCGGATGTGGCGGCAAGGGGGTCGTCGGGGAGCCTCGGATGCCTTTCAAGACGGTGTTGATTCCAGTTCCCAATGGGCCGGCCGCGACGCTGTCGATTCTCACATCAGCTTCCTCGGTCGCCATGTCGGGGGCCACCGTGATGCCCCAGCAGGCGCCCGAACCCGACTGCGGTGGTTCGTCGTCGGACTTCTCGTTGGACGCCAAGGTCTACGGAGCCGACCGCTGGTTTCCGAGCGAAGCCGCCCGGATTGCAGGAGATGTCGTGGTTCGCGGTCAGCGATTCCTTCTCGTCGAGGTCAGCCCGCTGGCCTTCAACCCCGCCCGAAAGGAAATCCTGGCGCGGACCGACCTGAGGCTGACCGTCAACCTGGCGGGCGCCGTCGATGGTGGCGCCGAGAGGAGAAAGGCAGCGCGCCGCAGTGATCTGTTCCCCACCTTCGCTACGCTCGAAGGACTGCCGGAACCCAAAGCGATCCCGGTCGGGATCGAGTACCTGATCATCGCTGACGACCCCCTGCTGGGCGCCATCGGGCCCCTGGCGGACTGGAAGCGTCGCAAGGGTCTGACGGTGGAGATCGTTCCCATGAGCACCATCGGCACGACCTCGAGCCAGCTCAAGGCGTTTCTCCAGGATCGATACGACACCGATCCCGACCTGACCTATGTCCTGTTCGCGGGCGACCATCCCGCGGTACCGTCGGAGGATGTCGGCGGCATGGTGACGGACCTCTACTACTCCTGCCTCGACGGTACCGACTATTTCCCGGACATCGTCACAGGGCGGATCGCTGTCCAGACCGTCACCGACTGCGAGAACGTGGTCGACAAGATCCTCACCTTCGAGCGTGACACGGTGCCCGGAGCCTGGCACGGCGACTATCTCATGGCCGCCTATCTCCAAGGAGGCTGCCAGGCCGAACGCTTCTTCTTCGAGACCGGCACCCACGCCATGCACTTCATCCGAGACCAGGTCGGGATGGGTATCCACACCGCGGCGACGAGTGATTCTCTCGGTTGCAACCCTTACTACTGGAGGGAGGACGCCACCTGGTATCCCCATCGATTCCCGGGCTATTCCGGCCAGGCTGTGCCGCAGGCCGACGCCGATCTCATCACGGGGGCATCGCAGTCCACCCAGGACATTTCGGTGGCCATCAACGGTGGCGTCAGCCTCGTTCAGCACCGCGACCACGGCGGCCAGACGGGGTGGGGTGACCCACCGTTCTACAACTCCAACGTGTCGGCGTTGGCCAATGGGGCCATGACCCCGGTGGTCTATTCGATCAACTGCCTCACCGGGACCTTCAACATGAGCGGTGACTGTTTTGCCGAGGCTTTCTTGAAGAAATACCCCGGAGGCGCGGTCGGGGTCATGGCTGCGACCGATGTTTCCTACTCGGGTCACAACGACCTTCTGGTCCACGGTTCCTACGATAGTTTCTGGGATGGCTACGACACCGACGATGGTGGAAATATCTACCCGCACTCCTTCCGCCCGGCGGAGGCCTATCTCTACGGCAAGTACTACATGTACCACTGGCAGGGCGACGGCTCGATCACCCAACTCGAGTTCGAGCTGTTTCACTGGCATGGTGACCCCGAAATGCGGGTATTCACCGCGGTTCCGGTGGTGCCGAATGTTGTCGTCGAACCGACGATCCCGGTCGGATCGCCGAGTCTGGCCGTCACGGTCGACGCCGAGGGGGCGATGGTGGCCGTGACGAGGGATGGCGCCCTGCTCGGTCGCGCTGAGGTCGCGGGAGGCGTTGCAGTGGTGGCCTTCGAACCGGCGCCGGATTCGCCGGCCACCCTGGATGTCGTGGTGACCGGACACAACCTCGTGCCCTGGCAGGGGACCGTCGAGGTCATCGTGCCGGAGGGGCCGTGGCTCGCGCATCGCTTCCACCTCTGCGATGACAGCAACGGCAACGGCGACGGCATCGTCAACCCGGGTGAAACGATCATCGTCCCGGTGTCGGTGGAGAACATCGGTGCCGAAAGCGGGACCGGGCTCACCGGCGTCCTGAGCTCGGGATCCGCCGCCTGCGTCGTCTCCGATCCGGCCGCCGACTTTCCCGACGTCGCTGCCGGCGCCATCGTCCAGACTCTCCCGGATCACTTCGCCATCACCATGGGTGGCTCGACACCCAACGGCCACGTCGAGACGCTGACTCTGAACTGGTCGGCGTCCGGCGGGTATTCGGGCTCGACCCTGTTTTCGATGCCGGTGTGCGAGCCGCTGTCGATCAGCGATGTTTCGGTCGATTTTGTCGGAAACGCGTCGGCCGTGCTGACCTGGACGACCAACGTTCCCGCGAGTTCCCGGGTCGTGTACGGAGAGACCGTGCCGCCGGCGCTGGTCGTTGAAGACGGCGATTTGAAGACCAGCCACATGATCGAACTCACGGACCTCGATGCCTGCACCGACCATCACGTCGAAGTCGTCTCTTCGAGTCCGGACTGTTACACCACGGTCGACGACAACGGTGGTGGTTACTACGGGTTCACCACCACGGCGGGCACGGTGATCCTCGTCGATTCAACCGACCCGCCACTCGCGATTCCCGACAACACCTCGACGGGCGTGAGTTCCACCGTCGTGGCCTTGTCACCGTACGACGTCATCGATATTAACGTTCTCATCAACATCACCCACACCTACGCCGGCGATCTCGATCTCTTCCTGATCGGACCGGACGGCTCATCGGTGGAATTGTCGAGCGACAACGGGGGTTCCGGAGACAACTTCACCGACACCCTCTTTGATGATGAAGCCGCGACCTCGGTGACGGCGGGAATCGCACCCTTCACCGGCTCGTTCCGGCCCGAGCAGCCACTCTCGGCCTTCAACGGTCAACCGGCCTCCGGCGCCTGGATTTTCAAGGCCGTGGACGATGCCGGGGCGGACACCGGAACCATCGACGGTTGGCAGCTCCAGCTGACCGTGAACGAACCCTGTGATGCCATCGGGTTGATCTTCCGGGACGGATTCGAGGGGGGGACACGACTCTCTGGTCGAGCACCGCGCCCTGATTCGCAAGTGTCACGGAAAAGCCCGCCGGTGGTCTCACCGGCGGGCCTTTTTTTAAGGGATTATTGGCGCGCGGCTGAGCCTGCAGCTTCCTCGTTTGCTGCAGCTGACCCTGCCTCAGCCCCGGTTCCTGCCGCGGTCCCTGTCCCTGCCCCTGCCGCTGCCCGGATCCCGGACGCTGTCCCTGCCCTTGCACGTGCCCGTACCTCTCACCAGCTGTTCGGCTGCGCCCAACGATGCACTGCCCCCAGGCGTGGTTTTCTCAGTCTCGAGGTGCTCAACGTACCGCAAAGTACGCCTCCGCGCCCCGAACTGAGAAAACACACCTGGCCACAGCACCTCGTCGCCCTCGCGGCGAAACCTGGTGAGAAGTACGGGCTAGAACTCGCCTTCGGGCTCGTAGTACTCCTTCGGGTGCTTGCAGCAGGGGCACTTGCCGGGAGGTTCGGTGCCTTCGTGGACATAGCCGCAGACCGAACACTTCCAGCGGATGGGCTTGTCGCGTTTGAAGACGGTGCCCTTTGAGACCATCTCGAGGAGCTTCTTGTAGCGGTCGCGGTGCTCGGCCTCGACCTTCGCGATCATCCGGAAGAGGATGGCCGCCTCCTTGTTGCCGTCGGCGTCGGCCTGGGCCGCGAACTCCGGGTACATGGTCGTGGTCTCGTGGTGCTCGCCGTCAATGGCTTCCTGGAGGTTGGCGGCGGTGTCGCCGAGCTTGCCGGCGAGGACGAACTCGTCCTTGGCGTGGCGCATCTCGTTGATGGCGGTCTCCTCGAAGATCTTGGCGATGTAGTGATAGCCCTCCTTGCGGGCCACATTGGCGAAGTAGGTGTACATGTTGCGCGCCTGGCTCTCGCCGGCGAACGCGGCCATCAGGTTGTCTTGGGTCTTGGACATGCTTGCCTCCGTTTTCTCAGTCGCCGACGTGGGCGATGGGTGAGTGGTTGGAGATCTCCGAGCTCGTGGTCCGGAGGTCGTGAATGCTCAGTTGATGAATGTCGTTGTGACCCGTGAGTCTGGCGAAATCGGCGAGCTCGTGGGTCGTGACGCGGAAGAAGTTCTCCACCCGCTTGGCCGAGAGATCGATTTTGAGCCGGGCCCGGAGTCCGGGGTCCTGGGTGGTGATCCCCACCGGGCACTTGCCGGTGTGGCAGATCCGGTACTGCTGGCAGCCTGCGGCGATGAGCGCGGCGGAGGCAAAAGCCACTGCATCGGCGCCCATGGCGATCGCCTTGGCGGCGTCGGCCGAGGTCCGCAGCCCACCGGTGATGACGAGGGACACTCCTTTCGCGCCGGCTTTGTCGAGAAAGGCGCGCGCCCTCGCGAGGGCGAAGATGGTCGGAATCGCGGTCGCGTCCTTGACCACCTTGGGGGCGGCGCCGGTGGCGCCGGCGCGACCGTCGATGGTGACGAAATCGGGTCCTGCGGCGAGGGCGATCTCGAGATCGGCCTCGATGTGGCCGGCGGCGAGCTTGATCCCGATGGGTTTGCCGCCGGTGGCCTCACGCAGCTGATCGACCTTGGCCCTGAGTTCGTCAGCGTTGGTGATGTCGGGAAAGTGCGCCGGGCTGATGATGTCGCTGCCGACGGGGAAGCCGCGGACGGCGGCGATCTCGGCCGTGACCTTCGAGCCGGGGAGATGACCGCCGAGCCCCGGTTTCGCCGATTGACCGATCTTGATCTCCACCGCGTCCACCGCCATCAGGTTCTCAGGGGTGACCGAATAGCGGTTGGGGACGTACTCGAAAACGTAGCGGTGGGCGGCCTCGAGGCTTTCGGGCAGAATGCCGCCCTCGCCGGAACACATGGCGGTGCCGGCGGCGGCGCTGCCGCGGGCGAGGGCGATCTTGACCTCGCGGGAAAGGGCGCCGTAGGACATGTGGCTGACATAGACCGGGGTCTCGATGACGAGGGGAATCGCCGCATTGGGTCCGATGACCGTGCGGGTACTCGCAACCTCGGTCTCGTTGAGCGGCAGGGCGGCGAGCTGGGCGCCGCAGATGAGGATCTCGTCCCATCCGATCACCTTCTTGGTGGTGCGCATGGGCTCGAGGACCGAAGCGCCCGTGATCGCCATCTCCTGGATCATCGCCATCTCCCCCTCGAGGGGGTCTGATGTCCGGCGCCACTGCGAGAGGTATTCCTCGATCCCTGCTTCTTCCGCTCCCTCTCCCAGACCTTCGCCCTCCGGTAGGGGGCCCGATTCGGTCTGCCTCCGCTCCCGCCTCCTCGCCTCGAAAAAACTCTTATCGGCGGTGCACAATCGGACAGACCCAATCATCGGGAAGCTCGTCAAAGGGAACGCCCTCGATCTCGTCGTCATAGACATAGGCGCAGACCGAGCAGACGTGTTGCATCGCGGGCCCTCCGTTCGGGAGTGATTCTAGATCGTTTTGTTCAACAAAGCTGAGACGACGGTTCAATTAATTGGCTCCGGCCTTCTGGTCCGCCGTGACGCTTTGGCGTCCCGGCGACCCAGCGTCGCACCATCGGCGTGGTCGCTCGTGGGTTGATTGCTAGTGCGCCTTGCGCACCGCGACCCACCCTCGCCTGGCTGCGGTCAGAGCCGTCCTCGCTTCGCGACGACGGCCTGACTCGCTCGCCAGCCGAGCGCGGGTTGAGAGGCTGCGACCACGCCGATGGCGCGCCGGCGGCCTGCCTCGTAGCCGGGTGAGCAGATCGCATCGCGCTCCCCGAGGGAGCCCGGCAGCGCCATTGTGCGCAGCGTGACGCGGCGCCGGGGTTCGTTCCGACACAATAGCGTGCCCGCACCCCGGTGGGGCGCACGTTCTTCGTGTCCTGTCGATGCCTCAACCCCTCATCCCCTCACCCCCTCAGGCCCGAGTATCATGGGCGGGCCGAGATACGGGAGGTTCGGTGGCGGTAAAAGACCACGAGCGACGCGATGGCTTTCTTCGCCGCATATGGCGATCGGTCTTCCGCGGCCCCATCGTGCCGGCCACCGACCGCGACCGGCGGTGGGTGGTCTTCAACACTCTGCTGCTCCACTTCCGACCCACGCAATTGCCCGAAAAGACCTTGCGATTCACCCACACCTTCGGTCTCGGCGGGATGTCGTTGGTCCTGATTCTGCTGCTCTTCGCCACCGGCGGTCTGATGATGTTCGTCTACCAGCCGTCGCCCGAGGCGGCGTACGACTCAGTCACCAGCCTGCAGGATGCCGTGCTCTTCGGCCGGTTGGTGCGCAACACCCACCACTGGAGTGCCAATCTGCTGGTCGGGATCGCCCTGCTCCACCTGCTTCGGGTCTACCTCACCGGTGGCTACCACGGACCACGGCAGTTCAACTGGGTCGTCGGTCTGGTTCTCCTGCTCTTCATCCTGGTCGCCAACTTCACCGGCTATCTCCTCCCCTGGGATCAGTTGTCCTACTGGGCGATCACCATCTCGACGGCGATGCTGGCCTATGTTCCGTGGGTCGGTGAGCGGCTGCAGCTCCTCGCCCGCGGCGGCCCCGAGATCTCGTCGGCCACCCTCATCGGCTTCTACACGATCCACACCACGGTGGTGCCGGCGGTGTTGATTGTCGTTTCGGCGTTGCACTTCTGGCGGGTCCGCAAGGCCAGGGGAGTCGTGATCCCGCGGCGCCCCGGCGAAGGCGTCGACGACGACACCGGTCAAGGTGCTCTTCCTGCCCAACCTGCTGACCCGCGAGGCCGCCGTGGCCTGCGTCCTGGTGGCGGTGGTGGTCCTGGTCTCGGTTCTTTGGAACGCCCCCCTCGGCGCCGAAGCCAACCCGGGCATGAGTCCCAACCCGGCCAAGGCGCCCTGGTACTTTCTTGGTTTTCAGGAGCTTCTCCTCCACTTCCACCCGGTCATCGCGGTGGTGCTCATTCCCTTCGCCCTCGCCGTCTTTTTTGCCGCCTTGCCGTACATCCGCTACCGCGAGGGCCTGTCGGGGGTTTGGATGATGTCGTCCGAGGGTCGCCGGGCCGGGATTGCCGCGGTGGCGACGGGGGTCGTCACGACACCGGTGCTGATCATCGCGGACGAGCTGCGTTCGGCTCCGGCCGACCTTTCCAGTGGTGTCTCAGGGATCCTTCCCCTTGTCGCGGTCGCCGCGGTGATCGTCGTCTTCGTGGTGGCGCTCCGACGTTGGTTGGCCCTGCCGAAGGATGAGACCGTCCAGGCGATCGTGATCCTTCTGCTCGTGTCGATGGTGGTTCTCACGGTGACGGGCGTGTGGTTCCGCGGTGCGGGGATGTCGTTGGTCTGGCCGTGGGAGATCGGCGGATGACGGCGCAGCCGGGGAACCACGAGTCCACGACCCGGCGGAGCTTTCTCGGCAGAATCTGGCTCTGGCTGGGTGGATTGGCGATCCTCGAAGGCGCGTGGATTTCCACCGCCATCCTGCGGCCGAGAAAACCGGCGGCGAGGGCCGATCGCGACGAGATCGTGGTGGCGGGGCCGGTCGATCGCTTCGAGGTCGGGACGGTGACCGCGTTTCCGGCCGGGCAGGTTCTATCTCAGCCGGATCGAAGACGGCGGGTTTCTCGCTTTGTCGCGGCGCTGCACCCATCTCGGTTGCACGGTCCCCTGGGTGGCGGAGGAGGGGCGGTTCATCTGCCCGTGCCACGCCTCGTCCTTTGATCTCAGAGGCGAAGTTCTGAGTCCACCGGCGCCCCGCGCCCTCGATCTCCACCCGGTGCGGATCGAAAACGGCGTCGTCAAGGTCGATACCGCGACCACCGTCACCCGACTCGCCTTCGCGCCGTCCCAGGTGACCCGGCCATGACCGAGGTTGGCGTTCGTTCGGCGAGTTCGGCCGATCCCCTCGCCCGGTGGAAGCTCGTCGGAGCCATCGCCTCAGCGATCATCGTGTTCGTGATACCGCTTTCCCTCGTCGTCAATCCCGGACCGGGCGCGCACGCGGGTTCCGAGGAGAGCGGACCGTCCTTTGTCGGGCGTGAGCGTTGTGCGCCGTGTCACGAGGCGGCGACACGAGCGTGGATTGGATCCGATCACGACCTCGCCATGGCCGAGGCCACCGAGGAGACCGTTCTCGGCGATTTCAACGATGTCGAGGTCGAGTACCACGGGATCACCAGCCGGTTTTTTCGCCGGGACGGTGGGTTCTTTGTCCACACCGAGGGCCCCGGTGGCGAGATGGGCGAGTTCGAGATCGCCTACACCTTTGGTCACGACCCGCTGCAGCAGTATCTCGTGCCCTTCCCGGGGGGCCGACTCCAGTGTCTGAGCCTCGCCTGGGACAGCGTCCGCGGTGAGTGGTTCCACCTCTATCCCGATACCGAGATACCGCCCGACGACTGGCTCCACTGGACCCGCAACGCGCAGAACTGGAACGGGATGTGCGCCGAGTGCCACTCGACCAATCTGGTCAAGGGGTATGACGCCGCGACGCAGACCTTTTCGACCACCTGGTCAGAGATCGATGTCAGCTGCGAAGCCTGCCACGGACCCGGCTCGGCGCACGTTGAGTGGGCCGACCTTCCGCCCATGGCGCGGCCCGACACCAGTGACTTCGGTCTCGTCGTGCCGACCAGCGGCATCAGCTCACGTCAGCAGGTCGAACTCTGCGCCCCGTGCCACTCGCGCCGCACCGAACTCGGCGACTTCAAGCACAGCGAGCTCGAGCTCCTCGACAGCCTGGTGCCGTCGCTGCTCGACGAAGGGCTCTACCACGCCGACGGCCAGATCCTCGACGAGGTCTATGTCTACGGGTCCTTTGTCCAGAGCAAGATGTACCGCAACGACGTCCGCTGCGCCGATTGTCACGATGTTCACAGTCTCGAACTCCATTTCGAGGGCAACGAGCTCTGCGGGCAGTGCCACCGGCTCGACACCTACGACAGCGCCGACCACCACTTTCACAAAAAGGTCGTTGACGGCGAGCCGTCCGCGGCAGCGCTGTGCATCTCGTGTCACATGCCGCAGCAGCCCTACATGGTCGTCGACTGGCGGGCAGATCACAGCCTGCGGGTGCCGCGGCCCGATCTCAGCCGTGACATCGGCACCCCCAACGCCTGCGGTCAGGCCGGGTGTCACGCCGACAAGAGCGTCGAGTGGCAGGTCAGGGAATACGAAACGTGGTACGGCAAGGCGAAGAAACCGCACTACGGCACGATTCTCGCGGCCGGTCGCGATCGCAGTGGCGCGGCGCGCGAACCGCTGGTGCGTCTCGCCGGTGATGCCCTCTATCCCCCCATCGTCAGGGCGACGGCGCTGAGCCTGCTCGGGAACTACCCGCCCGACCCGTCGACGGCTCGGATCTTCGATCTCGGCCTTGCCGATGAGGAGCCCATCATTCGCCGGACAGCGGTGGAGTTCCTCCCCGCCAATACCATCGAAGAAGTGGTCACCAAACTCGCTCCGCTGCTCTTCGACCCGGTCAGGGCGGTGCGGACCCTCGCCGGCAGCCGGCTCGCCGGCGCGCCCGATGAACTGCTCAAGCCCTACCAGCGCGAGCAACTCGCCGAGGTCGTTGCCGAGCATGTCGCCGACATGCGTTACTCGATGGACTTCGCCTTCGCCGGTCACAACCTGGGAAATCTCTATTCGCAGCTCGGCGAGCCGGAGAAGGCCATCGAGGCCTATCGATCGGCCATCGAGGTCGATGATCTCTTCTTCCCGGCCAAGATGAACCTGGCGGTGCTCTACAACGCAGCCGGTCGCAACGAAGAGGCCGAGGCACTGCTGCGTGAGGTCCTCGCCGCGTACCCGGATGAAGCTCAGGCCGCCTACTCGCTCGGCCTCCTTCTCGCCGAGATGGGCCGGCTGGACGAGGCGGTTGAGTTCCTCGGGCGAGCGGCGACACTTCAGCCCGAGCGAACACGGGCTCACTACAACCTCGGGCTCGCACTTCAAGCGCTTGGGCGTATCGATGAAGCCGAAGCGGCATTGCGGCGAGCGGTGGATCTCGAGCCGGAGAATCTGGACTATCTCTACGGTCTCGCCGATCACCTCACCCGGGCCGGCGACCTCCGTGCAGCGCTCGATGTCGCCGAACGGATGATCGCCACCCACCCCGAAAACCCGGTCGGCCGCGATCTCAAAGCCCAGCTCCAACGAGCGTTGGCAGGCGGTTAAGTGGAATTCACGGTCTCGGGAATCACCGTTGCGCCATGGCTGCCTCCCGTCGTGGCCTTTGTCATCTCGTTCTTTACCTCCATGGGTGGCGTCTCGGGCGCGTTTCTGCTGCTGCCGTTTCAGATGAGCGTCCTCGGCTACACCACACCGTCGGTGAGTGCGACCAACCAACTCTTCAACATCGTCGCGATCCCGAGCGGAGTCTGGCGATACATCCGCGAGGGTCGGATGGTCTGGCCGCTCACCTGGGTGGTCATCATCGCCACCCTGCCCGGGGTCCTCATCGGCGCCGTCGTCAGAATTCACTACCTCCCCGACCCGCGCAGCTTCAAGCTCTTTGCCGCCGGAGTTCTGCTCTACATCGGTGTCCGGATGGTGGCTGATCTCTCGCTACGGCGGACGAAAGCCAATGGCAAGGAAGACGCGGAGGAGCGGTTCCAGCGGATGGTCGCGGAGCACCGGCGCAAGGGCGGGGCCGAGAGCGCCGGTCTGCCCGCGGTGGTGGTGCGGCGTTTCAGCCTGACCCGGATCGAGTACGAGTTCTACGGTGAGCTCTTTTCGTTCTCCACTCCGGGGATCTCGGCATTGGCCTTTGTTGTCGGCGTCGTCGGCGGGATCTACGGCATCGGCGGCGGGGCGATCATGGCGCCGTTCTTCATCTCGGTCTTCGGTCTGCCGGTCTACACCGTTGCGGGGGCGGCTCTCATGGGAACCCTCATCACCTCGGTGGCCGGCGTCGCCATCTACTCGTGGATGGGGGTCGGGCCGGACTGGGCGCTCGGTCTGCTCTTCGGGATCGGCGGCGCCGCCGGGATGTACTGCGGTGCTCGGGCGCAAAAATACGTGCCGGCGCGGGCGATCAAGGTGATGCTGTGTCTCGTCATCATCGTGACCGCCCTCCGGTATGTGATTGGTTTTTTCAGCTAGATCATCTCTTCCAGTTTTTAATTCCTACCTGACCGCTCGCGAGCGGTCAGGTAGGAATTAAAAGTGAGTAGAGAGATCACTCCAGTAACTTGACACAGGGATTCCCAGGGTTTAGATTAAATTAGATAGAACGTTCTAGTTGATTGTGAGCGTCATGGGAGGATCCACCGGTTGGGACGTCAGACACACACCCGGGAGCGGTTGGTGAGGACAGGGGGCGAGCTGTTCTGGCGTCAAGGCTATGCCCAGACCGGGGTGAGTTCGATCATGAAGAAGGCTCGGGCGACCAGCGGCAGCTTTTACCACTTCTTCCCGACCAAGGACGATCTGCTCCTCGCGGTGCTCGACGCCGTTGCCGAAAACATCTCGACCGAAGTTCTCGGGGCGGCGGAGAGCGCCTTCGAAGATCCCTCACGTCGAGTCGCGATCCTGATCGAGGCATACCGTGCTCGGACCGCGCCCGGACGCCTCCGGTTTCGGGATTCCGGTCGGGACGCTTGTAGGTGAGCTCGGACCCGATCACGGGGCGGCCCTGAGTCGTGTCGAACAGATCTACGAGATCTTGATTTCACGGATCGCCGGGTGGTTTGTCGATGGCGATCATCGGTGGGACGGGAGCGTCGATCCCCGGCGGCTCGCCGAGTTCGTCGTCGCGGCGCTCGAGGGTGCTTCGATGATGGCCGTTGCGGGCAGAAGAACCGCGCCCTTCGATGCGTGTGCTGAGCAGCTGCAACTGCGCCTCGAGTCGCTCGCGATCGGCGGGAGTCCCGGCGCCGAAGAGATGCCGCCGCCGGATCCCTCGGCCACCGGGGCCGGGGACTGGAAGGCGTGGTGATGGGAGGCCGGTCATGAATGCCGAAGACGAGATCCGGCGGCTGGTGACCCGGGTGTTGGATCGGACCCTCGCCGGCGAGGCGTCGGGCGGCGACGGAGTTGCCATCGGTTGCGATCATGGCGGGTTCAAAATGAAGGAGATGCTCGCCGATCAC
Organism: uncultured Acidobacteriota bacterium; assembly: GCA_963712805.1. Taxonomy (GTDB): domain Bacteria; phylum Acidobacteriota; class Thermoanaerobaculia; order Thermoanaerobaculales; family Sulfomarinibacteraceae; genus JAHECW01. The sequence goes on along the minus strand of CAVQJV010000031.1, from coordinate 238,929 downwards.
CTGCGCAAGAGGGGCCGCAGCGTCACCGACTGCGGCACCTCGAGCACCGAGTCCGTCGACTACTCGGACTTCGCCCATGCCGTCGCCAGGCTGGTCGGTGAGGGCGCCTGCAGCGCGGGGATCATCATCGACGGCGCCGGGATCGGCTCGTGCATGGTCGCCAACAAGGTCCCCGGGGTCCGCGCGGCCCTGTGCTACGACCTGTCGTCGGCCCGCAACAGCCGCGAGCACAACCACGCCAACGTGCTGACCCTGGGCGCGAGCCTCATCGGCGATGGTCTCGCCCGTCAGATCGTCGACGAGTGGCTGGCCACCGAATGGGGCCCCGGCCGGCACGCGGACAGGGTGGCGAAGATCATGGCCGTTGAGTCGGTCTACGCGGCTTCGGAAAGGCGGTCGTAATGGAGCGAAACCAACTCATCGAGACGGTCACCCGTGAGGTCCTGGCCATTCTCGGATCCGGTGGCGGCGAGGTCAGGCTCGGGCTCGACAACGCCGACGAGGCGGTGGCCAACGGGGCGGCACGACTCGGTTTCAACGGCAACGGCTGTGACGTGCCCACCAATCTCGCCCAGTACATCGACCACACCGTGCTCAAACCGGATGTCCCGCCGGAGAAGATCGACACGCTCTGTGACGAAGCCATGAAGTACCACTTCGCCGCCGTCTGCATCAACCCGGTCTGGGTCCAGCGGGCGGCTCGGAGGGTCCGCGGATCGAGGGTCAAGGTTGCGTCGGTCGTGGGCTTCCCCCTCGGCGCCAACGTCCCCGAGATCAAGGCCATGGAGGCGCGGCGGGCGATCCGCGACGGCGCCCGCGAGATCGACATGGTGATCAACATCGGCGCTCTCAAGGGCGGCGACCGTGATCTCGTCCAGCGAGATATTGCCGGGGTCTCGGATGCCTGCCGCGAGGTCGGCGCGCTCAACAAAGTCATCATCGAGGCGTGCTATCTCAGCGATGAAGAAAAGGTCGTGGCGTGTCGATTGGCCCAGCTCGCCCGGGCCGATTTCGTCAAGACCTCCACCGGTTTCGGGCCGGGCGGCGCGACGGTCTTCGATGTCGCCCTCATGCGCGAAACCGTGGGATTGAAGATGGGCGTCAAGGCCGCCGGCGGCATCCACGACGCCAACGATGCACGAGCCATGATCACAGCCGGCGCCAATCGAATCGGCGCCTCGGCGGGTATCCGCATTGTGTCCGGTGACGAAGGAGGTTCCGGTGAATCGTATTGACCTTCGGTCCTATGTCTTTCTCGACAATCTGCAGCCGCAGTACGCGGCGTTCCTCGGCACGACGGCGCAGGGATTCCTGCCGCTCGCCGGCGATGCCTCGCTCTACGTCGAGATCTCGCCGGGGATCGAGATCAACCGGCTCACCGACATCGCGCTCAAATCGACGCGGGTAAGGCCGGGGATGCAGATCGTCGAGCGCTATTACGGTCTGCTCGAGATCCACTCCGAGGAACAGGCCGAGACCCGGGCGGGGGGTGAGGCCATTCTCAATGAACTCGGGCTCTCGGAATCCGACCGGCGCAAGCCCAAGATCCTGTCGAGCCAGGTCATCCGCCACCTCGATGACCACCAGGTCCAGCTCATCAACAGGATGCGTCACGGAAACATGATCATCCCCGGCCAGACCATGTATGTGATGGAGGTGGAGCCGGCGGCCTATGCGGCGCTGGCGGCCAACGAGGCCGAAAAGGCGGCCGAGATCAACATCCTCGAAGTCCGGGCCTTCGGATCCATGGGGAGGGTCTATCTCGGGGGCGAGGAAAAGGACATCGATGTCGGCTGGCAGGCAGCGGTGGCCGCCATCGAAGGTGTGACCGGACGCGAAGAGCTGACGCATTCTTCAATGTGTCAGGATTTGATGAATTTCGGAATCGCATGCAGCTTCGCCAGAATTCCTAAAGCCTGGAACCTCCGGAAAAAGCGAAAGGAGTCACGTGATGGCAGAAGCATTGGGAATGATCGAGACACGGGGGTTTTCGGCGATGGTTGAGGCGGCGGACGCAATGGTCAAGGCGGCCAAGGTCGAACTGGTGTCGTATGAAAAGACAGGCGGCGGCTATGTCACGGCGGTCGTCCGCGGCGACGTGGCCGCGGTCAAAGCGGCGGTGGAGGCCGGTGTTCGCGGTGCCCAGAATGTCGGCGAAGTGGTCTCGACCCACGTCATCGCCCGGCCGCACGAAAACATCGATGCGGTGCTGCCTCTCGGCCGCGCTGAAGCCGCTACTTCCAAGCGGAAAGGCTGATGCTCCTCGGTAGGGTGGTCGGCACGCTGGTGGCCAGCCGAAAGGACGAGGGCCTCGTCGGTCAGGTTTTTCTTCTCGTCCGGCAGCTCGGTCTGGATGGAGACGAATCGACCGGGAGCGTCGTCGCGGTGGATAGCGTCGGCGCCGGCGAGGGAGACGTGGTGCTCTGGGCATCGGGCTCGTCGGCCCGTCAGACCGAGAGTACCCGCGACCGTCCGTGCGACGCCGTGGTCATGGCCATCGTCGACAGCTGGGAGGTCGGTGGCGAAACCCGCTACCGAAAGACCCCCGCCGAAGGCGAGTGGGCAGCTGAAGACGTGTGGGTGCCAGGCTTTAGGAAGTTGGGAAGTTGCTGAAACTTCCCAACTTCCTAAGCCTGGCGACGCCCCGGAGACGTCATATGAGAACGATCAACGAGAGTGACATCCAGGCGATCATCGCGCGGGTGCGCCACAAGGTGGGTGAACCCACCCGGGCGCCGCAGCGTCAGACGTCTCCTCCCATCGCCTCCGGGGGCCTCGGTGTTCACGACACGGTGGATGCCGCGGTTGCCGCCGCCCGCGCCGCGTTTGAAACATACCGGGCGCAGGGTCTCGAGGCGCGTCACCGCATCATCGATTCCATCCGCAGCCTGATGCGCGAGCACGCTCGGGAGCTGGCCGAGATGGCGCACAGGGAGACCGGGCTCGGCCGGACCGAGGACAAGTTCAAGAAGAATCTCCTGGTCATCGAAAAGACGCCCGGTCCCGAGGACCTCGAGCCGCAGACCTGGACGGGGGACAATGGGCTCACCCTCACCGAACCCGCACCGTTCGGAGTGATCGGTGCCATCACCCCGACCACCAACCCGACGGCCACCATCATCAACAACACCATCGCCGGTGTTTCGGCAGGCAACGCCATCGTCTTTAATTGCCATCCCAACGCCAAGGCGGTTTCGGTCCACACCATCCGGTTGCTCAACTCGGCCATCACCGGTGCGGGCGGGCCGCCAAACCTCGTCACCTGTGTGCCCGAACCGACCGTCGCCAGCGCCCAGGCCCTCATGAACCACCCCGGTGTCCGGATCCTCCTCGTGACCGGTGGACCCGGGGTCGTCGAGGAGGCTCGCAAGACGACCAAGCGGGGAATCCTCGCCGGTCCGGGAAACCCGCCGGTGGTGGTCGACGAGACCGCCGATCTCGATCTCGCGGGCCGCGAGATCGTTCGCGGCGCCTCCTTTGACAACAATCTCATCTGCACCGATGAGAAGGAGGTCTTTGTCGTCGCCTCGGTGGCCGATGAACTCCTCAAGGCCATGGTTGCCCACGGCGGTTATCTGCTTGCCGAGCACGAGCTCAGGAAACTCGACCGAGTGATTTTCAACCAGGCCCCCCACGACGGGACCCCAGGCAAGATCAACCCCAAGTGGATCGGCCAAGACGCCGGTGACATCCTTGCCGCCATCGGGGTTACCGGCGCCGAGGACAAGAGGCTGGTGGTGGCCGATGTGCCCGTCACTCACAGCCTGATTTGGACCGAGCAGATGATGCCGGTGATGCCGGTGGCGCGGGTTCCCGATGTGAACCGCGCCATCGAGCTCGCGGTCAAGGCCGAGCACGGCTGCTGCCATACGGCTTCGGTCTTCAGCCGCAACGTCGATGTCATCACCCGGATGGCCCGTGAGACCGATGTCAGCATTTTCGTGGCCAATGCGGCGACCCTGGCCGGGTTGGGTGATGGTGGAGAGGGCTTCACGTCGTTTTCCATCGCGAGTCCCACCGGTGAGGGTCTGACCCGACCGCGCAGCTTTTCCCGCGAGCGTCGGCTCGCGGTGGCCGGCGGTCTGAGGATCGTGTGACCCTCGCTGATCAATCTGCCATCGCGCTGCTCGAGTTCGGCTCCATCGCCTTTGGGGTCCGGGCCGGCGACGCCATGGTCAAAAGGGCGCCGGTCGAAATCGCCTATGCAGGAACCGTCCATCCCGGGAACTATCTGATCCTGGTCGCTGGTGACGTCGCGTGCGTCGATGAGGCATTATCAGGCCGGTCTCGAGGCCGGCACCGAGACCCTGCTCGATCAGCTCTTTCTGCCGGCGGTTCACCCGGATGTCGTCCAGGCCCTCCTTGGTCGGCGGGGCCCGAGTTCGGGGGAGGCGCTGGGGATGATCGAGACCCGAACCGTTGCGGCCACCATCGGCGCCGCCGACTGCGGCCTCAAGGGCGCCGAGGTTTCGTTGCTGGAGATCCGAATCGCCGACCGCATCGGCGGCAAGGGCTACTGCGCGTTCTCGGGACCCCTCGCCGAGGTCGAGGCTGCGGTGGAGGTAGCGGTGGACCGCCTTGCCTCACCCGAGACTCTCATTGCAGATGTCGTCATCCCCCAGTTCCACGAGGAAATGCTTGCCAATATCGAGGCAAGCTCGGAGTTCTGGACGCGTATCAACCAAGAGGAGGCGTGAGATGCATCTCGCCCGAGTCGTGGGTACCGTCGTCGCATCGACCATCACCCCAGGGTTGGAGGGCACACGGCTGCTCATCATTCAGCCCCTGAACCGCAGGCTCGAACCCAAGGGCGCAGCGGTCGTCGCCGCCGACGCCGTCAACATGGCGGGTCCCGATGAGTTGGTCTATTTCGTCGCGAGCCGCGAGGCCGCCGTCGCCATGCCCGAGACCTTCGTTCCCGTCGATCACGCGGTGATCGGCATCGTCGATCATGTTCACGAGGTGGACTCATGAAGATCGGCAGGATCACGGGAACGGTGGTCTCGACGATCCACCTCCCCATCATCACGGGGAAACGAATGCTGCTGGTGGATCTCCTCGATCTCGAGGGTCAGGCAACCGGGGACTATGTCATCGCCATCGACACCGTCGATGCCGGCGCCGGCGAGACCGTCCTCATTCTCGACGAGGGAACCGGCGCGAGGCAGGTCCTCGGTGAGCCCGACGCGCCGATTCGCGCGGTCGTGGTTGGGATCGTGGATGAGGTGAGTTTGGGGGCGTGAGAGCCAGCGCAGAATGATGAATTAGGAATGATGAATGATGAATTTCGGGCACCTTAGTTTCATGCGTCTGTCGGAGCCACCTGACTGATCGATGATTTCTGAGGCTGTCGCTGAAACCTGTCGCTGTCCCTGCCCCTGATTCCTGACGCTGTCCCGGACCCTGCCCTCAACGCCGGCCTTCTGGGCCGCCGTGACGCTTTGGCGTCCCAGCGTCACACCCACCCATGTCATCCTGAGCGAACGAGTCCGCGAGTGAGTCGAAGGATCTCCCAAGGGTGAGAGAAAGGCTGTTGTGCGTTGCGCTCCACTTGATTTGTGGTCCGCGGTTCCCGTGTTATTCGGCCCCGGCCTTCTGGGCCGCTGGGACGCATTGGCGTCCCGGCGACCCAGCGTCGCACCATCGGCGTGGTCGCGCGTGGGTTGATTGCTAGTGCGCCTTGCGCACCGCGACCCACCCTCGCCTGGCTGTCAGAGCCGTCCTCGCTTCGCGACGACGGCCTCACTCGCTCGCCAGCCGAGCGCGGGTTGAGGGCTGCGACCACGCCGATGGCACGCCGGCGGCCTTCCTCGTAACCGGGAGAACTGACCTCGAGGCGCTCTCCGAGGGAGCCCGGTATGACATTGTGCGGGGAGCGCCGCGAAGCCGGTTGAGCGTTCCGGCACAATGTCAAACCCGGCACCCCGATGGGGCGGGGTTTTCCGCGTGTCCTGCTGCGGGAACGGGAACGGGAACGGGAACGGGAACGCGGACACGGACGCGGGTTCTATGGGAACATGGTGGTGCCCAGAGCCTTGAACGGGGAGAACCATGCTGATTCCCATCGGCCATGACCAGGCGACGGTGCGCCGGATGCCGTGGGTCACCTTCAGCATCATCGGGCTGTGTCTGGTGATGTTTATCTACACCCTGGTCGCGCCGGGTGATGAAGAAGCGGTGGTCGAGGCCGAGGTGCGGGCGGTGGAGTATTTCATCGAACACCCGTATCTCGAACTGGATCCGCAGCTCAAGGGATTCAGGTACTACTCGATGCGTCAGGTTTCTGACGACGATCCCGCCCCACCGCCCCGCGCGGGACAGGTGAGGGCCGAGCAGGCGACCTTGGACGGGCTCACCGCGGCGTACTTCGAGGCGCGTGACCGATTGCCGTTCTGGCGCTGGGGACTCGTGCCGGCGGACATGAAGGCCGCCAACCTCATCACCCACATCTTCATCCACGTCGGATTCCTCCATCTGATCGGCAACCTCTTCATCTTCTATCTTGTCGCTCCGGCGGTGGAGGATGCCTGGGGGCGACCGCTCTTTGCGGTCTTCTATCTGCTCTCAGGAGTCGCGGCGGCTCTCGTTTTCGTCGCCCGTTACCCGAACTTGATGGAACCGCTCATCGGCGCCTCGGGCGCCATCGCCGGGGTCATGGGCGCCTTCGCCGTGCGCTACTGGAACAGCAGGATCACCTTCTTCTACTTTGTCTGGATGATCCGGATCTACCAGGGGACCTTCTCGGCGCCGGCGTGGATAATGCTGGGGCTCTGGGCCGTCGGCGAGCTCGCGTTCGCCATGGGCATCTGGGCATTCTTCAGCGTCGCCGATCTCGGTGACGTGGGATTTCTGGCCCACGTTGGGGGTTTCGTCTTCGGGGTCGGTTTCGCCTTTCTCGTCGACTCGCTGAGAATCGAGGAGCGGTTCATCGAGCCGGTCCACGAGCGGGTCGAAACGGTCCACGACTCGGCGGTGGTCGAACAACTGGTCGAACTCGCGCGACGGGGCCGGACCGATCATGCCCTGGCGGGTCTCGAGGCGTTGTTGACCGAGCGCCCGGCCGACGCCGAGGCGGCGGCGGCATTGTGGAATGTCGCGTCTCGGGCTGATGTCCCCGCGCGGGCGGTTCCGGCCGTGCTTCCAGCGCTCGAGGCGGCGGTTCGCGCCGGTGATGTCGGATTGCCTGCTCAGATCTGGGTCGAGATCCTCCGACGTTCACCCCAAACCGAGGTCGATCTCAGAATGGCGACCAGAGTCGCCGAGTTGCTCATGGGGGAGGGGATGCACGGCGATGTGGAAACCACCCTCGACTGGTTGGCTGGAAAGGTAAACGGTTCGACCCCTGAAGGTCTCCTGATCCGACTCGCGCGGCTGGCCTATCGCCTGAACGTGCCGGCGCCCTTCGCCGCCCTCGCACTCGATCGCCCGGACCTTTCTGCCGATCTCAAAGCCGAGCTCGAGAGTTGTGGCTCAACCTCCGGTCAGAGTTTGAGCGGCTTCTCCGCGTAGATCTTCATGGGGTCGTAGAGGGCGCCGTTTTCCAGCACGATGTCGTCGGCGTTGCCGAATTCACCGTCGGGGCCCGCCGAAATCAGATTGTATTTGTCGACCCGCAGGAGCCGATAGAGCAGCGGATTGCCCCACCCGTCGCTTCTTTCGAGATCCGCCGGACAACTCGGGTGGGAGCTCGTCGAGGGTCTCGGGATAGGAGTTTCCTCCCTCCATATTGGTGCCCATGTAGAGGTTGAGCATGGGCCCCCACTCGAGCATCCGTTTCTCGGTCAGCACCTGTGGGCCGCCGCAGCCGACGGTCACAATCGCCAATGCCAGTACGAATCCAAGCGATCTTCTCATCATTCTGACCTCCCGATCTTCGCCGCTGAGCGGCGGCGGCTCATGGTTGTCGGTTGTTCATGGCGCAACCGGGACTTCCTTTCGTCCGAAGACCCGGAAGAGCTGACCGTTGGAATAGGAGAACCGCGCCGTTTCGCCGCCGGTGGTCAGGGTGAACCGGATCTTCGCCCCGCAGGCCGGAACCGAGATCGTCTCGCCCGGTTTCCAGCTGCCGATTGCTTTCTCGGCGCATCGAGATTTGCTGTTGTCGCTTTCGACGGTCTCGACGAGGAGCCGGACGTCGATCCACTCCGTGTCGTTGGCATTGGACTACGTCGAGTGTGCCGGAGATCCCCCTCGACGACGCCGATGGTCAATTCCATCGAATCGCAACCCAGCAGAGCACCCACGAGGAGCAGTCCGACGAGGATTCGACTCGCTGTCTTCACCGATGACCTCCCGATGTGATCCAGTTTATCGGATCGTGGTTTCCCCAGCCAGTTCAACGGGGAGCCTCGACCCACCCTTGCGCGGTCGCTGAAGCCACGGTAGCGTCGGTGGGGAAGGAACCCTTGATGACGTCGACACAACAGGCTTTCGTCATGACTGGAGCCGGACGAGACGGCCGGCGAGTTCCGGTCGGCGCCTCGATGATCGTGGGTCGGGGGGGGAATTGCGACCTCGTGATTCGCGATCTCGCGGCCTCACGGCAACACCTCAAGATCTGCAGGGTGGGGAACGGCTACGAGTGCCGCGATCTCGAAAGCAGTAACGGCACCCGCGTCAACGGGGAAGTCATCGACGTCCACCTGCTCACCGACGGAGACGAGATCCGGATCGGCAATACGTCGCTGTTGTTTTCGTTGATCAGCAGTGTCGAGACCCCTCCGGTGGAGAAGACGGTTTTTCTTCAGACGATCATCGACCCGTCCGGTCGAGCGAAGGCGCCGCCGTCGTCTCGATCCAAAGAGCTTCTCGAGGCCGCCTACACCTTGATGAATTCCTTGTCGTCGATCTTCAATCCGTGCGAGCTGGTGGACAGCATCCTCTCGACCACAATGCGTGCGGTCCGCGCCCAACGCGGTGCGGTTCTCTTTGCCGGCGAGGCTGGCAAGTTGATGCCATGCCCGGAGTGCGGACATGTCCACACCATCCGCGACGGGGTACCCCGGCTGACGGGGCTCGACGAGATCGAGATCAGCGAGAGCGTGGCCACCCGGGTTCTCCGCGACGGGGAGAATGTCCTCCTGCAATCGGCCCGTTCCGATCAGGTGCTCGACCCGACCGCCAGCATCGCGGCGCTCAACCTGACCTCGATCTTGTGCGTCCCCATCAGGACACAGAACTCAATTCGAGGCATCCTGTATATCGACACCGATCTCGCCGATCACGAGTACTCCGAGGACGATATGCTGCTGGCGGCGGCTGCCGGCAACAGCGCCGGTCTCGCCCTCGAAAACGCGAGAAACCATCGGGATCTGCTGGAAAAGCAGCGGATCGATCAGGATATCGAGGCTGCGTGGACCATCCAGGAGGGTTTTCTCGTCCGTGATTGGCCGACCGATGACCCGCGGTTGGATGTCTACGGTCTGACCCGGCCGGCCAAGGTGGTCGGTGGCGACTTCTATGATTTCGCGCGACTCGATGAGGACCATGTGGGTCTGCTCATTGGTGATGTCAGCGGCAAGGGGGTGCCGGCCGCCCTCACCATGGCGCTGCTTCTGGCGGAGTTCCGCCTCTGCGCCACCGGCGCCGACTCCACCGCCGAGGTGCTGCGCCGCCTCAACGAACGGATGGTGGGTCGTTCTCGGCGAGGAACCTTCTGCACCACGGCGCTGGTGGCCCTCAATCTTCGGACCGGCCACTTGATGGCGGCCAACGCGGGTCATCACCCGGTGTTGCGGATCTCCAAAGAACGGCTGACGACCATCCTTCCTGCCTCAGGACCACCGCTGGGGATCCTCCCGGGATTGGACTGGAGGGATGACGAGACGATCCTCAGTTCCGGGGAGACCATCCTGCTCTACACCGATGGCATCGCCGAGGCGAAAAACCCCGATGGCAAGGCGACCGAGGGTCGAGAGGATGACGAATACGGTCTCGAGGGGATCGAGAAGGTGGCCCGAGCTCGGTTCGAGGACGGACCAAAGGCGCTCATCGAGGCGATTCTCGATGATGTCGACCGCTACTGCAGCCCACTGGCGCCGCATGATGACTGCACCATGATCGCTCTGAGATACCACGGTCATGCGCCCTGACGACATCCGTCTCCAGGTGTCCTCCGATCCCCGTCTTCTGGGAGTCATCCGAGGCGTCATCCAGGTCTGGCTCGAGGTCTGCGGTCTGGTGCCCGATCGACGCCACGAGGTGATTCTCGCCGTCGATGAAGCCTGTTCCAACGCCATCCGTCATGCCTACAAGGGGCGGACGGATGAGGCCGTTGAACTGGTACTCTCGGCATCCGAGGAGTGGATCGAGATCACGGTGAGCGACCAGGGAACACCCTGCCCGAGCGAGTGCAGCGAGTACCGGCCCATGGTGAAGCCCGATGAGCGCGAACTCGTGCCAGGCGGTCTCGGCGTCAAGCTCATCCACGAAGTCTTCGACGAGGTTCGCTTCTGCCCGGGGACGACCAACGGAAACTGTGTCACCATGAGACTCCAAAGAACCGCGAAACACGAGGTTGGCAGTGAGGATTGAAACGACGAAGACGGCGAACGAGACCATCATTGCCGTTGAAGGTGATATCGATCTCTACAGCTCGCCGGAGCTGAGGACCTCCGTGCTCAAGGCTGTTCCCAAGGCAACCGCCGGGGTTGAAATCCACCTTGGCGAAGTGAGCTATATGGACTCGTCGGGGGTCGCGACGCTGGTCGAGGGTCTCAGAAGCGCCAAGGAACACGGTAAGACCTTCGTCCTTGTAGCGCCATCGACATCGGTGATGAAAGTACTCGAGCTGGCCCGTCTGGACAGCATATTCGAGGTGAGACCGGCTTGATGACTGATCTCATCGGGCGCGTCGGACGGTGGGCTTTGAATCAGCTCAAAGCCGCGCTCGCAGTATCGGTGCTCATGGTCGACACCATGGTGTGGCTGGTGGTCGCCCCGCTCAAGGGGAAGGGGTTCAGGTGGCGGAGTAGCGTCGAGAGTTTTGTCGAGTTCGGAGTTCGTTCGCTACCCATCGTTGCGATGATCTCGTTTCTCATCGGAGTGATCATCGCGCTCCAGGCTTCCTACACCCTCGATCAGTGGGGCGCCAACCGATACATCGCCGATCTGGTGGCGGTCTCGGCCATGCGAGAGCTGGCGCCATTGATGACCGCGATTCTCATCGCCGGGCGGTGCGGTTCGGCGATCACGGCCGAGATCGGCACCATGAAGGTCAATGAAGAGATCGACGCGCTCGTGGTCATGGGGGTCAACCCCATCAAGTATCTCGTCGCGCCGAAGTTCCTCGCCATGGTCACCGCCGTACCGTCGGTGACCGCACTGGCAATGCTCGTCATGATCATCGGCGGGTGGGCTTCATCGACCTTCGTGGTCGGTGTCGAAACCGAGATCTACGTCACGCAGACCATCGGAGCCATTGTCGAGAAGGACCTTTTCACCGGAATGGTCAAGAGTGTCTTTTTCGGCATCGCCATCTGCTGGGTCGGGGTCTATCGCGGTTTCCAGGTCGAGGGAGGCGCCGAGGGAGTCGGTCGTCAAACAACCGCTTCGGTGGTGACCTCCATCTTCCTGATCATCATCGTTGATCTTGTTTTCACCGTTCTGTTCTACTACCTATGAGCATGGAAACGGTGGAGCCGATCATCGTGGTCGAGGACCTCCAGGTCGCCTACGGCGACAAGGTTGTGCTGGATGAGATCAATCTTGCGGTCCAGCCAGGCGAGATCTTCGTCATCCTGGGTGGCAGCGGTTCCGGCAAGACGACGCTTCTGAGAAATCTGGTCGGTCTGATGCGCCCTCAAGCCGGGCGAATTCTCATCGGTGGCCTGGATTTCACATCCATGTCGGCCCAGGAGAGGATGGGGATCCGCCGCAAAATGGGGATGTGCTTTCAGGGATCGGCCCTCCTCGGTTCGTTGTCGGTGGCCGACAACGTGGCCCTGCCCCTTCGGGAACACACAAAACTGGAAGAGTCCACCATCGGCATCATGACCCGGATCAAGCTCGAGCTCGTCGGACTCGGTGGGTTCGAAGACTATCTTCCATCCGAGCTCAGCGGCGGCATGAGGAAGCGGGCCGGAATCGCCCGGGCCATGGCCATGGATCCCCAGGATCATCTTCTATGATGAACCCTCGGCGGGTCTCGATCCCATTGTCGCCGCAGGCCTCGACGAGCTCATTCGTACGATGCAGTCAACCTTCAATCTGACGAGCGTTGTTGTGACCCACGAGATGGAGAGCGTGAAAATCATCGCTGACCGAGTCTGCGTCCTACACGAGGGCCGGGTGGCCGGGATCGGCTCGTTGGACGATTTGGAAAAGATGGACCACCCGTACATCCAGCAGTTCTTTGCCCGCCGGCCTGATGATTCAAACACCGCCGACGCCGACTACGCCCGATCACTCACCAGCATCGATTGAATCGAGAGGACCATGCCAGCGAAGAAAAGCAACTTCACCGCTACCGAGATCAAGGCCGGCATCATGGTCGTGGCCAGTCTGCTCGTCATGGTGGCTTTTGTTGCGGCCATGCGGGGCTGCGGATCTGGGGCGGAGTCAACGAACCTGTTCTCCGCCGATTTCACGAGCATCATCGGTCTCAACCTGGGCGCGGAGGTCCGCTTTGGCGGCGTCAAGGCCGGCAAGGTCTTGGAGATCACCGCGGATCCCGGGGATCGGTCGAGGATCCGAGTGATTTTCGAGGTGCCGACCGATGTGCCGGTCAACCACGGCAGCATTGCCACCATCGAACAGATCAGTCTGACGACGGCCAAACACCTCGAGATCTCGACCGGCGGTTCGGATCAGCCGCTCCATGTCTCCGGCGATGAAATCGCGTCCCACACCAACTCAGGCGGATTTGTCGATATCCCGAACCTCGAGAGCGTGATGACTCGGTTGGATACCCTGCTCGACAGCCTCAACACCATACTCGGAGTCGAACGAGCCCGGGCGCTCGCCAAGGAGTCAGGCGAAGAGATGGTGGATCTTGCCGCGGTGGTGGCGGCGCTCGAGAAGACTCTCAACGCGGGGACATCGACCGTCGAAGATCTGAATGGGGTCATCAGTGATAATAGGGACGGTCTGGCGGAGGTCGTCGAGCGATTGGTGAGTCTCGAGGAATCCGCCACCGATCTCCTCACCAACCTCAATGCCGCCGTGGAGGAGAATCGCGAGCCCCTCAACGCAACCATGGTGAACTTTCAGAGCCTGAGCGCCGAGGCTTCAAAGCAACTCGAAGAGCTGACCGCATCGTTGGCCGTGACCCTGCAGTATCTCCAGGAGGTGAGTGGAAACGCGAGCGATCTCGTCGAGGGAAAGCGCCCCACCCTCGAGCAGATTCTCGACAACCTCGAGGCGACAACCCGCAGCCTCAAGCAGTTTTCTCAGTCCCTGGCGGAGCAGCCCAACGCGTTGGTCCGCGGGGCGAAACCGCAGGGTCGGTCGGATGGAGGCAAATGATGAAGTTCAGATTCGCCACGATTTCGCTCATCCTGGTTCTTTCATCGTGCGCCTCGACCCCCGATCTCGACTACTACACGCTTGACATGTCGCCCTCCGGAACAGTCACGACGGATCTCAACCTCCAAGTCGCCCGATTCGCGATTTCGGAGAGAACCGATCGGACGCAGATCGTCATCCAGAAATCGCCGACCCGGATCGACTACTACGCCCACGACCGTTGGGCCTCGAGTCTCGGTGAGATGGTGGAGCACAAACTCGCCGTCGAGTTTGGAGCCGCGGTCGACGGTCGCCGCACGCTGGTGGTCTCGGGCAAGATCGTCGCCCTCGAGCAGGTGGATTCACCGTCCGGGCCGCAGGCGATGGTACGGCTCGAGGTCGCCGTCCGTGACGGCGGGGCCAAGGGATATGAAACGCCGCTGCTCGAGAAGACCTATGAAGCGACACGGGCCGCGGGCAGCAATAGCGTCGATGCGGTGGTGCAGGCCCTGTCGCGGGCCGTCGAGGCCATCGCCGCCGAGATCGCCGAGGACGCTGCAGGGTTGTGAAGGTGTCGGTTTTCCCTCAGCGGTGATCGAACCCTGCTCAAATTCTGACCGAGAGTAAGGCTGCTGCAGCCTTACTCTCGGTCAGAATTTGAATGAGTCGAACTTTCAAGCAGCCGCCGACTCTAGAAATTCCCAGATCCGCTTGCGCATCCAGTTGAGGTTGAGCGGCGTCATGGTGTAGAAGGCGTGGCGGTGGTTGGCGTTGATGATGGTAGCGCTCGGGCCGACCCATGGCCTCCCAGAGATCGTCGCGGCAGCTCTTGGGTACGCACTCGTCCTTGCCGGCTTCGATGATGAGGACCTGTGCCGGGTCGACGCGGTCGGGATACCGAGCCGGATCCATGGGGCCGTAGAGGGGTTCGAGGCGTTCTTCCATCTCGGTTCGGCTCCAACCGAACGTCTCCTCGGCCCAGATCTGGACACCCTCGGTTCGAGCGCCCCTGCACTGGGCGATGACCCTCTGCGGGTGCGGCCCCGCCCATGACCAACACCATCGCCGTGATCCTCGGCTCCTGGGTGGCGATGGTCGGTGCGAAGCATGGCGCCGTGGCTGAATCCGACAAGCCCGATGTGGTCGGTGTCGATTTCGGGTTGACGTTCGGCCCAGTCGATCAACCGGCGTGTGTCGATCAGGGTGTTGATCTCGTTCTGCGCTCCCTCGGCCCAGAGTTCCATGAACTCGTCCTCGTCGGTCACCACGCCGAGCTGCGGCCAGTCGATGAGAAAGCTCTCGCCCATGACGTTGAGGATGTGAAACGCGCCGTTGCTCCGCTTTCTGAAGGTGCGGGTGATGGCGTTGGATGGATAGACATGGCGACCCCAGATAGGCAGGACGATGACCACAGGGTGGGCGCCGGGCAACCGACTCCGGTGATAGTCGACGGTGACGAGATTGTCGGTCTGGCCGTTGCCGCCGATGGAAGGAAAGCTGAGCCGTCGGATCTCGTAACGGCTGCTCTTATTGGTGACCTGGTCTTCAACGATCGATGGCTTCCGGCTCGGGTAGACGAAGTGTGGATCCGTGCCCTCGGTTGAAGGGAGGTGATCCGCTCGTCCGTCGCAGGTGATGTGGGTGCGGGTGGCGCACGATGTGGTCGCGATGACCGCTATCAATCCCGCGGTGACGGCGAGACGAAGTCGGATCGACCGGAACCACATGGGGTCAGCGCACCCTCCCAATCAAAATTTGAAGAGGGCTTCGAGCATCACCGTTCGTCGCATGAGATCACCGAAGACGTGCTGTTTGACGGGGTCGTCGAGGAGGTTGAGCAC
Source organism: uncultured Acidobacteriota bacterium (assembly GCA_963712805.1). Classification (GTDB taxonomy): domain Bacteria; phylum Acidobacteriota; class Thermoanaerobaculia; order Thermoanaerobaculales; family Sulfomarinibacteraceae; genus JAHECW01. Next base: position 223,645 of record CAVQJV010000031.1, on the reverse strand, counting down.
CTTGATGTTGGTGGTCAGCCATCCGTCGCTCCACCGCCGGCCGACGCTGGCGCTGACCAGGGTGTAGGAATCGCTGTAACCGTAATAGAAGGGCTGGATGCCCTGGGCGAAGAAGGCCCGGTCCGAGTAGTTGACGGTCAGGTTTCCGAGGTAGGTCTGGCCGTTGTAGGTCGCACCCGCGTTGAATCGGTGGAGGGGCGGCGTGTTGATGGTCTCGGAAGGGGGACGGTCGGGGTCGCCGACGGGATCGAGCAGCTCGGGCAGGACCTGGTAGGAGTAGTTGCCGAAGAGGGTCAGCCCGCGCCGGAAGGTGTGGCTGGCCGAAAGCTCGAGTCCGGCGCTGCGGACCGAGCCGATGTTGAGGTACTTGTAATTTGCCGGGAGGTAGACCCCCTGCAAGGCCAGGAAATCGATGACGATGGGGTTGAGTGGCCATCCCGGCGGTGGGTTTTCCGATGTGTAGTAGGGCTCGACTCCGGCCTCGATAAGGGCTTCCGGGGAAGTGAAGTTCGCCAGCTTGTCGCGGATTTCGCTGACGTAGATGTTGGCGTCGAGGTGGGTCAGGCCCCCGTTGAGGACGGCCGAGTAGCCGATCTCGAAGCTGTCGATGGTCTCGGCCTTGAGATCCGGGTTGCCGTACATGTTGACCACGAGTGGGAAGGGCTCAGTCAGCCGCGGATCAAACGCGTCGAGGGGAATATAGCCGCCGACGAACGAGAGCTCCATGAAATTCTCGACGGCCGAGGGAGCCCGGAAGGCTCGTGAGAATGACGCCTTGAAGGAGTGGTCGGGAACCGGTGACCAGATCAAGGCGGCTCGAGGCGAAAAATTGATTTCCTCGAGGTTCGAGAAGTAATCGGCGCGGGCGGCCAGGGCGAGGGTGAAGGTCGAGAACCTGATCTCGTCCTGGATATAGGCGCCGGTCTGGAACCGGTCGTCGGCATCGGGACAGATCGAGAGGTCGAAGGTGTTGTAGCGGACGTTGCCGCCGAAGGACATGAGGTGCCGGCCGCCGAAGAGATCGCTCCACCCGGCATCGACGTCGTAAACCCCATTTTTGAAATCGATCCGAAGCGGGTCGAGGTTGGCATCGACGGAGAGCAGGCTCGGCGCCTTCCCGGTGAGGTAGTTGGCAAACGAACGGATCCTGAAACTGCCGCGGTGGTAGGCGATCTGGCCGTAGGCGAGCTTGGTGCCCCGTTGCGCGTCGAAGGGGCCGATGGGAGTCTGGATGATGCCCTCGGTGTAAGCGATCCCGGCCGAGTAGAGAATCCTTCCCTCGCCGTCGAGTTCCTGGTCGATGCGGAGGTCGAACTTGGGCTGGAGCGTTCCGTTGTTGTCGTAGAACACGTCGTCGTACGATCCGCCACCGACGGTCACGGGTGGATCGACGGGGGTCGGGACCTCGGGGATCATCCCCGTCGGCCGTTCGAGCGGATCGCTGTAAAAGACCCCGGCGGAGAGGCGATAGGCGAGCTTCTCGGTGGGCGCGTCGGCCCAGCGAATGTTGAGGCTGCCCATGGCGCCGGTCCCTCCGGCATCGGACGATCGACTCAGGAGACCGCCGATGACGGCGAACTCGAGCCCTTGTGAGGTCCTGGGCGCCCGGGTCACCATGTTGACCACGCCGGTGGCGGCGTTGGCGCCCCACATGGTCGAGGCCGGCCCGCGCACCACCTCGATCTGCTCGATGTCGTTGGTCTGCACCGCGGAGAGGTCCCAGAAGATGACATTGAAGAAATCGAAAAAGAGCGGCCGACCGTCTACCAAGGCGAGCTGGCTTCCGGTGAGAAAGGGGCTCGGTCCCCGGGTGGCGACGTTGACGTCGCGGGCGGACGACTGAACCACATTGGCGCCGGGGACCTCGCGCATGAGATCGCCGACGTTCTGCGCCGGACGGGTCTCGATGGTGTCGCGGCCGACAACGCTGATGGTCGTAGGCGTGTCTTCGAGCAGGACCGTGTTCCGGGAGGCGGAGACGACCACTGTCTTTTCGAAAGCGGGTTGCAGTTTGAAGTCGATCTCGACGGTCTCGCCCGATGCGAGGTCGACGGTTTCCTCGATGGTGACGAAACCGGGCATGACCACGGTCAGCTTGAGAGTCCCGGTTGACAGATTCAGGGCGCGATATCGGCCATCGACCGTACTCAGGACCGAGCGGGCTGCTTGACCCTCGATGGCGATGGTGACGCCCGGCAGCGGGAGATCGTTGTTGTCGATGATCCGGCCGATGATCTGGCCGGTCTCCTGCGCGGCGGCCGGTGTTGCGAGGCAGAGGCACAAGACAGCCATTTGGGCTGTTCTGATGATGGTTCGGTTCATGACGACTTTTTGCCCCCCGTGAGGTTTGGCCTCGAAAGTATGATAGTACGGCCGGTCAGGAGGACGTTGTCCTTCTCGCGCCAAGAGACCGTATTGGGATTGATGCGGACCACGCGGCCCCGATCAGTTCTCGATGGGGGCATCGGTGGGTGGCTTTGAACCGGGCTTTTCTCGGAAGAAGATCCACAGCGCGGCCGGCAGGGCGGTGAAATCGGCCAGCATGGCCAGGGCAAAGGCCATGGAGGTGACGATGCCGAACTGCCGCATGGGCGGCAGATCGGAAAGTGCGAGGGCGAGAAACCCACCGGCGTTGATGACAGTGGCGAAGAGGATGGCGTGACCGGCAACCCGAATCGCGTGGGCCAGCGCCGCTTCGGTGTTGCCGCCGTTGCGTTTCTCGAGAAAGTGGTAGAAGAAGTGAATCTGATCGTTTTCGGTGACCCCGAGGACGGTTGTGGCGATGAGGATGGTGGCGATGTTGAGCGGGATTCCCGTCAGTCGCATGACCAGGAAGGTCACCAAGATGGCGAAGAGCGACGGCACCATGGCGTTGAGTCTTGCCGGACCGGACCGGAAGACAAAGATGAAGGTGACAAAGATGATGGTGAAGGTGATGGCAAAGCTTTCGACGAGGGTGGGAGTCAGGTGACTCGCGATGGTCGCCTGGAGCACGCCGGTGCCGGCGAGCCGGTAGGTGCAATCAGCGAGGGCGGGCTGGGCTTCGGCCGCTCGGCCCCAGGCCCGCTCTATCGCCGCGGAGAGATTGCCGAGTCCGAACTCTGATCCGGCGGCCGAGGTGACCGTCAGATAGGTTGAAGAGAGCGAATCGAGGTCCACCCACTGGGAGACGGATGGTTCCGAGAGCATGAGCTGTTCGAGATCGGCCATCAACCGGTCGAGGGCTGCGGGATCGGACGGAAGCTCATCGCCGAGACCGGCGAGATAGCGGCGGAGGCGGAGAATCGATGAGAGACCCACCACCGAACCGACCGCAGGTTCCTCTTCGAGCTCCCGAGTCAGGGCGTCGAGACTGCGGAGCACCTCGGGGTCGAGAACGCCGTATTCCGGAGTCGTGATCCAGACCTTTGCGACCACGATGCCGAGCACGTTGTCCTGAAAATAGCGGGTGTCCATGGCCACCGGTTCGCCAGCATCGATGTAAGCCAGGGGGTTGGTTTCGAGCTCCATCCCCGGAAGGACACCGGGGATCCCGAGCAGCGCGATGAGACCGGCGATGGCAAGCGCCAACGCGGTGAGCACCAGCGGCCACCGCCAGCGGTACGACCAGCGCGGGATCACATCGGCGGCGCGTTCGACCCAGGCGCCCGCCACCTGCCGGTGGCGCCGGGTGGGCGCACGAAAGATGGTTTGGAGGGCAGGATAGAGCGTGAAAACGACGATCCAACCCAACAACAAGCCCCCAGAGGTCCAGATGCCGAGTTCGCGGATCGGTCGAATGTTGGAGACCGTCAGCGCGGCAAAGCCGACCGCGGCCGCAAAGACCGAAGCTGAGACCGCGACGAACTTGTTGGCCAGAGCCCTGACGCGGTGGGTTTCCAGATCGACACCCGCGGGTTGATCGACAAAACGCGAGTGGAGATAGACCAGGCTCGCCGTGGCGGTGACCAAAAGGGTCAGGGGGACCAGGGACGAGACGATGGTGAATCCGAGCCCGGCCAGACCGGCAAACGCCATCCCCAACAGGACCGCGACAGCGAGTGAGAGCAGAATTGAAGCCAACGCTCGCCACGAGCGGTAGAGCCCGAGGACCAGGCTGATCACGAATACCGCAAACAGCGGGAAGAACTTGACACTCGATGCCGCGGTTTCGCGTTCGAGCCAGGCGTCGATCCACGGGCGCCCGACCCGGCGGACGCGGTCGATGGACTGCGACCACTCGGGAACCGCGAAAACGATCTCGTTGACCTGATCCAGGAGCGCATCCCGGACCTCGGGCTCGGGAGCGTCGAGCGCGAGGACGATGGCGAGAAAGTTATCACCGACAAGACCCTGGCGGCGGAAGAAATCGCTCCCCCCGGCAATCTCGCGAAATGCATCGAGGTCGTCGGCTGGTGGACCCGCCCCGGGTCGGCTGCGTCGCCAGACGGTGGCCATGGAGAAGGCGTTGATCCCATCGATGGCGTCGAGCTCCGATTCGAGTCGTTCGAGATCGGTCAGCGGGCCGGCAGCGAAAGGCTCGTCGGTCTCGAGCATGAGGAAGACCGTCGCGGCCTCGGGGAAGATCTTGTCGAACTCATGCGACGCCGCGACATCGGGGTCCGTTGAAACCACGAGGTTCTCGAGGGAGTTGTCCCTCGGGATGTCCATCGCCAGAAACGCCGCCCCGAGCACCACCATCGAATAGATGGCGATGATCATCCACCGTCTGGAAACGATCCAGACAAAAAACGGTTCGATCCGATGCTCGAGTGAACGGTCAACAAGTGCCACGGTATGATGACCTCATGTGTGAACTACGGGTTGCTGCGGTGTGTCGTCGGCTGATTCCGGTGCTGCTGGTGGTGATGCTCGTTGCGAGGTCGAGCTCGGCCGTGGATCTGACCATGGTTGTTTGTGCTCCCGGGTACCCGGGCTCCACCGCCGAGGCGCAATCGGCCATGGAGGGATTCGCCACGGCAGTGGCCGCCGCCGCCGGCTGGGGCGGCGAGGAATTGGCCGCGGAGTACTTCGAAACCGAGGAGGGTGGCGTGGCCCGGTTGGCGGCCGCCGATGCGGGTCTCAGCCTGGTCACTCTGCCGTTTTTCCTCGAGCATCGCGAGGAACTCGGGCTGCAGGCCGAGATGCTGGCGGTGCCGACCGGACGACAGGCGGAAGAACCCTGGTCCCTCGTGGCCGGCAAGGCAAAAGTGCACGGACCCGAAGACCTCGATGGCTGGCAGTTGTTGAGTCTGGCGGGCCATTCCGAGGCGTTTGTGCGTGGGCCGGCGCTCGGGGACTGGGGCGAACTTCCCTCGAACCTGAGTATTACCTTTTCCGGAGCCGTTCTTTCGTCTTTGCGCAAGGCGGCCAGGGGAGAGAAGATCGTCGTGCTCCTCGACGCCGAGCAGACCGAAGCCCTCGGCCGCCTGCCGTTTGCCGGGGATCTCGAGATCGTCCACACATCGCCGCCGCTGCCGGTGTCGGTTGTGTGCTCCATCGGCGATCGTGTGAGTCCGGAGAAAATGACGGAGCTCCTGCGGGCATTGGATGGACTCGATGCAAGACCGGATGCCGCCGAAGCGCTGGCCGGCGTTCGTTTGGAACGATTCGAAGCTGCGGATCTCAAAGCGCTGGAAACTGCGGAGGCCGCGTTCAGCGGAGCCGTCGAGTGAGCTCGACGGTGCTCGGCAGAGCATGCGGCCTTGCGGCCCTGATCGTCCTCGGGGCGTGCACATCCGCTCTCAAAGAACCGCCACCCGTGGCCGAGATCGGCGCACCGGGCGTCCAGCGGACCATCGAAGACGCCGATTTCGGCGAGACCCTCGACCGAGCCGATGCCGAATTCAGCAAGATGCCGGATGCGGCCGCCGTCCAACGGGCCCAGACGCTCTATCTCGAAGCGGCTCGCGTAGAGGGTGCTCCGGTCAGTGCCTATCTCGGTGCGGCGAGAGCCACCGCATGGCTCATCGAGCACACCGATGATGGCGCGAGGCGAAAGGAACTCGCCGTCGAGGGAGTTCAGATCGGTCAGTGGTGTCGTCGACTGCACCCCTCGGTGCCCGAATGCACCTATCGCCTCGCCCTCGCGGTGGGCCAACAGGCCCGCGAGCGGACATCCACCGCCACCGACGGGCTCGATGTCATGGTGGAGCTCCTTGAAGAGGTGATTGCCGAGGCTCCCGAACTCGATTTCGCCGGCGGCCAGCGTGTCCTCGCTCTGGTGCTCGTCCGGGCGCCGGGCTGGCCGACAGGCCCCGGTGATCCGGAGTACGCCCTGGAGTTCGCCGAGGCTGCGGTCAAGGCTTTCCCGGACTACCCGCCCAACCAGTTGGTTCTGGGTGAGGCGCTCGGCGACAATGACCGGCGCGATGAGGCGAAACGCGCCCTCGAACGAGGCGTCGAACTCGCGCGAGCGAGTCTCGCCGTCGGCGATCCCGAGGCATCGGACTGGATCACCCGGGCCGAAGAAGCGTTGAAGAAGATTCGGTAGCCCGTATCTTCCGCCGGATTTCATCTGGCGCCGATTCACCGTGTTTTCTAAGGCTCGTACCGACAGTCGTAGGGATCGTTGGGAGCGGCGTAGATGAACTCCGCATCGCCGGTTCCGTCCGGATTCCCGTCCACCTTCGAAACGTAGGCGATGAACATGGTCGGGAAGTTCGTGGCACAGGGATCAGCGAGCACGTCGTCCGGGTGCATCCAGAGCTCGATGGTGAGTGGGCCGTCGGTCTTGGGCACACCGAGACTCTGCAGCGACCACTGGCTGACGGAGGCGGGCAGCAGGGTCTTCTCTTTGACCGGGACCACTTCTTCGCCGGCGGCGTTGAGCACCCTGATCTTGATCCTGAGTTCGTCGATGAACGTCATGTTCATGGCGCCGAGGTTGGACCGGAATCGGGTGCTGTTGATGACCCCCGTGACGACGGATTTTGTCGGTGCGGCGTTGATGACCTTGCCGGTGGCCGGAACCGTTTGACCAAAGGTGCCTGCGGGGTCGCCGGTGTTGTAGGTCCGGGTGGTGGCGAGGATCTCCGAGCCGACCGGGTTGCCCGAGCCCGGTACGAGTTGCGGATCGACGGTGACGACCATCGCGCCCTTGATATCGGTTTCGAAACCGAAGAGCTGCGTTGAGCACATCCTCGAAGAGAACGGTCTCTCGCGCCCCGATGGAAAAACGGGTGGGGAAGCTGGGGTTGAACACGTTGGCCTTGTCGGCTTCGAGAAACTGAACCCCCACCACGAGATCGTTGTCGGAGTGGTTGTGAACCGTCATGTCGGTGACCCACTGGGTTCCCCCGGCGCCGGCGGTGCGGGCGAGGATGGGGAAGAACTGGGTGTGAGCGATTTCCTGGGCTGATACCGGTACGGCGGCGGCCAGGGCGAGGATCGCCAAGCCGAGGACGGTGACCGATTTGGCGGACAAACTGCTATCAAACGAGCTTCTCATGAATCTCCCTCCAAGATACCTATGACTACCGAATAATTCGGCCCGAGCGGACCGATCTGTGACGGTATTCTAACCCGCGCGCGTGGCGAAGGCACGATGTTGGTTGATCTGGCGATCTGACCCGGAGCTCCGGCCTTCTGGGCCGCCGTGACGCTCTGGCGTCCCGGCGACCCAGCGTCGCACCATCGGCGTGGTCGCGTGTGGGTTGCGGGGAGGGCTGCGACCACGCCGAAGGCGCGCCGGCGGCCTGCCTCGTAGCCGGGAGAGCGGACCGCATCGCGCTCCCCGAGGGAGCCCGGCATGGACCTTGTGCGGAGTGGGACGCGTCGCCGTGGCGTTACTCCGGCACAAAGCCATGCCCGGCACCCCGAGGGGGCGCGGATTTCCGCGTGGCCTGGTCGGCTTCGGTCGCTGCCGCTGCACATCGGGTACGGGAACGGGAACCGGAAACAAAAAAACGCCACCGGTTTCCCGGTGGCGTTGTATTGCTGGACGGGTTCGCTCTAGAAGCGGCGGACCGCGGCGATGCCGAGACCGAAGACCAGGGCGAAGAGACCGGCGAAGCCGACGAGCGGCAGATTACTGCCGGTCTTGGGCAGCACCGGGGCCGGGGCCGGGGCGGGAGCTGCGGGTCTCGCCACCGGGGCGGGCTTGGCCTTGGGCGCCTGGGGGGCAGCGCCGGCAACCTTCATCTCCTCTTCGGTGATGATGCTCTCTTCCTTGTGGACGATGTGCGCGGTGACGCGGTCGCCACCGGCAAGAGCTTCGATCGGAACCGGCTTGCCGTTACGGTAAAGCGTAAAGCCCTCGGGAAGCCCGGTGAGCTTGTGAATCTGGCCGAGCTCGTCGCGGTAGATGATGGTCTGGCCGATGCGCTGGACAACCTCGGCCTCGCGGACCTCGGTGGTCTTGACGACTTTCGGCGTCGTTGTGGTGGCGATGGTCTGGGTGAGCTTGGTGCCCGGTTTGAGCTCGCTGACCGGGACCTTCTGACCATCGACATCGAAGAGGAAGTCGGCGGGGACATCCGCGTCGCGGACGGTGCCGTCGGCCATCTGCACGACGAGATGGTTTCCGTAGACGTGGAGCACGGTGCCCTGTTTGATTTCATAGGTGGTCGACTGCGCGATCGCCACGCTGGCGCCCATGGCCACCACGGCAACCAGGGCAATGATCAGGTTCTTCTTCATAGACATCTCCTTACCTCCTTGTTCGAACTCGGTTTCTTTCGATTGATCTCAGTTTGTAGGATTCGCGTCGCGAATGGTACCACAGTGTCGTTTTCCCTCTCTTCAACAAGCGTCAGTTCTGATCGGGGCCTTGGCTCCGCCGCAGCTGAAGAGGAAGAACCGAGCGGGACCTCGGCGTATTCCAAAACCTCGCCCCGCCGTCTCGGCCGGGCGGTCAGTTTCTCGAAGCCGCGCTGGTCGGGTTCTACTCGTTGAGCTTGTCGTTGAGCCAGTACTTGGTGCCGGCGATGTCGGCGTTGAGCATGAGGCCCTTCTCGGTGAGCTGATAGATCGCCAGGCCATTGACGAAATTGGTCTTGGCGTCGGCCGAGGCCTTGCCCGCCGACGCGGTGGCGCCGGCATCCGCCTGCCAGCCCTTTTCGATGAAGTTCTTGAGAGATCTTCTCAGTCCTGGAAGAAGAAGACGATCTGGTACTTATTGACGCCGATGCCGAGGCCGACCCCGCCTGTGCCCATCTTCATGTAAGCCTTCTTGCCGCTCGTCTTGGACACGGCCACGCCGTTGCCGCCGCCACCCGAGATCCCGAAAGCGACCTTGGTGTTGTCGAAGACCGCCCAACCGATCGCCTTGTCATACAGGCTTTTGGCGTTCGCGTTTTCAGCGAAGAGTTTCTCCAGCGTTTCCTCGGCCACCTCGTTGATTTTGGCGCGCTTCGACTCGTCCTTGAGTTCGGCCGAGGTCGGTTCTTCGTCGGCGAGAGCGGGCGATGGCGACGAAGAGAGCGATGGCGGCGCAGATCATCAGAGACAGGGATCAGTCTTCTTCATGGTCGTCTCCTTGGTCGATTTCGATCTCGATATGTTTCCGGGCAATTCTTGCCTGATTCAGGCGAACCGTTCGATGATCGAGTTTATTTCGTCAACCAGCACGATCCGGGGCCGGAAGCTCTCGGCCTCGTCTTCGTCGAGCAGGGCGTAGGCGGCGATGATGACCCGGTCGCCTTTTTGTACCAGCCGGGCTGCGGCGCCGTTGACGCAGACCTCGCCGGGGGAGCCGAGGATGACATAGGTGGTGAGGCGGGCGCCGTTGTCGATGTCCAACACGTCGACCTTCTCGAACTCGCGGAGACCAACCGCGTCGCAGAGCGCCGGGTCGATGGCCACCGAGCCGGTGTAGTCGAGCTCGGCGCCGGTGACCGTGGCGCGGTGAATCTTGGATTTCAGCATTTCGATCATCATGGGTTGACCTCCGGAAACTTGCCGGCGAGCAGATCGGCGAACGGTCCTGGTTCGTGCAGGGTGGTCAGGAGAGCCCAGAGTGCCTCGGCGAGTTCCTCTTTCGTCGTGGTTTGAACCAGCGGGCCCCGCCGGCCCCAGATCTCCGCCGGGTGATGGTCGGCCGTCATGTCTCCCAGATCGTTGTGGACCACGAAATCGACGGTGCTGCGATCCAGCAACGCCCGGACATGAATGGCGCGGGCCGCCGGATCCGGATCATTGGTGAGTTTGAACCCGATGACCCGGATCGCCTTGTTGCGCGACCATGTCTTGAGGCTGTCAATGAGCTTGGGGTTGGGGCTCAGCCGGATGACGACCTCGTGGCCGCTGCCGATCTTGCCCTGATTTCCGTGCGCCACCGGGCGGCCGTCGACCTCGATGGAGGCGACCTGATAGTCCGACACCGCGGCGAGGTGGACGACGGCGTCCCAGTCAGCGGAGCCGAGATGACGGCGGAGTGCGTTTTCGAGATCTGCAAAGGTGACGAAGGTGTCGCGCTCGACCGCGATGGAGCCGAGCGGCGCCCGTTCGGCGTGGAGAAGCAGGACTTCGGCGCCGTGGCCGGCAAAGTTCCGGGCGAGCACGCCGCCGGTTGTGCCGGTGGAGGTGTTGGTGAGGCGGCGGACGCCGTCCACCGGTTCCTCGGTCCCTCCGGCGGTGACGAGAATCCTCATCCGAGCTCCTCGTGGATGAGTTGCGCCGTCTGTTCGGGTTCGAGGAGACGGCCGTATCCGACCGCGCCACATGCGAGCCGGCCCTCTCCGGTGGGAAGGATCCGACAGCCCCAGCCTTCGAGGACAGTCAAGGCGTCGGTGACCGCCGGGTGGGCGAGCATGTTGCTGTTCATGGCGGGCGCGATCCAGTAAGGCTTGCGGAAATTGTTGGCCAGGAAGAGACAGCCCAGAAGGTCATCGGCGAGACCGGCGCGAAGGCGGTTGATGTGATTGGCCGATGCCGGGTAGAGCAGGAGCAGATCCGCCCAATCCGCGAGATTGATGTGGTCGTGGGCGCGCCCGCGCTCGAAGACGTTGCTGAGCACCGTCCGGCCGGTGAGGCCTTCGAAAGTTGACTCACCGATGAAGTAGCGGGCGCCTTCGCTCACGATGACCTGCACCTCTGATCCCGCCTCGACGAGGAGCGACGCCAACGTGGCCGCCTTGAACGCGGCGATGGAACCGGTGACCTGCAACGCGATCCGCGATTTAGCTTCTGACATTGTCGATGAGCCTCACTTTCCCGAGTCCGTACGGCGCCGAGAATCCGATCACCGCGCTTTGCGACATAGTCGACTCCGAAACCGGCGTCGACGAGTTGCCGGTGCATGTCTTCGGTTGGAGCACCGGTTCGGAGAATCCGGTGAAATTCGGGCGCAAGCTCCCGCTCGTCCGCGCTCAGATGGATGTTGCGTGAGCTCATGGCAAGACCGTCCGGTTCACGGATGATGGGACAGGCGACGATCTCGGTTGGGTGGAAGTAGGCCGCCGCCATATCGCGGACGAGCTCGAGCTGCTGCCAGTCCTTCTCACCGAAGTAGGCGCGGTCGGCCTGAACGATATTGAGCAGTTTGAGCACCACGGTGAGGACGCCGTCGAAGTGTCCTTCGCGGTGGGCGCCCTCGAGTTCGCGGGAAAAACCGGTTTCGGTGACCCGAAATCGATAGTCATCGTGATAGATGTCCTCGGCCTTGGGGTTGAAGATGAGATCCGCCCCTGCCGATTCCGCACGTTGAGTGTCGGCGGCGAGGGTGCGCGGATAGCGTTCGAGATCTTCAGGGTCGTCGTACTGGGTCGGGTTGACGAAGATCGAGACGACGACACGGTCGTTCTCCGAGCGCGCCATCTCGATGAGGCTGAGGTGGCCGGCGTGGAGAGCGCCCATGGTGGGTACGAATCCGATGCTGAAGCCATGGCGGCGAAACTCGGCCAGCCGCAGGCGGGTCTCGTCGATTGCATCGATGACGTTGATCATTCGTAGCTCTCCTCGCCGTTTGGGAAACTCCCGTCGGTGACATCCCGGTGATAGGCCTGAAGCGCATCGCGGATCAGGGTCGATCCGTCGAGCCAGGTGCGGACGAATTTGGGGCGGAAGGCGGTTGTCACGCCCGAGGAGATCCTGCAGAACGAGGACCTGGCCGTCGACGTGGCGGCCCGCGCCGATGCCGATGGTGGGGATTTCGAGGGTCGAGGTGACCTTGGCGGCGACGGCCCCCGGCACCGCCTCGAGGACGAGGGCGAAACAGCCGACCCGCTCGAGTTCGACGGCCTGCTCGACGAGGGCGGCCGCCGCCTCCTCGCCCCGCGCCTGGACCTTGAAGCCGCCGAGCTGGTGAACCGACTGGGGGGTGAGGCCGAGGTGACCCATGACCGGCACCCCGGACTCGACCAGGTGGCGGATGAGTTCGGTGTTGCCCGCGGCGCCCTCGAGCTTGACGGCCTGGGCGCCGGCCCGCATGAGTTTGGCGACGTTGTCCATGGCGGAGTCCAAGCCCCGGCGGTACGAGAGGAACGGCATGTCGCCGATGACGAAGGTGTCCGGGGCGCCGCGCCGGACCGCGGCGGTGTGGGCCGCCATGGTGTCGATCTCCACCGGCAGGGTTGTGTCGTGGCCATAGACGACCATGGCCAGGCTGTCTCCGACGAGGATGCAGTCGATGTCGGTTTCGGCGATGAGGCCCGCGCTCCAGGCGTCATAACACGTGACCATGGAGATGGGCACGCCGGCCCGCTTTTTGCTGGCGAAATCCTGGATCTTCACGATTCCACCCTTTCTGCGGCAAAGGCGTTGGCGATGGCGAGATAGACCTCTCTGAACGGATCGCCGGCGAGGCCCTCGAGGTCTCGGGCGATGGTGCCGCGGTCGTTTCGGGCCAGTGACCCGGTCAGTGCATTCCGGCCCTGATCGAGGCTGTTGGCTGCCGTCCGCAGGAGGAACGGCCGGAGGATGTTCCGGGGAAGCCCGAGCCTCGACTCGAAGTCCTCCATGGCCTTGGTCCAGAGGATGGTCGTGGAGTTTCCGGCGAGGACGCAGAGGGCGTGGTAGAGGGATTTGTCCTTGCCGGCAATGGGCCACGACGGATTGTGAAGACCCGGGAAGATCTCATCGAATCCGGGGCGGTCGCGCTCGGTGACAAAGGGAATCGCGCGGTAGAACTCGTGGTCGTAGAGCCCGGGACCAAAGGTCATGAGCGGGTGGAGGCCGGGAACCTTGTCAATCACCAGGGAACCCGAAAAATGAACGACCGGCCGAGTACGGAACTCCGGGTGTCCATCCAGAAACGGCTCGATGGCGTCGTCGCTGATGGCCAGTAGGATCACATCGGCATCGTGGAGCGCTCTTGCCGGATCGGTCTCGAGCGCGCGGTGCCACTGCACAACGCTGCGTTTCTCGAGGCCGAGATAGTGGGCCATGTGCAGGGCCACGCGGCCGCGGCCGATGAGCCCGTAGGTGGGTTTCTTCATTTCGGTACCTGTCCTTTGGATCAAGTCCGTGTGTTCGTTTTCGTGGGCCTTCTGCGTCACCGTCGCGATGATCGGTGCGCACCCATGGCGAGCTTAGGGCAGCTTGCCCTCTCTGGCAATAACCAGAACGAGGGGATGCGGATTCCGCGAGCGGTGGGGAATCGGCCCATGGACGATCGTGTTGAGCAATCGCGGCCCATCAGTTTCGATCTGCGGTCCCGTGCCAGCCTTGCTCGACTTTTTTCGTGGAGAAGAACAATGAGGTCACTATCTCGTCGGTGCGTCGTACTTTCCATCATCCTGGTTTTCGTTTTCTCGGCGTCGCGCGGTCTTGACGCACAGGAAGATCCAACTGCGGCGGTGGGGTCGGGATCAAAACTCGAGACCACCGCAACAGACCTCGCTTCGACGATTGCCGACAAGGAGGCGGAGTTGGCCCGCCTCCGCGATCAGATCGCTGCGGCCACGGGCGATGACCTGACTGCGCTCAGGGAACGCGGCTTCGAACTCGTCGGGGAGTACATGGCCGATCTCGAAGCACTCGTGGCCAACGTGGTCGAGCGCGAGGCTTCCGGAATGGATGTCGCCGATGACCGAGCCGGTTTGAGCGCGACCCTGGCGCAGACATCCAACGTGCTTCAGCGGTCGATCACCGAAACCCAGGCCGAGCTCGAGACCCTACGGTCGACTCGAGACGATGCGCCGGCGGAGGATTTCGAGAAGACCCAACGGGCGATCATCGTCGCCAACGACTGGCTCGACCGAACTCTCGGGATGATTCTCAGGTTCACCGAAACGATGGAGGAGTTTGGGATCGACCCGACCGCCGAGCGCGAGTTCCTCGCCGAGTACCTGGGCGATCGAGCCGAACTGATCGCCGGACGGATCCTGCTGACCCAGGAGCGGATCGCCAAAGTCAAAGGTCGGCTCAAGGTCGATCCGTCGAGCGCGGAATTCAACACCGAGTCCGATCGTCTCAACGCCGATCTCGATCGATACGTCGCCCGGTTGACCACTACTACCCGGATGATGGAGACGCTCGATCTCGACACCGCCGACTATCAGCAGCTTCTCTTCCAGGTGACGGGCGAGATCACCACCGGGCTCTTCTCTCGCGACGTTCTCGGTGGTCTCATGAAGAGCTGGGGTCAAACAACCATGGAATGGATCGGTGCGAAGGGTCCGAGCCTGATCCTCAAGGTTTTCCTTTTCTTCGTCCTCCTCGTTGTGTTCAGGATTCTCTCGAGAGTCGCCCGCAAGGTCGTCCGGAAGGCCATCAGCCGGTCGAGGCTCCAGGTATCGGTTCTCCTCGAACGGACCGCGTTGTCGGTCACCGGCGGCGTGGTGATGATCTTCGGCGTCCTGGTGGCCCTGTCCCAGCTCGGTTTCGAGGTCGCACCGCTGCTCGCCGGTCTCGGAGTGGTCGGTTTCATCGTCGGTTTTGCGCTCCAGGACACGCTGTCGAACTTCGCCTCGGGTGTGATGATCCTCCTGTACCGGCCCTACGACGTGGGTGATCTCATCGAGACCGCGGGGGCCATGGGGAAGGTCGAGAACATGAACCTGGTCTCGACGACGATTCTCACCGTGGACCACCAGACTCTGGTGATCCCCAACTCGATGATCTGGGGCAATGTCATCAAGAACGTGACCGCCCAGACCGAGCGCCGCATCGATATGGTTTTCGGCATCGGTTACGCCGACGACATCCCGCACGCCGAAAGGGTGTTGACCGAGATCGTCGAGTCGCACGATCAGGTCCTCGACGACCCCGAACCCGTGGTCAGGCTGCACAATCTCGGCGAGTCGTCGGTGGATTTCGTCGTCCGGCCCTGGGTCAAGACCGATGACTACTGGGATGTCTACTGGGACATCACCCGTGAGGTCAAGATCCGGTTTGACGCCGAGAAGATCTCGATCCCGTTCCCACAGCGCGATGTGCATTTGTATCGGGAGGGTGGGGGCGAGAGCGCCTAGCGCGATCATCGGGGCTGGTTTCATCGCAGAGTTGGATTTGTAGCGCCGACGTCCCGTCGGCGATGGCGGTGGCCGTGCCGGACTGGTCCATCGCCCACGAGACGTGGGCGCTACAACGCCAGGAAGCAGCGACAGAACCCGACCAGGCCACGCGGGAAACCCCGCCCCATCGGGGTGCCGGGTTTGACATTGTGCCGGTACGACCACCCGGCGGCGCATCCCGTTTCGCACAATGTCTAACCGGGCTCCCCCGGGGAGCGCGATGCGGTCTTCTGCTCCGGCTACGAGGTAGGCCGCCGGCGCGCCATCGGCGTGGTCGCAGCCCTCCCAATCGACCCACGCGCGACCACGCCGATGGTGCGACGCTGGGCCACTGTGACGCTAAAGCGTCACAGCGACCCAGAAGGCCGGCGATGAGGTCAGCGCCCGGGACAGCGCCCGGGACCGCGCCCGGGACACGCGCCCGGGACCGCGCCCGGGGCAGCGTCAGGATCAGCGTCAGTTGACAGCTCGAGAGAAGTGGACGACTGTTCGCTGCCGCTGCCGCTGCCGCTGCCGCTGCCGCTGCCGCTGCCGCTGCCGCTGCCGCTGCCGCTGCCGCTGCCGCTGCCGCTGCCTGCATCCCAAGCACAAAGAGAAACCGTGCGATGGAAACTAAAAACTAAAAACTAAAAACTCAGAATTATCCCGCAACCATCTCCCACACCGCGAGCCACACCGGCAGGCCGATGACGCAGAGGATGTAACTCAGCAGCATCACGGTGCCGACCTTCTGTTCGTCGCCGCCGTAGGCCCGCACCTGGAGAATCAGACCGACGGCGGGGGCTGAAGCGGCCTGCAGCACCAGGAACCGGGCAAGCAGCGGGTTGGTGGTTCCGATCTCGGTCATGGAGAGCACTGCAACCGTCAGCGCTGGGAGCAGGCCATATTTCACCGTCATGGCGCGAGCGGCGTCCCAGAGATGGGGCCGGAGGTTGAGGCTCATCCCGCCGAGCATTGCCCCGAGGACAACCGTCGCCACGGGAACCGCTCCCTGACCCACGAGCTCGACGGTCTCCAGCACGGGCGTCGGAATCAACCGGTTCACACCGGTCAGAACCAGGACGATCGAGGAAACGCAGGCAACGAGCGGCGGATTCAGCAACCCCCGCCAGTCCGCCGGCCGCGGCGAGCCGTTGGTCGCGAGGAACTTGCCGATGCTCCACAGAATCGGGTTGAAACCGACGATGAAGAGCGAAACATAGAGCGCGAACTCGTCGAACTGCCCGGGATAGAGGGCGGCGCCGATCGGAAGGATGAGGTAACCCGCGTTCTGCATGCTCGCAACCGCGAGCATGCTGCGTTTCTCGGGGAGTTCGCGGAAAAACACCCCCACGGCCAGAGCCAGCCCTGCCAGCGCCATGGCGATGCTCAACAACGGCAGGGTCCACCAAAGCGGGAACTCGGCCGGCGAGAGGTTGGTCAGGATCTTGTCGAGGATCAAACAGGGGAGGAAGAGAACGATGGTCGCCTTGGTCAGCGCCGTCACCATGTCGTTCGTCAGAATCTTCCGCCGCACGAGAAAACCGGCAAGGAAGACCACCAAGAAGATCTTGAGGATCGCCAGCAGGGTGGCGGCGGCGGTGGTGGCGAAGGAGTCCATGATCGAGGTGGCCGCCGAGCGGCGGTTTATTGTATCGCTATCAATTCTGGGGATGGCCTGCGCGTTCCTCGCGCAGGCCATCCCCAGAATTGATGATGGTGAGAGATAATCCACCCCTGCGTTTCTTTGGCAGTTGTGTCCCTGCGCCGAGCCTCATTCACAATTCCCGCAGTGTGCAACACGTACTCGAGCCGACCTGTAGCCCTGTCTGCGAGCCAGAGGGGTGTGATCGGTTTTGGGAAGTCCGCGACCCAAACCATAATTCCCCGCGAATCGGATTTCCGATTCGCGGGGAATGATTGGTGGAGCCGATGGGGATCGAACCCACGACCTCAGCATTGCGAACGCTGCGCTCTCCCAACTGAGCTACGGCCCCACGCGCGGCGGATAATACCGTGATCGGCAACGGGTTGCAAGGATGTCGCCGCAAATCACGTGTTCTGTTTGTAAATTACTAGTCGACCTTGAACGCGACGTCGAGCGTGGCCTGGTACTCGATACCTCCATCGGGGCGGATCCCACCGCGAAACTCGGTGACGTGGAACCATGAAAGTCCCCTGAGACTCTCGGCCGACTTCTCGACCGCCGCCTCGATGGCCTTCTCGTAGCTTTCGGTGGAACATCCGGTCACGGTGATCTGCTTGAATACTTTTTCGGACATTTTTCCTCCTGGTGCGGTTCTCGCTCAAGGGACAACAACGGAAACTGGGAAGGTCTTCCGACCTGCGGCTCAGCCGTTCCCATCTTCTCCCGACCACCGCTTCCACGCCGAGTCGAGGGGCTCGCCGCCGTACCAGAGGGCGCGAGTGAAACTCTCGACCCATGGATCAAAACCCGGGATGACCCGAAGATTGTCCTCCAGGGCGAGGATGGCCGGATCGTTGGGAAGTTGATCCAAGGCAGCCGCCGCCCGCCGCAGCCGCCAACCCCACGATGACTCCTCGTGGCATTGGTCGAGACGGCGCGCCCAGAGCCGAAGAACGGCGGCGGTTCTCACCGCGTTTGCCTGAAAGCCCTGGGGGATCATGCACGGGATGAAGGGGTCCATCCCGACGTCGTGGAGAGTGACCCCGGCGCGACGCTCCAGGGCGTGCAGACCGCGACCGACATCGGCGTGGAAGAGCGCATTCTCGAGTTCATCAGCGACCCCGGTTCCATCACAGCCGTCGAGAATCCGATGACGGTCTTTCGGAGTCAGAAAGAGCGGCGCGGCGACGGCGAACCGAGCGCCGTCTCGTTTGAGCGCCTTGATCCGCCGCTCGACTTCGGCATCGGCTCCCGGGAATGGAAAGAGCCCGAGAACCGCTCCCCAGCGCCAGTCGGCCCAGGCAGCGGGGATCTTGAGGCCTTCGGAGAGCGGAAAGGGGAGGACCGGCAGCAACGCGCTCACCCGAAGATCTCCGGGGTGGGCGTCGAAACCGAGTTCCTCCGGCGTGATCTCCGGATCGTCGAGAACGAGCAGAACCGAACCTCCGCGATCGAGGACGCGGTGGAGAACGTCTCGTCGTTCGTAGGCGACGCGGGAGAAGGACATCGCGCGAACGGCTTCCCGGGGAACCGAGCCCTCCGCCGGGAGGATCCGTCTCGGGGCGTCCTCCCAGACAATCCCGAGTTTGATGGGATCGAGGCTGATCTTGGGTCCCGGGAGATAACCCGGTCGTTGGACATGGGTCACCGGGAAGAGATCCGGATACGCCGGTTCGACCCTACGCACCTCCGCCTCCGAACATCTCGTTGATGGCGGAAGGAGTCGATGAGGAATGCCCGGGGCCATCGAGGCGGCGGGCGACATACTTGGCGAGGACATCGGTCTCGAGATGAAGGCGTGCGCCTGCGCTGAATGTTCCCAGGGTCGTCGAGCCGAGGGTCTCGGGAATGAGCGCCACCTCGAACCAGTCCCGACCGAGTGCCGACACCGTCAACGAGACGCCGTCGAGCGCGACGCTGCCCTTGGACGCGATTTCGTGAGCGTGGGCGGCCGGCAGGGAGAGACGCCAACGCTGGAAACCGCCCTCGGGGTGGATCGCCATGACCCGAACATGGGCATCGACGTGCCCCTGGACGAGATGGCCGCCGATCCGGTCACCGAGTTTGAGGGCGCGCTCGAGATTGACCGGTTGTCCGGGTCGGATCTCATCGAGAAGGGTCCGGTCGAGGGTTTCCGGTGAGAGATCGGCTGAAAAGGCGGCGGTCGACGGACTCAGCGCGGTGAGGCAGGCGCCGTTGACGGCGATGCTATCGCCCTGTTTGGGGATCAGATTGTCGGGCCATTTCGCCTCGATCTCGAGGCGGGCGCCGCCTGAGGCGCGCACGAGTCGTCGAGCAGCGCCGACGGTTTCAATCAGACCCGTGAACATCGGCATCCTCCGGCCGCACGCAGTGGAGTTCGACATCGGCGCCGTGGTGGCGTACGTCTTCGTAGTCAAAGCGACGCGCCAATTCGAGGTCAGCCGCCCCGAGACCGCCGACGGCGGCAGGTGCAAGTCCGCCGATGATGAGGGGCGCGACAAAGAAGAAGACCTCGTCAACGAGATCGGCATCGAAAAACGAACCGTGGACGGTCGCTCCCCCTTCGACGAGAAGGGCTGTGATCCCGCGGTTCCCCAGGTAGTCGAGCAGGGCGCAGGTGTCGATCCGGCCATCGTCATCCCCGGCGAGTTCCACGAGTTCGACTCCGGCGTTTTCGAGACGCTCGCGGTCGGATGCTGCGGCTTTGGCGGTGTGGGCGATGATGGTCGTCTCCGGGTCGGTCTCGACCACTGTCGCATTGTTGGGGGTCCGCAGGGTCGAGTCGAGGATCACCCGATGCCAGTCGTCTCCGGGGTTGAGGCCGAGGCGGCGATTCAACCGCGGGTCGTCCGCGAGGACCGTGCCGATGCCGACACAAATGGCATCGTGTTCCTCACGCAACTCGAGGCCGCGATCCCGCGCTTCCCCGCCGGTGATCCACTTGGAGTGACCGGTGCGGGTGGCGATCCGGCCATCGAGGGAGGTCGCTGCTTTGGCGCTCACCCACGGTCGTCGGGTGTGCGCCCAACGCAACCACCGTCGGTTGAGGATGCGTCCGCTTTCGCAACCGACCCCCTCGGTGACCTCGATACCCACGGCACGGAGGATTTCGAGGCCGCCCGACGCAACCGGATTCGGGTCGTTGACAGCGACCACCACGCGTTTGATGCCGGCCGCGATGATGGCGTCGACGCAGGGTGGTGTTCGGCCGTGATGGGCGCAGGGTTCCAGGGTGACAAAGATGGTGCCGCCGCGGGCCCGTGCCGCTGCCTGGGCGAGCGCGTTGACCTCGGCGTGGGGTCCGCCGCAGCGTTCGTGGAAGCCCTCGCCGACCAGACAACCGTTGGCGTCGATGACGGTTGCGCCGACCATGGGATTCGGCGATGCACCGAATCGGCCCTTTCGAGCAAGATCGAGGGCGAGCCGCATCCAGTGGAGGTCGGTCGGATCGACGGGCGTTTCTCTCCCGGCCGACGGCTTCAGCCCGGGACTGGAGGGCGTCGCCTCCGAGTCCCGAGGACTGTTTTCCCGATGTTCAAAATCTGATGAATTCAACCCAGCCGTTCCTGATCCGAGATGCTTCCAGTGTATCGGAATCAGGGTCAGGCCTCAACGTCGAGAATTTACGCTTTGAGGTCGAGCAGCGAGTCGACGAAATCCTCGGCGTCGAAGGGGAGAAGATCGTCGATGCCCTCGCCGACGCCGATCCAACGGACGGGCAACTTGAGGTTTTCGGCGATGGCGAGAACCACGCCGCCCTTCGCGGTCCCGTCGAGCTTGGTCAGGACCACGCCGTCGACACCGGCTGTCGCGCCGAACTGCTGCGCCTGCGCGATGCCGTTGGATCCGGTGGTGGCGTCGAGCACGAGGAGAACCTCGTGCGGTGCGCCGTCCACCTCACGGCTTGCGATGCTCTTGACCTTTTCGAGCTCCTTCATCAGGTTCGCGCGGGTGTGGAGTCGCCCGGCTGTATCGATCAGGACCTCATCGATATCGCGCGACTTCGCGGCGGCAATGGCGTCGTAGACGACGGCGGCGGGATCGGCGCCCTCCTGCTGGTGGACCACCGGCGCGCCGACTCTGTCGGCCCAGATTTTGAGCTGCTCCACCGCTGCGGCGCGAAAGGTGTCAGCTGCAGCGAGGACCACCGAGGATCCGGCCTCGATTCGCCGGTGTGCCAGCTTGGCGACGGTGGTGGTCTTGCCGGTGCCGTTGACCCCGACCACGAGGGTGATCCTCGGACGGGCATTATTTGGCTGACGTCCCTTGTCGGCGTCGCTGAGTAGCTTCAGGAGTCGTCGTCGGACGGCGGGCCGGAGATCCTCCGCGGTGGTGATCCGATTCGCTCTGACCTCGGCCCGGATCTCGTCGGCGAGGCGGAGCGAAAGTGCGACGCCGGCATCGGCGGCGATGAGAGCTTCCTCGAGCCGATCGATGTGTTCGGGCTCAACCGGTCCTGTTCGCTGGAAGGTCTCGCCGACCTTCTCGATGAACTCGGTGTGCGTCATGAAGAGGCCGCGTTTGAGTTTCTTCAGGAATGTTCCCGCCATCGTGTCTCCCGTGTCCCGTCGCCCGCCCTCGGTGGCGGCTCGTTTCGATTCTCGTTTCGATGCACGTTTGGATTCGATTGGTGCCGGCTACTCGAATTCGCGGGCGATCATCTTGGCTGTTTCCTTGAGATGATGCTGCGCCCGAGCTCGAGCGATGGGCTTGCGCACAACGAGCACCACATAGTAGCTATCGGGGAGGACGTGCGTCAACGTGGCGAGTTCGGTCCCTTCGATCATGAAGTACTCGAGGTTGCCGATGCCGGCGTTGGTGAAAGTCGAGCCGAGCTGGCGGGTGAAGAGCCCCTGAATCGCCCCCTCGACCTTGAGGTCGAACGGTTCACCGTGGCGGGTGACGAAATCGACGGTCTCTCCCTCTTCATCGAGGAAGATCGCGCCGATCGCCTCCGGGACATCCACCATCAGGTTGGTGAGCAGGATATTGAAGGGCATCAGGGGTCAGCGAGGAGCGCCCGCG
The DNA here is from genome assembly GCA_963712805.1 of uncultured Acidobacteriota bacterium. Classification (GTDB taxonomy): domain Bacteria; phylum Acidobacteriota; class Thermoanaerobaculia; order Thermoanaerobaculales; family Sulfomarinibacteraceae; genus JAHECW01. The sequence goes on along the minus strand of CAVQJV010000031.1, from coordinate 201,637 downwards.
CCTCGACCGCAAGCGGCGACCCGGGATCGGACGAGATCACGTCTTGAAGATACGGCCGCGCCTCGTCTTTTCGGCCCAGGTCGACGAGCAGACGGCCATAGGCGAGGAGCCCGTCAAGCCGTTCGGGGAATTTGAAGTGCGCCTCATCGAGGAGCCCGAGGGCGGAATCGGTACGACCCTGCGATACCGCAATTTCAGCGAGGCGGAGATAGGCCTCGAAGACCGGAACCGTCGCGGTGATGGCCTTCGTGAAGTTCTCCTCTGCGGCCCCGGCCTGGCCGCGGCCGAGGTAGGTCAGACCCAGGTTGTAGAAGACCTTCCACCGGTGCGGATAGGTTGAATCCGAGAGAACGGCGATGAAATCGACTTCGGCGAGGCGGTACTGCTCGAGGGCGAGATAGGCCGTGCCGCGGTTGTTTCTCGCATCGGTGAATCCGGGGATCATCCGGAGGGCGGTGTCGAAGTTCTCGAGAGCCAGGTCGATTCGGTTGGTGCTGAGATAGCAGAGCCCCATCATGTTGTAGACCGTGGCGTTGCCGGGGTTGGCCGCCTCGGCCTCGCGGAATCGCTCGAGGGCTTCGTCGTACCGCTGCTGCTGCATGAAGACATAAGCCTGGCGAATGAGCGATTGGGCGAGCAGGGGGTCGGTCTTTGCCTGTTTTTTGTTTTTTTTCGGTTCGGGCGATGGCGACGCGAGGCTGACAGCCGTCCCGCCAATCATCAGTGCCAGGACGAGGAACGAAACAACGACGATGATCCTGCGATTCATGAGGCCTCCTGGGTTGACCCGAGATCCGCCCCCTCGAGTGAGGGCTCCGGGGGCATGATATCTCCCGCGTCGACCGCGGCTGAGAACGCGTCCACGACCGCGGGATCGAATCGAGTGCCGGCCATGGCCTTCATCTTGTCCGTCACGTAACCGAGAGTCATCGCCTTCTGGTAGGGTCGATTCGTGGTCATGGCGTCAAAGGTGTCGGCGACTCCGATGATTCTGGCCACCATGGGGATCTGCTCCCCGGAGAGCTTGTCGGGGTAGCCGTTGCCGTCCCAGGTTTCGTGGTGGTTGCGGATTCCGGGGATGATGGTCTTGAGCTTGCTGATCGGGGTCATGATCTGGGCCCCGATAGCCGGGTGGCGGCGCATGATCTCGTACTCTTCGTCGGTCAGACCGCCGGGTTTGTTGAGGATCCCGTCCTTGATGCCGAGTTTCCCCACGTCGTGCAGGATGGCGGCGATGCGGATGTGGAAGATGTCGTCGAAACCGAGCCCGAGGTGCCGGGCGATGGCCATGGAATAGGCGCTGACGCGCTCCGAGTGGCCCTTGGTGTAGGGATCCTTGGCGTCAATGGCGGCGGCCAGGGTGCGGATCGTCTCGAGGAACAACTCCTGGTTCTGGCGCAGGGCGTGTTTGAGTTTTCGGACCAGCGACTCGATGTTCTCCGCCATCTGGTTGAAGTTGCTCCCGAGTTGGGCGATCTCATCGTCGCCGTGAACCTCGGAGCGAACGCTGAACTTGCCTTCGGAGATCTCGCTCGAAATGTGGGCGAGTTCCTGGAGCGGGCGGACCAGGTGGCGACTGAGAACGAACCCGAGACCGAGGGCCACCAGACCCGCGATGGCGCTCACCATGAGAGTTCGCTGTTGCATCACTCGGACGGGGGCGAAGGCCAGGGATGTGGATCGTTCGAGGAGCACGCCCCAGCCCAACGAAGGGACCGGAGCGGCGGAGCCGAGCACCTCACCGGCATCGGGGTTCATCGGGTTGGTATAGGTGGAGGTCAGGGCAAGGGGGCGGGTCAGGAAGTCTCGGACGAGGGGGGATTCGGCGAGGGAGGTCCCGCGAAGCGATGGTGCTGAACACAGGACCACCTTGCCATCGCCGTCGATGACGCTGACGTAGAAACCGCTGAACGTGTTCTCCGAGAACCGGGCTTCGAAGTCGGCGAAGTCGAGAACACCCGCAAGGCTTCCCCAGGAGACGCCGTCGCGCGCTTCGAGTGGAAAGACCAGGATCGCCCAGGGCGATCTGGCGGCCGGCAGCTCGAGGCTGAAGGCGGGAGCCGGTTCCCCGAGCAGCGCTGCCTCCTGTGCGGACCGGACGAGGCCGGAAAGCAGGCTGACCTCCTGGGGCTCGAGCAGGGGGTCGTAGACGTAGCTTCCTTCGCCTTCACGATTGAGGATCTGGAGATACGCGAAGGACGGACCAGCCTCGCTCGCCATCTCCTCGAGAAAGGACTCGAATGAAGCGACGTCATCGGGGCTGGAAACCGCGAGCGCTCGGGCGGTGCTTTCGAGGTAGGTGCTCCGGCTCGAGAAGAAGTGATCCACCTCGTTGGCGAGGGAGACCGCTTGACGGTTGAGATAGAGTTTCTCGACGGTGGTCAGGTGTTCGCGGTTGTAGGATGCAAACAGCCAACCGGATAGTGCAACCGGTAGGACCGTCACCAACACCAGCGTCGCGGCGATGGGATAGGTCAGACTGGATTTGAAGCGTTTCAGAAGGCCCATCTGATCAAGAGAAATATATCACGACGCGGCAGAAGGGATGACTTGCCGGGTCTATGATCAGCTGTTTGGAGGAATCCGAAATGGATCGGAAATCAGCCGCAGGAACCCTCAGGGAGATTGGCCGCCTGCTCGAGATCGCGGGCGAAAACCCGTATCGAGTCCGGGCATTCGCGGGCGCTTCTCGGGCGGTGGAGGCGATTGCCGGCGACCTCCGAGAGCTCGTCGCCTCCGGGAAGATCCTCGATTTTCAGGGAATCGGGAAGGGGACGGCGGCGGTGTTGGAAGACCTCGCTGCCGGCCGGAGGCCGCAGGCCCTGATCGAAGCCGAGGCGCGGGTGCCGCCCGGTGTCAGGGAGATCATGGGCCTGCGCGGACTCGGCCCCAAGAAGGTAAGAACGCTTTGGCGGGATCTCGGCGTCGAGAGCCTGGGGGAACTCGAGTATGCGTGCCGGGAAAATCGCCTGATCGACCTCAAGGGCTTTGGCCTCGCGAGCCAGGCGGCGGTGCTCGAGGCGGTGGTTTTTCGCAGCCGGGCCGATGAGCGGCGGCTCCTGCACGAGGCCTGGATGGCGGCGGAGGCTGACAGTGAGAGGCTTCGAGGCCTTGAGGGGGTCATTTCCGTCGAGGCTGCGGGCGAACTGCGGCGGCGTTGCGAGACCATAGGGGAGCTTGTGTTTGTCGTCACGATGGATGGTGATGGCGATGCCGGCCGGGTGGCCGGGTCCCTGGGCGATGCCGAGAAGATCGAGGACGGGATCTGGCTGTGCCGCTCCAGCGGAAACCTCCCTCTGCGGTTGTGGTTCACGACGCCGGAAGCCGCCGGCGCGACCCTGGTTCACGCCACCGGTAGTGATGCGTTCGTTGAAGAGCTGCTGGCTCGTCGCGATGGGGCACTCGCGGGCGACCGTGAGGAGGCCGTTTTTACAGGGCTCGGTCTGAGTTGGGTGCCGCCCGAACTGAGGGAGGGTCGGCGTTGGTTGGATGAGGCGGCTCGCGGCGCGGTCCCCGATCTTGTCGAAGCCGCCGATCTGCGGGGAGTCCTCCACAACCACACCACCGACTCGGATGGTCTGGCGTCGTTGGAGGAGATGGCGGCAGCGGCGGCCGACCGGGGATGGTTGTTCTTCGGCGTGGCCGATCACTCGCCGGCGGCGTTCTATGCCAATGGGGTCGATGCCCGGAGGCTGCGCAATCAGTGGGCGAGGGCGGACGCCTGGAATGCCGCCAACCCGGGGACTCGCATCGTCAAGGGTTTGGAAGCCGACATCCTGACCGACGGCCGGCTCGACATCCCGGACGGTTGCGAGGCGGGTCTCGACTATGTCGTTGCTTCGGTTCACTCGTCGTTCCGATTGACCGAGGAGGCCCAGACCGAGCGCATTCTGGCCGCGGTGCGCCATCCGGCGTGCCGGGTTCTCGGCCACCCCACGGGCCGGCTGCTCCTGGCGCGGCCCGAATACCCGGTGGATCTCGAGCGGGTTCTCGACGGCTGTGCCGAAAACGGAGTTGCGGTGGAGATCAACGCCAGCCCCTATCGCCTCGACCTCGACTGGCGGTGGGCGCGCCGGGCGGTGGACAGGGGGATCAGCCTCGTCATCAACCCGGATGCCCACTCCGTTGAGGGACTCGACAACGTCAGATGGGGCATCGACGTCGCTCGCAAAGCCGGCGCCACCGCAGCTGAAATCGTGAACTGCGGCGATATCGGAGCGTTTCTGGAAGGTTGACGTGGTACTTTTATAGGTGCTCGGAGGGCTGAGACATGGCGGACACGGTGCTCGTGGTGGAGGATGACCCTGCCAACGCCCTGCTGGTTGAGACGATCCTCACACGACTGGGCGGTTTCGACGTCATCAGAAGCGATGACGGGGACGAGATCCTCGAGATCGTGACGTCCCGCCCCATCAGCGCCGCGCTGATGGATGTCTCGTTGAAAAACACGCGGGTGAAGGGCACCAAGGTCGACGGCGTCGAGTTGACCCGCAGAATCCGGTCGCTTCCGGGAGGAGTCGGGCTGCCCGTCATTCTCCTCACGGCGCACGCGATGAAGGGCGATCGGGAACGGCTTTTGTTTTCCTCGGGCGCCAACGACTATGTTGCCAAGCCGATCGCCGACCAGCACGAACTGGTCAGCCTTGTCCGGCAACACATCGAGACGGTTCAGGACTTCGAGGATGAGCACGAGTTTTCCTGACGATGGGTCGTTTGGTGACGGTTGGATCGACATCAGCCGGCCGTTGACCAGCAGGACTCCGGTGTGGCCGGGTGATCGGGGCTTTGAGCTGCGACAGGAAACCATCGGCGATCTCCTCATCTCGGCGGTGGCCACAACCTGTCATGTCGGTACCCACGTCGACGCTCCCCTCCACCTCGGCGAGACCGGAATCGCGGTTCATGAGATTCCCCTGGGTCGGCTCCTCGGGTCGGCGGAGGTCGTGCGACTGCCCGCCGGTTGCGGTGCGGCGGGCTGCAGGGATCTGCCCCTGGGCTGGGTCCCCCGGCACCCGAAGATCCTCCTGCGGACGGACAGCCACGGCGTTGACTCGCCGATCGTCGATGGTTTCTCGGCGACCTCGGCCGAACTGGTGAACTGGCTTGCCGATCACGGCGTTGCCACCCTGGGTATCGATACCCCGTCGGTTGATGTGTTCTCTTCGACCGAACTCGAGGCCCACCACGCCCTGGCCCGACGCGGAATGACGTGGATTGAAGGACTGAATCTCGAAGGCGTCGAGGCCGGCTGCTATACGTTGGTGGCCCTTCCGATGCCGTTGCGCGGGATCGACGCTGCGCCGGTCCGGGCGCTGATCAAGAAGCTCTCCGGCGAATCCTGTTGAGACGGGACCCGGGCACGAAAAACGCCCCGCCGAGGCGGGGCGTTGGTTTTCCGGTTGTGTTACCGATCAGGTGAGTCGGCGCATCAGGACCAGGCCGGCGCCGATGAGCAGACCGATCAGGAGCGCGATCCCGGTCGTGCTGAGAGTCGGGATGGCTTCCTCGGGCTGCGGTGGTTGGCCCGTGGTGCAGACGACCCCGGCGATGGAGACGTCATCGACGAAGAAGTTGGTTCCGCCGCCATTGGTGGAGACGGTCTGGGACGCGAACTCGAGCACGTGGTCGCCGTCGTCGGCGAACGCTGAGATATCCACGATCTGTTGGGAGTAGCCGAGAGTCCCGCACAGGGGCGAACCGCCGTTGACGGTGTAGACCACGTTGCCGTCAATGGTGACGTTCATAAAGTCGTTGGCGCTGTCGCAGATGATGGCCTCGAACCAGAAGGTCATTTCGGTTGTCCCAACCGGGATGTTGACGGTCTGGGTCACGGAGCCTACTTCGGTCGTGGCGCTGATGCCGCCGAACCAGGTCCACCAGTCGCCCATGTAGGGACCGGTGCCGGTGCCGGTTCCACAGCTTCCGACGTCGCAAAGTGGAGTGCCGAAGTTGGTTGAAGCTTCGGTCCAGTAGGCGTTCGGGGTTCCATCTTCGAAACCGCCGTCATCCACGGTTTCGAAGGCATTGGATGCGCTGTCGGTATTGTTGCCCGACGGGTCGAAGACATCGCCCGATACGGTCGCGGTGTTGGTCGCGGCGACGCAGCTGCCGCCGGCGAACTGCACCGTCACGAGGCAGCTGTCCGAGGCGCCGTTGTTCAGGGCGCCGATGTTCCAGGTCCAGGTCGAGCCTCCGAAGGTGCCGCCGCAGTTGTCGCCGATATAGGTCAGTTCGGCCGGCAGGTTGTCGACGACCGTGACGTTGGTCTGGTTCTCAGGGCCGTTGTTGACGACCGAGATCGTGAAATCGAAGGGCGCGTTGTCGTAGAATCCGTCGGCAGCGGTCTTGGTGAGCTCGAGATCACCCTGCGGCGGAAGGAAGAAGAGCACCGCACGGCCGTTCGCGAGGTAGGTGCCGTCGCAACCGTAGGTCAGACCGATGGACGCGTTACCGTTCTGGATACCGGTGGTGGAACCGCTGCCCAGTTCGACACCGGCGTCCTCATACTGGTAGAGGATCTCGCCGTTGTCGAAGATGATCGCCTCAAAGGTGCCGGCAGTGTCACAGGTCGGGCCGCCGGGGTAGTGGCAGAAGTCTTCGTACTGAATTACGGTGCAGCTTCCGGCGTACCCGCCAAAGGGGCACGAACCGGCGGCGAAGTTCTGATAGTAGATCGGGTCGCCATTGTCACCGGGATCGAGATCGTCCCACATGGGGGCGACCAGATTGTACGGGGCGGCGCCGGTCGGCAAGGGACATCCGTTTGTAAGGTACGAGCTACTCGGTGCTTCGAATGAAATCCAGCCATTGGAGCTGACCCAGAATTGAGAGAACGAGCTGCCGTAGAAACCGAAGCTGAAGCCGAGTGCGAACGGTCCCGCGATCTCGTCGTCACCGAGAAGCACCGACGTGCCCGTGGCGCTGATGTCGGACCAACGAGTAGGTCGGTCCACCCGGTTCGAGGGAGTCGATCCAGGCATAACCGTACGCATCGGGGCCGCCGGTGTCGCGGGTGGCCGGGCCCGGGTTCCCGTCGTTGGCGCTCTTGATATCCGGCGCGGGAACCGAGCGGTCGGTCACAGCAGCATCGACCGGAAGGGTGATGGCGAGTGCAACACTCACCACGGCGATAGCAATAAAGAACCTCTTGAACATCCTGGCCTCCCTCTTAAAACCCCAAAACCAGCCAACGACCATCGCCTGCGACGCTGCGGGCGAGACCTCGAAGGCCAAAAAAAAATCGCAACCGCACAACTACATTGTGCCTTGAAAACAAAGGTAAACTTGCTGATGCGACCTGTCAATGGGATCATCGCCGGTCGCGTTTTCCGTCGATCGTGCCATCCGGATCGGCCTCCTGCAGATGCCGGGCGGCTTCTTCCGGGGCCGTTGGGTTGATGGTGTAGCCGGAACCCCATTCGAACCCGGCCCTGCGGCTGATTCGCGGGACCAGCTCGAGGTGCCAGTGAAAATCGTGATCGATGGTTGACCAGTCGTCGGGGTGGCCAGGTCTGGGGTGTGGGCTCGGTGCGGTATGGAGCACGAGATTGTATGGCGGATCCTCGAGAAGCAAACGGATCCGCCGCAGGAGATCGCGGAGGATCACCGCCAACCCTCGTAGTTCGGTGTCATCGGCCATCGCGAAATCGTGACCGTGGCGCCTCGGCAGGATCCAGGTTTCGAACGGAAGAGCTGAGGCGTAGGGGTTCAGTGCGACAAATGAATCGGTCTCGATCGCCACCCTGGCGCCGAGTTCGAGTTCCTGATGGACAAGATCACAAAAGAGGCACCGTTCCTTGCTGTTGAAGTGTTCGCGGGCCGCCTTGAGCTCCTGGGCCACTACGGACGGGATGATCGGTGTGGCGATGAGCTGGGAGTGGGAGTGGGTCACCGAGGCGCCGGCCTCGGTGCCCTGGTTCTTGAAGATCAGGACATAGCGAAGTCGAGTGTCCCGCCGAAGGTCGATGATCCGGGCGCGCCACGCCTGGAGAACACGGAGGAGTTCGCCGACCGAAAAATCCGCCATCTCGCGAGCCGATTCGGGGCACTCCACGATGACTTCGTGGGCGCCGACGCCGCTGACGCTGTCGTTGAGTCCAACGCCTTCACGGATGACTTCGCCTTCGACCCTCAGGGCGGGGAATTTGTTGGCGAACACCCTGACCTGCCACCGGGCAGGGTTGTCGGTGGCGACGGGCGGGAGTGAAAAAATCTCGGGTGTGGTCTGGTCCTCGTTCCCGGGGGCAAAGGGATCGACCTCGGGAGACGGGGGCATTCCTCCCCGCTCGGGTACCAGGAACTCGAGCGGCCTCAGCCGTCGTTCGGGAGCGATGATGGCCCAGCGGTTCTTGATAGGGCAGTAGCGGAGTTCGGACATGATTCACTCCTCGTCTTTCATACGGGCTCTTCATCCACGGTGAGAGGCTCGAGAAGGAGAATGGCTCCATCCAATGCGCGTTGCTCGCCGCAGCGGAGATCGAGGCGAGCGGTCAGCCGACTGTCCCACGGGAGCGAAAGTTCGGCGACCCGTCCGACGGCGCAGTCTGCGCCGCTCCCGCGGCAACCGTCGCCGTCGATGAAAATGGTCGTCGGGGAACCGCCCTCTGGTTCGAATTGGAGTCGCAGTCCGACATCGGCGACGATCTCGGTCATGTCTCGGACGCCCTCGATGAGCAGGTACAGCCGGTCTTTGCCGCCCCAAAAAGAGAGCCTTCGGATCGGGTGGTTTCCTTCGATCTCGATCCGGTTTGAGAGGCACCACTCGAAATACGATGTGATGCGGCCGTCGAGGTGGGGCGGGTTCCACCGGACCGCGACCGGAACTTGAAACCGTCTGCTCATCGTCTTCAACGGTTGATCGATGGCGGGTGGGGGTTCGATGCCTGCCTGGCGGCACGCATCGGCGAGGTGGCGGCGAAAGATCTCGTCGTAGAGGGGTGCCAGTTCGGTTGGGTTGTCGTCGCCGAGCCACCAGAACCAGTCCGAGGCCTCCGCCACCAGCAACGACGGCGGATGGGGAGTGCCGCTTTTCTCGAGGGCGCTGCGAACCTCGGCCAGGAGTCTCCATGCCGCCGTTTTCTCCGGGTGCCCGATCCACGTGGCGAAGACCCCGTTGATCCAAGAGCCCGGGTGGAGCGTGTCCAGGATCTCGGGTTTTGAGGATCCGGCCAGCGTCGTGAGAGTCTCCGGCTGGAGTTCGTCTCCGGTTTCCGACAGCGCTCTCATGAGTTCGCGGAGGAAGCGGCCTCCCCCGTCGGGATAGTGGAGCCAGGCGTTCTCGCCATCGAGGGCGAGGACGATGGTGGCGTCTTCCGGGAGTGTTCGACCAAGGCTTGAGAGCTCGTCGACCAGCGATCGGGCGGCGCGAGCCTCGTCATCGCAGTTGCCGTAGCGGAAGCCGATGGCGTCGGACAGGTTGCGATCACGGAAAAAGAGAACCGGGCTCGACGTGGCAAGGGTCCAGGGCCGGTAGAGTTCCGCCCGGGTCGAATCACCGTTGCGAAGCGGGAGCCCGAGGCTCCTCTCGAGAATGCCTTCATCGGCGACCAGCCACTCGATGCCGGCGTCGGCGTAGATGGCGAGCGCTTCGGTGGAGACCGAGCCCTCGGGAGGCCAGCACCCGTGAACAGGAAGACCGGCGGAGCGCATCAGCATCAGCCCCTGTTCGAGCTGCCAGGCCGCGTCCTCGGGATATTTGAAGGGCGGGACTTCCGGGGCCGGGTGGGGCGCCCAGCTGTCGACGACAATCTCGGTGTCAACGAGCAATGGCATGATCGGGTGGGCGTATGGGCTGGTGGAGATCTCGACGCCGGGGAGGCAGGCTAACTGCTGCCAGAGTTCGATGAGTTCACCCGGTTGCGCCCGAAGCCAGGAAATGACGGTGGCGTGGTCCGTCGGCGAAAACCCGCGTCCCCGCGACATCAACCCCTTGAGTCTTTCGTCCCGCCACGCCTGCTCTCCCGCCTGGGCCATCACGAAGAGCACCTGCAGGTCGCGCAGGTCTCCAGGGCCGAATGCCGCCGAGGGACGGGGTCTGTCCCCGGAGACTTCGCGGCGGCGGGCGAGTTCGGCCAACCGCGGATATCGTTTCATCTGCCGTGACGTGACGTGAAAGCCCCAGGAAACCAGCCGCTCGCGTTGCTCCTCTGTGAGGTCGCCGGTCGGTGTGGTCAACGCATCGATGACCGGATCCTCGACCGTGCCGTCGCGATAGGCCATGAGCTGTTCGAGGAGGGTCGGAACGATATTGACGACCTGTCCGCGACCACCGGCCTCGATGATGGCGGTGGCGAGGGTACGGTAGGCGCCGCCGGCGTGGAGCGCCGCCCACGGTGCGTGAGACACCCCGTCAGCAGTCCGATACGACGGCTGGTGCAGATGCCAGAGAAAGCTCAGCTTCGCCATTCAGGGGTGATCTAGTCGTCGGAGGCGTGCGACGGGCCGCGATCAAAACGACTGTCCATGGCGAGGTCTTCGTATTCGTCCTCGGTGGCGAACTGGCTGACGTCGTCGTTGCCGCAGACCTCACAAACCGCTTCCTTTGTGACGCCCTCTTTCCACTCGAAAACGTAGACCGGACTTTCGCATTCAAGGCAGATGAGGTAGTCGGGGGTCATGTCTTCTCCAACATCGCTCGCACCCTACCACACCATGGGCCCCGAGATCGCTCCGACTGATGGCGATGGGTCATGAGTTGATTTTGATCCCGAGGAGTTTCGCGAGTTCATGCCTGTCAAAGGCGCGCAGCACGTCTTCGGTCGGGGTGACGACGGTCTCCATGAGCTCGAGTTTGGATCGGATGAGGTCGTCGATGCGCTCCTCGACGGAGTCGCGCGTGACCAACTTGAAGACCTGGACGAACTTCTTCTGGCCGATGCGATGGACGCGGTCGGTCGCCTGATTCTCCTTGGCCGGATTCCACCACCGGTCGTAGTGGATGACCACCGACGCGCCGGTGAGATCGATCCCGACCCCGCCCGCAAGCAGACTCGCGAGCAGGACGCGCTCGTGCTGTTCCGAGTTGAAGCGACGGACGACGCGTCCCCGGTCTCCGGTTGAACCCGTGAGTTTGAGGTGCGGGATCCGCCGTTTCTCCAGGTAGGCCGAGAGGTAATTGATCATGGTGACGTACTGCGAAAAGACGACGACGCTGCAATCCCCGGCGAGGGCCTCGTCGAGAATCTGATCCAAAACATCGATCTTTCCCGAGTATGCGCTTGCCGAGAGGCTCTCGTCGACGAGAGCCGGATGGTCGCAGACCTGTTTGAGACGCGTGAGGAGCGCGAAGATGTGGATGTAGGGGACGGTGGAGGTGGGGTCCGCGGAGCCGGTTCGCGATCTCCTGCGATCCCAATTCGCGGATCGACTCATAGAGTTCACGCTGTTTGCGGGCCATCCGACAGAACCGGATGTCCTCGACCTTGTCGGGAAGATCGGCGAGGACCTGGTCCTTGATCCTCCTCAGAGTGAGAACCGAGAGTCGCCGGCGAAGAAGATGGAGCTGGTGGTGGGTCGGGTTGCGGTGTTTTGCCCGGAAGTCTCGTTCCGACCCGAGATAACCGGGGAGGATGAGATCGACCACCGACCAGAGTTCGGTCAGGCGATTCTCCGAGCGGGGTGCCCGAGAGCGCGATTCGAAAGACTGCGGGGATCTTCCGGGCCGCTCGGGCGGCCTTGGTCCGGGAGTTCTTGATGCGCTGGGCTTCGTCGAAGACCGCCACTTCCCAGATCCGATCCTGAAGCTCGTCAGCCGAACGAAAGAGAATGTCGTAGGTGGTGAGCACCACCACTCCGCCGTCGATCCCCTCCAGCGACCGGCCCGGCCCGTGGTAGAGATGGACATCGAGATCGGGGGCGTACCGGCGAAGCAGGGTGTGCCAGTGTTCGAGGACCCCTCGGGGGCAGACCACCAGGAGCCCCTCGGATCGTCGGATCTGGTGGACCAGGCAGAGCAAGCCCATGACCTGGTGGGTCTTCCCGAGCCCCATGTCGTCGGCGAGGAGCGCCCCGATTCCAGCGAGATAGCGATTCCACAGCCACGCCACGCCTTCGCGCTGGTACGGGCGGAGGCGGGACCTGAGACCGGGTGGGTCGGGACACTCGGGCGCCGACCGGCCCTGGAGGAGATCTGCGAGCGAGGTGAGACCGTCGTCGCCGCCGGTGATCGGGAGACCGGTCTCGGCAGACCAGCCGGATCAAGGCGATCCTCGTGCCCAGCAGTCCCTTGATTTGTGCCCTCTTGGGCAGCCTGAAACCGGCCTCCTCGAAGAGATCGAGATCGGGCGCCCGAACAATGGCCTCGCCAATCCGGGTGAAGCCCTGGTCGAGGAGTTCGTAGCCCTTGTGCCCAATCGAGGTCGGCGCCAGCGGCCTTGAACATCGGTCGGATGCGGACCCTGCCGTTGGGTGTCAGCTCGGCCTCGAGCGAGACCGGTTTGGGCGCGACGGGCTGTCTGAATGTGGCGAGTTGTCCCTGGGGGAGATACCACGGGTGCTGCAGCAGCTGGGGGTGATCGAGGTTGAGGAAACGGAGCGCGTCGTTGCCATTGAGAACCTGTTTTCCGCGACGGTGGAATGGAACCAGCGGTGTCGCCGGATCGAGGACGCGGCAGAGGTGATTTGCGATCCGCGCCCAGCGGCCGAAGATGTGGCCTTCCAGAGCCGAGCCGCGCAGGACCTTGCCGGTGCCGAGACGATAACCGGGTTCGAGGGTGATGCCGGTTTCATTCCACGATGAGATGAGAACCGGGTGAAGTCGAGCCTCGGAGAGCTCGAGGTTGGTGAGATCGCCGGAGAGTTTGATCCCCGGCAGCGACCGGAGCAGCGGCAGGGCGGACGGCAGCAGGGTGGCGCTGAAAACCACCACGCGGCGGCCGCCGGAGGGCAGGATGATGTGGATTTCGACCTCGTTGCCCGAGACGCGGGCGGTGGCGGCGCCGGTCTTCTGCAGGGAGAGTTGGAGTTCGAGGGCGGAACGAAGATCGTGACCGGTGAGGTGGCTGAGGTCGAGGCGCTCCGCGGTCGCCCGGCCGGGGGCGATGAACGGGTGGCGGGAATTGGCCCGCCAGGCAGCGCCGGGGCCGAGGCGTTGCATGGTAGGCCGGACATCGAGCCACTGGAGAAGGGTGGCGACGGCGTGTGCGCACGGTCCGTCCTGATCATCGCACGCCGTACATCGGCAGCCGGTGAACGGGCCTCCGGTGTCGGTGATGCGGACGTTGCAGACCGGTTGCGAAATCTCGGATTCGAGTCCGTCGCCGGTCCAGACGATACGGATGACCCGCCGTTCCTGGTAGAGGTGGTAGCCGCGTTCGGCGGTCCCGCGGGGAAGATCGCCCAGAATTTGACCGCTCTTGATGTGGAAGAGTCCGGCCGGCTTCGATGAAGAACCGGCATGATGAGGGTCGCGAGTCATAGCCTCTCATCATATCAAGGACGGATTCGAGAATCGAATCCATCCAGTTTTTGAGTTGTATGAATGATGAATGATGCAGATGATTGATCGCAACGTCACATCTGCACTAGACGCAAGTGCTGTCAGGGCATTTGCGATGATAATTAAGAACTGAAAATTCAAAATTGAGAACTGACTCAGTCGATGGTCATCCTGGTGTCGGCGCAGACGAAGAGCACATCCTGCAGCTCGGGATGGCGCTGGAGCAGTTCGGCGCCCCTGGAGGTCAATCGCGGCATGGTGAATCCGAGGATCACGAGATCGGCCGTCGTCGAGTGCTCGGCTACCAGTTGCCTGAAGTCGACCTTGGCGTCGGTCGGGAAGACCCGGACGTTGCGCGGGCTGACCGGAATCCGTCCGGTGGCCAGCGTCTCTTCAATCTTGGCTTCCTCGCCGGCGGCACGCTCCTCGGGCGCGGCGACCAGGATCTCAATCTCGGCATGATTCCAATCGGGATGGCCGAGCAGGATGTACGCGAGGAGGATCATCAGGCTCGCGTTCTTGTAATCGTGCCAGGTGAGCCAGATGTGGATCCGATCGCGGTTGCCGAAGAAGACATCACTGTGGCGCAGCACCAGAATGTCCATCTCGGTCGCGGCGGCGAAGAGACTGCCGTCCTGGACCTCTTGGAGGACCTCGGGCGGGTCGTGTTTGGAAAACTCAAAGAGAACGACGTTGTTCTCCATGCCCGAGATCCCGGGCACCTGGAGGCTCTGGGCAAGGGCCGAATTCATCGACGGGCTGATGATCGTGTCGACAAACACCCCACCCGCCCGATCGTGCGCCAGTTTGACCAGTTTCTTCATGATCTTCGTTGACTCGTTGAACGTCTCCGGATTGAGGAGCCCGGAGATGTAATGGAGATAGGTCCCGACGGCGTGGCGGTGGCACAACCAGGCCATCAGCTGGAGCGGCGAAGCGCGATCGAAGGTCCGGCCGTCAACCATGATGATGCTCGGCCGCCACTGATCCGCCGCCGACTCGGACCCCATGCTCTGGAGTCCGATCTGCATCTGGCGGGTGGCCTGGACCATCACCGCCCGGAAGATCGCCCCGAGATCGTCGCCGTCGGCGGTCCTCGAGGCTCGAATGAAACGGTACAGAATCGCGATGGCGACGATCGCCAGCAGCGCGAAAAACGGGTCCATCTGGAACATGAGCAGCAGACAACCGACGGCGCCGAGAAGGCTCAGGTACCAGCGCGAGTGGAAGGTCGGACGATAGCTCGGCCGGGCCGCGAAGTGTTCGAGGAAGGAGATGGCGCAGAGGGATCCGTAGGTGACCATGAAGAACATCGAGATGATCCGGGCGACAAAGTCGACATTGCCCGCGGCGACGAAGGTGATGGCGATGATGCCGGTGATGATGGTGGCGTTGCGCGGTTCGTTGGCGCTGCCCGTGCCGCGACCGAGGAAATCGGTGATGGAACGCCAGCGAACCACCCGGTCGTTGGCGATGGCCTGGAGGGTCCGTGGGGCCACCAGCACCGAACCGACGGCTGACGAGATCGTGGCGCAGGCGAGGCCGATGGGGATGATCGGTCCCCAAAGGGCGATCCGGCCCATGATGAGTTGGTCCGCAGCCATCGACTCGGGAGACGCGGAGGCGGCGAGCTTGACGACGATCAGGACGTAGACCACCATGCCGGCGAGGGTCGCGGACAGAGTCCCGAGGGGGATTGATTTCCGCGGATTGGCGAGATCCCCTGACAGTCCGACCCCCGCGGTCATCCCCGTGAAGGCCGGAAAGACGATGGCGAATACCACGAAGAAGCCGTCGGCGCCGGCGACTTTCGCCGTCAGCGAGATCCCTGGCGGCGCGTCCTCCATCGGGGGCCCGAGAAAGAACAGCAGCAGCGAGGCGGCGAGCACCGCGGCGATGATGTAGAGCCCGATGACCCCGGCGTCGGCGCCGCGTAGGATCATCAGAGATAGGAGCAACACGACAAACGGCAGCGAGACCATGCGCGGGTCGAAGACCAACCCGGTCAGGTTCTCGATCCAACGGCGCGAGCGGCTGGAAGGCCTCGGCGAAGGCGATGGAGTAGAAGGCGACGGAGATCGACTGGGACAGGTAGAGAGCGACGCCGATGGTCGCGCCGATGGTGGTTCCGAACGAGCGCGAGATGATGAAGTACTCGCCGCCGCCCTCGACTCGGCGGTTGGTGGCGATCTCGGAGATGGCGAGGGCGGTGGGGATGGTGACGGCGTGGCCGATGAGGATGATGAGGAATGCCCCGAGCAGGCCGACGTTTGCGACCGCGTAACCGAAGCGCAGGAAAAGGACTGCGCCGAGGATGGTGCTGATGGCCGCCAGGAAGACCGGCGCGGTGCCGAAGCCGTGCCCGGAGGATCGAATTTCGGTTGATGCCATCGTGTAATCATACTCTCCCGGCGACAGCGACAGCGACAGCAGCAGGGGCAGCGACAGGCGACGGGGACAGCGTCAGTATCCGCCATCCGGCTCTTCGACGTAGTCCGAGCCCTCACCTGGCGTCTCCTCCTCCCGAGAGCGTCATGATGAAAGAACGCGGAAGACACTGCTCACCGGGACGTGCGGGGTTTGACAATGTGCCTCACGAGCTTTCCGGCTCCGTATCCCCTCCCGCACATTGTCATACCGGGCACTCCACGGGTACAACGCTGATGACCGGCCGTTGAAGCTCGGAAGGAGGCCGCCGGCGCTCGAGCAGCGTGGTCACTGTCTTTCCGGTTTTCCTTGTATGACCACGCTGCTCGGGCGACGCTGGGTCGCCAGGGGCGGCCCGAGAAGGCCGGGGCCGTTCAGAACCCGTGACCGAGCACACGATCCCTCAACGCACGTGACGAGTTATCCCGACGGTAGTGGCCGAGGGAGCCACCTTGAGCATTGTTCGGGCTCAGCATTTATGCCGAGGATCGGTTTTTCGCACCCGAACAATGCAAAAGATGGCACCCCGTTCGACATCGACTTGGTTGTAAGACGATAAGAATGTTGAGTTTATGAAAATCTTATAACGGAACACTAAAAAATTTGAATTTGGTACTTGACAAGAGTAAGACTCAGGTATTACATTGTGCTTGCGTGTGAAATTGATAAGGAGGCACTCACAATGAGAAACATGATTCGTTGGCAGCCCATCAACCGTCCCGTCAACTGGAACACTGGCATGGACCGACTCTTCAACGAGTTCATGGGCCATTCCATTCGTAAGATGGAGGAAGAGACCGCGGCCTGCGCGTGGACGCCCGCCGTCAACATCCTCGAGAGAGAAGAAGGCATCGTCATCTCCGCCGATCTCCCCGGTCTCAAGGCCGAGGATGTCGAGGTCACCATCGACAACGGCGTGCTCACCCTCAAGGGCGAGCGCACCCTCGAGGAGGTCGCCGACGGCGAGACCTACCACCGGGTCGAGCGGTCCTATGGCAAATTCGAGCGCAGCTTCTCGGTTCCGAACTCGGTTGATACCAAGAAGATCGAGGCTCGCTTCGTCAACGGCGAGATGACTCTCACGCTCCCCAAGCGCGACGAGTCCAAGCCGCGTTCGGTCAAGATCAAGGTCGCGACCGCATAGGACTCCTGATCATCCGACTCTTCCCAATTCACGACTCGGCACGAGAAGACCCCGGAATCCACCGGGGTCTTTTCTTGACCTCGCACCATTCCGCAACTAGCGTGGGCCCATGGAGGATCGTGCAATCACGCTCGCGTTGGGAGGTGGCGCGGCCAAGGGACTTGCGCACATCGGTGTTCTTCGAGGTGTGGAAGAGGATGGTCTGGAGGTCGCCGCCATCGCCGGAACATCCATGGGATCCATCATCGGCGCGATGGCGGCTCAAGGGTCTGAGCGCCGCCGAGATGGAGGGGCTCTTCCGAGCCATCGATTGGGCCCGACTCGGCCGGATCATGGTGACATCGGTCAGCGGCGCCGCGTTCCATGACATGTTGCGCGAGAGCTTCGGCGGCATCCTCATCGAAGACCTGGAGATCGCATACGCCGCGGTCTGCGCCGATCTCGACACCGGCGAGATGGTCGTCCTCGATACCGGCGATCTCGCCGAAGCGGTCTGCGCCTCGTCCTCCATCCCCGGCATTCTCCCGTCGCGCCATCTCGACGGTCGCCGGCTGGTGGACGGGGCGGTGGTCGAACCCGTCCCGGTGACCGCCGCCACCGCCATGGGGGTGGGCACGGTACTCGCCGTCAACGTGGTTCGCCTGCCGACCCGCCGAGGAGTGGGGCGGGGCCATCATGACCACGATGCCGATTCTTGTGGAGTTGCCATCGGCGTTTCGTCGCGTCGAGGCTTGGCTCCGTCGTCAACGGGCCGACCAGGCTCGACAGTGAAGTCAGCGCGCGGGTGTCACGCTGGGAGTCGGTCTTCCGTTCCTTCCACATCATGCAGCACCGCCTCGCCACCTGCAGTCGGATCGATGTGCCCATGATCGAGCCGCAGGTCGGCCGTTTCGGCTGGTTCGATTTTCACCGGGCCGACGAGATCATCGCCGCGGGATACGACGCATATCGTCGGTGGGCGGACGAGAACGCATCATCAATTCTCAATTCTTAATTTTGAATTCTTAATTCCATCGCACCATCGCAACCGGTGCTGTGTGACGGCAATTAAAAAATTAAGAATTCAAAATTGAGAATTAAGAACAACCCTAGAGATTCCCCTCCACGAACTCCCAATTCACATAACCCCAGAAATCCTGGAGGTACTTGGGACGGGCGTTTCTGAAGTCGATGTAGTAGGCGTGCTCCCAGACATCGCAGGTCAGAAGCGGGTTGGCTCCGTCGCGCATGGGATTCTCGGCGTTTGCGGTGGTCGTGATGGCCAGAGAGCCATCGGCGTTCTCCACCAGCCACGCCCACCCCGAGCCGAATCGGGCCACGGCGGCCTGGTTGAATTGCTCGCAGAAAGCATCGAATCCGCCGAACGCATCCGCCAACTTGGTTGCGAACGCGGCGCTGGGAGCGGACCCTCCGCCACCCTTGAGGCAGTTCCAGTAGAAGGTGTGGTTCCAGACCTGGGCGGCGTTGTTGAAGACGCCCCCATCGGCGGTCTTGATGAGGTCTTCCAGGGAGGCGCCCTCCTGAGGCGTCCCGGCCGTCAGCTTGTTGAGATTGTCGACATAGGCCTTGTGGTGTTTGCCGTGGTGGTATTCAAGGGTTTCGGCGGACAAAAAAGGTTCGAGGTCGGCGGGGCCAAAGGGGAGTTGCGGGAGTTCGAATGCCATCTGTTCCTCCAGGTTTGCGAGATTCCGCACATTGTACGCCAACCGATCGCGAAGACCACAGCGGAGATTGGATCTGAATTAAGACTCGGTTCCGAACAGGGAAGGACTGCGATCACTGATCTCGCGGGCCTTTTCAAGACCGCCGGAGAGTGCGACCGGGACATCGGCGGCCGGGCAGATAACGTTGAATCCGCACCAGGCGCAGAGGATGCCCGGTCGAGGTTCAAACTCGGTTGCCGACTTGACCTCCACGGCAAGCTGGTGAAAACGGTCGAGCAGTTCGCTCGCCCGCGCTCCATCAACGGCTTGCCAGCGGGTGCTCTCGTGTCGGAGATAGTGATAACCCGCAAGGGCTTCTGTCTCGTCGATGTTTCTCATGGCGCATGCCGCGTAGAGGGGCGCCTGGAGCCCTTCCGAAAACTCGGAATTGTCGCCTTCCTTCTTGGATGTCTTGTAGTCGACGACAAAGAGCCGGCCGTTCTCGGTCCGACCGATCCGGTCGGCGAAACCCGTGAAGACGATGTCGTCAGCGAGTTTGTAGTTCAGTCGTTGCTCGAGGGCGATCGTCGTCGACCGGTCCTTACTGAAGGTGCCGCGGTAGAACCTCTCGAGCATCTCACGGCCCGTGACGAGATAGGCATCGGCGTGGTCGCTGCAGCGGATGACCGCGATTTCATCGTTGAGTCCGTCGGTCCAGCGATCGGCCAACAACTTGAGGGCGGCGTCGAGGGATGGACTCTCCCGTTTTTCGCGCTCTTCGTAAATCCACTCCAAGACATCGTGAACGACGTTACCGAGATACGACTCGATGGACCGGAAGGCTTCCTTGAGCCCCTTCAGATAGCGATAGCGGTAGCGGAGCGGACACTGGTGGAAGCCCTTGATTCGGGAAAACGAATACTGATTTCGCGGAGTCGGCCCACGGCCTGTTTCTGGCATCGCAGGAGTTTAGCGTATGCGGCCGCAGGCTGCAGGCCGCAAGGCATCGCATCCATCGCACGGAGGAACCGCAAAGGTCGCCAAGAGCATCCATCGCAAAGAACGCTAAGCCATCGCAGTTGAGAATGGGCGAGGCGGGGCGTGGAAGGTGTCAGACTTCGTGGTGGCGTGTTCCCGACCGGGGCGTGTCTGAAGGGCAAGCAGGGATGCTCGCCCCCACAATGCATCGCAGGTCAAGACTCGCCGGAACGGACGAAGCTGATCGGATGACCTGGTCCGCGAGGTTCTTCAATGAAGCTGGTACGTGCATCACGAGCGAGATGGCGATGCCTGCCCCGGACGCTGCCCCGCGTCCCCCGATCCGCAATAGAAACCGGCAGGACTTAGAGGATCTCGAGGATCTTTTCGGTCGGTCGTCCGAGGACGGTTCCCTTTTCCGAAACGACAATGGGGCGTTCGATGAGCCGTGGGTGCGAGGCCATGGCCGCGATGAGTTTCGTGCGACTCAGCGTGGCATCCGCAAGACCGAGTTCCTTGTAGTCCTTTTCTTTCTTCCGCATGAGATCGCGTGGTTCCATCCCGAGCTGAGAGAGCAGCTCGTCGATGGTGGTCGCATCAGGCGGCGACTCGAGGTATTTGATGATCTCGGGTTCGATGCCCTTCTCGCGCAGCAACTGCAGCGCCTGCCGAGATTTCGATCAACCGGGGTTGTGATAGATGACAACTTTCATGGTGAACACCTCCGAGGTTGGTGAAGGATAGCAACCCCGGCCGGGTCGGTTGCGCTATCGCCCGATCCCGAGCTCTTCGATCTCGACCCAACCGGCGGTGATCTCGGAACGGGCCCGCTCCAGGGTCTCGCGGAGATCGGTGTCGCGGCCCGGTGAGGCGAAGCTGGGATTGAGCTTGACATCGATGACTCCGGATCCGAGGTCGAAGGCGTAGACCTTGCCGCTGAAGCTGAGATCGTGGACCTCCCGCGCGATTCGAAGCATCGCCTCGGCGACATCGATTTCCACGGCGGCGATGACAAAGTCCGGTTCGGAATCGAGCAGAGTGGGATCGGTGCCGACCAGGTAGAGTCCCGCGTCGTGGGCTGACGCGAGGATCTGGGGATCGACCCGATCGGTGGCGTAGAGGGCGACCTTTACCCCGGCGGCGGTCAGCTGCCACGGGCCTTCCACTCCTTCCACCGCGATGGCTTCGGCGGCGGGGTGGATCGACCGGAAACCCGCGGTGAAACCGGCCTCGAGGAGTTCCAGCCAGGGCCGCCCGGCGCCGCGGAGCAGACCGATGTCGGTCCCCTCGGTCAGGGCGGCCGCCACCACTCCGGCAAGGTATCCGGCCTCTTCGGGGGTGAAGGTCACGCTGCCGACGTTGGCGCTGTGGATTTCTCCGGGAATGATGACGAAATCGGTGTCGGGAAAGGCGGCGGCTTCGGTGTAGACCAGAGACTCGACATCCGGGCCGACACAGAAGACGAGATCGACCCTGTCCTGGGCCATGGCCCGGAGACGAGAGCGCTGGTCGGTCGTGCCTGTGGCGCGGGATCGGGCAATATCGGCGTCGAGTTCCGCCGCGATGAGCCCGAGACCCCGTTCGGCTGCTTTCTCCCAGCGTCCGCTCAAGGCGACCGAGGTGAGAAGACGGACTCGGAACTCCCGTTCCTCGGACGGCTTTTCCGGTGTGCAGGAGACCACCGGGAGGCTCGCGACGGCGAGTGCGCCGATCGTCGTCAGAGTGGATGCGATTCGCACGGCCTTTCCACCATACACCGTTTGCTACTGCGGTACTATTTGGTCATGGATCTTCACCAACTCGTCGCGGATCTCGATGATCTTCTGGATGCGGATGCCGTGCAGGACTACTGTCCCAACGGGTTGCAGGTCGAGGGCTCGAGCGATGTGCAGCGGGTCGTGACTGCGGTCTCGGCATCGCGGGCGTTGTTCACCCGGGCCGTCGACCACGGCGCCGACGCCGTCATCGTCCACCATGGTCTTCTGTGGAACGGCAGCGAGCCCCCGCGGCTGATCGGGTCCTTTCGCGAGAGGGTCCGGCTTCTGCTCGCCAATGACGTCTCACTCATCGCGTATCACCTCCCCCTCGACCGGCACATGGAGCTGGGGAACGCCGCTCAGCTCGCCCGGCGCCTCGGACTCTCCGAACTCGAACCGTTCGCCGAACACCAGGGTGCGTCGGCCGGGGTCTGCGGTGTCTTTTCCGAGCCGGTGGAAGCCGTCGAGTTCTTCTCGGCCGTGGCCGAGGTCACCGATCGCGAGCCGCAGGTCTTCGAGGGCAACCGGCGAATGATCTCATCGGTGGGGATCGTCACCGGGGCCGCGGAGCGCGAGTACAACCAGGCGGTGGCGGCGGGCCTCGATGCCTACATCACCGGTGAGGCGACGGAATGGGTCCTCCACCAGGCCGCCGAGGATGGGGTCCACTACATCGCCGCGGGGCACTACGCCACCGAGCGGTTCGGCGTCCAAGCCCTTGGCCGGTGGCTGACCGAGCGGCGCGGACTCGAGGTCGAGTACATCGAGATGCCGAACCCGGTCTAAGGCGAGATCGCGCGGATTGAACCGCAAGGGCGCAAGGGACGCAATGCCATCGCAGTTTTTGCGTAGGCAACGCGAACTCGGGCGTCAGCGGGCGACTCAGGCGTCGATCCACCGGAGGTGCCCGGCTCCAGCTTTGGGCGCCGCGCCCAAAGTTGCGTGCCTGGCATCCTCACGGCTCGGGCTACGAGAGAATCATGCTCAGATGCCGCCGAGCCCGGTGCCTTCATCGCCGGTGACCGAGAGTGCCCCCTTTAGCATTGTTCGGATTGTTCGGATTGGTCGTATGTGGGGGATTCGTGGCTCGTCACCCGAACAATGCCAAAGACGGCACGTCCGTTCAAAAAGCTAACAGCAATGAGTTTTTCTCGGTGCTTTGCAACTTGAGTGTCTTTGCAGTTTCATTGTCCGCCTGCCCGGGCGATCTCACTGCGCCAAACGTGTTCGACGCGTTCGAAGACCGCACCCCAGGCGAAGGTCGCGAGGGCTTCAGGCATGGTCGAGGCCGGATCGCCGAGGCGCGGGGCGGCGAGAGCCCGTCGGAGACCGGCTTCGAGGCGATCGACAAAGGCGGGGAGTTCGGCCTCGATGGGGGTATCGACTCCCGCCATCGCAGGGAGCTCGACGAGTTCAAGGGCGTCGCCTATCCGGGGCTCGAGTTCGTTGACGACGCCGGGAAGATCGGTGGCGACAAGCCGGCAGCCGCAGGCGAGGGCCTCGACGAGCACCAGCGGGAGCCCCTCGTAAAACGACGGTAATACGCACACCGATGTCCGACGCATGAGGGTGGCAAGTTCGTGTTGCGGAAGTTGGCCGTGGAGCTCGACTCGCGGCGCCATGTTCGTCATTCGATTCCTCAGGGCGTCGGTCTCGGCGCCGGAACCGCTGCCGGCAATATGGAGCTGAAGATCCGGGTGGGTTACTGCCAAACCCTCAAACGCATCGAGGAGCCACGGCAAGCCCTTGGCGCCACTGAGCTTGCCGATGTAGAGCAGCGCCGGCGCTTGGTGGTCATCGCGTCCGCGAGCGTGGAAGAGGTCGTCGCGGTAGCCTGCCCCGACGATGTGGATTCTGTCGCCGCCGATCCCGAGCCGCCGCCCGAGTTCGTCGGCGTGGCCCTGGTGAAGCACGACAAAGGCGTCGTTGCGGGCGCAATCGGAACGAACCCCTTCGGCGAGCGCGGGAACCAGCTCCATCTGCCTCAGGCCGGTGGCGTGGCAGTGGGTGACGACGGGGGTGTTGGGGGCGAGGTCTTTGAGCAGCGAGGACACGATCCACACATGATGGGAGTGGATGATGTGGGGTTTGAAGTCGTCGATCACGCCCCGAAGATGCGCCCGCCACTCCGATCGGTAGATCTCGAGTTCCCGGTCGCTCATGGTGCTGAAGACGGTGCTCGGGTAGGGCATGACATCGCTCATCCCCGGCAGGTGGAACGGCAGCCCGGCGCTGCCGAAAATCAATGACTGAATTTTGTCGGGATCGAGCCCACCCACCTCGGGCCGCGAACCTCCCGCCGGCACGCCCACCACCACCCGCTGTTCCCAGCCGGCGGCCGATGCGTGACGGACGATGGCATCGAGGGTGATTCCACTTCCCGTCAAGGATGGCCGTTGGGAGAGGATATGCAGGACCCGCATGGTCGGCTATCGTAACGTGGAATCTCCAACCCGACTGCCCGGTTTGTGCAATGGGAGGAGTGGCCCATGGAAAAGATCCGCGACCAACTGCTCGGATTCTGGTTCGGCGACGCCACCGATGATGTCGAGGTGGGACGGGCTCAGGCCGCCCTGTGGTGGGGGAAGAGCGCCGCGACCGATGATCTCATCGCAGGCCGATTCGGTCAGGCGGCTTCGGCGGCCGCAGCAGGCACTCTCGACCATTGGACGGGATCTCCGAGAGGCCGGTTGGCGCTGATCCTCCTGCTCGATCAGATGCCGCGGGTCATCCACCGGGATACTCAGGCGGCCTTCGCCCAGGACGACAAGGCCCGCCGGGTCGCCGCCAAAGGGCTCGAATCCGGCGCCGACCGGCTTCTGCGGCCCATCGAGAGGGTCTTCTTCTATCTTCCCTTCGAGCACTCCGAAGACGGAAAGGACCAGGAGCGGAGCATCGAACTCTACAAGAAGCTCGCGGCTGAGGTGCCCGATCAATGGAGAGAGTCCTTTGATGGCTATCTCGATTTCGCCATCCGCCACAAGACGATCATCGACAGATTCGGTCGGTTCCCGCACCGGAACGCTATCCTCGGCAGGGAGTCGACGGCGGAAGAGATCGAGTTTCTCCAAGAGCCCGGGTCGGGGTTTTAGACCGTGGTGCTTTCAGTCCGGCCCGGCCGCACGCTCGAGGTTACACGGTCCTTTCGTCGCCGGCCTTCTGGGACGCCGGCGGCCTGCCTCGTCGCCGGGAGAACTGGCCTCGAGGCGCTCCCCGAGGGAGCCCGGTAAGACATTGTGCGGGGAGCGCCGCGAAGCCGGGTGGTCGTTCCGGCACAATGTCAAACCCGGCACCCCTGTGGGGCGCGGTTTTCCGCTCGCTAGGGGCAGCACCGGGTTGGTGAATCAACATCTTGCGGTTGAGCAACCTCCAAGTCGACTGGCTCGCACTTCGTCGAAGAGGTTGAGTGAGGACTTGGTGCCTGACTGGTTGACGGCGCCGACGGCAAGAAGGAGGCGAAGGTCGGGTGTCGACTTCTTTCGCTGATGCGTACGCGATGCGCCAGTGGTGGATTCGATCCCTCCCGGATCGTCCGTGGCCTTCTGAGAGGTTTGCCGGCACCGAGGAAGCTGAGCGGACCAATTGATCCGCGATCGACTTGAGCGGGGCGGGGACTCGCTTCACGAGCGAGATTGCCGCGGTCGCTGCAACGATCGCCTTCTCGGTGGCGATGAGGTTGTTCTTCGGCAGCGCGTTGTTCATGGTCACCTCCGGGTCGTTCATGCATCTCCCCCAGTCGATGGGCTCTCCGGGGTCAAGGGGCCGCCCGCCGCGGGCGATGCATTTCACCCCTTGACTCCGGAGATCCCATCGACTACTCGTTTCCTTCTGAACGACCCGGAGGTGACCATGAACATCGGGTCCAGGAGGGCGTATTCGGCGCTGATCGCTGTTGACTGTCGCTGATCGCTGTTGACTGTCGCTGATTCCTGCCGCTGTCGCTGAAACCTGTCCCTGCCCCTGAATCCTGACGCTGTCTCTGACCCTGAATCCTGACGCTGCCTCGGACATGGGATTGACCGGGCTATACTTCCTCCATGACCGAGACAACCACCGAAGAAGCCTCCTGCCCGCTCTGCGACGGAACCGGATGGATCCTCGTCGAGGAGGGTGGAGTGGAGATGGCGCGGCGCTGCGAGTGCGCCGAAGCGCGTCTCCGCGATAGGGCTCTGGCCCGCGCCGGAATCCCGGACCGATACAGGCACTGCACCCTCGATGACTTCGAGCTGTGGAACCCCGAGGATCCGACCCTCGGGAAGTCGCTGCGCGTGGTTCAGGAGTTCGTCGACCTCTACCCGAATGTCGACAAGGGCCTGGTGCTCATGGGACCGGTGGGCACCGGCAAGACCCACCTCGCGGTGGCCGCCCTGCAGCAGATCCTGCGTGAGAAGCGTCCGCCGGTGCACGGCCGGTTCGCCGACTTCACCTCGCTGGTGCTCGAGATCCAGATGACCTTCGACGGTTCCGGAAGCAGCCGTGAGATCCTCCGTCCGTTGGTCGAGTGCGATGTCCTGGTCCTCGACGAACTGGGTGCCGGCAAGACGACCCCGTGGGTGATGGATCTTCTCTACTACCTGGTCAACACCCGCTATCTCGAGAATCGACTGACCATCTTCACCACCAACTACTCGGACTTCCCCAAGAAGACCGGGGAGGAGAGTCTGACCGACCGCGTTTCGCAGCGGATCCGGTCGCGATTGTGGGAGATGTGCCGCCGGATCGAGCTTCGTGGGCGGGACTATCGCGCCGAACGTCTCGCCGCTCGCGAAGGGGGATTGAACCATTGACCAGGATTGCGTGGATCATTCTGCTCGCCATCTCGGCGGGCTGTGCATCGACCGCGCCGGCGCCACCGTCCTCGGCACCGAAGGCGCCCACTGTGACGCCGGTTCCGACTGAATGGACCGGGGCGCCGACCCCGACCCCGACCCCGGTTCCGACGGGACCGATTCCGCAGTTGAGCGGGTCCGAGCTGGGCGGCGCTCCGATCCGCGTGCTCCTCACGAAGACAACCGCTTCGGTGACCCTGCCCCAACCGGGCCGAGCCTTCCGGGCCTCCGCCGGGGACGCGGCGATCTGGCTCTGGGGTCCGTTGGAGATCAAGGCGTCGATCGAGGCCGCCTGGCAGGTGGGCGCCTGGTCGAGTCCGGAAGCCGCCGCAGCGGTGGCTCGGGAGCTGGAAAACCGACTCGGCGGAGGCGCCGTGGTGCGGCAGGAACCTGCTTCCGGGGGCCTGACGAGGGTGCGTGTGCGTTGGCCGGCAGATGAGCCTGCTGATGCCAAGGCCGAGCTCGCAGCGGCGGGCTACGCGGATGCGTTCCGCGCCACCGGCGGCGGGGCGGTGCACATCACCGGCGCCGGGGGTTCCTTCGAGAGCTCGGCGGAGATCGTCCTCACCCCGGCAGGTGACTGGGCGACGGTGGTCGGCGGACGCCGTATCGAGGGGAGCTTCCGGCTCAGAATCGGTCAAGAGGGGCTGTTGGTGATCAACGAGCTCCCGATGGAGGAGTATCTCCGTGGGGTCGTGCCGGTGGAAATGGGACCGTACCAGTTCCCCGAACTCGAGGCCCTCAAGGCGCAGGCGGTCGCGGCCCGGACCTATGCCGTGGCTCATCTCGGCGACCACGACGACGAGGGCTGGGACATCTGTGCGACTCCGGCGTGCCAGGCCTACCACGGCGCCGGCGCCGAACACTCGTTGTCGGATCGCGCGATCCAGGAGACCGCCGGGATCATCATCATCCACGACGGTCGCCCCATCGACGCCATGTACACCTCGACCTGCGGCGGCCACACCGAGGACGCATCCGAGCTCTTCTCGGGGCGCGGGTTTTCCTATCTTTCGGGTGTCGCGTGCGCCTGGGACAGACCCATTCTCCTCGCCGGCGATGGTCCCGTTGAACCGATCGGCGACCTTGGAGCATTTCGCCGCCTTCTCGCTCGGCGCGCGCTCGGCCTCGGCAGCGACGAGGGTTCTCCGGTCGATGTCCTTCCCCGGGTGGCGAATCTCTGCGGTGGAGAGATCTTGCCGCTGCCGAAAGACCCCGATCTGGCGGCGTGGATCGAGGCGCTGATGGCCGCGGGCGGCCTCGACGAGACGAGCCCCCTGGTCGGTGGTGAAGGGGCGGAACGTCTGACTCGACTTGCGGATGTCTTCGAGATTCCGCTGGCGCCGACGACTCCCGGGGACTGGCGCAATGATTGGTTTCTCGAGGCCGTCGCAGCGGTTCTTGAACTCCAGGGGCTGGTCTTGAGCGATAGCGGTGAGGTCGTGCCTCATCCCGACGGCGCCGCCATCTACCCACGACGGGCCGATGCATCCGAGCCGCTGGCGCAGCCTCTTCCGCTCATCTGGCGTTGGGGCGGCAGCTACGGCGGCGCCTCGGCGCTTCGTGTTCTGCCGGGAACCACCCTCGAGCGTTATCGTCTCGGCGAGCGGGTCCTGGCGCTGGTGGTTGTGCAATCTGATGGAGGCGGAGGCGCCGATCGCCGGTCGGCATGGCGCGGTTGGCGGCGTGAGCGGACCTGGCACGAGCTCGAGGTGAGCCTTGGAGAGCCGAATCTCGAACGCTTGGAAATCGTCCGTCGAGCCGGCTCGGGCCGGGTCGTGAGCCTGGCTGTCATCGACGGCAGCGGCAACCGTCGGCTCATCGAGGGATTCGAAGTTCGCCGGGCCCTCGATCTTCCGGAAACCCTGTTCGAGATGCACGAGAGGACTCTTCCCGATGGCAATCGGGTGGTTCACTTCCTCGGTCGCGGATGGGGGCACGGGGTCGGTCTGTGTCAAAACGGCGCCTACGGGTTGGCCCGGGCGGGGATGACCTACGACGCGATTCTGCGGCACTACTACACCGGGGTCGATCTCGCAACCTGGAGTCCGCCTTAGTCCGCAGTTCTCCTCAGCCATTCGACCGCCGCCGCCGATGCGCCGGGCGCACAGCGGTGTCGGCGAACCTTCCCCCAAGGCTGACGTAGAATGGGCGAGATCATCGAGGTGGCGAACCGGAGGTTGGTGTGGATTTCGAACTGACTCAGGATCAACTCTCTGTCCGTGACATGGTGCGCGATTTCGCGGCTCGAGAGATCGCGCCCAACGGGGTGGTCTGGGATCGCGAGCAGCGTTTCCCGAGCGAGCTCTTTGCCCAGCTCGGCGAACTCGGCCTGCTCGGTGTCCTGGTGCCGGAGGAGTTCGGCGGTTCGGGTCTCGGATACGTCGAGTACGTCTTGATTCTCGAGGAGATCGGCGCGGCGGACGGCGGGGTCGGTCTCGGGGTGGCGGCGCACAACTCGCTGTGCAGCAACCACCTCTATCTCTTCGGTTCGGACGAACTCAAGTCGAGATACCTGCCCAAGCTCGCCTCCGGCGAGTGGATCGGCGCCTGGGGTCTGACCGAGGCCGAGGCCGGATCGGACGCCGGGGGAACCCGGACGACTGCGGTTCGCGATGGCGACGAGTGGATCCTCAACGGTTCGAAAAACTTCATCACCCACGCTACGGTCGGGTCGGCCGCGGTGGTGGTGGCGCGCACCTCCAAGGCGGCCGGACACCACGGGATCTCGGCCTTCTTTGTTCCCTTCGACCGCCCGGGTATCGGCCCCGGCAAGAAGGAGGACAAGCTCGGGATGCGCTGTTCGGACACCTCGTCGCTCATCCTCGAGGACTGCCGGGTGCCGGCCGACCATCTACTCGGGAACGAGGGAGAAGGGTTCATCCAGGCCATGAAGGTTCTCGATGGAGGAAGGATCTCCATCGCCGCGCTCTCCCTCGGGATCGCTCGCGGCGCCCTCGACGCGAGCGTCGAATACTCCGAGGTGAGACAGCAGTTCGGTAAGCCCATTTCCTCGTTCCAGCTCACCCGTGCAAAGCTGGCCGATATGGCAACCGGGGTCGACGCCGCACGCTTGCTGACCATGCGTGCAGCGACCCGCAAGGATCGCGGTCAGACCGTGACTCTGGAGTCGTCCATGGCCAAGGTCTATGCTTCGGAGACCGCGGTGAAGGTCGGCGAGGAGGCGGTACAGATCCACGGCGGCTATGGCTATACCACCGACTACCCGGTGGAGCGTGCGTGGCGGGACGCCAAGCTCTGCACCATCGGCGAGGGCACCTCGGAGATTCAACGGATGGTCATCGCTCGCGAGATCTTGAACCGCGGTTGAGATACCCCCACCTTGCGTGGCCCCGGTCACCCGCCTAAGGTTGGAGCACCCATACGGATCGTCGAGGTTGTGGACAGTGACGAGATCGCCGGTGGTGAGCACGAACAGGGAGAGCGAGACATGGCCAAACCAACACTGGATCACATCGGCATCGCCGTCGAATCTCTCGCCGAGGGGGTGAAATTCTACGAGGCGCTGGGGCTCGAGTTGGAGGGTGTCGAAGAGGTCGCCGAGCAGGGAGTGAAGGTGGGTTTTCTGCCGGTGGGCGGACCCCCGCATCGAACTGCTCGAGCCGACCGGTCCGTCGTCACCCATCGCCAAGCATCTCGAGAATCGGGGCCCCGGGCTGCACCACATCTGCGTCCGGGTCGCGGATATTCGAGCGTCGATGGCCTCATTGGCCGAAGAGGGTTATCGACTGCTCTCCGAGGAGCCGCAGGAGGGCGCCCACGGCTGCCTCGTGTGTTTTGTCCACCCGAAGTCGACCGGCGGCGTGCTCTTGGAGTTGTCCGAAGCCCCCGAGGCGAGTCATGCCGACTGATGATTTCGAGATTCCGAGCATCGAGGTTGGGGCGCTGGTGGTGGTTCACTGCACCAACCCGAGGGAGAAACACTGGGGGCTTCTGCTCAGGATAGATGAGATCGGGGTGGTGCTGCGCGGGCTCGATCTCGAATCCGTCGAGGACTGGCTGGCGCAGGAGCGGGGCGGCGGCGACGCTCTGATCACTCCGTCGACCTTTTTCCTCCCCACCCATCGTATGATCCGACTCGATCTCGATGAGACCGGACCGGTGGTCGTCGGCTATGGTGATCGCTTTGCTCGAGAGTGTGATCGAGACGTCCGCAAAGCGCTCATTGGAGACCGCCGCGAAGAGAAGGCGAACTGAGATGCTGCGTCGGGTGGTTATCGCGGCCGTGGCCATTGCATGCGCCGTCGGGACGATGAGTTGGACCCATCGGGCATCGGCTCAATACGGAAGCCAGGTCGATGTCGACGCGGTGGTCGTGCCGGTCACGGTTCGCGACGCCAAGGGGAGGGTGGTCAAGGGCGTTGACCGGAAGAAATTTCAACTCTTGGTCGACGGCTACGCGGTGCCGATCCGCGATCTCCACCTCGAGAACGATCTCCCCATCAGCCTCGGTTTCATTCTCGACACATCGGGTTCCATGGCCGGCCGCAAGCTCGACGGCAGCCGCAACCTGATCATGGCGTTTCTCGCTGAACGTCGCCAGGAGGATCAGCTCGCGCTCTGGACCTTCGGCAACGATCAGGTGGTCGAGCGTTTTCCCTTCGGCATGGGCTGGTATCTACTGCCGAGAATGCTCGAGACCATCAAACCCTGGAGCACCACGGCGCTTTACGACATGGTGCGAAGGGTGCCCGAAGCCATGGAAAAGGCCGATCACCACCGGCGCGCCGCCATCCTTCTCACCGATGGCGTCGACAACGCCTCGTTGATCACCGCCGACGAAGCCACCGCGATCGCCCGGGGTCTCGAAACCCCGATCTATGTGCTCGGCGTCGAACCGCCTCCGGAACCCGATTCCACGGGGCTCTCGTACGAAGAGATTCTCACCCTGATTGCCGATGGTTCCGGTGGGCTCTATCGGAGGATCCCGCGTGCCGAGGACATGCCGGAGGTCGCACGGACCCTCCTTGACGAGCTTTCCTCCCGGTACATCCTCACGTTCACCACCTCGGGGGTCGGCCAGCGGAAGTGGCGACCCATCGAGGTCAGGGTCGAGGGACACCAGGCGGTGACGAGGACCGGCTATGTCGGAACATTGCCGTGAAGAGTGAAGAGTGAAGAGTGAAGAGTGAGAGAGTGAAGGTGAGACACACTCTCTGCCTAACCCCTAACCCCTAACCCCTAACCCCTAACCCCTAACCCCTAACCCCTAACCAGTTACCTCACGAGATCACATTTCGCCCCACGCAAGGTGTATTACAATGTACTGGTTGGACTTGAAAACGTATTCTGAGAATCACCAAAACGGGAATCGTGTGGAGGTCAAGATGCGCAGAGTGTTCCTGATGATGGCAGCTTGCTGTGTGCTGGCAAGTCCCGCTCTTGCCGGCGGAGGCGTCGATTTGTACCTCGGCTACGGAGATGTCGTGGACGGCAACTGGGAGTTGGGTCTCGGGGCGCGTCTCAGCCTCGGTGGGACCCACTGGATGTTCGACGCCGCTGCCACCGGGTTCCAAACGGTGGAGGGCGCCACGGTGTTTGATGGAATCGAGGTCGATGACATTGATGTCAAGTATCGGGTCTTCGATCTCGGCGTGCGCTATCTCTTCTATGACGGCCACAAGGTCCGTCCCTATGTCGGCGCCGGTCTGAGCTACGCCCAGGTCAGCGCTGTCAACATGCGCATTGACAGTGGACTCGGGCTCTACGGTTTGGCCGGTCTTCGGGTCGGCAAACCGACGGGGATCAACTTCATGGCCGAGCTCATCTATCGCTGGGCCGAAGTTCAGGGTAGTTATGGCCTCTCCGACGAGCAAGACATCAGTGTCGGCGGGCTCGGGCTCCAAGTCGGGATCTCGTTCGTCTTTCGCTGAGCCGCGCGACTCGACAATCTGAGGCGTGCTCGGAGCTGAACCGCAGCGCACCCGGTGTGTCTCGGCGGTGTCGCCGGCCGCCGCCACAGCCAAACCCGCACCGCGGTCGCCGTGGCGCCGGCCCAGTTCACCAGCAGGCTTTGCATCGAGCAAGGCCTGTTTGTGAAAAGGGATAGAATCTCCTGGCTGATGAAGGAGTTGAGATGCCCCTGAACGATATCCGAACCCGGGCGGCTGCTGCTCTTGCCGACGCGCTCGAAGCCGAATTCGATTATCGACCCGATGAGGTGATCCTCGAGGTCGCACCCAAGCGAGACATGGGCGATCTGGCCTGGCCCGGCGCGCTACCGTTGGCCAAGGTGCTCAAACGGGCCCCGAGGCAGATTGCCGAAGCCGTCGCCGCTCGCGCCGAGTGGCCGACCGAGATCGCCGAGGTCGAGATCGCCGGCCCCGGGTTCCTCAACCTCTGGCTCGACCGGCGCGAGGTCCTTGCCCGAGCGCTTCGGAAGGACTCGGGCCAGCGAGCGGATCGAGCGGACAAGATCGTGGTGGAGCACACCAACATCAATCCGAACAAGGCGGCCCACATCGGTCACCTGCGAAATGCGGTCCTCGGCGATGTCCTGGTCCGGAGCCTCCGCCACCTCGAGAACAATGTGGAGACGCAGAACTATATCGACGATACCGGCGTCCAGGTCGCGGACATCGTCGTCGGGATGCTCTTCCTGCCCGAGGTCGAAGTGGCTCAGTCCCTCGGCGTCGAGACCGTTCGCCGCGACGAAATGGTGGCCGTGGCCCTCGAACGGGACCCCGGTGGTGTGCCGGAGGCTTCGACAACCGATTTCGACGACTTTTGTTGGGCCCTCTATCCGCGGGTGACGTCGCGCTATGCCGAAGACGAGGCCTTCAAGGCCCATCGCGCCGAGATCCTGCATGCAATCGAGGCAGGTCATGGGGATCTCGAACTCGACCAGGCAATCCAATTGTTTCGCGGTGCGGTCATCGCCGGCGAACACTGTCCGCCACGAGTCGTTTCGCGACTCGCCGGCGCGGTGGCCGACGCCAACGTCCGTTGTCACCTCGCCACCATGGCGCGGCTCGGGGTCGGCTACGATGTCCTCCCTCACGAATCCGACATCCTCCACCTCGGGTTCTGGAATCGCGCGTTCGATCTCCTCAAAGCGGCGGGTGCGATCCGGCTCGAAGACCAGGGAAAAAACGAAGGCTGCTGGGTCATGTCCCTCGCTGAGAGCCCCGAGTTTGCCGACATGGATGACCCGGACAAGATCCTCGTGCGCTCGAACGGGACTGTGACCTACACCGGAAAAGACATCGCCTATCAGCTCTGGAAACTCGGTCTGCTCGTCGATCGCGACGGTTCACGGCATGATTTCGGCTACCGTCGATATGCCGGCTGGAGGCAACCGGGCCCAGCGGCGCCGGTGAGCTACAAAGATGGCGACCATCTTCTTGCGACCACCACGTCCGACGTCGGTGAGCGACTCGACGGCCACAGCTACGGTGCGGCTTCCAAGGTCTTCAACGTCATCGATGTCCGTCAGTCCTATCCCCAGAAGGTGGTCAAGGAGGCGGTGCGGGTGCTCGGCCATCCGGAAGCCGCGGATGCATCGATTCACTTCGCCTACGAGATGGTGGCGCTGACCCCGGCGGCGGTAAAGGTCATCGAGGAGCGCAGCGGCGAATCGTTCGGTCTCAGCGACGAGGAGATGTCCAAGCCCTATATCGAGATGTCGGGTCGTCGGGGGATCGGCGTCCGCGCCGATGAGTTCCTCGATGTGCTCGTCGCTGCCGCCGCAGATGCCGTCGTCGGTCGTTTCGCGGGTGACGACGCCCCGCCGGATGTCGCGGGCCGGGCGCGGGCCATCGCCGTCGGGGCTCTGCGGTATCTCATGGCGCGGCAGTCCCGAAACCGGGTCCTCGCCTTCGACTTCGACGAGGCCCTGGCCTTCGAGGGCGACACCGGGCCGTATCTCCAGTACTCGGCGGTCCGGGCGGATAAGATCTTCGCCAAGCTGGCGGAGCGGCGCGGGGAGGGGCGGTTCACTGTCGATGAACTCGATCGGCTCGACGAGATCGAGATCCCCGATGATCTCTGGGGCCTGGTCTTGGAGTGCGCGCGCCGCCGAGATGTGGTGGAGCAGGCCGTCGCCAACCTCGAGTTCTCGCTCCTCGCGCAACACGTCCACAATCTTGCCCAGCTCTTCCATCGCCTCTACCACTCGAACCCGGTGGTTCCGGAAGAGGATGAGAAGCTGCGGGCGCTCCGCCGAGCGGTCTTCACCCTCTTTGTCGATGAGATGCATGTGCTGCTCGAGGAGCTTCTCGGGATCCCGATCCCGGACGAGATGTAGGGGCGCCGCCGGTTGCTTCATCGCACGTCCCACGGTTGAACCGCGAAGGCGCAAAGGACGTGAGGCATCGCAAGCATCGCAGTTGAACCGCGAAGTTCGCCAAGAGCGCCCATCGCAAAGATCCGCAAAGCCATCGCAAATGAGAGTGGGCGAGGCGAGGCTTGCAGGGTGTTCGACTTCGTGGCGACGCTCTCTCGGTCCCGGTCTCTGTCGCTGCCCCGGTCGCTGTTGTTGCCGCTGTGCCTGCCGCTGCCGCTGACCCTGCCCCGGACGCTGGCGCGGTTTGGGTATGATGTCACCTGGGATGGAGTTATGAACGACGACGCACTTCGAGACCTTTTCAACCGACTCACAAAGCAGATCCTCGGCCTCATCGCCAAGACCGACGACCCCGTGGCGCACAGGGCGACGGCGGTCGCGCTGCTGCATCACAAGGTGCCCGGTGTGTCCTGGACCGGGTTCTATTTTCTGCGTGGCGAAGACCTGGTGGTCGAGGCCTATCAGGGCCCGGTGGCGTGCCTCGTCCTCGAGCGTCACATGGGGGTTTGCTGGGCGGGGATCGACCGCAACGAGACCCTCGTCGTGGAAGATGTCGAGACGTTTCCCGGCCACATCGCCTGCGACTCACGAAGCCGTTCCGAAGTCGTGGTTCCGGTTCGCGACTCGGATGGCAGAGCCATCGGCGTTCTCGATGTGGACTCGTACCACCCGGGCCATTTCTCCCAGATCCACCGAGAGGGCTACGAGACGATCGTCCGCCTTCTCGAGGGGAATTGGACCTCCGAGTCGATGGAGGATCGGCGCCGGGAAAGGCGACGCCGGACCTGAACTCGTCGACCGGATCTCGGGAAACTCAACCGCCTGAATGACCTCCCTGCTCGGTGCGCTCCGGTGCGGCGGGCCGAAAGACGACGACCGATCGGCTCATTCCCCAATCGAAAACACCGGCGGTCTCGAAGCCGTGGTGATGCAACCAGGTTTCGAGCTCCGCGCCTCCTCCAATCGATCGCGATAGAGCACCGCCCGTTGGCAGCCGGGAGCCAAACGCCGCAAATCGGCGAGACTCGGATACGCCCCGAGTTCGCGGATCGTCGTTCCGCCAGGTATCCGAGTACCGGTCGCCTGGCCCGCTCGATCAGGATGACGGCGGCCAGCACACAGGTCGTCGACACGGTCCGTGGATAGACCGTGCTGCCGTATCCCAGCGGAATCCAGTGAAAGGTGAAAAGCGTCGTGATCGACCCGGGGTATTGCCGACCGCAACAGAACACAAACCCGAGCGCTGAATTGCTTGGCAAAGCACCTTTTGAGGGGTACGATGCCGACGCTGTGCGGGAATTCACAATCGCCCGTTTGGAGGCTTTCATGGCAGGCAATCTCCGAGGTCGTCACTTTCTCAAACTGATCGATTTCAGCTCAGCTGAAATCCGCGATCTGCTCGAGCTTTCGGCGACTCTCAAGGCGAACAAGCGAGCCGGCGTCCGCGGTCGAACTCTCGAAGGCAAGAGCATCGCACTCATTTTCGAAAAGCCGTCAACGCGGACACGGTGCGCCTTCACAGTCGCCTGTATCGACGAGGGCGCCCACCCGGAGTATCTCGGCAAGGGCGACATCCAACTCGGCAAAAAGGAGACCGTTGCGGACACCGCGAGGGTGCTCGGGCGGATGTTTGACGGGATCGAATTCCGGGGCTTCTCCCACGACACGGTGGAGACCTTGGCCGAATATGCCGGCGTGCCCGTGTGGAACGGACTCACCGACACCTGGCACCCGACCCAGATCCTCGCCGATCTTTTGACGGTGAAGGAGGAGTTCGGCCGCCTCGAGGGTCTGGCGCTCGCCTATGTCGGCGATGGTCGGAACAACATGGCCAATTCGCTCATGGTGGGTTGCGCCAAGGTCGGGATGGATGTCCGGATCGTGGCGCCCGAGTCGCTCCACCCGGAGCAGGGGCTCGTCGCCCGCGTTCGGGAGATCTGCGCCGGAACCGGCGGCAAAGTCACGGTGACCGCCGATGTGGCTGCGGGCGTTGACGGTGCCCACGCGGTCTACACCGATGTCTGGGCGTCCATGGGCGAAGAAGCACTCATCGCCGAAAGAGCGGCGCTGTTGAAACCTTACA
This sequence comes from uncultured Acidobacteriota bacterium, assembly GCA_963712805.1. Lineage (GTDB taxonomy): Bacteria > Acidobacteriota > Thermoanaerobaculia > Thermoanaerobaculales > Sulfomarinibacteraceae > JAHECW01. The sequence goes on along the minus strand of CAVQJV010000031.1, from coordinate 165,036 downwards.
AAGTGACTCCGGAGATGATGGCGGCGACTGCGAGACGGGAAGCGATCTTCCTCCACTGCCTGCCGGCGTTCCACAACCTCGACACCGAGGTCGCCAGACAGTTCCCCGACATCCGGGAGGTCTCGGACGAGGTCTTCGAAGGGCCGCAGTCGAGAGTCTTCGACGAGGCGGAGAATCGTCTTCACACCATCAAGGCCATCATGGTCGCGACGCTCGGTCGCTGACCCTCACGAGGTCCACAACGATGCGAAGAATACTGATCCTCGGAGCCGGTCGTTCGGCGCCCTATCTCATCCAGCGTCTGCTCAAATCCGCCGCCGCCCACGACTGGCAGGTGACCGTGGCCGATCGCGATCTTGCGTTCGCCGAAGCACGGATTGCCGGCCATCCCAACGGTCGCGCCATCGCCCTCGATGCGTCGGACGAGCAGCAGATGGCGGCGTGGATCGGCACCGCTGACGTGGTGGTCAATGTCCTCGCTCCCGCCTTCCAGGGGAGGGTAGCGCGGCTCTGCGTCGAGGCCGGGGTCCACATGGTCTCGGTTTCGTATCTCCAAAACGAGACGAGAAATCTCGATTCGTGGGCGCGCGAGCGGGGAGTCCTTCTGCTCGCCGAGATGGGCCTCGACCCGGGCATCGATCACATGATGGCCGCCGAAGCGGTTCGGGCCACCGCCGATGCAGGTGGGGTGGTGCGGGCGTTTCGTTCGTTCGGCAGCGGTGTTCCCGCCCCCGACTCACTCTCCAATCCGTTGCAGTACCTGGTGACTTGGAATCCGTGGAACGTCGCGACCTCGGGCGGCGCGGGCGCGCAATATCTTCAGGACGGCAGGATCCGCATCGTGCCCCAGAGTCGACTCTTCCTCCACACCTGGCCGGTGGACGTGGACGGTGTCGGTCGCCTCGAGGGATATCCGAACCGCGATTCGCTCTCGTATCTCGAGCATTTCGGCCTCAATGGGGTCCACAACATGATTCGCGGGACTCTCCGCCATCCTGGTTTTTGCGAGACCTGGTCGAAGGTGGTCACCCTGGGGCTCACCAACGACACCATCCACATCCCGAATCTCGGTGATCGATCACCACGCGAGGTGGTGGAGATGTTCCTGCCCATCCCGGTCCCGCCGGATCGGGTGGAAGCCGCGGCCACCCTCTTCCTCGAGCTCAACCCCACCGGCCGTCAGATGGAGAATCTCCGGTTTCTTGGTCTCTTCGACGACGAGCCCACCGGATGCGCCGGTGACACCGCCGCGGCGATGTTGTCGCATTTGCTCGAGACCAGGTTGGCGCCGCTGCCCGAATCGCGCGATATGGTGATCATCGTCCACGAGATGGAGGTCGAGTACCCGGACAGCGACCGGGCGTCGGAGCGCCAGACCTTCACGATGGTCGAGTACGGCGAGCCGATGCGGATGTCGGCCATGGCAAAGACCGTCGGGATGCCGGCAGCCATTGCGGTGGAGATGTTGTTGACGGGCGAGATCGAGCTGCGGGGCTGCCTGCTGCCGAGCCGCCCGGAAATCTGCGATTCGATCCTCGCGCGGCTGCGCGCCGAGGGTCTCGAATTTACCGAGAAGATCGAGCCGCTGTAAGATCGGCGGTACCGTTCGCGAAAGGGGATTCAGCATGAAAAAAGTCGTCGTCTTCGGGGCCGGCCTGGTGGTGCGCGCCCACGTTCGCTATCTGCTCGAACACGGGTTCGCCGTCACCGTTGCCAGCCGTACGGTCTCCAAGGCCGAGGAGATCATCGATGGTCACCCGAACGGGACCCCCATGGCCTTCGATATCACCACCGATCCCGACCAGCTCGCGGCGATCGTCGCCGAGCACGACGTGGCGGTGAGCCTGCTGCCCTGGCAGTACCACCCGCAGGTGGCGCGGGCCTGCCTCGACGAGGGCAAGCACATGGTGACCACCTCCTACGTCAAGGACGAGATGATGGCCCTCGACAAAGAGGCGAAGGAAAAGGGAATCATCCTCCTCAACGAGCTCGGTGTCGACCCCGGCATCGACCACATGACCGCCATGAGGGTCATCGACCGCGTCCACGCCGAGGGCGGTGAGATCACCACCTTCCAGTCCTACTGTGGTGGACTTCCGGCGCCGGAGGCCAACGACAATCCCTACGGTTACAAGTTCTCCTGGAGCCCACGCGGCGTGCTCCTCGCCGGACTCAACAACGCGCGCTACAAACGCTACGGCGAAGTGGTCGAGGTGCCCGGCCGTGAACTTTTCGACCACGTCTGGAAGGTCGATGTCGAGCTCGAAGGCGTTTCCACCGAGCTCGAGGGTTATCCCAACCGCGACTCCATGCCCTACGAGGAGGTCTACGGTATCCACCCGCGGGATGTCATGTTCCGCGGCACCCTCCGCAACCCGGGCTGGTGTCGGTCGAATGAAACAAGTGGCGCGCCTGGGTTGGCTGTCGCACGGACGCCGTGGACGGTCTCGGCTGGCAAGAACTACGCCGACCTCACGGCCCGACTGGCCGGCGCTGACGACCCCACCGGCCTCAAGAACAAGGTCGCGGCGCATCTCGGGATCGATGCCGACGGGCCCGAGATCGCCAGGATGGTGTGGCTCGGGCTGTTCGGCTCGGATCCGCTGCCCGGGCCCGATGCTCCGGTGGACATCCTCACCGCGAGGATGCTCGAGAAGATGTCATACAAACCTGGTGAGCGGGACATGTTGGTGCTTCAGCACACTTTCATGGCCGAGTACCCGGATCGCAGAGAGCACATCACCTCGACCATGATCGATTTCGGAATTCCGGGTGGTGACTCATCCATGAACCGCACTGTGGGTCTGCCAGCAGCGGTGGGTGTCCGGTTCATCCTCGAGGGTCGGTTCACCCAACCGGGGGTCATCGTTCCCGTGATGAAGGAATTCTACGAGCCCGCGATCGCGGAGCTCGAACGCCTCGGAATCGTGTTCACCGAACAGGTCGAGGTCGCCAAAACGTAGTCCAGCCGCATGTTTTACGACTTTTGACATGGGGCCTATCGGCCCCATTTTCTTGAGTTTAGCTTCGATTTTCAGCGACGCCGCCGGCGCGGCGGTTTTCCTCGTATTTCAATCAAGAACTATTGTCGCTACAGTTGCGTAGTGAACAAAAACTAAGGAGGCATACTATGTGTGCTCAAGAGAGAAAAAATCAGTTCGGAGTGGTTCTCGCGGTACTGGCTCTCGCCCTCACCGCGTTGACGGGTGTGGGAGCAGCGGCAGCGGACGACGCCGAGGTGAACTACAGGGCTCGGGCGATCAGCAGGATCAACATCGAACGCGCAGCGTCGGACATCTTCGATATCCGCGTCGATCGCTGGTCGACCGACGCCGAGCGGGATGAATTGGTCACGGTTCTTGAATCCAAGGGCAACCACGCACTCGCGGCAGTCCTGAAGGACCAAGAGGAGACCGGGTTCGCGAGGTTCGATCCCAGAGGCGGCCGAGGCCCGGGCAGAGACCCCCGTAAATCGACCCTGCGCTACGCCAACGAGATCGTGCGGGACGATACCAAAGAGGTCATCCTGATCACCGACACCTACATCGGGTTCGGCTCCAACGCGCAGGCGGCCGACGGCTCCAAGCTGGCCGAGTATCCGCTTTCCTTCGTTCTGCTCAAGTTCCACAAGGGCGATGACGGTGAGTGGCAGAAGGGTGTCGGCAGACTCTTTGTCGGAGCCAAGGTCAGGTTCGACCACGTCGGTAACAAGTTCACCATCGACGAGTTCCCGACTGATCCCGTGTATCTCAAAGACGTCACAATGAAGTAGGCCGTTTCGACGGTCTCAGCCGGAGACAAGCCGACGCGTGCCGGAGATGGTGCGCGTCGGTTTGCCGTTTCCGGGGCGGTCATCTGCCGAGTTATCATCGGCACTCGATGGACGTTGAGCGAACCGACAATCGCTGCCCGAACTGCCTGGCCTCGTTGCGGGGGCCCTTCTGCTCGGAATGCGGTCAGCACCAGCGCGACCTCGATCGTCCGTTCCGCGAGGTCGTGGGCGAGGGTCTCTCGACGCTTGTCGCCTTCGACACCCGGATCGGGAAGACCCTGGAGCCGTTGATCCGGCGCCCGGGGATGCTCACTACCGAGTTTCTCGAAGGTCGCCGCGCCCGGTATGTCCACCCGTTCAAGCTCTACTTCGCTTTCAGCCTGGTCTTTTTTCTCGTCTTTTCCTTCTCGAGCTACTCCATCGTCCACACCAACGAACCGGGGATTATCAGTATCGGCACATCCGGGAGTGAATCGCCTCGGGCGGCGGAACCGCAAACGCTCGACGGCCCCCTGGACGCCTCGATTCCGACCGGGAGTGGAGGCCTGGAGTGGATCAACGACTTCTTCGCCCCATTGGAAGATCTCTCCGAGAACGACCCCGACCGATTTAACGGTTTATTCATCGACCGGTTGAGCAAGTCGCTCATCATCCTCGTGCCCATCGTCGCGCTGCTGCTCCAGCTCATGTACTGGAAACCGCGATACGTTGCCCACCTCGTGTTTTCGCTCCATCTCCATAGTTTTGCGTTCCTGGTTCTCGTGCTCGGAGCGTTGGTCGATCTCTCCATCGGAGCCATGGGCCATGACGGGAGTGGAATCGGCAACAACGTGGCGGGCCTCACCATCCTGATCTACGTTTTTCTCGCTCTGCGTCGTGTTTACGCGCAGGGACGGCTGGTGACGACCCTCAAGCTCGGGGTGCTCTCCATCGGCTACGCTCTGGCGTTGGTTATGACGATGCTCGCGACGCTGGTGGCCACGGTGGCGTTGCTGTGACCTGAGTCGGAGAGCAGCGAACCGCGAAACCTGCGATGGCGCCGGATCTCTGCAGCTCCGCTTTGACCTGCGACGCCTGCTATCCTCCATCGCTCGTGAACGACGTGCTTCGCTACCGCGAACTCATGATCTCGGGCTCCATCGACCGGGCGATTCTCCATCTCGGCGCGCCGGCTGCGTTGGCGGCTCTGCTCCAGGCTGGATTTCTCGTGGTGGACACCTTCTGGCTCGGCAGGGTCGGCGCTGTCGCCATCGCCGCCGCATCGACCGCTGGCTTTGTCATGTGGCTGGCCCAGACCCTGGGCGAGGGAGCGGCCAGCGGCTCCGGCGCGGTTCTCGCCAACGCGGTGGGCGCCGATGACGGGCCGGGCGCCAAACGATCATCGGCGGCGGGACAGGCGTTGGCGGTCTGGGGGTCGGCGGCTGTCTCCAGCCTCGGGCTGGCAAGCGCAAATGCGGTCTTCGTGTTCATGGGCACCGCCGGCGATGTCAGCACGGCCGGCATCCGATATCTCTGGGTGATTCTCCTCGGGATGCCCGCCTACTTCGTCTTCAGTTGGCTGTCGGCCGCTTTCCGCGCTACCGGCGACGCTCGGACCCCGCTCAAGCTTCTGACCATCGCTGCGGTGGTCAATCTGGTTGTCGACCCCGTGTTCATCTTCGGTCTTGGACCGATCCCCGCTCTCGGCGTCGCCGGAGCCGCGCTGGCGACGGTCGCGGCGTGGCTCATTTCGGCCGCCCGGGGCTGGGTGCTCCTCGGCCGGATGGGTCTTCGCCCGGCGGTGAAAGAGCTCTTGCGGCCGCCGAGGAGGGAAGTGTGGAAAGCCCTCAAGGTCGGCGTCCCACTCGGTCTCGAGGGCGCCTTCTTCTCGGTCATCTATATCTTTCTCACCAAGGTCACCACCGATTTCGGAACACCGGCGGTGGCCGCCCTCGGGGTCGGCCACAAGCTCGAGTTGCTCAATTACTTCGTCTGCGCGGGGATGGGTGCCGCCGCGACCACTCTGGTTGGACAGAACCTTGGCGCCGGAAGCCCGATGAGGGCTGCCCGAGCGACCTGGCGGACGCTTTTCTTGACCTGTCTCCCGGTTGGAGCGGTGACCCTGGTGCTGGTGACGTTTCCCGGTCAGGTGGTCGCTGTCTTCAACGCCGATCCCGAGGTCGTCGCCGCGGGGACGACCTATGTTCTCTTCGCCGGCATGAGTCAGCTCTTCATGGCCATTGAAGTGGTCTGCATCTCCGCCTTCGCGGGCGCCCAGTGGACGGCGATCCCCGCTGCCGTGGAAATGGGTTTGACCGCCGCGCGGGTTCCTGTCGCGATGATTCTGGTCGGCTTCGGATTCGGTGTTGAAGGGGTGTGGATCGCGATCGCTGGAAGCACCATCCTGAAGGGAACACTTCTCGGAATTCTCTTCCTCGCACGCCACGGTCGGGGCTGAAGGGCCGACTTCTCCCCGGGGAGGCGAGGGCTTCAGGGTCGGAGCCGGCGGCCGCTGCCGGCTCCCCGGAGCCGAGGACGATTCAACCGGCGATCGAGCTGTGAGTCGTAGAGCGATTGAGGCACCAGATCGGCGCCTGTCCCGCGACCTTCGACGTGATCATGGGGGAGGGCGTGGTTGTGTCCGGGGGTTTCGACGAGGTAGTCGGTGCCGCTGGTTCCAATGACATAGCCCCAGCCGAACTGAGCGGTTCTGATGAGTTTCTTGATGCCGAGATCGACCCGCCATCCCTCGGTGTCACCGCGGGTGTTCCAGAGAACCGATTGGGTGGTGCCAAAACCGTGATCGGCGTGGAACCGGTCAGCGGCCTCGATGGAATCCTCGTCGAGGACCATCGAATCGATGAGGTTTCCGGGGCTGAGATGCATATGGAAATCGACCGGGAAGCGTCCGTTGATCGCGGTGGATCGGAGAATGACATTTCCGGTGGCGACGATGAGAGCGGTGGTGTAGTTGTGGCGGGCATCGCTGGAGTAGCAACTCGTCAGGAGGTTGTCGCTGCCCTGGATCGAAAAGTGGTATCCATTGCCGCCGGCCCCGTGGTATTGGGATCGGCGGAGATCGACCTCTTCGACGGTGATCGAGCGGGCGAATCGAATCCGGATGCCGGTGGAGAGGAAGTGGTGTGAGTAGTTTTCCCAGTGACGAAAGCTGCTGACGTTGCGGATCCAACCGTTGACCACATGGTTGACCTCGATGAGCGACGACGCATGAGCCTCATAGGCGCCGGTCCCGGGGGTGTCCCAGTCGTCATCGCCCATGGAGCCGTAGGTGATCTCTTTCATTCCGATGGACAGGTTTTCGACGGCGACCTCGTCGATATGCGGGATGGTCCGCGTGATCCGGGCGTTGTCGCGGAGCAGGAGTGGATATCTGGTCGGGATATCGATCACCACGGTACCGTGGCCCACCGCGACGATCTGGCGGTAGAAGGTCACGCCGCCCAGACCCTGGGGCGTCCAGATCCCGGTCATGTTGTGGTCGGCGATGAACTCGGGAGTCGCATCGGCGCGCACGACCACCCAGTCCCCGGGGACGAAATCGCCACCCTGGACGGAGAGCGTCGTCTCCATTTCATCGACGTCGGCGGTCAGACGATACGACGGCTCACCGACGTTGTGCCACCAGGAGAAGTCTCGGTCGCGGACGTTTTTTGGAGCCAGGCGGATGACGTTTCTCTTCCCTCATCGAAGTCTCGGTGTTGAAGATAAAGGTGCGATCGGGGCCGTCCCCTCGCAGGATCACGCCCGGGCTGTCGATGAACAGCGCGGCCTTGTCGTCGGGCGTCTGTGGGCGAACCCGGTAGGTTCCGGAGGGGAGGAAGACCACCCCGCCACCGTGTTTGCCGGCGAAGTCGATGGCCTCTTGGATTGCCTTGGTGGTATCGGATGTTCCGCCGGCATCCGCCGAATACGGTGGTTCGGTGACATCGATGACCACCCTCGAAGTGCCGGTCTGCAGCGGCAACGGCTGCTCACCGCGGTGATATCCGGCATAGGAGAAATCGTGGAGAAAACGACCCTCCTCGTCGCGGTCTCCCGGCGCCCAATTCTCGGGATAGAGAACGGAGCGCCACGGGGGCCCGGCCGAGGCCGTCTGGGCCCACGCGATCGACGCCAGAGCAGCGAGGACCGCGGTCACGGTAAGCAGACGTGATCTCATCTCGCCCGGAATCGTACACGAATACCGGATTCCGACCGCGAGCCTCCGTCGAGTTTTACCCGACTGTCACAACGAGCGACAAGATCGCGTACAATACTCCGGCATCAACGGAGGTAGGACCATGATTGACAGAATTCAAGAACTTCTCGGTGACCAGACGTCACTTCTCGAATATCAGTGCACTGGAATCGCCAAGGACCAGCTCCATCTTCCAGGCTCGGATTTCATCGACCGCGTGATGGCCCAGACCGATCGCAACCCGCAGGTCCTTCGTTCGCTCCAGTCGCTTTACGACCACGGGCGCGCAGCCGGCACAGGTTATGTTTCGATTCTCCCCGTCGATCAGGGCATCGAACATTCCGGCGCAGCCTCTTTTGCGCCCAACCCGATCTACTTCGATCCCGAGAATATCGTCAAGCTCGCCATCGAGGGCGGCTGCAACGCCGTCGCCTCCACCCTCGGCGTGCTCGGCGCCATGTCGCGGAAGTACGCCCACAAGATTCCTTTTATGGTCAAGATCAACCACAACGAAATCCTGACCTACCCCAACTTCTATGATCAAACGCTCTTCGCTTCGGTGGAGCAGGCGTGGAATCTCGGCGCCGCCGGGATCGGGGCGACCATCTACTTCGGTTCGGAGAACTGCCGACGACAGATCATGGAGATCTCCGACGCCTTCCAGCAGGCGCACGAGCTCGGGATGTTCACGGTGCTGTGGTGCTATCTGCGCAACTCCGCCTTCAAGCACGACGGCATCGACTACCACGCCTCCGCGGATTTGACCGGTCAGGCCAACCACCTCGGCGTCACCATCGAGGCCGACATCGTCAAGCAGAAGCAGCCGACCAACAACGGCGGCTACAACGCGCTGAAGTTCGGCAAGACCCACCCTCTGGTCTACGACAAGCTCGTGCCGGACAACCCCATCGAGCTCACCCGCTGGCAGGTTGCCAACTGCTACATGGGCCGCATCGGCCTCATCAACTCGGGCGGCGCCTCGGGTTCCAACGATCTCGCCCAGGCGGTGACGACAGCGGTGATCAACAAGCGAGCGGGCGGCATGGGGATGATTTCGGGCCGCAAGGCCTTCCAGAAGCCCATGGCCGAGGGCGTCAAGCTTCTCAACGCCATCCAGGATGTGTTTACCTGTGACGATGTGACCATCGCCTAGCAATTCGTCGGACGAATTGCGGTGGCGGTCGCTACGCTCCCGCCAACCGGACCGGGAGGGTGCGACAGACAATCATGCGACGCGGGGTCCGGAAGGACCCCGTTTTTTCGTGAAGGTATCAGGTAGTTCGCTCCATCGCAGGTCAGGATCGCTGACGGCGGGCGTACGGTTCACTGGCGTGCCCGTGCCCCTGCCCATGTCCCTGCCCCTGACCCTGTCGCTGCCAGCTGCCCCTTCCCGCTGTTGTCCCCGGCCTGCGCTCGAGTGTGATGATCAGGGCGCAGTTGGCGAGCCGACCCAGCAAATCCCTGGGTCATCGGGATTCCGCCGTGCCGGGTTCAACGCCCGCCGTCAACGAAGGCATCACGGCCCTCCGGAAACCGAGGAGTCGCTCATCCTCACGGCTACGACTCACGACTCATGAAAAACCCCCGCCGTGAGGCGGGGGTGTGATCTGCGATGTCTTGGCGGGAGCGAAGCGACCGCCACCACGATTCGTCCGACGAATCGTTACATGATGGCGAAGAACGGTGCCCGTTCCCCGGACCGGATCGCGGCGCCCTTGGCCGCCACGGTGGGCAGCGCGCGGTAGCAGAAGTGGATCGCGGTCTGGACCTTGTTGTGATAGAAGGCGGCCTCGTCGTGACCCTGGAGGAAGGTCTTGTAGGCCTTCTTGTCATCGGTGCCGACCCCCTGTTCCTCGAGGATGGCCGCGAGCTTGCCTTTGGCCAGCATGGCCTGGTCGAGGAGCAGGTGGGCGGCGATCGCGGTGCCGACCATGTCGAGCAGCATGGGGGCGTTGAGCAGCACCATCTGGATTGCATCCGGACGCTTGGTGAGTTCCTTGGAGATGGTCTCGATCTGTTTGAGAGCGGCTGCGAGCATCCAGGCCGGCTCCATCAGTTCGGGGTCGGATTTGGCGGTGTTGAAGGTCTTTTCGGCGGCGCCGAGGAGTTCGCGGATGGGCTTGCCGCCGTTCATGGGGAGCTTGCGGGCGACGAAATCCAACGCTTGGATACCGTTTGTGCCCTCGTAGATGCAGGCGATGACCGAGTCGCGCATGTACTGTTCGGCCGGGTACTCGCAGGTGTAGCCGTAGCCACCGTAGACCTGGAGACACATGTGGGTGACCTGGACCGCCCACTCGGAACACCAGGCCTTGCAGATGGGGGTCAGCAGTTCGACGTAGGACTGGTACTTTTCAGCCTCTTCGCCTTCCGAGAGGTGTGCCATGTCAAGGTAATAGGAGGTTTGCAGGAGGATCGCCCGCATGGCCTCGACGTAGGCTTTGGATGTGAGGAGCATGCGGCGCACGTCGGGGTGCTCGATGATGGGCACCTGCGGCGCCTCGGGGTTGCGCATCTCCTTCCAGCTCCGTGACTGGAGCCTCTCATGTGCGTAGGCCGTCGCCTGCTGTTGGGTCGCCCCGGCGGCGGCGGCGCCCTGGAGACCGACCTCGATCCGGGCGGCATTCATCATGTGGAACATGAGTTTCATGCCGTGGCCCTCCTCGCCGAGGAGGTAGCCGGTGCAGTTGTCGTTCTGGCCGAAGACGAGGGTGCAGGTGGGCGAGCCGTGGATGCCCATCTTCTCTTCGATGTTGTTGCAGTAGACATCGTTGGATTCGCCGAGGGATCCGTCGCCATTGACCTTGACCTTGGGGACGATGAAGAGCGAGAGCCCCTTGGTGCCGACGGGCGCCTCCGGGGTCCGGGCGAGAACCAGGTGAATGATGTTGCCGGTGAGATCGTGCTCGCCGGCGGTGATGAAGATCTTCTCGCCGGTGATCTGATAACTGCCGTCGTCGTTCTTGATCGCTTTGGTCTTGGACGCACCGACATCGGACCCGGCTTGGGCCTCCGTGAGGCACATGGTGCCCGCCCATTCACCCGCGAGCACCTTCTCCACGAAGAGCTGCTTCTGCTCTTCGGTGCCAAAGCCCGCGATCATGTGGCCGACTCCACGGGTCAGCATCAGAGTCAGCGAGAAGGCGACATTTGAGCCGGAGAAGAACTCGTTGACCGAGGTTCCGAGAACCTCGGGAAGACCCATTCCACCAAACTCGGGATCGGCCAGCAGACCGATCCAGCCGCCTTCGGTGACGGTCTGATAGGCACTGTGAAAACTCTCGGGGAGGGTCACCTTGCCATCCGCCCACTGGGCGCCGACCCGGTCGCCGGTCTGGTTGCAGGGAGCGAGCTGCTCCCGGGCGATCTTGAGAGCCTCGTCGAGGACCATCTCGACGTTCTCCAGATCCCAATCAGCAAACTTCTCCGCTTCGAGCAACTTGGCGGTTGGAAGCCATTCAAAAAGTTGGAACTTGATGTCACGAAGATCGACTTTGTAGTCCACGGTAGTCCTCCTAGGGCGATGTGAGGGCATCCGCATCGAGGCGGCGGATGGGGCCACGAATCAAATGAATGAACACTCATTCATTCTCTCCGAAGCGCGGCGTAAAATCAAGGAAATTTTGCCGAGATGCGGCAATTCGTCGGCGCGCCTGTCGGAAAGCCCGTCGGGTGGGCGGAAAATGGTGACCCGTCGTTCGGCTCCGACCACGCCGATGGCGCGCCGGTGGCCTGCCTGCTGGCCGGGAGAGCAGACCGCATCGCGCGTCCCGGGGGAGCCCGGTAGCGCCATTGTGCGGGGCGTGTGGCGGAGCCGGGTGGTGGTTCCAGCACAATGGCGTACCCGGCACCCCGATGGGGCGCGGTTTCCCGCGGATCCTGGTCGGCTTCGATGCCGGGAGAGCTGACCGCATCGCGCCTCCCGGGGGAGACGGGCATGGACTTTGTGCGGAGCGGGACGCGTCGCCGGGAGGTTCTACCGGCACAAAGCCATGCCCGGCACCCCGATGGGGCGCGGTTGTCCGCTTGTCCTGAATCGGTCCCGGTTCCGGACAAGAAAACCGCCGGCGTGAGCCGGCGGTCGGTTGTGGTTGGGTTTTCGTGCGTTTCTAGCGGCGTCGGTGGTCGTCCCGGCGCGGGCCTCTGCCGCCGCCGCGCGGCTGTCGCGTCCGCCGCCGCCGCTGGGGCGTCCGCCGCGCAGCGGGTCACGCTCGGGGACGTCCTCGCCGCGGGCGCGGGCTTCGTCCTCGAGGATGACGCGGTGCGACAGCTTGATGCGGTCGTTGCCGTCGATGTCGATGATCCGCACCTTGATGGTGTCGCCCTCGTTGAGGACGTCGCGGATGTCGGGGATCCGCGTCATCGAGGTCTCGGAGATGTGCAGCAGTCCGTCCTGGCCGGGAAGGATCTCGACGAAGGCGCCGTAGGGCTCGATCCGCTTGGCCACGCCCTCGAACTCCTCGCCGATCTCCGGAACCTTGGTCAGACCCATGATCATGTCGATGGCTTTCTGTGCCGCCGCCTCGTCGCTCGAAGCGATCTGCACGGTGCCGTCGTCCTCGACGTTGATCTTGGCGCCGGTCTGCTCGACGATGGAACGGATCATCTTGCCGCCGGGGCCGATGACGTTGCGGATCTGCTCGACATCGATCTTGATCGAGTAGATCCTCGGCGCGTAGGGCGAGACCTCGTCACGGCCGTCGGTGATGGCCTCGGCCATCTTTTCGAGCAGGAAGAGCCGGCCTCGACGGGCCTGCTCCATGGCCTGCTCCATGACTTCTCGGCTCAGACCCGTGACCTTGATGTCCATCTGCAGCGCGGTGATGCCTTCGGTGGTGCCGGTGACCTTGAAGTCCATGTCGCCGTAGTGGTCTTCCTGACCTGCGATATCGGTGAGCACCGCGAAGCGCTCGCCGTCGGAGACGAGACCCATCGCCACGCCGGCGACGGCGCTCTTGAGAGGAACGCCGGCGTCCATCATGGCCATGGAGCCGCCGCAGACGGTAGCCATGGATGACGAGCCGTTGGACTCGAGGATGTCGGAGACCACGCGCAGGGTGTAGGGAAACGCCTCCTGGTCCGGAATCATCTGGACCAGGGCACGCCGCGCGAGGGCGCCGTGACCGATTTCCCGCCGACCGGGTCCGCGCAGGAATCGAGCCTCGCCCACCGAGAACGGTGGGAAGTTGTAGTGCAGCATGAAGGGGTTCCGCGAGTCGCCCTCGAATGCTTCGACGATCTGCGAATCCTGGCCCGTGCCGAGGGTGCAGGTCACGATCGCCTGGGTCTCGCCGCGGGTAAAGAGCGCCGAACCGTGGGTGCGAGGAAGGACGCCGACCTCGCAGCTCACCGGACGGATCTCGTCGAAGGCGCGGCCGTCGAGTCGCTTGCCTTCGTCGAGGATGGTGGCGCGGGTGATGTCCTTGACCATGGAGCCGAAAACGCTCTTGGTCCAGCCGTACTCCTCGCTGTCTTCTTCGGCAATCTCGTCGAGCGCCTTCTGGCGGACGGCCTTGATGGCGTCCTTCTGCTCGAACTTGCCGAGGGTCTTCATGGCTTCTCGGAGTTCGTCGGTCCACTTCGAACGCAGGGCGTCTTCGAACTCGGTCGACCACGGATTGGACGGGGCTGCAAACGACGGTTTGACCACACCGCGCTCGGCGACGATTTCGCGCTGGAGGGCGATGAGCTTCTTGATCTCGGAGTGAGCGAGATCGAGGGCATCGAGGATGATCGATTCCGGCAGCACGGAGGCGCCGCACTCAACCATGGCGATGGCATCCTCGGTGCCCGCGACCACGAGGTCCAACTCGCTCTCGGCGAGTTCGGCAAAGGTCGGGAAGAGAACGAACTCACCGTTCACCCGGCCGACGCGGACGCCGGCGAGGGGAGTGTCGAACGGGATGTCCTTGGCGGCCATCAGCGCCATCGAGGCGCCGGTGATCCCGAGAACGTCCGATGAATGCTGGGGATCGGCGGACAGCACCCAGGCGATGATCTGGGTTTCCCGGCGCCAGCCATCGGGGAAGAGCGGGCGGAGGCCGCGGTCGATGACCCGGCAGGTCAGGATCTCGCGCTCGGTCGGACGACCCTCGCGTTTGAAGAAGCCGCCGGGGATCCGGCCGCCGGCGTACGCATTCTCGCGGTAGTCGACGGTCAGCGGCATGAAGTCGACGCCCTTGCGGATGTCGTCCTCGACGCACGCGGTCACCAGGACCATGGTGTCGCCGAGACTGACCACGACGGATCCATTGGCCTGTTTCGCAATCTTGCCGAGCTCGAACACGAGCTCCTTGCCGCCGATATCGACGGATTTTCTAGTGACGTTCATTGGGGTTTCCTATCTCAGCCGCGCAGGCCCAGGCGCTCCACGAGCTGTCTGTATCGGGTAATGTCCTTGCCCTTCAGGTACTCGAGAAGCCGACGGCGACGGCCGACGAGCTTGAGCAAGCCTCTCCTGGAGTGGAAGTCCTTTTTGAAGGACTTGAAGTGCTCAGTGAGGAACTGGATCCGGCGGGTCAACAGTGCGATCTGCACTTCCGGCGATCCGGTGTCGTTTGGATGGGTCCGGAACTCATCGATGATGGTTGGCTTCTGGGCGTCGAAGTGACTCATTGCATATCTCCACTATCCTCCGGTGGCAAGGAGGCTCAGGTACGTTAGCAGGAAGTTCTTTCTCTGGCAATTATTGTCTATCTCATTTCAGCGGAAACCGGCGTGTTTCAGCGTCGGCGACCGTGCGGGGCGTCATCGGCGAACACCATCGCCGGTTGAATGTTCAGGGTTCTTCCCCGAGCCAGGACTGCCTTGACCGATCCGATTCCGATGAGCGCCTCGGTGGGCGAGCGGATGGTCACGCGATCATCGATCTCAACCGTGTCGGAACCGGAACAAAAGACCACGATCTCCTGGCCGTGGGTAAAACGATCCGCGGCCGCAGCGTTCACCGTCAGATCGGTGAAGGGCAGCAGCGCCTTGTCCAAAGGAATCCAGGCCGGGGAATCGATGATCTCCATCGGGTCCTTGGCGATGTCCAGCGCCCTCTGGGGCAGGGCGTTCTCGAGGTTGTACGGGCCGATGGCGAGTCGGCGGAGATGGTGGAGATAGCCGCCGCACCCGAGCAGTCCCCCGATGTCGTGGGCGAGGGACCGGACATAAAAGCCGGTGGACGTCTCGACGGTCAGATCGATCTCGGATTCACTCTCCGAGCGGAGGGTCAGGCCATGGACCGTCACCGACTTGGGCTCGATCTCCACGGTCTGGCCGCTCCGTGCGAGTTCGTAGAGTTTTTTACCATCGACCTTTTTGGCCGAGTACGGGGGCGGAATCTGGTCGAATGTGCCGATGAACCGCTTTTCGAGACCCGACAGGACATCGGTGTCAATGGTGGGGACGGCCCCCCGCGGTTCGATCTCCTCGCCTTCGCGGTCATAGGTGGTGGTGGCGAAGCCGAGGCGCACTGTTCCGTGGTAGGTCTTGGGCCAACCGAGCAGGTACTGTTGAAGTCGAGTGGCGTGACCGATGCAGAGCAGCAGCACGCCCTCCGCCATGGGGTCGAGGGTCCCGGTGTGGCCGATTCGGCGCTCCTTGAGAGCTCGACGTGCCTTGTCGACCACATCGTGGGAGGTCGGACCGCATTCCTTGATCACCGGGAGCAGGCCCGAAAAGCGGGGCGGACGCCGTCGCCCCATCACAGACCTCCGATGATCTCGGTGAGTTTGGCTTCGAGTTTCGCCCTGGCGGTCTCGAGATCGGTTTCAAACGTGCAGCCCGCGGCGTTGCGTGTGGCCTCCACCGCCGAATTCCGCAGCGACGCTTTGGACATCGACTGCTCCGCGCGAACGGAGGCTGACCTTGACCAGTCCTGGTTCCCACTGTTTGCAGAAGATCACCACCTCGACGCCGGCGACGGCGCGAGGGATGTTGATGATTTCGTCGGTGTCGGTGCTGTCGGCGTCGGCGCGCGCGAATGCCGCCTCATCGACGGCAAGGCTGGCGAGCCGGCCGCGACAGAGAAAACGCAGCGTCTTGAGCGCTTCGCCGAGGAGCCGAACAGACGCCTCGGATCGACCGTCGTGGACCCACTCGGAGATCGTCGGCGGATCGGCGCCGCACTCGACCATCTCGGCCGCGGCTCGGAATGCGCGCGGTCGTGCGTTGGAGTATCTGAAATCACCGGTATCAGTGGTCAGCGCGACAAAGGTGTTGACTGCGGCGTCAACCGAAGGCTTGACACCGGCGATCTTGAACATGGACCAGACCATCTCGCCGACTGCGGGGGCCTCTTCGTCGAGGTAGTTGATCTCGCCGTAGGCGGGGTTGGCCATGTGGTGGTCGATATTGAGGATCGGGACCCTGTCGAGTCCGTCAAAACCGGCCCGTTCGAGTTCGGGGCACTCCACCGTGACGACGAGATCAAAGCCCTCCGGAAAATCCGTCGGCAGCGTTTCGGCGACCGCAACCGCCTCGACGCCCGGCAACTCGGTCAGGCTGACCGGCGCCGGGTCGCGGTTGACGATGACCGTTTCAATACCGAATGCCGAGGCGAGCTCGGCGAGGGCGAGTTCGGAGCCGATGGCATCGCCGTCGGGGTTGCGGTGGCTCGTCACGAGGACGCGGCGGGCGCCGCGAAGTCGGTCGACGGCCAGCGCCGGATTGTTGCCGGTGGGGGTCACTGGGGCTCTCCCTCGTCGGATTTCTCGAGCACGTCAGATGGCAGAACGCCTTGATCGTGGAGTTTCTGAAAGACGCGCTCCATGTGGTCGCCGTACTCGTAGCTCGTGTCGCGAAGGAACTCCAACGACGGCACCGCCCGGAGCCGCATCCGGCGACCGAGTTCGCGCCGCAGAAACGGACTGGCCGCGGCGAAACCGTCGGTTGCCTGCCGTTCCCGCTCATCGTCGCCGATCACCGAGAAATAGACTCGGCTGTGCGAACGGTCGGCCGAAAGACGGACGACGGAAACCGTCACGCCGGCGAGTCGCGGATCCTTGACTTGGTGTTGGAGCAACTCCGTCAGCACGACGCGAATCTCGCCCTCGAGGCGGGCGTTCCGGCTGAAACTCTGCTGATTCAACTCTCTCTCGTCCTTCCGTTCGGTCTGGACCGAGGCCTCAGACCTGGTGAACTTCGATATCCCACTCGAGAATGTAGCCGCTCCAGTTTCGCTCGATGGTGTCCGAGACCCGTTGCAGTCGCGCCTCCACATCCACCACATCGGTCGATATCGCGCAGATGGCAAAGTCAGCCCGTTGATGGAGATTCTGGTGGTCGGTCTCCAGAACCATGACCTGGTGGCGGCTGCGGATTCGTTCCACCAGTGATCGTGTTTGGCTTCGTTTGGCCTTGAGGTTTCGAGCCTCCGGAATATGGAGGCCGAGCCGCGCGACACCGACGTAGATGTTCCTCATGCTCATGGTTGTTCTTCGCGGATTGACAGCGCCGCATCCGCCCGCCGCGTTCCTTTACTCCGACAGCCGATCGGCCCCGTGTTTGCGGTGTTTCACAGCTCGGGGGCGATCTCCACCATCTTGTATGCCTCGATGACATCGCCTTCCTTGATGTCGTTGAAACGAGCGAGACCGATCCCGCACTCAAAACCCTGGCGAACTTCGCTGGCGTCGTCTTTGAATCGCCGCAGCGAGGCCAATTCGCCCTCGTAGACAACCACGTTGTCGCGCAGGAGTCGAGCTTTGGCGGTGCGGGTGATGGTTCCGTCCGTGACCATGCAACCGGCGATGGCGCCGACCTTGGGCACTTTGAAGATCTCGCGCACCTCGGCTTGGCCGAGCTCCTCCTCTTTGAAAATGGGATCGAGGAGACCCACCATCGCCTTTCTGACGTCGTCCACGAGATCGTAGATGACCGTGTAGAGACGGAGGTCCACCTTCTCGGATTCCGCGAGATCGCGAGCGGTCCGTTCGGGCCGCACGGAAAATCCGATGATGATGGCGTTGGATGCGGAGGCGAGCATGACGTCGTTGGTCGTGATGGCTCCCACCGACCCGTGCAATACGTTGATTGCGACCTTTTCGGTGCTCAGAGAACTGAGGGTCTCGCGGAGGACCTCCACCGATCCCTGGACATCGGCTTTGATGACGATGTTGAGTTCCTTGACCTCGGATTCCGCGATGGAGTCGAAGAGATTCTCCAGCGAAACCTTGCGGTTGGACATGAGCCCTTCGTCTTTTTCGCGTTGCCTGCGGTAGCTGGCGACTTCGAAAGCCTTGTCCTCGTCCTGGGTCACTTGCAGCACGTCGCCGGCCGCGGGGACCTCGTCGAAGCCCATGATCTCGACCGGCATCGACGGTCCGGCTTCGGTGATCCGCTTTCCGGTGTCGTCGGCGAGGGCTCGGACACGGCCCCAGGTCGATCCGCAGAAGAAGTAATCACCGACCGCCATGGTGCCCTGTTGGAGGAGCACGGTGGCGACGATGCCGCGACCCTTTTCCTTCTGGGCTTCAAGAACGACGCCCCGCGCCGGGCCTTCGGTGGCCGCGGTGAGCTCCTTCATTTCGGCGACGAGCAGGATCATGTCGAGAAGATCCGAGATGCCCGTTCCGGTCTTGGCCGAAACCATGACCTGCGGGACATCTCCACCCCACGACTCCACCAGAACCTCCTGTTCGGCGAGCTGCTGGAGAACGCGATCCGGGTTGGCGTTGGCTTTGTCGATCTTGTTGACCGCGACGATGAGCGGCACGTTGCCGGCCCGAGCGTGGTTGATGGCTTCCTTGGTCTGCGGCATGACGCCGTCGTCCGCCGCGACCACCAGAACCACGATGTCGGTGACCTGGGCCCCTCGAGCGCGCATCTGGGTAAAGGCCTCGTGGCCGGGGGTGTCGATAAAGACGACCGTTCTTCCATCGGCCGACTCGATTCGGGAGGCGCCGATGTGCTGGGTGATTCCACCTGCCTCGCCCTCGGCGACGCGAGTCGTTCTGATGGCATCGAGCAGCGAGGTCTTTCCGTGATCGACGTGACCCATGACCGTGACAACCGGCGGCCGGAACATCTGCGGTCCGAAATCCTCGTCGGATTCCTCGCGCTCGTAGTCGATGAGTTCCTCGGCGGTCGCCACCATGGCGTCGATGCCGAGATCGGTGCAGATCTCCTCCGCGAGTTCGTGGGGAAGGGCCTGGTTGGTCGTGACCATCACGCCCTTTTGAATCAACAGGCCGAGGAGATCCTTGGCGGTGATGTTGAGCTTTTCGGCGAGCTCTCGCGCCGTGACCATCTCCGACAGGAGAATGGGGCCCTCCGGTTTCTGCCCGTCCTTGAACTGAAGGGTGCGGGTCGGTGCCGGCGGCGCCGTCCGCCGCTCGCTGTCGGCGGGATGGCGGCGGCGCGCTTTCTTGCCCGATCGTCCCCCGGCTGGGACGAGAAGCCGGCCGGCTCGAAGGAGTTCCACCTTCCTGCTGACCTTTGAGTTTCTGCTCCTCGAACTTGGTCAGGAGCTCACGGATTTCCTGGGCGTCCGCCGCGGATTTTGCCTTGCGACCGCCGCGTTTTTCGGCCTTGCGCGCGACCTCGGCCGCCTTTTGCGCCTGGAGGCGTTGGCGGATTTCGTCGGGAGACAGCTCACGCAGGGTCTTTTCGAGGGGAGTCTTGGCGCGTCCCGGGCGGACCCGCTTTGGCGCCTCTTCGTCGCTCTCGGCTCGACCGGCAGTGAGTTCCTCTTCGGTGATCTCGACATCGGATGTCGGCTTTTCGTCGCTGTCTTCGTCGGTTTCTTCGGTTGTTTCGGCGTCTGCGTCCGTCGGCTGGTCGGGTTCCTCCGCGGCCGCCTCCGCGTCCGTGTCTTCATCCTCGACCCGGGCCGCGGCGGGCTCCTCGATCTCGTCGGTTTCGTCGGCCGCGTCCTCGTCGGATTCTCCGGCGTCGTCGGTCTCGCTCAGCTCCTGAGCCGCGACCTCTTCGCTCGCAGCGACCTTGATTTCGTCGTCATCGACGGTTTCGATCTGGGTCTCACCATCGTCAGCGATGGCGGTCCCGGCCGTGACGTCTTCTGCTTCGTCAAGAGAATCCTCGGGTTCCTTCGAGGAGCGGACTTCGAGAATTTCCTTGTCGGTCTTGACGACCTGGCGCCGCCGCCGTTTGACCATGCGATCACGCGCCGAGGTGGCGGCGATCTCCTCTTCAGTGGCTTCTGCCCGAACGATAACCTCACGGGGCCGGCGCTGCAGAGTCTCGCCGGTGATGATCGAGCGCACGGTCGAGAGATCGAGGGTGTCCTCCTCGCCTGCAACGCTGACGCCGATCGAACGGAGCTTGAAGATCAGCTCCTTCGCCGTGATGCCCATGGTATGGGCCAGGTCTACGACTCGAAGTTGGTCCATCGTTACTCCTCCGCGCCGAGCGATTCGGCGATCTCGGCGAGGGCCTGATCCAAGGTGACCTGAGCCATTTCCAGCATCCTCTGGGCGGTCACCGGGCCGATGCCGGGGATCGACGAGAGCTCGTCTGGAGTCTTTGCCAGGATGTCCTGGACGGTGTGAATGCTGTGTCCTTCAAGGCGCTCTCGCAGACGATCGGTGAGGCCTTCCAGCTCTTCGATTGGGATGAGCTCGTCGTAGGCGACCTTTTTCGGAATCGCCTCGGCCTCCGGAAGCGGGCTGTCATCGGTCACCCCCTCCATCTCGCGCAGCATGGAGGCGAGAGCGGAAGCGAGTTCGTCCTTGACCGCCTCTTCGGACTTGATCTCAATCCGACAGTCGAGTAACCGTGAGGCAAGCCGGACGTTTTGGCCGCGCTTGCCGATGGCGAGCGACAGCTGTTCGGTGCCGACGATGACATCGAGGACCGTTTCGCGGGCCTCGTGCGTCATGGGGTCGCCATCCTCGTCGAGGATGAGATCGCCGTTTTCGTCGCGGGCCTTGATCACCACCGGTTCTTCGCGTACCGCGACGCGGTTGATCTTGGCCGGCGCGAGGGCGTTCTGGGCGAAGCTCACAACATCCGAGTTCCAGGGGATGATGTCGATCTTCTCACCCTTGAGTTCGCGGGTGATGGCCTGGACACGGGCGCCCTTGAGTCCGACGCAGGCGCCGACCGGATCGACATCGCGATCCTTGGAAAAGACTGCCACCTTGGCCCGTTCTCCGGGCTCTCGGACGCAGAGTTTGATCACGACGGTGCCGTCGTAGATTTCCGGAACTTCCATCTCGAGGAGCTTTTCCAGGAGCATTGAGTCGGTCCGCGACATCACGACCTGGGGTCGGCTGGCATCCATGGTGACATCGACCACGACGGCGCGGATGCGGTCACCCTGGGTGTAGCGCTCGTGCCGAACCTGGTGATTGCGCGGGATGACACCCTCGGTGTCGCCGAGTTCGACGATGATGGCTCCGCGGTCGATTCGTTTGACGATGCCATTGATCATTTCGCCGACACGCTCGGAGTAGTTGCGGTAGACGACCGCACGTTCAGCCTCGCGCACGCGTTGGAAGAGAACCTGTCGCGCCGACTGGGCCGCAATGCGACCGAGGGCCGAGTTGTCGAGGGTCTCGAGTTTGATGATGCCGCCGATTTCGATGTTGGGATCGAGTTTCCGACCCTCTTCAAGGGTCAGTTCGACCTCGGGATCCTCGACTTCTTCGACCACCATCCGGATCCGCCACGACTCGACCTCGCCGGTCTCGGGATCGATCTCGGTATGGACGCCGCGGTCCTTGTATTGCTTACGCGCTGCCGACGAGATCGCTTCTGCGATGGCATCGATGAGCTTGGCGGGATCGATGTCCCGTTCCGCCGCGAGTTGTCCTACGAGGGTATTGATGTCCAGCTTCATTGCCGGTTTTTCCCTTCCTTCATGATCGCTTCCCAATCGACTTCGATCCGAGTTTCGAACACCCGGTCGACTGGAAGAGCCAGCGATCCTCGATCGTCGTCTTCTATCTGGACCATTCCATCGTCGAAGCCGAGCAACTTCCCTGTGACGATTCGGTGTTCGCGATAGTTCGGCTGCATCTTGATCTTGACCCGTTGGCCGGCGAACCGGGTGTAGTCGTTGGAGGAATAGAGCTTCCGGTCGAGTCCGGGCGAGCTCACCTCGAGGGTGTAGGCGTGGGCGATGGGATCGTCCACATCGAGCAGGGCCGAGGTCTGCCGCGAGATCGCGGAACACTGATCCAGGCTGACGCCGTCGGGGCCGTCGACAATCAGACGAAGCACCGCCTTAGACCCGTGCCCAACCACTTCAGTGGCAAGCAATTCGAGCCTTTCGTCGGCCGCGATGGCGGCGATCTGATCGACGGTTTTCTGGTCCAATTTCAACGATGAAACCTCTCGTTGCTGCATTAAAAAAGTGGGCCGATGGCCCACTTTCCAATCGAAAGCAGCGGCGTAGTTCTACCATAGAAACTCGTGAATGGCAAGCAACATTCCAGCGCTCACGAGGCGACCTCTCCGATGTACAATTACTGGAAATGTGGATCTTACGGGAGATCAGGGAGTGCGGAGGAGAGGTCGGTTTCCGACGTTTCATGGAACTCGCCCTGTACCACCCGAAGCACGGTTACTACGCCTCGGGGAGAATGCCGTGGGGCCGCGACGGCGATTATCTGACCGCACCCACCGCCTCGGGCTGGTACGGCGCCACCATGGCGGGGTTGCTGCGCGAGATTTCGGTTCGAGCCGGGGGCAAGGTCCGCCTCGTGGACAGCGCAGCCGGCGATGGAAGTTTCCTCGCCTCGGTGCTCACCGCCCTGGGCGGCGACGCGACCGGGGTGCTCGCGGGTGTGACCGCCGTTGAGCGAGCTGCGGTTCTGCGAGACCGAATTGCGGTCCGGCTCGAGGGTGCGCCGGTGGACGGGCGGGTCTCGGATCGGTTCCAAGACCACGGCGCTGAACCGGTGGTGGTCCACGCATCCGAGCTCTACGACGCCATGCCGGTGCATCTGGTCGAGCAGACCGCAGCGGGTTTGTTCGAGTTGACGGTGGTTGAAGCCGGCGCCGGGTTGCAGTGGGGGCGCAGGAGGGCGGGCGCCGAGCTCGAAGAGTACTTCCTTCGCCACAACGTCGAACTCACCGACGGCCAGCTTGCAGAGATCAACCCGGCGGCCGAGCCGGCCCACCGCGAGTTGCTCGAGACCTGCCGGGACGGAGTCGCTCTCATCCTCGACTACGGCTACGAGGCCGAACGCCTTTATGATCCCCGCGGCCGCAGGCATGGATCACTCGTGAGCTACCGGGAGCACGAGGTCGGTCGCGACCTGCTTGACTCGCCGGGCGAGCGGGATCTGACGGCCCACGTCAACTGGAATGACCTCCGGCAGGCCGCGACGAGCTGCGGTTGGGCCGAGATCGCCTTGATGCCGCTCGCGGAGTTTCTGATCCGCGCCGGGATCGCCGAGCGCGTCGACGAGGCCGGATTCGGAATGGAGGCCGATCTCGACGCGGCGACCGTGACCGCACGGCAGGAGATCAAACGTCTCCTCGATCCCGAAGGCATGGGTTCGGACCTCAAGATGCTGATTCAGGGGAAGGGCCGCCTTGGAGAGATCGCAGCCGAGATTCTGACTCGGCCGGTGTGATTGTTCGTGAGGGCGTGGCCGGTGCCTTCGGCACCTGGTGCTTGAGGTCCTGAGGTCTTGAGGGCGGAAGCATCCCGCGCTCGAGGAGACGAGGATCAACCGATGAACGGGGTGCCACTTGTTGCATTGTGCGGCCCCCACTCAGCTTCAGGGTACGAAATCGATCCGCCGAACAATGCTACGGGTGGCTCCCTCGGCCCCAAGCGACGGGTGCACCATGCTCGGAGGCGCGCTACCGAGCATGTTTTCCTCGTCGCTGTTGCCCGAGAGTGCCCCCTCAAACGATGTTTGGGCCCGAGATGCGACGCCCGCCGGGGGGACAGTGGTTCCCAAAATCGGTTTGAGACGGCACGTCCGTTCAAGGGAGGGTCTGAGTTCTTTCGAGGTTTCGTTGGCGCATCCGGATCCAAAGAAATGCGTTCAGCGGCGCGTGCCTGGCTCTCTTTTCGTCCGACGAAAAGGTGCCTGGCACCGCTCGGGTACACCAACGAAAGCACCATGTTCGAGACAACGCTCCGGGTTACCCGAATCCGATCCCGGTTTCCCCATCGCTTACCCTGAGCGTGTTACTCCTCCACGTACCCCAGCGCCTTCAACTGCTCGCGCACCGTTTCGCTTTCTGGCGTGATTTCGCCGCCGGTCTCGACGGTCTTGAGGGCTTCGGCGATCCGCTTGGACTCCTCGCCTTCGGCCTCCAGTCGATCCAGTTCACGCGAGACAGAGGTTGACGATCTCGGGGTGGTCGCTGGAGACATCGTGGATCCCGCGGGGATCCGTCGGTCGGTGGTAGAGCGTCAGCCGGCCGCTGCCGAGATTGCGCATGCAGTGCCACTCAGATGAGGTGAGGCTCCGGAGTTCGGCGATCCAGGCGTAGGAAATCTGCGGTGGCGCGTTTGCCGAGTCGACGGCGTCGATCACGGGCATCAGGCTGACCCCCTGGAACTCCTCGGGCGCTTCGATCCCCGCCATCTCGACGATGGTCGGTGCGAGATCGAGGTTTCTCACCAACGCTTCGACGCGGGTCCCGGCACGCGAATCGGCCGGGCCGCCGGCCATGATGAGCGGAATCCGCAACAGTTCGAGTTCGACGGTCTTACCGTGACCGAGGCCGCCGTGGTCGAGAAACTCGTCGCCGTGGTCGGCGGTGATGATGATGAGCGTTTCCTTCATCTCGTCTCGGAGCTCGAGTTCAGCGACGAGGTTTCGGAGGGTGTCGTCGAGAAAACGGATCTCGGCGTCGTAGAGAGCGGTCAAGGTCCCGAGGTCGGAGTCGGTGAACTCGGGCGAGGGGCGGCCGTTGGCGTAGAGGTGGCGGCCCGTGCCGGGGGGGAAGAGTTCTTGATACTCGGCCGGCGGCCGATACGGGTTGTGCGGTTCCATGAGGTGGAGATAGGCGAAGTACGGTCGGGCCGGATCGCGGGCGGAGTGCCATTCGAGGAAGGCGGTGACCAGCGAATCCACTCGGGCGTAGGCCTGGCCTGCATCACGATCGAGAAGCAGGGCGAAGTCGAAACCCTGTGAGAAGCCAGAGGTCGGGTGCTGGTGCGGGTTGTTGAACAGGGCGGTTGTCTGGTAGCCGGCGGCGCCGAGGACTTCCGCCAGGGTCAGATTGGCGGCGGCGAGTCGCGGAGTCTTGGCCCACTGCTCCCTGCGCTCCTCCGCGACTCCGGGAACCGGGTCGTGTTCGACGCCCCACAACAGAAACGGGAAATTTCGCGAGGTGAAGAGGCTCGCGGTGGAGTTGAGGGTTTGTGGCGCCTGAGACAGGGCGTCATCAAAGACGATTCCGCCGGCACCGAGTTCGTCCATGAACGGCGTCGTCGGTTTCGGGTAGCCATAGGCGCCGACATGATCGCGCCGAAGGGCATCGACGAGAATGAGGATGACGTTCGGCGGTTCGTTCTGCGCCGCTGGCGCGGCGCAGCCCATCGTCATCGCCGCGGCGATGATCGCGCCGCCGAAGGCGACGGCGGGGACGAATCGACCGATGGCGGTTATGACTCGATTTCTCCCTTGAGTTCGTCGAGCAGCGCCTTCACCGTGGGAACGAGTTCGTCAATGGCGGTCGGCCTCCGCTCTCCGTCGCGGCGCAGACTGAGCTCGACTTCGCCCGACTCGAGGCCACGCTTGCCGACGACGATCCGCACCGGGAAGCCGATGAGGTCCATGTCGTTGAACTTGACGCCCGGACGTTCCCCGCGATCGTCGAAGAGAACGTCGATGCCCGCGGCGACGAGCTGCTCATAAAGACCCGCGGCGGCCGCGACGACGTCTTCTTTGTCCGAGTTGAGCAGGACGAGAACCACCTCATAGGGCGCGATGGGCAGCGGCCAGATGATGCCCTTGTCGTCGTGGTTCTGTTCGATGGAGGCGGCCATGGTCCGGCTCACCCCGAGACCGTAACAGCCCATGGTCATGAACTGCTCTTCGCCATCGGCATCGAGGAAGGTGCAGCGCATGGCCTTGGAGTACTTGGTGCCGAGCTTGAAGACGTGGCCGACCTCGATACCGCGCATCTCGACGAGTGTGCCGTCACAGCGGGGGCAGGGATCGCCGGCCTGGGCAAGGCGGACTTCGATGACGTCGTCGGGAGTGAAATCTCGGTTCGGGACCACCCCGACGATGTGGGTGTGGTCTTTGTTGGCGCCGGTGGCGGCGACATCGAGGGCCATTACCGAGGAATCGGCGAGAAGACGGATGCCTTCGAGACCGACCGGCCCGGAAAATCCCAGAGGTCCGCCGGTGATCTCGAGGATCTTCTGCTCGCTGGCGAGCTGGAGATGGAGACAGCCGAGGGCGTTTTTGAGCTTGATCTCGTTGACTTCGAGATCGCCGCGGATGAGAACCGCGACAAGACCCTCGTCGGTTTCGAAGATGAGGGTCTTGACCAGGTGGGCCGGCGAGATCCCGAGAAACTCGGAGACCTCCTCGATGGTCCGCTGGTCCGGGGTATCGACCTCACGAGGCGTGTCGGGGGTGTCGAGGGGCCAGGAGGGCGCCGCCACGAGGGCTCCGGCTTCGGCCTTCTCCACGTTGGCCCCGTAGTGGCACTCGGGGCACGAGAGGATGGCGTCCTCCCCGGTATCGGCGAGGACCATGAACTCGTGCGATTCGGAGCCGCCGATGTTGCCGGTGTCGGCCTCGACTTGGGTGTAGCGCAGTCCGCAGCGGGAGAAAACACGGCGGTAGGCCCGCTCCATGGCCCGGTAGGCGAGGTCGAGGTCGGCGTCGTCGGCGTGGAAGGTGTAGGCGTCCTTCATCAGGAACTCGCGGCCCCGCATGAGACCGAAACGGGGCCGGATCTCGTCGCGGAACTTGGTTTGAATCTGGAAGAGGTTGACCGGGAGCTGACGATACGAAGTCACCGTCCCGCGGACGATGTCGGTGATGACTTCTTCGTGGGTCGGACCGAAACAGAAGTCGCGATCGTGCCGGTCCTTGATCCGCAGGAGTTCGGGGCCGTATTGGGCCCAGCGCCCGGAATCCTGCCACAGTTCCGCCGGTTGCACCGCGGGCATGACGAGTTCCGCCGAACCCGCGCCGGCCATTTCCTCGCGCACGATGGCCGAGAGCTTGGCTAGCGAGCGTGTCGCCAGCGGGAGGTAGTTGTAGATCCCGGCCGCGACCTTGGCGATGAATCCCGCGCGCATCAGCAGCCGGTGAGAAACGACCTCGGCGTCAGAGGGGTCCTGACGGAGGGTGTGAATAAAGGTCTGGCTCCAGCGCATGCTTGGCTCCTCGGTGTTCGTTTCTGGTCAGCGGCGCGCGAGATCGCGCGCGAGGTTCGACAAACGGCGGACATGGGTCAACAGTTCTTGGTCGATGCCGGTCTCGCGGTCTCCCCCGGCGACGGTCGATGGTTGGCCGCCGAGGTCGATTCCGGTGTTCGGGGGGGTCGCGGTCGGGTGAATATGGAGATCGGTGGCTCGTTCGAGATAGCTGTGGGCCTCGCTCAGGCGGCCGCGTCTCAGGGCGATGGCCGCGAGGGCGGCCAGGGGATAGCTGCGGAGCTCCCGTGGTGTGCTCTCCAACGCTTCACGGGCAAACGCGCGCGCCCTGCGGAGGTCGCCGCCGAGTTCGGATTCGACCAACGCGAGCTCGTAAGCTGCGATGCCGCGGCTGAAATCATCTGCGCCATCGCGGTAGATGGCGCGGGCGACACGACGGGTCGTTCGATGCCTCCCGGCCGCACGCAATGACTCGAGCAGCGCGGTGGTGGCGGCGGCGGCGAATGGGGAGCCTGCGGGGTGGTTGTCGAGCACCCGGCGAGCGAGGGCCACGGCGCGCCGGGTTCGGCCCAGGGTCGAAGCGAGGAGCGCGGCGGTGGCGTGGAGGGCGTGTTCTCCCGGCGCCTCGCGGCCGGCGGCCTCGTAGAGATCGAGCGCGATCTCGTTCTGCCCATCGGCCAGGGCCTGGTCGGCGCGTTCGATGAGACGAGCCGCGCCGTGGGACAGGTCCTTCGGCGGTTGGGCCGCGAGCAGCCGAACGGTTTCGCGGTATCGCAGGCGCTGAGGATCCAGACGTTCGAGTCGTTGAAAGGTTTCGAGAGCGAGCTTTGTCCATCCCCGCCGCAGGTAAGCGACACCGAGGTGGTCGATGGCCTCTTCGAAGGTGGGGTCGAGCTCGACGGCCCGCTTGAGCGCGGTGATCGCCCGGCCGCTCTCCCCGAGCTGGAGACGGGAGCTGCCGAGAAGATAGAGCGTCTGAGGCAGTTCCTCCCGCGCGACGCTGGCCTCGAGATGATGGACGGCCCGCCGGTGGTTGCCCCGGCGGAGTTCGATTCCACCGAGAGCGAAATCGGGCAGAAACGACTCCGGTGCCATCGCCCGCGCCCGTTCCAGAGCGGCGAGCGCCTGATCCCAGTGGCCGAGGTCCGCAGCGGAATTGCCGAGATAGACCAGGGTCTCGAAGTGGGGTCCTCTGAGATCGAGGACCCGACGAAACGCCGCTTCGGCGGTTTCGGGCTCGCCGATGGCAAAGGCCGCTTCGCCGATAAAGCTCCAGAGCTCGTCGTTGTGCGGAGCGGCCGCGGAGAGCTCGGTGAGAAGGCGGTGGACCGCGGCAAGGTCGCGTTCGACGAGCGCGGTTTCGAGGGCCCGGAGCATCCGCGAGAACACCTCGCCGGGCTGACCGTCGTGGCGGGCTTGTGACAGGATCCGGCTCTTGCGCAATCCCAGCCGTCGCACCAGATCGCGGACGGTGAGTTCGCGGCTGGCGGTTCGCTCCCAGCCATCGGCGATTTCGGCGCGGGTCACCACCCCTTCCTCGTCGAGGAGGTTGGCGATGTTCTCGACCCCTGCGTGCGCGACTGTCAGCGAGTGCTCGATCTGACCCAGTCGATCGCCAAAGGAAGACGCCGCCGTCCCGATTTTGCGGACCGCCTCCTCGAGCGAAGTGATCCTCTCGAGAAGGTGTTCATCGAGCTGTTCCTGGGCCTCGAAGAGGATCTCCTCGTCGGCCTCGATGGGGATCTGCGAAATCCCGGAAACGACCATGAGTTTCTGGCCGCAGTTCCGACAGTGTTCGGGACCGTCAGGATTGGCGACGCCACAGAGCTGACACAGCACCGGTTCAGTCCTTCGGGTAGGTGTAGAAACCGCGGCCGGATTTTCTGCCCAAGCGGCCGGCATCGACCATCCGGATGAGCAGAGGGCTGGGGCGGTACTTGGAGTCACCGAGCTCGGCGTGGAGGGTGCGCATGACCGAGAGGCAATTATCGAGCCCGATGAGGTCGGCGAGGGCGAGCGGTCCCATGGGGTGGTTCATCCCGAGAGTCATGATCTCGTCAATGGCTTGAGGTGTGGCGACGTTCTCGGCCACCGCCACGATGGCCTCGTTGATCATGGGCATGAGCAGACGATTGGAGACAAAACCAGGGAGATCGGCGCATTCGACGGGCGTCTTGTTCATGGTGCGCGCGACGTCGTTGACGACTTCGATCGTCGCCGGCGTTGTGTCGAGTCCGCGAACCACTTCGACGAGCCGCATCATGGGCACCGGATTCATGAAGTGCATACCGACGACACGATCCGGCCGGCGGGTGGTCGTGCCGAGTTTGGTGATGGAGATCGACGAAGTATTGGATGCCAGGATGGCTGACGGCGGACAGATGACGTCGAGTTGGCGAAAGATCTCCGCCTTGATCGCGAGGCGCTCCTCCGCCGACTCGATGACGAGGTCGGATCGGGCATGGTCCTTGAGGTACGTGCTGGTCTGAATTCGGCCGAGAATCTGATCGCGCTCGGCGCGCTCCACCATGCCGCGGCGGATCTGACGGTCGAGGTTGGCGGCAACGGAGACCATTCCCTGGTCGAGAATCTCGGCATCGATATCGGTGAGCACGACGTCGAACCCGGCGAGCGCCGCGACGTGGGCGATGCCGCACCCCATCTGACCGGCCCCGACGATGCCGACGGTTCGGATCTTCATATCTCTCCCTCTTCCGATCTCACACCGCTTCGCTGACAAATCGATGCGACCGTGTCTCACGTCTCAAGCGACGATCCACCGACCGAACGACCCGCTGCAATCGCGAATCCACCACGTCACAACCGGGGGGGGTCGGTGCGCTCGATTCTCCAACCCGATGACGACTCCACGCTGCTAAAGGAGCGCGTCGAGTTTGGCCTTGATGTTGTTCTTGTCGGCGACGTTGCCGACGATCTTGTCCACGACCTCGCCACCCTTGACCAAGAAGAGGGTCGGGATGGCCTGGATCCCGTACTTCATCGCGGTGTCCCGGTTGCTGTCGACATCGATCTTGCCGACGACGGCCCGACCATCGTACTCCTCGGCGATCTCTTCGACGATGGGGGCCACAGCCCGGCACGGGCCGCACCACACCGCCCAAAAGTCAATGAGGACGGGCTTGTCGGAATTCAGTACCATGTCCTGAAAATTCGCGTCGGTGATCTCCACTGCTTTTCCTACCATCGAGTTCTGCCTCCAAGGTGTCTGCCGGCGGACGACCGCCGAGACGGCCACATAGTACTACACGATTTTGGGGGGCGGCGAGAGTGAGGAGGTTGGGAAGTGAGCGCTCGCTTCGCTCGCTGGTTAGAAGGTCAGCGCTCGCTTTGCTCGCTGTGAGGGGTGAGGAAGTGAGAAGGTAAGAACGTGAGAACCAGAGAAGGCGAACCGCTCCATCCTGACCGTCTCGGCTCCCGATCTTCTCACCGTCTGACCCTCTAAACTTCTTACCCTCTAACCTTCTAACTTCCTAGCTTCCTCACACCTCACCTCGATCGAGGTCCTCCAGCATCATCCCGGCGACCTTGTCGCCGTAGGCGATGGCGTAGTTCTGGCCGCGGTCTTCAGGGAAGATCTGGGCCATGGTTGCGAGGTAGAGCCCCGGCACCGAGGTTCGCATCGGTGGGATCTGCTCGCGATAGCCGGTCGTGACGACGGGCTGTGCGTAGTCCGCCCGGAAGTGGTGGCTGCGGAGTATCCATGAGGCGTCGAAGGCAGGATTGATCCGCTGCAGATGGGGCAGGTACTGTTCCAAGACCTGAGATTTCTTCGCGTTGTAGAGCGGGTGATCGGTGAAGAGGTAGTTGGAGATATAGAGCAGGATCCGACCGCCGTAGCGCTCGGATGGAACATAGTTGGTGTGTTCGATCAGGCCGCCGAAGGGCATCGAGGGATCGGCGATGTTGAGCCAGTAGAACGGCGTCAGCGATTGCGAAAGTTCGAGAATGCTGCAAATGGCGCCGGTGGCCCTGAGCCGGCCGAGGGCATCGCGTTCTTCGTCGGCCAGGAGATGGCCCGCCACCGCCAGGTGGTCGGGGACCGGTGCGGCGACGAGAACCCGGTCGGCGTGGTGCGACCCGTGACGGGTTTCGACCGAAAAACCGCCATCGCCAACCTCGATGCGGCGGACCTCTTCGGTGAGGTGGAACGACCCCCCGGCGGCCTCGATCTTCTCCACCAACGCCTCGACGAGCCGGATGAAGGAGCCTCGCATATAGCCGAGGCGTTCGCCCATCCCGGATTTGGAGCGTGATCCGCCCCTCAGTGAGATCTTGCGCCACAACCACACCATGGCGACCCGTTCGGCGTCGTCGGCGAATTTCTGGTAGAGCAGGGGGCCCCAAACCGACTGCCAGGTGCGCTCGCCCTGGTGGCGCCGGATCCAGTCCGCGGCGGTCACGGATTCATATGGTCGAGGATCCGTCTGTCGCTGAAGCCACAAGGTCGAGAGGCCGAACCGGAGCTTGTCGATGAAACCCATGGGGCCGAAGCGCAGCAACGACATCGGAGTGCCGAACTCCCAGAGTCGACCTTCGGCCCAGATCCCCATCTTGGAAGGCAACCACTCGATCTCGTCACCCAAGTCGAGTTCCTCGGCAAAGGCGATGTAGTCGGTGTCTGTGGTGAAGATGTGGTGATAGAAGGCTTCGAGCGGTTCACCTCCGACATCGAGGGCCCGGGCCAGACCGCCCGGTCGCGGATAGCGTTCGAAGACCCGGACCCGATATCCTGCTTGGGTGAGCCTGAGCGCGGCCGTGAGCCCGGCGAGGCCGGCTCCGACGATTGCGATTTCATTCATGACTCCACGCTATCCGAGCACCACCGTTCCGTCAAAACAGGCCGGCGCCTTTTACGCCGGTTACTTCGCCGTGCTCGGTGTGGTGCTCCCGTTTCTCGGGCCGTTCCTGGCCCAGCGCGGCCTCGGCGCCGTTGCGGTCGGGCTCGTGACCGCGGCGTTTTCTCTCGCCAAGCTCGGCTACGCCCCCCTCCTCGGTCGCTGGGTCGACGGGGGCGGGTGGGTTCCCGGCATGCTCAGCCTGCACATGCTGCTTTCGGTCGCTGCAGCGTTGCTGGTGATTCGCACCTCAGATCCATGGTTGCTGGGTCTTGCCTTTCTGGTCCTCGGGCTCGGATACGGAACCGTGTTGCCGCTGGTCGAGGCGGCGGTTTTGGAGCGTCCTCCCGCCCGTGGATACGGCTTTGTCCGTTGGTGGGGTTCGGCGGGCTTCATCGTCTGCTCGACGCTGACCGCCATCGCCCTGGGCGATGGCCGCCTCGACCGTTTCCCTATCGCGCTCGTCATCTCGTTGGTCGTCCTCGGTCTCATCGCCTGGACTCTCGAGGGCGAAGCGAGACCGCGGCACAGCGCAGGGAAGGGCGCGTGGCTCAACGGCGTGGTGTGGGTCCTGCTCGTGATTCTGACCCTGCACCAGGTGGCGCACGGGCCCTACTACGCGTTTTTCTCGATTCACCTCAGCGAACACGGGATCGGCACCGGGATGGTCGCGGGGCTGTGGTCCCTTGCGGTCCTCGCCGAAATGGTCGCGTTCGTCAAGGGAGCGAGTCTGCAGCAGCGGTTCGGGCTGCGTGCGTTGCTTGGCATCGCGCTCGGGTTGACACCCATTCGGTGGCTTCTTCTCGCGTTGCCGCCGACCGTGCCGATCCTCGTGGCGGCACAACTCGGCCACGCCGTCACCTTTGCCGCGGCGCACCTGGCCGGCGTCCAATTGGTTCAGCAATTGGTGCCCGCCGGCGGTCGGAGAAATGCCCAGGCGTTGTACTCCGGACTTGTCTTCGGTCTCGGAATCGTGATCGGCACCGCCGCTGCCGGACCGCTCTACCAAGCCCTGTCGGGTTCGGGTTCATTCCTCGTGGCAGCAGGATTTTCCTCGATAGTGGCGGTTGTGTGGTTTGTCGTGGCGCCGCGACTGCGGAGTGGAGAGGGGGGCTTGAGGGTTAAGGGTTAGGCTTGAGGGTTAAGGGTTAAGGGTTAAGGGTAAGGAAGTCAGGAGGTTAGGAAGTTAGGAAGTTAGGAAGTTAGAAGGCGAGAAAGAAAGAGGACACGGAAATTCATCTCGTTTTGACCTTCTCACAGCGACCGCAGCGAGCGCGCACTCCCCACCTCCTCACCTCTTCACCCCTAACAGCGAGCAGAGCGAGCGCTGACAGCGACCGCAGGGAGCGCTCACCTTCTCACAGCGAGCAACGCGGGCGCTGATCTCAGAAAATGACGTTTCGGATATAGAAGTTCTGCACCGAGGTCGTGCCGTTGAGCAGTGACTCGGCATCCTCGGGGGTGATTCTGAAGGTGCCTGCGGCCTTGCGTGAGGTCTGGACCATCTGCAGCTCGACCGCCTCAGGGGCGATCGACGGATCCGCGGCCCGAATCAGATAGAACGCCTGGCACACCGTTTCAAGGGCGTGGAAGACCTGAGCTTCGGAGTCGGTCACGGCCTGGACGTAGAAGTAACCCTGTTTTGTCCCGCCGCTGGTGTGGTAGAGATAGAGCTTCTCGTCGGCGAAGACCTTCTCGAAGGCCCGGGTCACCCGCTCATCGTGATAGGGATAGGTTTGAAGCCGGATACCCGGGGTTGGAGTCGGAGTCGGGGGCACATTTGTTTTGAGCTCCGGGTTCCGTTCCATCGAGTCGAGGGTCACGAAGCTGCCGAGAGGTCCCCTCGGCGTCGGCGTTGGACGGATTTCGTTGACAACGGAGAGCTCTTCGATCTCAACGGCGTCTCCGAGGCCCTGTTGGTTGTATCTCTCGGTTTCGATGAGATCGATCTGCGCCAGAGGATAACTGGCCATCGTGCCCGTGACGAGGGTGATGTGGGCGTTGTCGCCCTGAATCTCCATCGGTTCCTTGCAGCGGATCTTGTGGCCGTTTTTGAGGATGACAACATAGCCGCCCGCGCTCGCGATCTGGGCGACGATGAGTACGACTATGACAGCCGAAAGGGCGAAGAAGCGCCTCATTGGATGACCTCCAGTGTCATTCCTGATCAATATCATTGTAGAACATCGTCTTAGCGAACTTGGTTCCCGGCGCCGGCCAACGCGCTCAGAAGCTCGCTTCGCGACCGTGCCGAGGTCTTTTTGAAAACACTCTTGAGGTGATCCCGAACCGTGTGGGGGCTGATCCCCAGCCGGCTCGCGAGACCGTCGGTGTTGTGGCCTTGAACCAGGAGTCGAAGCACATCCTGCTCGCGGGGGCTGAGCTGATGGAGGGAGGCAAACTCATCGACCCGTTGGCCCGTTGGTCCCGCCACCTCTCGGAGAATCGCCATCACCAATGGCCCGAACGCTCCGCTTTCGCTGGCCAGCACGACCATCTCGATGGTCAGTTCGCTGCCATCCGACACCTCGACCCAGTCTTGCCACGGCTCGCTCGGTCTGAGATCAAGGATTTCGCCGGCCCTGGCGCAAAGCAGGCGAAAGAGAGGTTGAGGGTTTTGCGTCTTCCAGTCGATCGTCAGCTCGTTCTCTGTTTGTTTCGAGATCAGCGCGTCGGCGCGACGGTTCGCGAAGAGGATATTCCCGGAGGCTCCGAAGATGAGGATTGCGGCGTCGGCGGAGTTGGCCGCATTTTGAAGAAGCTCCGTCTCCGCCCGCAGACGGAGACGCTGGAGTTCCCGACCGAGATTGGCGGAGAATAGACCGAGGACGCGCTCATTCGGTGGGTCGTCCCCGGCGAGAGCCACGATCGCTTCAATATCCTCGTCGAGGGTCATCTTCACCGAAACCGAGGCGCCGGTCGGCTGGCCCAGAGTAATCACACGTTCCTCGTCCCGCGATCGGATCGTGAGTTCGGCCCACCCGGTGTCGACGCATTCGGCGAAGAACTCGAGGATCTGGCGCAATCCGAGGTCATCGCCCATCGCCGCTTCAGGCGGCAGGATAATCGTGCGTGCGTCCTCCATATCGAGTGACAATTGTACCTGATGTGCCTGTTTCGAGTCGATGACGGCGATCGTGTCAACCCGCCACGGCGGCAAAGCCAAATCCCGCCAGTCTTTCTTTTTTTCGCTGCGCCCTTGACCGTAGGCGACTCCTCCCCTTAGACTTCCGGTCCCATGTTGGAGGCGCTGCAGGAACGTCTCGGTCGGGTCACCAAGACTCTACGCGGTGAGGGACACCTCACCGAGTATCACGTGGACACCGCGTTGCGCGAGATTCGACTCGCACTTCTCGAAGCGGATGTTGCGGTGGAGGTGGTCACGAAGTTCGTCGCCAGGGTGCGTGAACGCGCCCTGGGAGGTGAGGTATTGACCTCGGTCACCCCGGCCCAGATGGTGACCAAGATCGTCTACGACGAGCTCGTCGAGTTGCTCGGCGGCACCACCACAGATCTCGAGTTCAAAGGCCGACCGGCAGTGATCATGCTCGTCGGTCTGCAGGGTTCGGGCAAGACCACCACCGCGGCCAAGATGGCCAAGTGGATCAAGGAGAAGAAAAACCTCTTCCCCCTGCTGGTCCCCGCCGACACGTCGAGACCGGCCGCGCGGGAGCAGCTTCTGGTGCTCGGCGAACAAGCCAAGATCCCGACCGTCGACACCAGAGAGATGGACGACCCCGAGGTCATCGCAAAGCACGCGCTGCGAGAGGCTTCCATCAAGGGTTACCAGGTCCTGATCTTCGACACGGCGGGTCGGCTTCATATCGACGACGAGCTCATGGATCAGCTCGAACGCCTCAAGGAGATCCTCAAACCCAAGCAGATCCTCTTCGTGGCCGACGCCATGACCGGCCAGGACGCCGTCCGTTCCGCCCGCGCCTACCACGAACGGCTCGGCATCACCGGCGTGGTGCTGACCAAGCTCGATGGTGACGCCCGCGGAGGAGCCGCGTTGTCGGTCCGAGAGGTGGTTGGCCGCCCCATCGTCTTCGCCGGCGTCGGCGAGCGGCTCGAAGGCCTCGAGCAGTTTCACCCCGACCGGATGGCGGGCAGGATCCTCGGGATGGGCGATGTCGCCAGCCTGGTTGAAAAAGCCCAAGAGGTCGTCGACGAAAAGAAGGCGGCGAAGCTCGAAGAAAAGCTCCGGAAGAACAAATTCGACCTCGAAGACCTGAGGGACCAGTTGATGAGCCTCAAGAAAATGGGGCCGTTGCAGTCCGTCATGGAGATGGTGCCGGGCATGAACAATCTGATGCCCAAAGGTGGCGTCTCCGAGGGGCAGGAACGACAACTGAAGCGATTCGAATCGTGTATCGATTCGATGACGCCCAAAGAACGGCGGCACCCGCAAATCCTCAACGGATCCCGGAAACGGCGGATTGCCAAGGGATCCGGCACCAGCGTCGAAGAGATCAATCGCCTCTTGCGTCAATACGGCCAAATGCGTAAGCTGATGAAACGGCTCGGAAAAGCCGATCCCAAGGCGCTGAAACGACAGCTGGGCCTTTAGAATATTGAACCGAATAATGCAGAGTGATCGCGAGCAGGGAGGACCGTTCCAATGTTGATGATTCGTCTGCGCCGTGGAGGCGCCAAGAAAAACCCCATCTATCGGGTTGTTGTTTCGGATTCGAGAAAAACGCCGACGGCGGACTACCTCGACCAGGTTGGTTTCTACGACCCCAATCAGGAGCCACCCGAGATCAAGATCGATCTCGAGAAGGTCGATGCGTGGCGGAAAAAGGGCGCCGGTGTATCGGAAACCGTCGAGACCCTGATTCAAAAGGCAACGAAGCAGAAGCAGGAAGTGCCGGAGGCGTGACCACCGCTCGGATGCCTCGCCGTGAAAGGAGTTCCCCGTGAGTGCGATGAAAGAGCTGCTCGAAGAGATCGCGAAAGCGCTGGTGGACAACCCCGAAGACGTTCAGGTGACTGAGGTCGAAGGCGAGCAGACAACCGTTCTCGAGTTGCGGGTCCGCACCGAGGACCTGGGTAAGGTGATCGGTCGGCAGGGCCGGACAGCGCGGGCGATTCGCACCCTCCTTTCCGCCGCCGGGATGAAGATCCACAAGCGGTTCGTCCTGGAAATCCTGGAGTAGTGAGCTCCGACGACGTCCGCGACTGGCTCGTTGTGGGAAGGGTCATCAAACCGCACGGAATCCACGGCGACCTCATTGCGGAGATCATCACCGATTTTCCCGAGCGGATGGTCGATGGAACGTCATTCGGCTGCGGTGATGAAACCGCGCCGGAATCGTTTCACGAGATCTTTCGGATCCGGTACCACAAGGGCAGGTGGTTGCTCTCGGTTGCCGATTGTCGCGATCGTGATGCCGCTGATGCCTGGCGTGGCCGGTATCTCTTTCTTCCGGAGCAGAGCCTCGACGAGCTGCCGGAGGGCTTCTACTACGAGCACCACATCGTCGGACTCGCGTGCCGATCGCCGCAGGGCGATGAGCTCGGCGAGGTGACCGGGATCGATCAGGGGCCGGGGCAGCGGCGGCTCATCGTTCGCCGCGGCCGCCGCGAGTTTCTCGTGCCCTATGTCCCCGAAATCGTCAAGGACGTCGATCTGGACGAGGGTATCGTCACCATCGACGCCCCTCCGGGACTCCTGGACGACGCATTTATTACGGCCTGAACTGATCCTCTCTCTTTTTCTGCCCGTTGTTTTCGGGCGATTAATCGCCCGAAAACAACGGGCAGAAAAAGAAAACACCGGGAGTTATTTGGCTGTGTCACCTCCATGTGTTTCAATACGCGGCTGGATAGGACAACACCGTGCACTTCGACATTCTCACCATCTTCCCCGAGTTTTTCGACACCTTCCGCACCACCGGTGTGTTCGGCAAGGCTGTCGAGAAATCACTGGTCGGGATCGATGTCCATGACATGCGCGACTGGGCCGACAACAAGTGGCGGCAGCTCGACGACGAACCTTACGGTGGTGGGCCGGGGATGGTGATCCAGGCGCCGCCGGTGATCGCGGCGGTCCGTGATCTCGAGGCTCGGAGCGGCCCGGTGCGAACGGTTCTGCTCTCGCCCCGCGGCCGCGTCCTCGATCAGAAACTGGTCGGTGAACTCTCCCGTGAGCCCCGGCTCCTCATTCTCTGCGGCCGGTACGAGGGTTTTGACGAGCGGGTGTCCGAGGATCTCGAACCGGACGAGATTTCGATCGGTGACTATATCCTCGGTGGCGGGGAGGTCGCTGCCATGGTCGTGATCGAAGCGGTGGCTCGTCTTGTCCCCGGTGTCGTCGGAGACCCGGATTCGGTTGCCGAAGATTCGTTTGGCTCGGGATTGCTCGACCATCCGTCCTACACCCGGCCGCTCGAGGTCGAGGGAATCGAGGTTCCGGATGTCCTGCGATCGGGCAATCATGAGAAGATCTCCCGCTGGCGTCTCGAGCGGGCCGTCGAGCTGACGGTAACCAGACGGCCGGATTTGATAATAGAAAACTGGGGTCAATATCCCGCAGAGGTGCGGCGCCTGATCCGTCGATATGCACCCCAATTGGACCCAGAGCGCTCGTGAGCGGCGCATCCCGATTGAAACGAGGAAGATGACCATGAAGAGAACGACCCTCCTGACAGCGGCCCTGGTGTGGCTGGTGGCGTTCGGAGCTTCCGCCCAGGGTTTCAATGCCGATCCCGTGTTCACCGTCGAGCTCGTTCCCGACCGGAGCCCGGTGGTGGCGGGCGAAGTACTGCAGCTCGCCGCGGTCGTCATGGTGGAAGCGGGTTGGCACATCAACTCGGATGATCCGGGTGACGAGTTTTCCATGCCCACCACGGTGGGATGGAAGATGCCGGAGGACTGGCCCGAGCCGTTGACGGTCTTCCCCGACGGCGAGCAGCTCGAGTTCGACTTCTCCGATGTCCCCATCGAGGTTTGGGAGGGCAAGAGTCGTCTTCGTGGGCCGGCTGACCGTCCCGCGATGCGGCCGAGGGAGCGGTTCGGCCGCGAGTCGAAGTCACCGCGCAGGCCTGCAACAACACCCAGTGTCTGCCGCCGGTCACGGTCAAAATCGGTGTCGACCTCGAGGTCGTCCCGTCCGGCGCTTCATCAGAAATGATCAACCAGAATCTCTTCGAGATCTCGGCCCCGGTCGAGTCCGCATCAGCCGCGCCCGAAGATGACGCGACGCAGATTGGCGGGAATGTCGCTGCCGCTGCTGCTGGTGACCGTGTTCTTCGGTGGGTTGGCCCTCAATCTGACTCCGTGCGTGTTCCCCCTGATCCCGATTACGATCGGCTTCTTTTCCCAGCAGACCAAGGGCGGCACCGGCAGCTCATTCGGTCTCGCATTCGCCTATTTCATCGGGATCGCACTGACCTACTCGGTTCTCGGGGTCCTTGCCGCGCTGGGTGGAGCGATCTTCGGCGGCGCGCTCCAGAACCCCATCGTGGTCGTCGTCATCGTCCTCGTCCTTCTCGCACTCTCCGCCTCGATGTTCGGCGCCTGGGAGATCCGTCCTCCGGCCTGGGCCATGCAGGCCTCAGGCGGACGAAGCGGCATGCTCGGCGCCCTCATCATGGGTCTCCTCATGGGCATCATCGCCGCCCCGTGCATCGGTCCCTTTGTGATCGGGCTGCTCACCTTCGTCGGTCAGAAGGGCGATCCGGTCTTCGGCTTTTTCGTCTTCTTCGCCCTGGCTGCCGGTCTCGGGCTGCCGTATCTCCTGCTCGGCACCTTCACCGGTCTGGTCAATCGTCTGCCGGCCTCGGGGATGTGGATGATCGGTGTCCGCAAGGTCTTCGGGGTGATTCTCATCGCCATGGCGGCCTACTTTGCGGCCCCGATGCTTCCGGGTAACGGCGGCGATTGGCTCATGGGTCTGACCCTGGCCATCGGCGCGGTCTACCTCCTCGTCATCGATCGGACGGGACACGATCAGCCCGCCATCGACGGAGTCATGCGGCTGGTCAGCGCCGGACTGCTCGTCTTTGGTCTGTCCATGCTCCCGCTCGGGCATGACGGCGGCGGCGCCATTCCCGAGGGCGACCACCTCGCGTGGGCGGCGTATGACGCGAGCGCTTTCCGCGACGCCGTCGATTCCGGACAGCCGGTCATCGTCGACTTCTACGCCGACTGGTGTGCGCCATGCCGCGAGCTCGACGAGAAGACCTTCTCGGACTCGCGGGTGAAGGGGATCCTCGACGGCTTTGTTCGTTTCAAGGTCGACCAGACCCGGGCCAGCAAAGAGGCCGTGGCCCTCGCCAGGGAATTCAACGTCCTCGGAGTTCCGACGGTCATGGTCTATCGGGATGGTGAAGAGGTCTTCCGACTCACCGGTTTCGAATCGGCCGATCAGTTCCTGCAGCGCCTCGAATAACGTTTACTCGATCACATCGCCGGAGGAGAAGACCCGCTCGACACCGTTGATGACGAGGCGGAGGTGACCCTCGTCGGTGAGACCGGCGAAACGTCCACGGCTCTCGAGACCGTCGGAGCCGCGCACCGTCATCTCGTCACCTGAGCGATGGCAGAGGTGTTCCCGCCACCGGCCGATGTGCTCCATGGGACTCGTGACGCCGGCGGCCAGTTCTTCGGCGATGATTCGGACGAGGGTCTCGGACCAGGTCTGGAAATCGCCGTTGGAGGCGAGCTCGGCGATCGCGACAGCCTCGGTGGTGCTCCCGTCCCGGATCGTCGGCGCCCGGTCGATGTTGATGCCGATGCCGACGGTCGCCCATTTTGTGGCGCCGTGGCGAGAGTGGACGAGAAGACCCGCCAACTTGCGCCCGCCAACGAGGATGTCGTTGGGCCACTTGATCTCCACGGCGTCGATTCCGATTGCGCTGATGGCGGTGTGAGCGGCGGCCGCGGCGATCATGGGCAGCAGCGCGATGGTCGGTGCCTCCAGACCGGCGACGATCCAACTCAAGTACAACCCGCCCGGGGGCGATTCCCAAACACGTCCGGCCCGACCGTGTCCGTGGTCCTGCTCGAAAGCGATCACCATCGTTGTCGGGAGAACGATTTCCTCGGACTCGACCTGTTCGATGAGGCGCAGGGCCCACGCGTGGGTGGAATCGATTCTCTGGTGAACGACCACATTCTCGACCGCCGGCCGAGCGGCGTCGACGAGCCGCAGGGCTTTGTCACGAGAACTCAATCGAGACTCCAACTCAGAAAAAACCGACGTGCACCTGCCGCCGTCTTGATGAGTGATTGAAATGTGCACGCTTTCACTGCACAGCGTCGGGTGAGGCTGCCTCGGATTCGGCTTCAAGCTCGCGGATCCGCTGGCGGACAACAATCTCAGCCATATCCGGGACAATCTCCCATGCGATCTGGTCGAGGCGATCCGAGGCCAGCTCGATCACCCGCCGCGCGATCCGATCGATATCGTCGTCGGTGAGTTTGAAGGTGCCGTCGCCCGAACTCCCGTCGGTCGGATTGTCGTCATCGGACGGCGGTTCGACCGGCGATGTGTCCGCCATCGAGGGTTCGTCTTTGAATTCGCCCACCGCGACTTCGTCGGTGGTTGCCTCGGGCGGGGGCTCGAACGGTTCGTCATCCGCAGCCTGAAACGGCTCCGGGGCGGCATCTTCGGTCGCCTCGCTCGCGAATTGCGAGGGATCGACGGCGACCGTTGCCGGCACCCGGTCGTCAGCGGGTGTCTGGATCGACGGAGCGTCATCCTCGAAATCGGTCTCATCGTCGAAGGAAGAGACGTCGATCCTGACCGTCTGCGCCGAGGGATCGGGGGCCGGCGTTGAGGACAACCCGTCGTGCGTCGTCGTCTCCGGGCGCGTCGAATTCGTAATCGATGCCGTCGTTCCCGACCGAGTCGGTCGAGGGGTGTTCGGGTTGGTGAGCTGCCGCTTCCATTTCGGCAAAGCCGCTGGTGGTGAAATCGATGCCGTCTTCCTCGGTCTTGGGGGCTGAAAGTTGGGTTCCGAAATCCTCGGGATCGGCGGCCGCGGGAAAATCGGTGGGAGTCGCCTCTTCGGGCCAGACCTCAGCTTCGTCAACCGCTGCGGGTCCGGTGTGGGGAGGCGGTGGAGGCTGGATGCCGGCGCCGCCGAGGAGTCGTTCGACGGTGTCGACGAGCTTCCGCGCCTCGAATGGTTTGGTGATGATTTCGGAGCACCCGGCCGCGATGGCTCGGTCTCGATCGAAGGGCTCGAAGGTGCCGGTCAGGAGAATCACCGGCAGATGGAGCCAGGCGGAACTCGACTTGATCTGTTGGCAGACTTCGTAGCCGTCTTTCCCCGGCATGATCACGTCGCAGATGATCAGGTCGGGTCGGCTGTCGGTAAGTCGGTCGAGGAGTTCGTCCCCGCTCGACACCGTGACAACACGATAGTTGGTTTCGGCAAATGTGAGCTCAACGACCTTTTGGATGGTCAGGCTGTCGTCTGCGAGAAGGATCGTACCGCTCATGTGCTCTCCTGATCGCGCCTCCGGCTGTTGGGATCGTCCCGCACGGCACCGTCGATTTTGACTCGAATCGTGGTGTCGCCAGGGTTGATCGTTTCCTGCCCAAACACAGGGCAAGTTGCCGAATATCATGACTTTTCTACCACGAAGGCGCGGAATCTGTCAACGAATGTCGAGCTCCGGAGGAGCCGCCACGAAGCGAGTCGAGAGGGATGGAGGAGGCTCAGTCGGCGGGCGGTGGCGCGGGCTTGGGCTCGTGGATCACTCGCGATCGAATGGACCGCCCCAAGCTCCTTCATGGCGGCCGCGTCGAGTTCGGAACCCTCGAGGAGGGCGCGGCGGAGAACCGGTGACCCGAGAACGCCGTCGAGACTGGTTGAGCCTCCCCAACCGGTAACGAGACCTCGACGCACCCCGGGGTGGCTGAAGGTGGCTCCGGGCGACGCGACGACGGCATCGCACGCCATGGTGAGATCGAACCCGCCTCCCGAACAACTCCCGTGGACCGCGGCGACCACGGCTGACGAATGGGAGCTGAGACGATTCGCGATCGAGCGCCCGAGTTCGGCGTAGGCGATACAGCTGCGCTGGTCGAGGCCTGCGATCTCCCCGAGATCGGCGCCCGCGAGAAAGATCGTCGGGTGAGCCGACGCCAGAACGAGGGGACGCGGGGAGGCTTCGAGTTCGAGCTCGTCGATGGCCTCGGCGAGCTCGCCGAGAACCCGGCGCGACAGGATCGGGGATTTGAGGACCACCGTGGTGGTTTCTTCGTTGCGGATCAGGGAGAGGGATGGCGCCACGGGCCGGTCAACCTCCATGTTGACGGAAGAAATCGAGTGCGCGCAGCGGTCGTTCCGCGTGAAGACGAACCATGGCATCGAGGCGGCGCACGGCGGCGGAGGGCACCTCGAGATCGAGCTTGGCGAGGGGCACCCGGCGACAGGCGATGATGAACGCAAGCTCATCGGCGGCGGGGGTGCCTTCGAGGGCTTCAGGGGGCGGCATCAGCCCGCCGAGTTGGAGAACCCAGTACTGGACATAGGCGATGACCCGATCGGGGTCGATGGCCTCGAGCAGGGCCATCAGCGCCGAGACGCCGAGGCGGTATCGGCGAGGCGCCGGTTCGTCCTCCGGACAAAAGGTCAGGAGAAGCTCGGCGACCACCGCGCTTGCGGTCGAAAGACGAAAGTCCTGAGCCAGCGGGTACGACGATGTCTTGAGATCCACTCGTTGGAACGTGGCGAGCTCGGCCCGGGCCTTGCGAAAGAAAGACATCCTCACCTCGGAGAGGATCTGGATCGATCCCGCCAGGGGAGACTTGCCGCCTCGCGCCGAGCGAAGCACGCCGCGGACGACGCCGTGCGAGGGCGTCAACGCCGCGACGATCAAATGCCGGTCCTTGAAAGGATGGTGATCGAGGATCAGCGCGTCGTCGTCGAAGACCGGCATGGTTTCATGGTATCGGAGTTTCGATCGGCCTCCGCTTCGGAGACTATCTTTGCTATCGCCCTCACGCCCTCGTGCTAATCTTTCCCAATGTCATCTTGGCTCAAAATACTGCTGGTCGTCGTCGGCGTGAGTGTTCTGTTGTTCTCGATGCCTCCCGGCGAGACCGCCAAGGGAAGCTGGTGGTCGTTGTTGCCGCCGATCGTCGCCATCTCCCTCGCGCTGGCGTACCGGGATGTGGTGCTGTCGCTCTTTTTCGGCGTCTGGCTCGGCGCCACCATGGTTGCCGACGGCAATGCCGCGGCGGGTTTCTTGCGGGTCGTCGACACCTACGCTCGCGACGCCCTGACCGATTCCGACAAGATGAGCATCATCCTGTTCTCGATCCTGCTCGGAGGGATGGTCGGGGTCATGAGCCGGAGCGGCGGCACCCACGGGGTGGTCAAGGCGCTCGAGCCCTATGCGACGACGCCGCGTCGCGCCCAGGTTGTGACGTGGTTGATGGGTGTTGCGATCTTCTTTGACGACTATTCCAACACCCTCATCGTCGGCAACACCATGCGTCCGGTGACCGATCGTCATCAGGTCAGCCGGGAGAAACTCGCCTATCTGGTGGATTCCACCGCCGCCCCGGTGGCCTGCGTCGCCCTGGTCTCGACGTGGATCGGTTACCAGGTCTCGCTGGTCGGAGACGCCCTCGAAAAAGCGGGTTCCGACCTCAACCCGTTCGGGGTCTTTCTGGCGTCGATCCCGTACGCCTTCTACCCGATTTTCGGCTTGACCGTCACCTTCGCGGTGGCGGTCTCCGGCCGGGATTGGGGTCCCATGCTCGCGGCCGAACGCCGGGCTCGGGCCGGCCAACTCATGGCCGAGTCCTCGCAGCCGCTGGCCGACTACGAAAGCACCGGACTGGCGCCGGATGATGACACGCCGAGACGGTGGTGGAATG
Organism: uncultured Acidobacteriota bacterium; assembly: GCA_963712805.1. GTDB lineage: Bacteria > Acidobacteriota > Thermoanaerobaculia > Thermoanaerobaculales > Sulfomarinibacteraceae > JAHECW01. Next base: position 120,126 of record CAVQJV010000031.1, on the reverse strand, counting down.
CCGCCGTGCCGGTGATCCTGGTGATCGCAACCACCTTCGCGGGCCTTTACGTGACCGGTCGCGAAAGTCTGGTGGCGGACGGCGCGGCGAGTCTCTCCCTGAGCAGCATCATCGGCGCCTCCGACCCGTTTACGGTCCTGCTCTGGGCGAGCCTCGTCGGCCTGACAGCGGCCATCGTCCTCGCCGTGGGCCAACGGGCATTGACGGTGCGGCAGTCCCTCGAAGCCATGATCAACGGCTTCAAGAGCATGCTCATGGCCTTTGTCGTGCTGACCCTGGCTTGGTCGCTCGGTCAGGTCTGCACCGATCTGGCCACCGCGGCCTACCTCAAGGGCGCGGTCGGCCCCCACGTCCCGCCGGGGCTGATCCCGTTGGCCATCTTCCTGGTGGCCGCGGCGGTGTCGTTCTCCACCGGGACCTCCTGGGGCACGATGGCGATCCTGACTCCTCTCGCGGTGCCGCTGGTTCTCGCCGCGGCGCCGAGCGATACCATGATCCTGGAGGCGACCGTGGCGGCCATCCTCGGCGGGTCGGTCTTCGGCGATCACTGCTCGCCGATCTCGGACACCACGATCCTGTCGTCCATGGCCTCGAGCTGCGATCACGTCGATCACGTGCGAACCCAGTTGCCCTATGCGCTCCTCGGAGCGGGGCTGGCGATCGTCGTCGGCTATCTGCCCGACGCATTCGGCGCGGTCTCGCCTTGGATACTCCTCGGCGTCGGTTTTGTCCTCATCGTCCTCTGGTCGAGGTATCTCGCCAAACCGGTGGAGTGATCCCGAGAATCGTAAGTCGTAAGTCGTAAGTCGTAAGTCGTGAGGCCGCCGCTGACCCTCCCGCTGTTCATACGGGAAAAACTCAAGACTCGACACCTGACTCACGGCTCACGATCCTTCCGACGCCTCCACCATCCGATACCCCTATTGGCGATCAATTGTGGTGCGGGCGTCTGAAGCGCCAGTGAAAATCGGTAAGGAGTAGGGGATGAAAGAGCCCCACAGTGAAGACATAGCCAGTCACACTGGCCCCGAGTCATGCGGGTACGGCCGTAAGGCGGTACACGAAGCGTTGACAGGGGGAAACGCAGGCCGAGTATTGAGCCTCGAAAACGCACACTTCGGGAGCGCCGACGCAGTAGACGCCGGCGGAAGGCAACATCGTGACGAGCGATATGGCGAGTGCGACATGGGCTCCCCGTGGTCGAAGACCTCGAGCATGCGTGGACACTTCTTACGCGGGAACCGGGAGGTCCTACACCCGCCTGAGGGAGATGGTCCACAAGGCCGCGCCGGGAACTCTGAGGAGGTAATCCGGCGATGAACGGGGGTAGGAAGTCGGACAGGGTCGTAGTACCTGGGAAGTTGCCGAACAAAGCGAAGGGTGCGCAAGCACCGGAGCAGCGGAGGCGATGGAGGAAAGGACCCTGGCCAAGGAGAACCTGCGAAGGCAAAACACGGACCGGGCGCGGAACCGGGAGCGCGTGCAAAGTGCGCTGGAGCGGGTACGGCGAGCGGCTGAAGAGGATCGAGGGAGGCGATTCACAACGCTGCTGCATCACGTATACGCGGTGGACACTCTTAGGGAGGCGTACTGGAGCTTGAAGCGAAAGGCGTCGCCAGGGGTCGACGGCGTGACGTGGCAGGAGTACGGGGAAGGACTGGAGGAAAGACTTCAGGACCTTTCTGGGCGTCTGCAACGGGGAGCCTACCGAGCCCGGCCGGTGAAGCGGAGCTACATCCCTAAGCCGGACGGACGGCAGCGGCCATTGGGCATCACCACAGTGGAGGACAAGGTCGTCCAGACGGCGATGACGATGGTGCTGAATCAAGTCTACGAAGTGGACTTCATGGGATTTTCGTATGGATTTCGACCGGGGCGCAGCCAGCACGATGCGCTGGATGCGCTGTGTGTCGGAATCGAGCGCAGACGAGTGAGATGGGTGCTCGACGCGGACATCCGTGGGTTTTTCGATGCCATCGACCACGAGAGGATGATCGAACTTGTCGAGTGCCGGATCGCGGACCGGCGCGTGACCCGCCTGATCCGGAAATGGCTCAAGGCGGGTGTGCTGGAAGAGGAGAAGCGGATGAGGGCTAAGCTCGCGGAGATCAAACGCGAGCTGCGACGGAGGATAAACGACCCGATCCCAACGGTCGGGGGGTGGCTCCGAAGTGTCGTGGAAGGACACATGAGGTACTACGGCGTGCCGCTCAACATTAGAGCGCTGAGCAGCTTTCGCTGGAGTATCGCTTGGCTCTGGAAGCGCACCCTGAACCTCCGCAGTCACAAGGCCTACGTCACCTGGAACCGCATGCAGCAGTACATCGACTGCTGGCTCCCGAAACCGCGAATCTGCCACCCATATCCGATCCACCGACTCACCGTCAGAATCCAAGGCAAGAGCCCAGTGCGGTAGTCCCGCACGCTGGGATCTGTGCGGGGGGCGGCCCGTGAGGGCCGTCCCTACCGCGACCGCCCGCTAGATGCGCTACGGTATGGGAGAGCCACCAGCCGTTCGTCCCTCAACCTCGGCCTTCTGGGCCGCCTCCGGCGACACAGCGTCATACGAGCAGCGTGGTCATATGAGGAGGCCAAGAGGTGTATGACCATGTTGCTCGCGCTCGCGGCGGTTTCATGGCCGGCCGGGACATCTGGGCGGGCTCCGGGCCGCTGCAGCAGGTCGAGGTCGACCTCTCGGCCGTCGCGGGCGGCGATCTTTGGATCCGCTTCCGTTTTGGTTGCGACAGCAGTGTTTCGAGCACCGGTTGGTGGGTGGACGATATCAAGATCGAGACCACGGCACCCTGCGAGATGCTTTTTGGAGATGATTTCGAAATCGGTAGCTGCGGCAACTGGACCGTGGCGATCGGCGAACAGTAGATACTTGATTCGGTCGCCGGGACGTGAAACCGTCCCGGCGGCGTTTCTGATTGATGTCTTTTTGATATACTGCGGATTCAGCTCGGCCGAAGGTTCGGTCGGCTGCGAAGACAACCGAGAGACAAAGGAGGCAAATCATCCGCAAGTTCGCGTTCCGAGACGATCCTGAAGCACCCCAGGTGCGAATCAATGAACGAATCCGACTCACGCCTGTCCGCCTCATCGGCGCCGATGGCGAACAGGTTGGTGTCGTCCCTGTCGACGAGGCTCTGAGAATGGCTCGCGATGCGGGCCTTGATCTCGTTGAGGTCGCCGCCAACTCGCGGCCCATCGTCTGCAAGATCATGGACTATGGTCGCTTCCGCTTCGAGCAGGAAAAGAAGGCGCGTGAGGCCAAGAAGCAGCAGCACCAGGTCGACCTCAAAGAGGTCAAGTACCGACCCAACATCAACATCCACGATTTCAACACCAAAACGAATCGAGCGCGAAAGTTCCTCGATCAGGGAAAGCACGTCAAGGTGACGATCATGTTTCGCATGCGCGAGATGCGTCGCCCGGAGAACGGTTTCGAACTTCTCCGGCGGGTCGCCGCAGATCTCGAGGATGTCGCCAAGCTCGAGAAGATGCCCGACCGTCTCGAGGGTCGCGATCTGACGATGGTGATGAGGCCGCTCAAGAAGTAGGTTCGAACACGACTCGTACATCCGACCCGCGCTCAGCGCGGGTTTTTTGCTGTAGGCCCGCGGGAGTTGGGAGACATCGCAGTTTCAACGCAACGGCCCACCTGGGTGCAGCCGAATTGTGCGAGTTCCCGGATGAGATGCGCGATGGTGCGATGAGTCAAACATCCGATGTCTTTGCGCCTTTGCGTTGACCACCGCCGACCGTGAGCGGAACGCTGAATTCACTCGTCTGCGCTGTCTCTGCGCCTCTGCGCCTCTGCGTCTCTGCGTTGAATCTCTCCTCCGTTCCATGTTCGCCCTCGCTACCGCGAGGCTTCGCTTGAGCTGCATGAAGGGGATCCGGCCCAGGGCGCTTCCCTGCCGCCAGAGCTTCCACCCCTCCTCGTCGAGGGCTTCGAGTTCCGAGATGGGGGGCGGAAGCGGTGCGGCGCCGGGGCGAACTCGGGGTGGAGATCCGCCGGCGCCTTTCTGGTCCACGGGCAGACCTCGTTGCAGCGGTCGCAGCCGGCCACCATGTCGCCCATGGCCGCGCGAACTCGGCCGGGATCTCACCGCGATGTTCCACGGTGAGGTAACCGATGCAGCGCCGTGCGTCGAGAACGTAGGGTTTCACCAAGGCGGCGGTCGGGCAGGCGTCGAGACAGGCCGTGCAGTTGCCGCAGTGGTCGGTGACGGGTTCATCGGGCGCGAGTTCGATATCGGTGAGGAGAGCACCGAGAAAGAGCTCGGAGCCGAGCCGGCGGTTGAGAAGCATGGTGTTCTTGCCGATCCAACCGAGACCCGCCCGGGCCGCCCACTCGCGTTCGAGCAATGGCGCGGTGTCGACCACCGCGCGCCATGAGCAGCCGGGGTGGTGGTCTTCGAGACGGCGACCCAGCCGGACGAGCCGCTTCTTCATCAAGCGGTGATAGTCGCGTCCCCAGGCGTACCGTGAGATCCAGACGCGATCGTCCGGCGGAGAGGCGTCTGAATCCGGCTTGCGAGCTGCGGTAGCTCATGGCGACCACGATCACCGACCGACAGTCTTCCAGGAGGTGCTCGGGGTGCGACCGTTGAACCGCGGTCGAGGCCATGTAGCTCATCTGCACCTGCATCCCGTCGGCGAGCCAGCTTCGGAGGTGTGATGCGGTCTCGGCCGGCCCTGCCGCGGCGATTCCGACCAGATCGAATCCCTCGTCGAGGGCCCAATGCCTCATCAGTCCGGTTTCTTCTCCCGAACCGGCTCCCCGAGACCGCTCAATTCTCCTTCTTCCCTGACCTTGGGGACAAAGGTCCCGAATTCCGCCGGGGTCTCGCCGTCGGTCCAGTTGGCGATCATGGGTCCTTCACGTGTGGGGTCGCACCAGCGGAGATCGCGTGGCGTGCCGGGGAGCGTCCCGGTGCCGATGACCTCCCGGCCCCCGACATCGACAATGGCGACCGAACCGCCCTCGAGGGCGACGGCGACATAGGTGCCGCCCGGCGAGGCGGCGAGCCGGACCGGGCTCGCGCCGAAGGGGATCGAGAATTCCTTGTCGATCCTCATGCCCTTCTTTCCGGTCTTGAAGACCGCGAGATCGAGGATGCCGGCGCCGTCGCCGGTGGCGATGGCGGTCGCCATGACCTTCCCCTCATGGGCAAAGGCGACGTCGATGGGCTGGCCCGCCGTGGCCCGCACGGCAATGGGAGTCAGGGTTGCGGGCTCGACGAGGTGGACCTGGTTGGTCGCGGCGTCGGCCAGGGCGAGGATGCCGAGCTGGGGCGACAGGGCGAAGTGGCGGATGTCGCCGGTCAGGGGACGTCGGTAAACCACCTGGCCGGTGATGAGGTTGACCGTGGTCATGTGCACGCCGGTGCTCCCGTCCGGCAGCCGTTCGAGGATCATCATCGCCGCGCCGTCCGGGGCCATGATGACCTGCCACGGGTGGGCGATCTTCGCCGAAATCGTCTTGATGACGGCGCGGTCGGGGTAGCTCAGCATGACGACTTCGTCGGTGATGGCGGTGTAGCGGTCGGGGTTGGCGCTGAAGTGCGGCATGGTGAGCCCGTCGAGGCGGTCGACCACTGCCAGCGCGATCAGACTGATCACCGTGGTTCGTGCGTTGATGACATCGGGGGCGAAGAGAATCCCCCCGGGAGCGGGGTAGAGCCATCCGATGGGGCCGGTTTCAAGCGTGATCGTGCGAGCGGTGGAAGGCTCGACCAGGATCACCGAGTCGCCCACCGACGCAGCGAGAACGCCGGTCGGAGGTGTTGTCTTTGCCGAGCAGGGGACGGCGGCGAACAGGCGAGGGCGACGACGAGGCAGGGATGTGTTTGATATTCATCACCTCCACTTTAGCCGAGTTTGGCGCGTAGCGTCCGCAACAAGTCATGGTTTCAGATAAACCCTGAGCTGAAACGGTCGTTGCTGGTGGTGAGCCGCCCCGATGCACCCGCGCGGCGGGAGGTTCGCCGAACGACTCGTCGAACGTGGCCGAAGGAGGGCCGGAGGCCCGCCGGACGCGCGCTCCGCATCTCGAGGGTCGGCTATCTCGGCCTCGAACGGGGTGCCACTGGCATTGTCGGCAGCGAGCCCCTGTCTCGAGGCTGTTGTGGCCGAACAATGCTCGGGTGGCTCCCTCGGCAACCAGCGACGAAAGAACCAATCTCGGTCGGGTGTTTCGGGAAGCCGGCGCTACCCCTCGGACTTGGTCGCCGGTTTGCTTGGCCGGCGCCGTCTCCGCCGCCGTTTCTTCTTCGGCTGGTCGCCGTCGCCCGAGGCCTGGGGGCCTGTCGCAGTTTTCTGGGCGGTGCAGGACGCCGCTCGGCGGGTCTCCTCGCCGGAGGTCGTCGGGTGTCGCGCTGGGGTCGCGGCGTCGGTTTGTGCCGGAACGGGATGACTTCGGCGAAGAGTTCCTCAGGTGCAAAACAGACGGGGATCTCGTAACCGACGTACTTGTGAACGGCATCGAGCGAGTAGACATAGTCGTCGCAGGCGAGGGTGAAGGCCTTGCCTTCGGCGCCGACCCGGGCGGTCCGGCCGATACGGTGGACGTAGTCCTCGGCGTCCTGGGGCAGATCGAAGTTGATGACGTGGGTGACGCCGTCGATGTGCAGCCCGCGGCTCGCGACATCGGTGGCGACGAGAATCGGCAGCTTGCCGTCGCGGAAGTCGTCGAACACCTTCAACCGCTTGGTCTGCATGACGTCTCCGGTGAGACCGCGAGCGATGTAGCCGTGCCGACGCAGGTCTTCAACGAGACGGCGGGCGGCGTGTTTGGTGTTGAGAAAGATCATGATTCGTTCCCCGCCCTCTCGTTTGAGCAGGCCCGAGGAGGAGGGAGAGTTTCTCGTGGGACGCGACGTGATAGAGCTCCTGGTGAACCGTATCGGGGGTGAGCTGTTCGCGATTGATGATGATTTCGGCGGGATTCGTCATCTCACGCCAGCCGAGCTGCATGACCCGTCGCGACAGGGTGGCGGTGAACATGAGGGACTGGCGTTTGTCGGTGTAGGGGAGGCGATGGAGCAGCCACCTGAGGTCTTCGGCGAAACCCATGTCGAAGAGCCGGTCACACTCGTCGACGACGACCATTTCGGTGTCGTGCAGCGAGTAGGCCCCTTTTCGGTGGTAGTCGATGAGCCGTCCGGGTGTGCCGATGAGCAGATCGACGCCGTCGGCGAAGCGGTTCTGCTGTTTCTTGTAGTCGATGCCGCCGAAGACCACGTGCACGCTGAAAGGCGTGTGGGTCGAGAGCTTTTCGGCGTCGGAGGCAATCTGGACTGCGAGTTCGCGGGTCGGGGCGATGATCAGTCCGCGGGGGTTCTGGATTTCCGACCGCCGTTCCTGCCGTATCATCCTACTCAGCAGCGTGAGAAGATACGCTGCGGTCTTGCCCGATCCGGTCTGGGCCTGAGCGACGATGTCCCGTCCCTCGAGGGAGAGTGGGAGCACCTCCTCCTGGACTCGGGTGAGTCGTTCGAAGCCGAGATCGTTGACCGCCGCGAGGAGTTCCTCGGGAATGTCGATGTCGGAGAAACTCAGATCGGAAAAAAGCGGGTCGGAAGCCGTCACGTCAGTCATGGCGCGCAAGTGTAGCACCCAAATCCCGGTGAGCCGGCGCGATGGTGGTTCAGGTCCGCCGCAATCTGTGGCTTGTTCGGTCGGGCATCCCAGGTAAACTCGTCCGTGGATGTGGGAAGAACCGGCGGAAAAGAACGCTTGTATAGGGCGGATGGAGCAAAAGAATTTCGTATGACTCGACGTTTTGCAAAGGCAACCACAATCGTATTGATCGTCCTGGTGGCCGTGGCGGGACCGCTGCGCGCCCAACAAGGGGAGGGCGACCCGCAGGATAATGGACTGCCCGCCGGGTTGGTCGCATTTCTCGAGGCCCGGCTGCTCGAGAGCGAAGAACGCTTTCGGGAGGCCCTCGATGCCTACGACCGGGCCCTTCGTGAGGACCCTTCGGTGGTCGAGGTTCGCATCGGATTCGCCAATCTGCTCTTCCGTCTCGGGATGGCGGACCGCTCGGTGGCCCTCCTCGAGGGGTTCGACGACCTCGATTGGCACGGTCGCAGAGTCTACGCGTTGGCTCTCACCCAGTACTCTGCCCAGAAACCGGACCGGATGGAAGATGCGAGGGTGGCCCTGGAGAACGTGCTCGACGAGCGCGACGACGATCCAAACCTGCTTCTGGCTCTCGGTCAGCTCCTGCAGCCGGATGAACCGCATCGCAGAGGCGGAAGAGGTCATCGCGGAATTGCGCAAGAACCGCCCGGGATCGCCGCAGCTCATCGCGTTTCACGCGACCATGCTGCTTCAACTCGACCGTCGGGAGGAGGCGGCGGAACTCTTCGCCGTGTGTGCGGCGAGCCCGATGACGGCTTCTCAGTGCCGCGACAACGCGGTGGATCTCCTGATCGAACTCGACCGACCGGGCGACGCCGCCGATCTGCTCTTGCCCTCGCTCGAAGATGACGATCTCGACCAGCTCATGCGAGTCGGGTATCTCCTGTGGGATGACGACCGGCCCTCGCAGGCGCTCCAGGTCGTCGACCGGGTTCTCCGGCAGGTGCCCGATTCCGAACGAGGACGCGCCCTCAAAGCCCATCTTCTCTCGGCCACCGGTCGTTACCCGGAAGCCGTCCGCGAGTTCAAATCCCTGCTCAAGAAGAACCCGACCGAAATCGACTTCAAGTTGTCCCTGGCGTGGGCCCTGTCGAGAATGGACGATCTCGACGAAGCCCGTCGCTGGCTCGATCGCGCTTGGGAGCCGGTCGCAGCTGTCGCCGCTTCCGCCGATGCTGTCCGGTGTGCCGTCACCGGCGCCAGGATTGAACTCGTGGCGGGAAACTCTCTCGTCGCTCGGGAGTGGTTGGCGCGGATTGCCGATCCGGTGGAAGTCGGAGAGGAATACGTGCGGCTGCTCGGCGAGTCTTTCAGGCAGGAGGAGGACTGGAAAGGCGGGATCGGCGCCCTGATGCGTCTTCAGCCACGGCTCAAGGACCTCCCACTTCTGTCCGCGCAGGCCATCGAAGCGGAGTTCAGGATCCGCTCCGCGGATCCGCGCGCGTGGCAGCGGTTGCGTCCCCTCCTTGACAGTGAAGACCCGACATCGGTCCTGATCGGATTGCAGGTGCTCCAGACTGCAGAGAGATGGTCGGACGCCCAACGCGAAGCCCTCGCCGCGCGCGAGCGATTCCCCGACAATCGCGACATTCTATTTGTCCAGGCTGCGTCGCTCGAGCGCCTTCAGCGATTCGGCGAAGCGGAAGAGGTCTTTCTCAAAATCCTCGAGGCCGATCCGAGTGACGCCAACGCCGCCAACTACCTCGGATATCTCTGGGCGGACCGGAAGGTTCGACTCGATGAGGCCCTCGAGCTGATCAATCGGGCAGTGGAACTCGATCCCGAGAACCCCGCCTACCTCGATTCCCTCGGCTGGGTCCACTACCGGCTCGGCTCAATGGAAGAGGCCGAGTTCTGGCTCCGTCGGGCCATCGAGTTCAACGACGGCGACGGCACCTTGCTCGCCCACCTCGGCGAGGTCTTGTTGGCGAACGGTGAGATCGAGGAGGGGAGCCGCTACCTCCAGCTCGCGCTGGGTCTGGGCTGCGAAAGCCCGGAACACGTGAAATCGCTGCTCGATGGTCTCGATGATGCGCCGCTGCCGTAGCCGCTCTCAGGATGCGTTCGGGGTTGTCGCCCTGCTGATCTTGATACCTGGTGCGGTCGGTTGTTCGAGCGCGGGCACGACTTCGAGCGGCGCCGATGCTCAGCAGATGATCGAGGCGATCGAGCGCCTCGACCGGCCCATGGTGGGTGATATGGCTGCGCTCTACGATCTCAGGGTCGCCCGCTCGGGCGGGATGCGGTTGTCAGTGGTCACCGCCGGGCGCGCCGGCCGGCTCACGATCTCCGAACCGTTCGGCTCGGCGGTCTCGTTGACGGCCTGGGATGCGGATTCCCCAACGGTCTTCTTTGACATGGAGCAGGGCTGCAGGCGTGAGGTCCGTGACCTCGAGGACATTCTCGGTGTCGGGGCCCTGCCCTTGGAAGGCGCAGCTCGGCTTCTCGGGGGCCGACTTCCGACGACGGGCGGCGGAGTGGTGCGGCTCGATGGGGACGGCGCGGTCGAGATCCTCGAGGACGATTTCGTGGCCACGGTCCTTCTGGATTCGGACCCGTGGCGGGTCGTGGAGGTCTGGGTGAATCGGGATGACCGGGGAGATGGCTGGCACCTCGAACTCGGATCACATGCGAGTTCCGTCCCCGGCACGATCAGGATCGAGAATCCCGATGGGCGGTGGGCCGTACTCGAACTGAAGAGGTTGGAGTGGCCCACCGGTGCGACGCTGCCCGATCTGCCGAACAACTTCCCACCCTGTGGCCGATGATGGGGGTGAAACGACTCTCGGTCTCGGTTCCGGCAAAGATCAATCTCCATCTCGAGATCCTGGGACGACGTCGGGACGGTTTTCACGAACTCCGCACCCTCTTTCAGAGTATCGACCTCTTCGACCGCCTCACGGCCGAGGCGGCGCTGCCGGGTGAGTTCTTTCTCGAAGTGGTTCCAGAGGGCGTAGTCGCATCGGATGGAGGCAATCTCGTGCTCCGAGCGGCGCGGTTGCTCGCCGAGGAGGCGGGCGTTTTGGCAGGAGCCAAGTTGAAGCTGCGCAAGAACATCCCGATTGGCGGCGGGCTCGGCGGCGGATCGGCCGATGCTGCGGCCGCCTTGGTTCTGCTTGATCGGCTGTGGGGCTGCAACCTCGATGGCCTGGGTCTGCACCGGCTCGCGGCAACGCTCGGCAGCGACGTTCCGTTCTTCCTCCACGGTGGTCTGGCCCTCGGTATCGGACGAGGAGACGAGGTCTTCCCGCTTCCCGACGAGGTCGAATTGGCGACGGTTGTGGCGGTCCCGAAGGTGTGTGTTTCGACGGCGCAGGCGTATCGTTCCTATGATGAGCAGTTGACCTCGCACCGACAGAAAGGTAACTTGTACGCCTTCGCGGCTGGCCTGCGGGGGAAACTGGATTGGCGGGCCATGACCAACGAACTCGAAGAGATCGTTGTCAGGTCTTGGCCGGAGGTTGGCGAGGGCTTGCAGGTGCTGCGTTCGAGCAGTCCCTTGCATGTGTCTCTGTCGGGTTCCGGGGCGGCGAGTTACGCGGTTTTCGACGATCCGGTGGCCGCACATCGGGCCGCCGAACAGCTGCCTGCGGACTGGTTCGTGCACGTGGGTTCGACCCTGCCGCGCCGGTCGGCAGGACTTGTCGTTGAAGATGATGTGATGGAGGTAGGCGATGGAAGTGACCGAAGTGCGCATCAGCCCGGCCAAGGGCGGCAAGATCCGAGCGTTCGCGAGCATCGTGGTCGATGACTGTTTCATCATCAACGATCTGCGGGTGATCGAAGGTCGCGAAAACCAGTTTTTCGTGACCATGCCCGCCCGCAAGGCGCGCAACGGACAGATGCGGGACATTGCCCACCCCCTCAACAAGGAAACTCGGGAGGCCATCGACGAACGGGTGATCGCGGAGTACGTGAACGCCGTTCGCGATCTCGCGGTGCCGAGCCATGACAGCGAGAAGAAAGAACGCGGGTCCCGCAAGCCGAGTGTGTTGGACCGACTCTCGGCAAAACTCTTCAGCGAGGACTTTTGGACCGTGGACGTCGACAGGAGGAATCTCGACACCGAGTGATCGAGCCGGTGTCGGCGCCGGGCGTGGTGCCCGGTTGCCCCGGTGAAGGTGCGCTCGGCTATAATTCGCGACGCTTGGGGCGTCGGCAAGTGGTAAGCCACCGGTCTTTGGATCCGGCATTCGAAGGTTCGAATCCTTCCGCCCCAGCCAAGAGGCAGGCACGAAGATGCTCAAAGAACATCCCCTACAGGTTTTTTCCGGTCGCGCGAACCCGGCGCTGTCGGAGGCGATTTGCGGCTATCTGCAGATCGAGATGGGACACCTGCGTCTCGGGAGCTTCTCCGATGGAGAGATCTTCTGCCAGATTCAGGACAACGTTCGGGGCGCCGATGTCTTCATCGTCCAGCCCACCGGGCGACCGGCGAACGAGTCCCTCATGGAGCTGCTGATCATCCTCGATGCCTTTCGCAGGGCCTCGCCCTCGCGGGTCTGCGTCGTCATGCCCTACATGGGATATGCGCGTCAGGACCGCAAGGACGCCCCGCGGGTCCCCATCACGGCCAAGCTGGTGGCCAATCTCATCACCTCGGCCGGGGCCGGCCGGATGCTGACCATCGATCTCCACGCCGCGCAGATCCAGGGGTTCTTCGACATCCCCGTCGATCATCTCTATGCGGCGCCGATCCTCATCGAAGCCATCCGTCGCAAGAATCTCGAGAAACTCGTGCTGGTTTCGCCCGACGCCGGCGGCGTCGAACGCGCCCGGGCTTTCGCCAAGCGACTCAAGACCGATCTGGCGATCATGGACAAGCGTCGTCCCGAGGCCAACAAGGCCGAGATCATGAACGTGATCGGTGATGTGCAAGGTCGCGACTGCGTCATCATCGATGACATCATCGACACCGCCGGAACCCTGGTGGGTTCGGCAAAGGCCCTGACCGAACGTGGCGCACGCTCGGTCTATGCCGCCGGTGTCCACCCGGTCCTGTCCGGTCCAGCCGTTGAACGCATCAACTCCAGCACCATCGAGAAGGTGTTGGTGACGGATACTTTGAGCCTGAGTGAGGAGGCGGCCCGGAGCCCGAAGATCGAGCAGCTTTCGGTGGCCGTGCTGCTCGGCGAGGCGATCCGCCGGATCCACGAAGGAGCGTCCGTTTCGAGCCTGTTTGTATAACCCTGTTCTTTGACCCATCGTCAGGGATGGGGCTGTGTGTAAGGAGACATCGAGAATGGCAACGACAATTCAAACCGCTGATATCACTCTGATCGTCGAAAAGCGCGAGGACAAGGGGACCGGCCCCTCCGGTCGTCTGCGCGCCGAAGGACGGGTCCCGGCCGTGCTTTACGGTGGCGATCTGCCGCCGGTGCCGATTTCCGTCGAAGACCTCGCGGTCAGGGAAATCCTCAAGCTGGAAGCCGGCGAAAACACCATCTTCCTCCTCAAGCTCAAGGGCTCGACGGAGGAGCGGCAGGCGATGATCAAGGAGCTCCAGGTCGATCCGATCTCGGGCAGGTTCATCCACATCGACTTCATCCGCGTCACCGCCGGCCACAAGCTCAACGTGACCATCCGCATCGATCTCATCGGCGATAGCGTGGGTGTCCGTGCAGGTGGCCGCATCGACTTCCAGTCGCGCGAGCTCGCGGTCGAGGTGCTGCCGCGCCACATGTTCGACCACATCGACATCGATATAGCGGACATGGAGATCGGCGATGTCGTCACCGTGGCTGATCTTGAGGACAAGCTCCCCGAGAGCGGCAAGTTCCTCGAGGATCCGAGCCGAGTCGTTGTGCTCGTCGAGCAGCCTCGACTCGTCGAGGAAGAGGAAGAGGACGAGCTCGGCGAAGACCTCGTCATCGAAGACGGCGCCGAGCCCGAGCTCATCGGCAAGGACAAGGACGACGAGGCAGCGGCCGAGTAGCCGTCCCTTTTCAGCAACGGGATGTCCATCGAACTGGTGCTCGGCCTCGGGAATCCGGGGGAGCGCTATGCCGAAACCCGACACAATGTCGGGTTTCGGGTCGTTGACGAACTCGCTCGCCGCAGCGGCGTCGCGATCTGGGACACGGCATCCGGGTTGTGAAATCCGACCGCTCGCCATCGGCGGCGGGATCCTCGGCGCCAAGCCTCTGACCTATATGAACCGGTCGGGTGACGCCGTTCGGTGGCTGATCGAGAGATTCGGCCTCGAGCCCGAGCGGATTTTGGTGGTGGTCGATGACATCGACCTGCCCATCGGCCGTCTGCGTCTACGGAAGCACGGCGGGCCGGGGACGCACAACGGTCTCAGGGACCTCTGCGATGTGGTCGGGACCGGGTTCCCGAGGCTCAGGGTCGGGGTCCGGGGCGAAGAAATCTGGGATGACCTGGCGGCCTATGTCACCGATCCGTTCGACCCCCGTGAGCTGAAGGATGTGGACAGGGCAATCGCCCGCGCCGCGGACGCGGTCGAGGCTGTCATCACCGATGGCCTCGATGCGGCGATGAATCGTGTTCAATCGGGTTGCGAGGTGAGGAGGTGTAGAAGTGAGCGCTCCCTCGCGGTGCGCGTGTAGCGCTCGCTTCGCTCGCTGTGAGGAGCCAGCGGACTCCTAACTCTTAACTCCTAACGCCTAACGCTGAAGCTCTTAACTCTTAACTCCTAACTTCTTACTCCCCCACCGTGAGCAACGGCACCGGACACCGCCTCAGCACCCCCTCGGCCACCGAGCCGAGCACGAGTTGCTCGAGTCCGGTGAGTCCGCGTGTTCCCATGACCACGAGGTCGAAGTTCTCCGGCCGCGCCTCGGCGACGATGGTATTGATCGCGCGGCCGATGCAAACCCGGGTGTTGACTCGCAGGTCAGGGAGAGCTTCCATCGCTGCGTCGTCGAGGGCCTCGGACGCGCGGTCTTGAAGCTGCGTCATGACATTGTCTGAGAGGGCGTTGACGGCGTAGAACTCGGGATAGACAACCGGTTCCACCACGTGGAGCAGCGTGACCTCCGCATCGAAGGCGCGGGCCCAATCACCGGCAACCCGAATGGCTCCCGCCGAGCGATCCGAGAAATCGTGGGCGACGAGGATCTTCTTGGGCCCGTGGGCGGGAAACGCGGTGTCGGGGCGAACGGTGAGCACCGGCAGATCGACGCTTCGAATCACGTTCTCGGCAACGGAGCCGAGCAGCATGTGTTTGATGCCGCGTCGTCCATGGGTCCCCATGACGATGAGATCACAATCGAGATCCGAAGCGGTTGCGGTGATGGCTTCCGCCGCCGATACGCTGCGGATCAGGTGAGTTCTGACGGTGATGCCGCGGTCTCCGGCCCGATCCCTGGCAAAGGCCTTCCTCGTCGCCTCGTCCGTCGAGGCCATCATGCGCTCGATTTCCATCTGGTGTTCTTCCGCCATGAGTGGATCTTCCAGAATGACCCTGACGTGCACCAGATCGAGCTCGGCTTCGAGGTGCGACGCGAGCTGATATGCAACTTTCTCTGCCCTGTCGGCCGTGGTCGAGAAATCCGTCGCGACGAGGATCTTTTTCGGGATCGAACTCATGGTGTCCTCCTGTTTGAGCGGTCTCAATCTTACTCGTTTTCGGATACTGGACCACGGTGACCGAATCGGCTATTCTCGTCGAGCACCGAAAACAACTGACCGGACGTCGCGACCTGGGGTTGTGACCCAGGGGACGGCCGGCCGGAACCGGTAAGGGGGGAGAGCCTGATGGACGAACGCCGTCACTCTCGTCGCGCCGCTCCGGCGCACGACATCGAGATAACTCTTTGGGGCAATCGATCCGCCCGGGTGATCGATGTGTCTCCCGATGGCGCGCATCTCGTCTTGGCTTCGGCCCTCAACCCGCGAGGTGAATGCAGGATTTTGCTGCCGTTGCCAAACGGTCGTCTGCGGATCAGGGCCAAGGTCATTCACTGCAAGCTTACCGGTTTCTCCAACACCGGGTCAGGCGGCCACCCGGTCTATCACGCCGGGGTCCAGTTTCTCGATGTCGACCCCAAGTTGGCGAATATGATTCGTCTCGCCTTTCCGGTGGAGAAGAAGAGGCCGGAACACAGCGGACCCATCAAGATCAAGGTGAATGTCGACGCCCTCGAACACGCCGCCGAGTTCGGCAAGCATGGGGCGAATTAGCTCTCACGACCTACTTCTTGAGCTGCTGGGCGAAATCCCATGCCTGTGATTCGATCCTCTCCTGATCCATGGTGTTGAGGTGTCGATTTCCAACCACGAGCTTGCCGCGGATGATGACGTGCCGGACATCCGAGGATCGCGCGGCATAAACGAGATGCGACCAGGGATCGAAGACCGGGGTGGCGTGCGGCCCATCGACCGAAAAGCACACCATGTCGGCCTGTTTTCCTTCGGTCAGGGTGCCGATTTTGGCGTCGAGCCCCAGGACACTGGCCC
This sequence comes from uncultured Acidobacteriota bacterium, assembly GCA_963712805.1. Taxonomy (GTDB): domain Bacteria; phylum Acidobacteriota; class Thermoanaerobaculia; order Thermoanaerobaculales; family Sulfomarinibacteraceae; genus JAHECW01. The sequence goes on along the minus strand of CAVQJV010000031.1, from coordinate 104,049 downwards.
CCCCGATCGTCGCCATCTCGATCATGGAGCGGGCGGGCAGAACCGTCGGATCTCCGAATACACCCTTGTGCAGCAGCGAAGCCAGTTGCATGTCGCGCAGGAGGTCCAGGGTGTTGTTTGACGCCGCTCCGTCGGTGCCGATGCCGAGTTTGACCCCTGCCTCGACCATGGTGGGGATGGGGGCCACGCCAGAGGCGAGCTTGAGGTTGGAGACGGGGTTGTGGGCGACGCCGACTTCGAACTCGACGAGGGTTTCGATGTCTTCCGGTGAGACGTGGACGCAGTGGGCGGCGACGGTTCGCTCGGAGAGCACGCCGAGATCGGCGAGGTAGCCGACCGGGGACCGACCCTTTTCTTCCATGAGCTTCTCCACCTCCCATCGCGTTTCCGAGAGGTGGATCTGGAAGGTGACTCCGAGCTCTTCGGCGATTTCGGCCTCCTTCACGAGGTTGCTCGCGCTCACCGAATAGGGCGAGTGGGCGGCGATGGACGGCGTGATCAGCGGGTGTTTCCTGTACTGCTGGGCGAACTCCCGCTGTTTCTCGATCATTTCCTCTGGGGTCTTGCAGCGGGGGGTGGCGAAATCGATGAGCGACTCGGCAATCACCCCGCGCATCCCGGCCTCGGCGAGCACCGCGGCGACCTCGTTGGCGAAGAAATACATGTCTGTGGTGGTGGTGACTCCGGCGAGGAGCTGCTCGGCAACCGCGAGCTCGGTGCCGAGTCGGACGGCCTCGCGATTCATATGGGTTTTCTCCGCCGGCCAGATGTGATTCTCCAACCACTCCATGAGCGGGAGATCATCCGCGAGGCCGCGGAGCAGACTCATGGCGAGGTGGGAGTGGGTGTTGACCAGACCAGGCAGGATGAGGCATCCACCGGCGTTGACCACCTGGCCGGTGGGTGCGTGCTCGAGCAGATCCTCGGCGAGGCCGACGGCGGCGATCCTGCCGTCGGCGATGGCGATGGCGCCGTCGGGGATGGGTTCGCTCCCGGGCTCCATGGTAAGAATGGTGCCGCCGACAACGAGAGTGTCCCAGTTTGATGTATCCATACAATCCTCCGGAGTCGCGCGTTGGGCGCGACTCCGGAGGATTGTAGCTAATCGGGTCTTGGCGAACGAATCCTCAGAGGTCCTCGCCCTCTTTCAGCCGGCGCAGTTGCCTGCGTTCCTGCTTCTTGGGCGCGCCCATGCCGCGGTCGCGGCGCGGCGGCATGGAGAGGCGCTGCATCTTCCTGAGCTCGATTTCGTCCGGCGTCGGCGGCGGGGTGTGATCGATGTAGAGCTCGCGCGCGCGGGCTTTGGAGACGTTAGTGGATTCGAGTTCCACGACCTCGATGGTTCGCTTGCGACCGCCGGGAAGGGAGATCCTGATCTCGTCCCCCGGACGGACCGCACGGTGAGCCTTGCCGTTGTCGCCGTTGACTTCCACGCGTCCGTTCTTGCAGGCGGCCTGGGCCTGCGACCTGGTCTTGTAGATGCAGGCCACATCGAGCCAGATATCGAGACGGAGGGAACCACCAGCAGCCATGGTGTGAGTGTACCGCGAGAGGGCTCGAGTCGGGAGACGGGGTCCCGCGGCTGAGGAATTCAAATCCCAACACGTGCTTGAGTGAGCAATCTTGCAGGTTGGTGATCCCCGTCACACAGTCATCATCGATCGGATGTGGGAGGCTCTACCGAGATGAGGAGTCCGACCGCGAGCCTGAGATGTGGCGTGATCCCTCGAAAGAACGGAACGAGATCGAAGTTCGACAACAAGAAGGTGCGGCTCCGGGTTTTCGGATCTGGAGGAACGATTTACAATGGGCGCCAACAACCGCGACGAGGATCAATGGACGTCGAGACGCTCTTGATGGGACCGCGACCGATGGCGGCTGCTGGAGAATTGATGGAATCACAATACCGACCCGCCTTCAGCATGGTTCTCTGCCTGGCGATTGTGCTGCTCTGCGGCGGCTTCGTGGCAACAGGCGCGGCGGCGGACCACCCGACGCTCGTGGATCCTGAAAAGACGACCTGTGAAACCTGCCACGACGAGGTCGTCGCGGTGCGGGTTCCACACCCCCCGGCGGTTGACGACTGTCTGAGCTGCCACGTATTTGAAGCCGGCGAAGGTGAAATGAGTGTCGCGCTGGTGGAGTCCGGATCTGCGCTGTGTCTGGCGTGCCACGATGGTCTCCGAGCGGCCGCGAGCGGCGAAATTGCGGTACCGCACGCTCCGGTTGTCGATGACTGTGGGACCTGTCATGGTCCGCACGGCACCGATTTCGACGCCATGCTCACGGCTGAGGCGGGCCAAATCTGCGCTGAGTGCCACGACGCGGATGACACCGACGCCGCGCACCCGATTCCCGTGCGCCGCGCCGATTGCCGAACCTGTCACGAGGTGCACGGTTCGGACAACGCCCACATGTTGCGTGGATCGTCACGACACGTTCCCTTTGAGGAGGGTTCGTGCGATGCGTGCCATCGCACACCGCGTGGGACGCGGGTGCGTTTGCTGCAGGAGGGCGGCGCCCTCTGTGAGGCGTGCCATGGCGATCTTGCGAACACGAGCGAGAGGGTAGTGCACACCGCGCTCAAACAGGGCCGGTGCGTGGAGTGCCACGACCCCCATCTTGCGGATCAACCCCACCTGCTCAAGGCCGAGGGCGGCGAGCTCTGTTTCTCGTGCCACCCGGACATCGCCGAGCGAGCGAAGGGCCCCGGCGCCCACGCCGCGCTCGAAGATGGCTGCGACGGATGTCACGACGCGCATTCTTCCGATCGGCCGGCGATGTTGCTCGATGACGGGGACGAACTCTGTCGCACCTGCCACGATTCGGCGGATCCCGATCTTCAACGCCTGCACTTAGGGGCGGAGATGGCAACCATCCACTGCCTCGATTGCCACGATCCCCACGGATCGTCGAGCATGCCGCTCATCGCCAACGGATCGATCCACCCGCCGTTCCGCGAAGGCTGCGCCAATTGCCACGGAGGCACCGCCCGGGAGCTCGAGGGCGGGGGCGGCAACGCCCTGTGCGAGACCTGCCACGACGACGTGGCGGACACCATCGCCACGTCCGCAGTACCCCACCCCGCCATGCAGGCGATGGAGTGCGTGGGCTGCCACTCTCCCCATGCGTCCCGTCAGCCGAAACTCCTGCGGTCCGCGGGTGGCGGCGTTTGCCTCGACTGCCATGAGGACCAGGCGGGCGCCGAGGGCGAAAGCGTCCACCGGGCGATCTCGTGGATCGGATGTCACAGCTGTCACCTGCCCCACGGTGGTCCGGACGAGAAGCTCCTGCGGGCGTCCGGGAACGACCTGTGCAACGGGTGTCACCTGAGGAACAGGGTCAAGGTGGACCAGAATGGCAACCTCACGCTTGATGGTGGATTCGTGTTGCGAGGCGAGCGGGCCCGTGACCTCGAAATGATCGGCCTCGATCCCTTCCTTCGCAAGGATCACCCGATCCCCGAGCATCCGGTGTCAGGGCTCATCGATGGCAAGGGTCGGACCGGGGTGGCGAGTTCGCTTGTCGGGCAGGAAATGTCCTGCCGGCTGTGCCACGAGCCTCACGCCGCCCCGAGCTCGAAGCTGTTTACCTGGAAAGCGACAAACCAGGCGGAGCTGTGCATCGCATGTCACCCCAAATGAACGAGAGCGAGAGCTGACAGATGGGCCATCGAGCAAAATACTCACTTTTCCCAGTGTTCGCAGTGCTTCTCTGGTCTTGCAGTTCCGGTGGTGCGCCGTCGGACAAGCGAGCCGCATCGGAGCCGACGGCGGTCGTCTATCCTCCGGCTCCGGCCGATCCGGTGATCGAATGGACCGGTGTGATCGGCACGCGTGCCGATGTCGACAAACGGAAACGTGCCTGGAAAAAGATCCTGGTCGGCGACGAGGAGTTCGAGGCGTCGCTGATGGCGCCGACCGCGGTGGCCATCGGCACCGACCAGACCCTCTATGTCGTCGATCAACATCTCCGCGGGGTGGTGGTCATCAACCGGGATGAACAGCGATTCGAGCTCTTCCGGGGATCGGCTCCGGGCTCGCTCTTCCAGCCCGTGGGGGTTGCGGTGGCCGACGACGGCACCCTCTATGTCAGCGACGCGAGCTCGCAGGCGGTTTACGCCTACGACGCGGCCCTCAAGTTCAAGATGGCCTATGGCGGTGCATCGGTCTTCGATCGACCCACATCGATTGCGTTGACGGCCGGTGGCGATCGGATCGCGGTGTGCGACACCGGGCGCCACGCGGTCGATGTGATCGACACCGCGACCGGCGAAACCGTCATGACATGGGGGGGCCACGAGCACAGCGCCCGAGAGGGCGAGTTCAACTTCCCCGTGGCGGCGACCTTTGACGCCGAGGGCTATCTTTATGTCTCGGACTACCTCAACTTCCGGATTCAGGTCTTCGATCCTGCCGGAGATCTCGATTTGATCTTCGGCACCGCGGGTGACAATCCCGGAGACCTGAACCGACCTCGTGGATTGGTGGCCGACGCCGCCAACGGCGTCTTGTATGAAGTGGATGGAGCGTTTCAGCTCGTCCAGATGTTCAACCTCGACGGCGAGTTGCTCATGTGGTTCGGAGAGCCGGGCCAGGGGCCGGGCCAATTCTCTCTACCTTCGGGGATTGCCATGCGTGACGACCTCCTGGTCGTCGCCGATACGCTCAACCACCGCATCCAGCTATTTCGATTTCTTGGAGCACCGCAGTGATCGCCGACTTCGGTGCTGCATTTGCGGGTCAGTCCCCCGATTCGGCGTCCAGAGCCAATCTGGAGGTTTCATCCAGCGCGGAAATGGGACCGATATTGTTGAGACAACGTCTTTTCTTAATGGTCGAATGACGTTTTTGTGACGAAAACCTGGTCAATGATGTGTCCTTCGTCACGTGTTCATGCGTGCAAGCATTGAATTGGGAATTATTCCGAAATATGCTCCAGCCTGTTGATGAGATTCGACCGAACCTGCGGGCCGTTCGCAATCTGACGCGGAGGGCTCACGCCGGCAGCGGGGTTCGCATCGAGTTTCTTGGGATTCGAGAACGGAGGGCAAAAATGATGAAGAGAACGGTTGTGATGAGTTTCTGTGTCGTGCTGGTGGCGGGGGTTGCCAGCTCGCAGATTGTCGACAGCGCACACGATTTCAGTAACGAAACCTGGTCAAACGGCACCATCTGCCTGCCGTGCCACACGACCCATGATGGCGAGACCGCCTTTGTTGCGCCGCTGTGGAACCACCAAGTGACCGTGGCGAACTTTCAGATGTACACCAGCGACACCCTGAATGGCGTCGTTGATGCGCAGCCGGCCGATGTCTCCAAAGCGTGTCTTTCCTGTCACGACGGCACCGTTGCGCTGGAGAACTTCGGTGGCACCACCAACGGTGATACCTTTATCACCGGCGGAGCCTTGGTCGGAACCGATCTGTCGAACGATCACCCGATCAGCGTGACCTACAATGCAGGAACGGGGGCGGGACAGGATCCCGAGCTCAATCCGACCTCGGCGACCTACGCCGATGGGACCATTGCAGACTATCTCTTTGCCAACAAGGTGGAGTGCGCGACCTGCCACGACGTCCACAACGGCGGCGCCGTCGGGACTAACCCATCCCTTCTGGTGGAAGATCCCGCCGGGAGCTTGATGTGCATCCGTTGCCACGCGAAGTAGTCCGATCGCTTTGATGACGCAAGCTCGCGACACGGGGGGCGATCATCTCGTCTCCCGTGTCTTTGTCGGGGCGGTCTCTGCCGCTCATGCGAAAGCCTCACCTCGGCAGACTCATGCTGAACGCGATCGTGATCTTCGCGGTCGCCGTGCATCTTGTCGCTCCGATCGCCGCATCGGCCGCGGTGGTCGATTCGGTGGCGACCATCAATGGCCGGCAGCTCGAAGCGTGGGAACTCGATCGCGAACTGGCTGTGCGGATTTCGGTTGGAAGCTACCACCGGCAGATCTCACCGGAGAGAAAGACCGAGCTCAGGTGCGATTCCCTCGACGACCTGGTGCTGAAAGAACTCAAACGGCAGTGGGCGCGCTCAAACCCGGTCGATGTCGATGAGGCAGCCGAGGCGGCGGCGTGGCAGGAAGTGCGGGCGCGCTTCACCAGCGAAGCGCAGTACCGCGCTGCTCTCGAAACCAAGGGAATCACCGAAGAAGCTTTCCGGCTGGCCCTGCACCGGGATGCCGTGGCCGACGCGGTCGATGAGCTTGTCGTGTCCAGCGTCGCATCTCCAACCGAAACCGAGCTCGAGGTCTACTTCATTCTCAATGGCGATGACTATGTGACCCCGGAAGCCCGCCACGTGATTCACATCCTTGTCTACGTGCCTCCATCAGCGACCGCGGAAGGGTGGCGGGAGTCCGAGCAACACGCGCGCCAGCTTGCCGACAACGCCCGTCGGGAGAACTCCTCGTTGCTCGTCGTGGGGAAGTCCGATCTCGAGAGCCTCCCCCCTCGGTTCCGCGATGAAGTCGGTGATATCGGTTTTGTTCACCGAGGATCCCTCCTGCCCGCGGTCGATGAGGCGGTCTTCGAGGCGGAGGTTGGCGAGGTCATCGAACCGGTGAAATCGATTTATGGCTATCATGTCCTGCAGGTGATCAGCACCCGACCGTCACAACCGATCGAGCTCGCTGCGGTGCGGGATGCGGTGGAGGAACGGATCACGCGCGAGAAGAGACAGCGCCGGCTCGACGAATTCGACCAGGAGTTGTTCGCCGGTGCGGCGATCGAGGTCCGAGAGTGCGCCGAGAGATTCTGACCCCCGTCGCTCGCCGGTTCTGCGCTGCGATCCTTACGTGGTGTTGTGCCGGGTCCGCCTGGGCCTCGAGCGGGGCGACGTTCACGCTCGGCCTCTCGGCGGAGTACCTCAGCGACTCGCAGGAATACGCCGGCGTTTCCGCAACGAGGTCAAATCTCCAGACCGTCCTCTGGGCGGCCGTCGCCGGTCACCTCGTCGATCCGAGATTCATGACTTTCGACGCCAGTGTTGCAAAGACCCTGTCGAATCAGACGATTTCCGGCCAAGACGACAACAAGGTCGATGACACCTACTACGACGGGTCGCTGCGGTTCTTCAACAACCGGGCGATCTCGTTCGAGGTCGGTGCGGGCCGCCAGGGAACCGATGTCACCGGTCTCCAACAGGGAGCAATCGTCGATGGGGTGCGCGACTATCAACGATACGGCCTCCGAGCCCTCGGCGGCCAGTGGTTCCGTCTCAATCTTCGGCATTGGGAGCAGAGCTTCACCGCGGACCAGCCGGACACGCTGCGTGACGAGGACTCCACCTGGAGCGAGCTCTCGACCCAGGCGGCCGTCGGCAAGGTCGATACCATGCTGCAGCTTCTGTGGAAGGAGAACGACCTCTTCGGGGGTGGTCTTCAGCAGGAGATCGGATCGGGACGGGTCGACCTCGACATCAACCGGACCGGAAGGGTCTACTGGCACACCGACCTCATCGGAAATGTGTATCGTTCCGCCCGGAATCACGGCGAGTTCTCGCCGTGGACAACGAACTATTTGTTCAGAAACCAGTTGCGCCACCGGTACAGTCAACTCGGTTTCTGGGATCTGAGGGCGGATCTGCGGGTGGTCCGCGTCGACACCGAGCCGGTTGAGGAGGTCATCACCGGGAACGCCTCGGCCAGCCTCGTGGCTCCGCTGAGTCCGTCGACCTTTCTCGAGGCCGAACTCGGCTATCTCAGCAACGAATACGGCGACGGCCTGCGGCTGAGCCAGCCAAGGGCGAGCCTCGGGCTGAGGTGGGGCAAGCAGTACGGCCGCTGGTGGTTGTCGCTCTACCCCCGGGTGACCTATCTCAGAGCCGACCCGGAGGAACTCGAGCAGGAGTCGGCCTTCGGCTCGCTGATCTTCGGGTCGGTCCGCTACCAGCTTCCTCGCTCGAGTGTGACTCTCGACGTCGAGTACTTCGACAACCAACTCTCGATCCCGGACGACAGCGTCGGCGAACCTCCCATCGGGAGCGCGTTTCTCGCCGGTCTCGACCGGCGGCGCTACCGCGGACGGGTGATTTTCGAGTATCGACCCACCCGACAAACCGCGTTCTCGCTCGACTGTGATTATCGCAATCGGGTGCGGGTGGACCGTGGGTTCGAGATCGAGGAAGAGGTTGCCCGCGCCCAGCTCAACATCGCGCTCGGACGGGTCACCATCGGCGCCTCCGCCGACCGGTTCGAGATGGTCGGAAGCGAGGTCCCGACTCTGACCGATGTGTGGCAGGCGAATATCAGCTGGGGACCGACGTTTTGGTTGCTCTTCGACGGTTTCGTGCGCTCCGAGGAACGCAAGATCTTCGATCATATCGGGACGTACGAATTCGCCGAGCTCGGAGTGCGGTTCAACTACGCCAAGCTCTCATTCTATGCCCGGGTCCGCGAGCAGCGGACCGAGGAGGCGGGGCTCGAACAGCGCCGGTTCCGGAGGATCTGGGTCGGAGTGAGGCGTTTGTTCACCATCAGGGCCGGAGACAACCGAAGATGAGGGTGCAACGAATCGCACTCGTGATGCTTCTCGGCGCGGGTTGCCTGCCGTCACCGGCGATGGGAGCCGAGGGCCCGGTCTGGCCGCCGCCTTCAGCAGAGGCCCCGGCCGAGGTCGCCTGGCAGGCCATCGTCGATGAGTTCCGCCCCAAGGGTCTTGGACGAATTTTTCGTGCAGTGGCCGGCGCCGAGCGGCGTCAGCAGACGTTGCCTCTACCGCGGCCCGTTGCCGTGGCTCTCGCCAAAGACCGGGTCTTCGTCGTGGACACGGCCATGAGCTGGGTGATCGGCGGCAAGACCGATGGCAGCGCCGCGATCAAGCTGAAGCTGCCTGACGGTGTGCAGCCGGTCGCGATCGCCTCGACCCCGGATGGGGATCAGATCCTGGTTGCCGATCGCGAACTCGGAGCGGTCTTCGCTTTCGACCTCAAAGGCGCGCTGCTCGGAGAGGTCGTGGGTCAAGACTTCGTGCGGCGTTGTGGTGGGATCGCCGTGTGTGCGAATGGCGACGTCTTGATCACCGATGCCGAGGCCGGTCAGGTCGTCCGGGTCAGCACCGGTGGGCTCGAGGTGGCCAGGTCGGGCGGGCGTGGATCCGGCGATGGCGAGTTCAACACTCCGACCGCCGTTGCTGAAGCGCCGGACGGCACGGTTTGGGTCCTCGATCCCTTCAACTTCCGAGTCCAGCAGCTCGACGCCAAACTTCAATACCTGTCTCAGTTCGGCGAGCACGGGGATGGGTCCGGTCATTTTGCCCTGGCCAAGGGGCTGGCGATCGACCCCGACGGCCATCTCTATGTGTCCGACGCGCGCTTCGATGCGGTTCAGGTCTTTGACCAGGATGGACAGCTTCTCCTCATCATCGGGGGCCGTGGCGTCGGAGCGGGCGAATTCTGGACTCCCGGAGGTCTCGCCATCGATCGCCGCGGTCATATGGCCGTTGCGGATACCGGGAATCGACGAGTCCAACTCATGCGCTACCAACGAAGGGAAAACCGGAAATGAGACGCGCAGCAATCACCCTGACCATGGTCTTGGGTCTGGCTGTTCTGGCATCGTCCCAGGAAAGCGTGCGCGACACCGCCCACAATCTCTCAGTGACCGGTCCCGGCACCGTCAGGGCGGTGTCCGAGACCAGGGTCTGTATCTTCTGCCACACGACCCACAACGCCGTCTTCCAGGCGCCGTTGTGGAATCGGGAGGACCCCGGCGGCAGCTACCAGATGTACTGGAGCGAGACCATGGATGCCTATGGCTCCTCGGGGGAAGCGCCGCAGCCCAACGGTTCGTCGAAACTCTGCCTGTCCTGCCACGACGGGACCATTGCACTCGGATCGACCGTGTCGTCGGGTCGCATCGAGATGCGTGGCGGTATCACGACCATGCCGTCGACCTCGGAATCGAATCTCGGCCGTGATCTGAGCGGTGATCACCCGGTCTCCTTCATGGTGACGGACCACCTGGTCACAACCAACAATTCCAAGGGCGATGTCCCGCTGAGATCATTGTCGGAGATGCGGAACCACCCCCTCGCGAAGCTCGATAAGGAGAATCGCATCCAGTGCACGACCTGCCACGATCCCCATCGCGACCCCTACGGAAATTTCCTTCTCACCGCAAAACCGGGGGAGCTATGCATCGCGTGTCATTCCTGAGAACCGCCGCGGCGGCGATTGTCCTGATCGCCCCGGTGGCTTCGGCCGTGGATCTCGGCAAGCACTTCGAGCCGGGCATGCTCGCCGCAGACTGTACACCGTGCCATCGGGGTCACGGGGCCGCCCGAACAGCCATGTTGAAGACCGAGAGCGATCTCATGTGCATCGAGTGCCACCAGAAGGGAGCCGCTGAGCCCGGCCGGCGGGAAGCGCTCGGAATGGACTCCGGCGCCGATCCTGCCGACATCCGTGTGGAAATGGTCAAACCGGTGATCCACCGAGGGGCGCGTTGTGTCGACTGCCACAGCGTTCATGGCATCGGCCGGCTCCAGGGGGCGGCCGGGACAAACCTCGATCTCGGGCGACAGAAGCCTTCGCCGAAACGGGGCTTCACCAGCGAGGCGAATCTCTGCCTGTCGTGTCATGGAACCCGGTCCGCCATGGTCTCGGATCCTCATGACATCGGTCTGCTCTTCGATTCGAGGAATCCCTCGTTCCACCCGGTTCTCGCCATCGGTGTCGGTGAGGTCCCCAGCTTGTTGCCACCTTTGACATCCGATTCCCTGATCAACTGTTCTGACTGCCACACCAACGATGATGTCCGAGGTGCGCGTGGACCGCACGGGAGCCGGGTGCCGGGCCTGCTCGGCGCCGACTACTCGTTGCAGGATGGGCAACCGGAATCGGAGACCGCATACGCTCTGTGTTATCAGTGCCACGATCGAAAAATCGTCCTCGATTCCGACCCCTTTCCATATCACCGACTGCACGTCGTGGATCAACGAACCGCGTGCGTCCTGTGCCACGATGCGCACGGTGCGACCGCCGGGCGGGCCCTCATCCGCTTCAACGAACCCACCGCGATCACCGGCGTCCTGGCCTCGAGCTCCGGGCGGCTCGAATACAGTTCAGAGGCGGCGGGGATGGGGGGTTGCTATTTGACCTGCCACGGCGTCGATCACGACCCCCTCGGCTATGGGCCCATGTTCACCGCCGAGGGTCGACCCAGGTTTGCCGACCCCGAGCGCGATGGCGGCCTTGGCCGGCATCCTGCCGGCGCCCAGGCGCCGCCGCGACCGGAAGACAGACCCGAGAGCAGACGCCAGTGAGGCTTCGCGACTCCACTCCTGGTGATGCGGTGACCCTCGCGGGTTCGAGTGGGTCCGTGACCTGCGGCACTGAAAGTGGATGGCCGCTTTCGCGACAATCATTATTCGGAACCGTTATCGAGAAGAGGTTCAGTCGGGGTTCGAGAAGGGATAACGGAGTGAGACGCCCATCAACGGTGGAAGACGACCCGAGCGGGGCGAAAGTGCGCCGGCATGGCGCTTCGCGGCCAGAGAGGATCCCCCGCGTTGCAGTACTCATGGTTCTCTGGGTGGTCGTCCTCGTACTGCCGGGAACAGCGTCTGCACAGCTTTGCGTCTGGGACGGCACTCCGGTGCTGCTTCCTCCCGAAGTCGAGTTCCTGGGTTCGCAGCCGGATGGCCAGCGAGCGCCGGCTCGCCTGGCGGTGAATTCAAACGACATGATCTACGTTGCCGAGCCGACCAGGGGCGCGGTTGTCGTCAGGGATGTCCATGGCAGCGTGGTCTCGGTCCACGCTGATTTTGGCGTCCCGGTGGCGGTAGCGGTGGATGCATTCGACAACATCTTCGTCAGTGATGATTCGACAGGGCGGGTGGACATCTTCGATGCGGTTTGGCAACCGGCAGGCGCCCTCGGCGTCGGTTCCGGCGAGTTCGTAGCGGTGACCGATATGGCGGTCGACCCGGATCCCGGTTTCGGTCTCGTCTTTGTCGCCGACGGTGGGGCCAATCTGATCAAGGTCTACGGCCCCGACGACCAATTGGTCCGCTCGTTCGGCGGTCCGGGGACCGGACCCGGAGAGTTCAATTTCCCCTCCGCCGTTTGGGTCAGCCCCGACGGTGAAGTCTTCGTCGGAGACCAGAACAACGATCGAGTCCAGGTCTTTGATCGCACCGGGCTCTTTCTTCGTTGTTTCGGGGCCCAGGGCGGTGGCAATCGAAATTTCGGCAGGATTCAGGGCCTTGTCGGGGACGACCAAGGCAGAGTGTACGTGGCGGATGCGTTTCAGGGCCACGTCAAGGTCTTTGACGGAGCCGGCGCGGAGTTGGCGGTCATCGGCAGCTTCGGCGATCGTCCCGGGCAGTTCCGGACGCCGTTTGGCGTGGCGATCGACGGTCATCATCGGCTCTTCGTCTCGTCGGTGAACAGCGGCCGTCTCGAAACCTTCGGCCTGGACGATTTCACGGTCCCACCTTCGACGGGAGCGATTTTCAACGACGGGTTCGAGTCTGGAGATGTGTATGCCTGGTCTGAATCGATCCCGTAGTCAAAGGCCGATTGTCCAGGGTGGGCGGCTCGCTCTTCTGCTGACTGCGCTTCTGGTCGTTCCGGTCGTCCATGCTTTGGACCCGGCCCATGATGCTTCATGGGCCATCGACTGTTCGAGCTGTCACACGACGCACAACTCGTCGGCGGGAGGCAGCTCACGACGGTGGGTGGCAACGGCAATCTGTGTCTGAGTTGCCACGTCATCGGGGGGCTCTGCCGCGGGGGCTGCCTTTTGTCGCCGCCGACCAGGCGCTGCCGTCGCCCGGGCTGCCCTCAGGCACGTCGGCCTCGGGCACCTCGCACCGGTGGGACTGCAGGCGCCGCAGGACATGTGGCACCGGATCTCAGGAAACACCTCACCGGGCGAAGTCGCTCCCGGTGGGATCTTCTCCGGCAAGTTCCCCAAGACCTACACCCTGACGATCACCGCAACCGGGGTGGCCGGTACCGCCGTCTTCTCCTGGAACGACACCCTGGGTGGCGGCGGATCCGGGTCACCACCGGGGTCGACGTTCCCCTCAACGATGGCGTGACCGCGAGCTTCGTCGACGGTGAATCCCCGCCGTCCTTCGTGGCGGGAGACGTCTGGCGGATCTTCGTCAGGACCGATCTCAGACCACCGACGACGACGGCGATGTCGAGTCGCCTTGAAGACGGCCGAGCCATGTGCTCGACCTGCCACAACCAGCACAACCAATCCAGGGTGCCTTTCGATTCGGCCGCGCCCGCCATACGGTGGCGCCGGGACCGGTGAGGGGCGCCACTTCATGCGCGTAGACGACGCCAACGGAGAGATGTGCGTCGATTGCCACGATGCGAGGAATGTGCTCAGCAGCCGTCGACGGTTCGCATCCGGTGGGCACCGGCGTGCCCGGATCGGGGGCCTACCAGCCGCCGACCACCCTGCCGCTCGATCCGTCGAGCCGGGTGGCGTGCCTGACCTGCCACGAAATCCATGAATCGGCGACCACAGACGGGTCGCTGCTGCGTAGCGCCAACCGGACCGGGTTGTGCATCGAGTGCCACACCCTGGCCGACACCGCGACCCCTGCGGCTCACCTCGACTCGAGATCCACGGGAGCGTTGTGGCCCGGCGGACAGTACGGCTCGACCTTTCCAGCCATCACCGACACGTCGCAGACGGCGAGCTGCGCCAACTGCCACCAGGCGCACGGCTGGCCCGACACCGACAACACTGCCCAGGACTACCCGCGTCTTCAGGTCGATCTCGAAGAAAGCCTCTGTTACACCTGCCACGACGGCAACCCGGCGACGGCGGATGTGCGGACCGATTTTCAAAAGTCGTCGTCCCACCCGTTGGCGCTGGCCTCGGAGGTCCACCAACCGGGCGAGCCTGCCACGGTGACCGCCCGCCACGTCGAGTGCGAGGACTGCCACGGTCCGCACGACGCCGTCGGCCGCGTCAGATCTTCCCGGCGCGGCGACCGTGCCGAGACCGGCATCGGGTCCGCTGGAGGGTGTTCGCGGCGTCAACCTCGCGGGCAACGAGGTCGAATCCGGCATCCTACGAGTACGAACTCTGTTTCCGCTGTCACGCCGACAGCCCCAATCTGCCCGCGGCGCCGACTCCGAGACAGTTCCCGGAATCCAACCTTCGGGTGGAGTTCGACGGTTCGATGGCGTCCTACCACCCGGTCGCGGTGCAGGGCACGAACGCGTCCGTGCCGTCACTCATCACCACCAACGGCTGGGACGAGACCAGCCTCATGAGCTGCACCACCTGCCACAACAACGACGACGGCCCGGTGGCGAGCGGAACGGGCGCCAACGGGCCGCACGGTTCGGACTGGCCGTACCTCCTCGAGCGGCGCCATGACACCGCCGACGACAACTCGCAGTTCAACCAGGCCAAGTACGCCATGTGCTTCAAGTGCCACTCGTGGTCGAGCCTCTCCAGCGGCGCCAGTTTCGATGACCACTCCAAGCACGTTTCGGGTGAGAGGACCCCGTGCAACGTCTGCCACGACCCGCACGCTTCGGCGAACGTCAAACTCATCAACTTCGACACCTCGGTGGTCACTGCATCCGACGGAACCCTCGAGTACGTGTCGACGGGGACGCACCAGGGTGAGTGCACCTTGACCTGCCACGGCAAGGAGCACGACGCCTGAGTTATTGACCGTAGAACCTGCCGGGTGCCGTGCATGGCGATCCGCAGCAGATCGCTACTGAGTAACGCTGCGATCTGTGTCCCTTTCGCTCAGGTGTCGGTTTCACTCGGTGATGGTTTGGTCGCACCTGAGGACCTGCCTGCGATTTCCTGAGCGAAACTTGATGCACAAGTTATCTGTAGGCCACCTTCTTAGGTGCGCGACCATACGGATTGATGGGCATGGGTCTCATCTCGGGGTGCCCGCTTGTGATCCGGACTGGGTCGCCCTGATCTGCGGGCGACGAATCCCAAGATCAGAGCCGAGCCGCGGCGCCGCCGGCGCCGAAACAGGCGAAGCACGAGGTGCAACCGACCCCCGGACAAACAACGGTCGGCAGATAGGGCGCGAGCCCCGCCGAAACCCCCTGACGCCGGCGACGATGCTAAGCCGCCGGCTTGCCATAGTAGATCGCCCCGTGCTGGCAGACATCCTGGCACTGCCGGCACGGCATGCAGGAGAGCTGGTTGATGGTGGTTCGCTCGGTGACGTCGATGGCCCAGGTCGGACAGACCGCTCGAGCAGTCGCCGCAATTGGTGCACGCGTCGTGGTCGACGCGGATCCTGCGCCCGAATCTCGCTCCGAAACGATTGGAGAGCGCATCCAGAGCGCCGACGGGGCAGAGCAGGTTGCAGTAGGCCCGGCCACCCTTGGCGAAGATCCCGAGGAAGAGCAGGAGACCGAGATCGACCACTCCCTGGAATCTCAGGAAGTAGATCAGGTCGCCCTCGGAGAACGGTGCGGCGAAGAGCCTCGGGACGGCGGCGAAATTGCAGTAGTTGCAGCACAGGCTGCCGATGCCGATGGCCGGAGCGATCAGATAGATCAGCAGGTAGCCATAGCGAAACGACGGCGCCGGGGTTGCCGAGAAGTTGAGCTTGAATTTGTTTGGTATCAATCGGCTCCCGAGCTCGAGAGGTGCCGCCACCGGACAGAGGTGGCTGCACCAATACCGCCCGAAGGCCAGAGTCGTTGCAAGGATGCCGAACACCAGAGCGACTCCCATGTAGGCGCGGACAAAGCCCATGAGGAAAGCGCTCATGGTCTGACCCTCCCGCCAGGTGAAGAACATCCGCGGGCACCAGCGGCCGCAGAAGTTGGTATCTCCCGTGAGCTGGACGATGGCGGCGAGCGGCGGCAGAAAGAGCACAATGCTGGAGATGAGGATCAGGGTTCGGTGTTTGGACCAGAACGAAATGGGTGTCGGGCCGCCGGCGTCAGTGGTCATGGTGTTGGCCCTCCCCCCCTCCTCCGAAGATCACGGGGATCTTGAGCACCGGGTTTCCTGTGGCCGTGTCGGTGAAGGTGACATCGCGTTTGCCCGCCGGCATGGGCCCGTCCGGGTCGATGACCACCCAGATGGTGAATCGGTCTCGCGGTTGGAGCCCGGTCAGCGTCCCGTCCTCGAAGTAGGGACGGTGGCGAAGCCCGAGATCGATGATGGGGTCTGAACCTCGGACGATCAACGGGACCGGTTCGCCACCGTCGACCGTCACCCTGGCATCGCCCCGGTAGGGCGGAATCACCGAGCCGGTGACGACGAGGGTGTAACGGTCGTTTCCAGCGGGAAGGTGGACGGGATGGAGGGCTCTCCCCCCCTTGATGGAGAGCATCCCCATGGCGTGGGCGGAGTCTCCGTGCCGATACCACGCGGCGGCGACCGACAGCGCGGCAGCGACAATGAACACGAGTGTTTTCTTCATGTGCGCACCCCTCCTCCGTCAGAATTTGCAGGCGAAACGAGCGAGAAGAGCCCGCGGTGCGGCGGGGGAGTATCGGAGGGCTCCGTAGAGGTCCTTCTGCGCCTCCACCGCGTACCGCTGGTCGAAGAAGTTCTGAATGATGACGGCGGCTTCGAAACGGGAGTTTTGCCACCCCACCGTCAGATCGGTCACGAATTCGTAGCCTTCGTATTTTTTGGTGTTGGCGTTGTCCATCCAGTACTCGCCCCAGGTGTTGGCGGTGGCCCGCAGATACACACCGGTCCGGTCGGCGTAGGCCGCAAAGAGCGAGTAGTAGTGCTCCGGAATGTAAGGCAGGTGGTTGCCGGCGCGGTCGATGTTGCTGCCGAAGGCCGGTTCGGAGAATTCCTTGTAGGTGTAGTTCGAGTAGGTGTAGCTGCCGCCAACGGAGAGACCGGTAGCGGGCATCCACGTGAGCGCGACCTCGACGCCCCTTTTCTCGGTTTCCCCGGCGTTGACGTACTCGGTCTCGCCGAATGGTTGGATGACCTGGACGACCTCGTCAAACACCGGGCTGTAGTAGACCGATGTTTCGAACGCGAAGTTTCTCCAACTCGATTTGATGCCGATCTCGTAGTTCTGCACCGTTGTGAGCTCGAGATCCGGGTTGAGGTTGAGTTCGTCCGAAGTCGGCGTCTGGGCGCCGCTCGAGATGTTGCCGTAGAGGTGGACGGCATCGCTTGCGTTGAAGACAACACCAATCCTGGGACTGAAGGCGGTATAGGTCTCGACGGTGTCGATGGGGCCTTCACCATCGACATAGCTGCCGCTGCTCCAGTCGTAGTCGATCCACTCGTAACCCTTCAAGTCAAAGGTGATGCGATCGACGCGAGCGCCCAAATCCAACAACCAGCGGGTCCCGAAGCGCATGGATTCCTGGGCGTAGATGCCGTAGAGCGATGTTCCGCGCTCGAGATCTTGCATGAGCTCGCCGGGTTCGTCCGACAGGGTGGAGAGAATCCGGCCGCTGGGGGTCTGAAGAACATCGGCGTAGGTGTAGGCCTGGGAGTCCTGGTTGTCGATGCGGGCGGTGACGCCACCGGTGAGGACACCGAACCCGTGGTCCCAGTCGGCCTGGAGATCGATACCGCCGACAAGGGTGTCGGCGTCGTTGATCCGCGCCGTCACGGGGTGGAAGTGGCTCCATTTGTTGAGGTAGAGCAACGGCATGAACTGAACATCACCAAAACGTTTGACGAGTTTGGAACCGAAGAACAGGATCTCCGAGTTCCGAGAGTTGTGCTTCCACTGTTCGGCGGTGGGTTCCACGACTCCGGTTTCCATATACGGTGTCCACTGATCGATGTGGTAGCTGTCGTTGACGACGAGGCGTCCCGGAAGTTGGAGGTTGGCGTCGGTGTAGCTGATGAAGTTCTCCCAGACCCAGCCGTTGCCGAGGATCCATGACGGCTGGACGGTGAACTGGGTGGTGTCGAACTCGTTCCACTCGCGCCAGTCGTTGGTGGATTGACGCCGAGAGAAGTTCACGTTGAAGAAGGTCGTGTCACCGATGTCGCCGGTATAGCCCAGCTGGACGTTGCGGGCGCCATAGTTGCCCACATCGAGCCTGGCGCTGCCGCCGTGGCCGTCGAACGGGCTCTTGGTGACGACGTTGATGGCTCCTCCCGTGGAGTTGATTCCCCATAGAGTGGAGTTCGGACCGCGTACCACCTCGATCCGCTCCACCAGGGAGGTGTCGACGAAATCGAGCCGGGTGAGGCTGTCGGGGTCCGTGATGGGGATCCCGTTGAGCAGGACCATCACCTCGCGGATGGCGTATCGGGCTTTGAGACCCGCACCGCGAATGATGAGCCGCGCATCATAGCCCTGACTTTTGGATTCGATGAGGACGCCGGGGGTGCCGACAATGGCCTCCTTGATATTGGTCATCGGTGTTTTTTCGATGACCTCCCGTCCGATCACCGACACCGCCGCCGGGACCTGGTCGATGGCCCTCGCGGTTCGTGTTGCGGTGACGGTGATGGAGTCCTTGAACTCGGCGGACAGGGTGATGTCGTGCGCAACCGCGCCACCCTCAGGGACATCGATGGTGGCGGATTGAGCCTCGAATCCGGGGCTCTCGATGGAAATGGTGTATGACCCCCGAGAAAGGGCGGTGAACGAGTAGCGGCCCCCGGCCTGACTGATGGTTCGTCGCGGTGGTTCTCCCCCTCCATCCAGTCGGAGGTTGATCCCCGCGATGCCGTCGGTCGATCCCGGTTCGATGCTGAGGACTCGGCCGGTGATGGATCCCGGATCCGCGGTTTCTTCCGCCCAGAGGTTGTTTGACGCGGGCAACAGAGAAAACACGACTGCAAGCGCGGAGATCACGACGAGACGTCGTACCCCGTCGGCAGTCCCAATGGATTTCATTTGAACTCCTCCTGAATTGGACGTGGCCGTCGACGCGATTCGACTCGGCCTCTCGTTCTTCGGTTGCTGAACGATGGGCCCTTGCGGAGTTCGAGCCGGTGCTGGGACGCCGAGCGCATCGACGAGACGACGCGATCTGGGTGTTTCAAACCTCGCGCCGGCCCTCAGAAGCGACCACGACCCGACAACACCACGAAAACCGCAGATGTCGACGGTTGGCGATGTCCGTTGTCAGATTTTCCGGGGAACTCGTTCTGAGAGGGTCCTGGGAGGGTGTTCGTGCTCGTGGGCCAATCGCCAAGAAAGAGGCGTGCCCATTTCTGGGGCAAATGACCACGTCAGATGGGGTCCGACCACGGGGTAGACCGGGGCGAGGGTACTCTTCCATGACGACGCAGCGTCGATGTGGATCGATTCGGAGCACCCGCAATTACAGCGTGCTTTTAGAGAGAGACCTTTGGAGCCGCATCCACAACTCTTGACGGGGCCGCGGCAGCCGCATTCTTTTGTGCACTCACAATCGGTGCAGCCGGATTTTGGTTGTGACTGGAAGGCCGCCACGTAATCAACTCCGTGGACGCTGACGATCAGCATCAACGCGAGCGCGACCGGCAGGGTCCGAGAGTTGACGACATTCATCTTGAGAACACGTCAATTACTAGCACTCTGTTTGTTGAATCGCAAGGGAATTCTGCTGATCGACCACCGGCCGATCAGCACCGTTTCATTGCGTCCATCCGTCTCCGACGGTCGAGGTTCGTGCCTATTCCCGGTGGAGAAGTGGCCGACCGCTTCGGTCTAGTCGGTGACCAACGCGGCGTCCTTGAGCAAGACCGCGTAGGTGTAACCGGCGCCGAAGTCCTGGTTGGTGACCAGAGTGCCCGTGGCGGTCACGATGTCCCCCACCGCGGCGGTGCCGAGGGTGGTGACCGTGAGATCGTGAGATCCGTCGGCCGCCGAACCGGTGCCGTCCTGGAGATGGATCCAGTTCGTACCAAGAATGCCGCCGTTGTACTTGACGACGCGACCGCGCACGGTGATTTCGGACCCGTCGAGTTTTGCGGTGTCGGTCCAGACTCGGGCGACCGTGACTCCACCATCGGCCGGCTCGACAGGCTCCACCTGGCTGGAATCGTCCTGGGACGAGGTCATTGCGCCGGTCACCTGGTGGGTGGCCGGCAGGCATGGCGGGAGAGGCGCCTTCGCCCTCGCGCATGATCTGCGAGGTGAAATAGACCACGGGGAAGGTGCGGTCCAGGCTCTCGCTGTGAAAATCCTGCATCGGCATTTCCAGGGGAACCACCACAACCTCGCCCACGGCCACTTCGAATCGTGTGGCTGCGGCCCAGATCTCCTCGTCTCCCGTATCGACGCGAACATAGGTGTAGTTGGCGGCGTTCGATGGTCTCGACGACCGTACCGGTGGCGGTGTTGCCCGCGGCGGCGGCGTGGCTCTGGGTGGCCGCCTCGATCTGGTTCTGGTTCTGGACGTTCGTCGTCGTCGTGGTGTTCTGCGGTGCAAGCGCCGACGATGCCGAGCGAGGCGGCCATCAACAGCGACATGGTGATTCGATAGGTCATCTTGGTCTCTCCTGTGTCTGCGTCACCGTGGACGGTTGGGTGGTTTTCAATCGAAAAGAACACGAGACGCGGACTCGAGATCTCGGCGGTCGACGCGACTACTACCGGCAGATCGACTTTCGCCCTGCCGACACCGTAGTACTCGAACCCGTTCTCCGCCATGCGTTCGGGGCTGCAGACGTTGCGCAGATCGACGACGACGTTGCCTTTGAGACGCTGATCTGATCCGATCCATATCGAGGGAGCGGAACTGGTTCCACTCGGTGACGATGACCAGGGCGTCGGCGCCGGTGGCGGCGTCGTAGGAGTCGTCGCAGTACTCCACCGACGCGGGGAGGATGGTCTTGGCGTTGTCCATGGCGACCGGGTCGAAGGCGCGCACCTTGGCGCCCTCGTTGACCAGCGTGTCGGCGATGGGGATCGAAGCAGACTCCCGCATATCGTCGGTCTCGGGTTTGAACGAGAGGCCGAGCAGGGCGACGGTCTTGCCCGGCGAGGTCGTTGTCGAGCGCGGCGCGGACCTTGTCCACCGCGCGGACCTTCATGCGCTCGTTGACGGCCACCACGGACTCGACGATGTCAAAGGGTCGGCCGGCCTTGCGGGCGATCTCGGTCAGGGCCTGGGTGTCCTTGGGGAAGCACGATCCGCCGTAGCCCGGACCGGGGTGGAGGAACTTCGGGCCGATGCGATTGTCGAGACCCATCCCCTTGGCGACGTGGTGGACATCGGCGCCGATGAGCTCGCAGAGTTCGGCGACCTCGTTGATGAACGTGATCTTGGTGGCGAGAAAGGCGTTGGACGCGTACTTGATGAGCTCCGACGACTCGACGTTGGTGATGACGAACGGGGTGTCGCGGAGAAAGAGCGGCGAGTAGATGTCCTTCATGATGGCGATGGCCTGGTCGTCCCGGGCGCCGATCACCACCCGGTCGGGGCGCATGAAGTCCTCGATGGCCGAGCCCTCACGGAGGAACTCGGGGTTCGAAACCACTGAAAACGGGTGCTTGCTCGTGGTGCGCTCGGATATCGTCTTTTCGATGAGCTGGCCGGTCCCGGTGGGCACCGTGGACTTGGTGATGATGACCTTGTACCCGTCGAGGTTGTCGGCGATGGACTCGGCGACCTGGATGACATACGACAGATCGGCCGAACCGTCCTCTTTGGGCGGGGTGCCGACGGCGATGAAGATCGCCAGGGCGCTTCGGATGGCCGGGTCGAGATCGGTGGTGAAGTGCAGTCGTCCGGCCTTGGCGTTCTTCTCCACCAACGAGTCGAGGCCCGGTTCGTAGATCGGCATCTCACCGCGGAGCAGCATGTCGATCTTCCGCTCGTCCTTGTCGACACAGGTGACGTTGATGCCGAAGTCCGCGAGACACGCCCCGGTGACCAGTCCCACATAGCCCGTACCCACCACACAGATATGCATCAAAGCCTCCTCACGCGTAGGGTCGGAGATTCTAACAGAGTGAGACGCAATCCGGCCGATTTCGTGTACCCTGTCGGGGCCGGCTCGGTGGTCGGCTCGTCGATCACGAAGAAGGCCCAAGGAGTCCCGCCATGCCCATCCCCCTGCTCGATCTCAAACGCCAGTACGAACCCCTGCGCGACGAAATGGAAAAGACCCTCAACGAGGTCGCTGCAAGCCAGTACTTCATCCTCGGGCCCGAGGTCGACCAGTTCGAGCGCTCGGCGGCCAAGTGGCTCAAGGTCGAACACGCGGTGGGGGTGGCGTCCGGAACCGATGCCCTTCTGATTGCGCTCATGGCTCTCGACATCGGCCCCGGCGACGAAGTCATTCTGCCCACTTTCAGCTTTTTCGCCACCGCCGGGGTGGTGGCGCGACTCGGCGCGACACCGGTCTTTGTCGATATCGATCCGGTCGATTTCAACATCGATCCGAAAGCGGTCCGGGCCCGGATGACGGAACAGACCAAGGCGATCATCCCGGTCCACCTCTTCGGCCAGTCGGCCGATCTCACCGCCATCGCCGAGGCCGCGGGCGAGGTGCCGATCCTCGAGGACTGCGCGCAAGGCTGGGGTGCGGACTTCGACGGCAGGTATGTCGGCGGGCACGGACTCATGGGCGCGTTCTCGTTCTTTCCCTCGAAGAACCTCGGCGGTTTCGGCGATGGCGGTCTGGTGACCACCAATGACGCCGAGCTGGCGGCCAAGCTCCGCGAGCTCCGCGTCCACGGCCAGTCGGGGCCGTATCTCCACCCGTTGGTGGGGGGCAATTTCCGTCTCGATGCCATCCAGGCCGCCGTGCTCCGCGTCAAACTGCCGCACGTGCAGGGCTGGATCCAGGGTCGGCGGGCCAATGCCATGCGGTACGTGGATCTCTTCACCCAGAAGGGCCTGGACAAGGTCCTCGGCCTTCCCCTCGCCCTGTCACGTCGCGGCCACACCTTCAACCAGTTTGTGATCCGAGCGCCCAGGCGTGACGAACTTCGCCAGCATCTCGTCGATCGCGGGATCGGATGCGCGGTGTACTACCCCCTGCCCCTCCACCTCCAGCCGTGCTTCAGCGACCTCGGTTACAGCGAAGGCGATTGCCCGGTTGCCGAGCAGGCGAGTCACGAGGTCCTGGCCCTGCCGGTCTTCCCCGAACTCACGGAAGGACGAAATCGAAGAGGTCGTGGGCGCGATCGCGGAGTTCTACACAGTTTGACCGATTCATGAAGCTGCTGCTGGTCTCGAGCCGATTCCCCTGGCCGCCATGGCGGGGGAATCAGCTGCGGACGATCCAGTGGCTCGACGCGCTTCGAGACCACGAGCGTCTTCTCATCTGTCCGCCGGCCGGTGACGTCACCGATCCCGCCGGTGGGGATGTCGAACTCCGGTTCCTTCCCGGAATCGGAGTCGCGAGCGCCATCGGCGTCGGCGCCGCCGTCCTCGCGGGTCGGCCGGCCCAGGAGGGACTCTACGCCTCGGCAGCGGGGAAAAGAACTCGTGGCCGAAGCGGTGCGCCACTGGCGGCCCGATGTGGCGGTGGTCCAGATGGTCCGTTGCGGCTGGGCCGCCGATGAGATCAGGCGGACCAACGCCGGCCTGCCGGTGATCTTCGACGCCATCGATTGCATGGCCCTCCACTACCGCAGAGCGGCTGCGTCGGCGGGCGGGCTGATCGGGCCGGCATACCGCTGGGAAGCCGAGCGCTGCCGCCGCCGGGAAACCGAGTTGGTTGCCGCCGCCGCCGTCAGTACCGCCGTCAGCGGCAGGGACCTGCAGGCTCTCGGGGCGGACAACCGCGGGGTGGTCGTTGCGGTCGCTTCAGGCGCGGACGTCGCCCTCGATGATCCTGCGTCCGCCGAGCCCATCGTTCTCCTCTCCGGGAATCTCGGGTACCGGCCGACCGTCCGCGCGGCCCTGTGGTTTGCCGACCGCATCTGGCCGCGGATTCGCCACCGTGAACCCGCAGCGAAATTGATTCTCGCGGGCGCCCGGCCCGCCGCGGCCGTCCGAAAGCTCGCGTCGGCGCCGGGGATCGAGGTCTTCGGTGATGTCGATGACCTCGGGACCTTCCTGGCTCGCGCCAGGGTGGCGATCGCGCCCATGGCCAGCGGTTCGGGAGTTCCCATCAAGATTCTCGAAGCCCTGGCGGCGGGAGTCCCGGTGGTGGCCGATCCCTGGTCGGCGGGCGGGCTCGAGGACCCGTCGGCGGTTGATCGTCGCCGAAACCGACGATGAGTGGGTGGAGAAATTGTCCCGCCTTCTCGATGATCCCCTCTCGGCGCGACACCAGGCCGCCCGGGGAACCGAAGTCTGGCGCGCCCACTATGCGCCTGAGAGGGTTGCAGCTCAGATCCGCGAGGTCGTCGACGCCGCGGTCGCGCGCGCCCGGTAACCACTCCCATGACGTCTGCGTACTGTCTGCGATGATCGAGTTTCTCAGTCTCTTTGTCGGTCTGGTCATCGGCGTGCAGAATGTCGAAGTGACCGTGTCCGGGCCGGTCGCCAGGGTCGAGTTTCGTCTTGACGACGAAATCGTGGCCGAGATCGAGACCGCCCCCTGGGTGACGCAGATCGATTTCGGCCGCAATCTCCTCCCGGCGGAGTTCGAAGCGGTGGCGTTCGATGCCGATGGTCGAGAACTCGGCAGGGACCGCCGCCTCCTCAATCTTCCGGGTCAACGAGCCGAAGCCGAGATCGTCGCCATTCGAGATGATTCGGGGACCGTGACCGCGGCCCGTCTGGCATGGTCGAGCCCCGAGTTCAACAAGCCGCGGAAGATCCTCGTCGAACTCGACGGCCGGGAACTCAAGGTGCGGTCGCCGTATCGCATCGATCTCACCGGAATTCCGGAGCGAAAGGTCCATGTTCTGACGGCGGAGTTCGAGTTCTCCTCCGATGTCATCATCCGACGCGAACTTGTCTTCGGCCCCGAGTTCGAGGGCGAGCACGATTCGGGGCTCACCGCCGTGGCGGTGGTCCTCGAAGATCTCGATGAACTTCCGCCCGTCGAGGCCATGGACGGTTGGTTTGTCGATGACGGGAGTGAAGTCCGGGTGGCGGCCGTCGAGAAGCCGGGGGCGAGGGTGGTTCTCGTTCGCGATCCGACCGTCGTCCATCGACTGGCAGCCATGGAGCCGGAGCTCGAAAGCCGGCGCAAGAAGGCGCGGCGGGGCTCCTCGAAGAACCGCTCGCTCGACGACTTCGATGACGACGTGGCTCTTCTGACCCTGTCGCCGGAGCCCGTCGTTTCCGGCGAGGGATCGTCGTCGACGGTGCTCTTTCCTTTCTCCGACAAGCCGATCCCGGGATCGGAGGGGGTCGTGGCCGGGACCATCGGCACATCCCCGGCGTCCCACCTCGCGGGTCCGTTGATGATGTCGGATGCCGTTGCCGTGGCCGGAATCCGCGCCGCCGAGGGCAATGGCCGCCGCGCCGTGATTCTCCTGCTCGGGCAGGAGCGTGAGGACGGGAGCCGATTCTCGGTCGAGGCGGCGCGAAGATATCTCAGCGCCCTCAGAGTGCCGCTCATCGTCTGGGATCTCTCCGGGCCGGCGAAGGACGTGCCGCCGGGTTGGGGCGAACCGCGACCGGTGGACAACGTCGATGACCTCGTACGTGCGGTACGCCGGGTGCGGTACCAACTCGATTCGCAGCGGATCATCTGGGTCAACGGCCGCCACTTGCCGCAGAACATCGAATTGTCGGACGAGGCCACGGGAATCAGCCTGGCTCAGTGACAGCCGTTCGAGTTGTTGGCTCCATCGCACTCTCGGTCTCGGGTGCATCGGTCCTTCGATGCAACGACACACCGATTCTTCCATGGCGAGTGAACCGCAAAGATCGCTAAGATTGTACGACGCAAAGAGCGCGAAGACATCCAGATGACTGAGGCGAACGATTCCGAGATCTCCGACGTCGGACTGACGCAGAGATGCAATGCGAACGAGCAAGTTAGAGCTGTAATAATCACAACCATTGACCCTTCGATTTCGCCAGTGGGGGGTCGCATCCAGCGTTCACGTCAATACATTCACAGGGCGACAGAGGTATCGCGAGAGTCAGAGAGCCGCGAAGCGGTGCAGTGCGAACTCATATGATTCGACGGCTTTGCGACCTTTGCGAGAAATGGCCTTTGCGACCTTCGCGGTTGACTCGCCTTTGAAGAACCGGCAGTCGCTTAATGGAAGGCCCGGTCTCCAGGGCCCAGATATTTTTCTGTGGCTCCGTGTCTTTGTGACGAACAGCGGTTGTTGCTAGCCGAAAAGTTCGAGCGCCTCGATGTCACCCTTGCCTTCGCGAACCAGAACGGGCTCGCTTCCCGAAAGATCGACCACCGTGGAGGGTTGTGCCACCAATGGGCCGCAGTCGACCACGACATCGACCCGGTCATCGAGGGTCGATTCGACCTCCACCGGCTCGATCACCCAGTTGTCGTCCGGGGTGCGGACCGAAGTCGTCAAGAGTGGTTCGTCCAGTTCCTCGAGCAGGGCCAGGGTGACGGGGTGATCCGGCATCCGAATCCCGATGGTGCGCCGCTTGCGGAGCATGATCTTGGGCACCTCGGAGGTCGCCTCGAAGATAAAGGTGTAGGGTCCGGGCAAGACCCGTTTCAACAACCTGAAGTACGGTGTGGTGACGCCGCGCGCGTACTCACCGACGGTGGCCATGTCGCCGACCAGGATGGCCAGCGGTTTCTTCGGGTCCATGTCCTTGAGAGCGTAGATCCGCTTGATGGCCTTTTCGTTTCTGATGCCGCAGGCGAGACCGTAGACGGTGTCGGTGGGGATGATGGCGACGCCGCCCTTGCGCAGCACATCGGCGGCGCGGGAGATGAGCCAGGCCTCGGGATAAGTGGGGTCGATTTCGATGATCACCATAGACTCCGGATCTCGTGTATAGCCCGGGATCGCTGTCGCGTCAACTCGGCGACGGGGTCACAAAACCCTCCGAGGGGCGCGCTACAATGACCGGCACTGCCGCAATGCGGCGAGTATTGCAGCTGAAACCAAACGGGAGGCGCGGCATGAGTGAGAGCGGACTGAAGAAGATCGGCGTGATCGGGATCGGAACCATGGGCAACGGCATCGCCCAGGTGGCGGCGCAGAGCGGGTTTGAAACGGTCGTCATGGATGTGGACGCGAGCGTCCTCGACAAGGGCCTCGATGCGATCAACCGCAGTCTCGACCGGCTGGTCAAGGCATTCGAGAAATCGGGCGGCGAGAAGGGCATCGACGGCGACACCAAGGACAAGGCCTTTGCTCGCCTGAGCACCACCACCCGGAGCGAAGACCTCCTCGATTGCGACCTCATCATCGAGGCCGTGCCGGAGAAACCCGAGCTCAAGGAGACGATCAACCGCAAACTGGCCGAAATCGGCTACGACAAGATCCTCGTTTCGAACACCTCGGGAATCTCCATCACCCGGCTCGGCGCCGCCTACGGGAAACCCGAGAAGTTCATGGGGATGCACTTCATGAACCCGGTTCCCATGCAGATGGGTGTCGAGATCATCCGCGGCCTCGCGACGTCGGACGAGACCTATGGGACCATCGTCGCGCTCTGCCACGACCTCGGCAAGATCGAGATCGCCGCCGAGGACAAGGCCGGTTTCGCCATCAATCGGATGTTCGTGCCCTTTGTCAACGAGGCCATCCGGGTCATCGAAGAGGGGATCGCCTCGGTCGACGATGTCGACAAGTGCACCTATTGCCTCGGTCACAAGATGGGTCCGTTGATGACCGCAGACTATGTCGGTCTCGACACCATGCTCTTTATCTGCGAGGTCCTCGAAGAGGAGCTCGGGACGTTCTACAAACCGAGTCCCCTGCTCAAACGCCTGGTGGAGTCCGGTCAGCTCGGCGCCAAGACCGGCAGCGGTTTCTACACCTGGGAGAAGTACAAGGCGACGGGGATCAATCCCGACATCGCGCGCTACCGCATCGGCTAGGCTGGCAGCCGGAGTGCCATAGAGGCACAGAGGCACAGAGAGATGTCAGCGGCAGGGGGACGTTGTCGTCGATTCGGCGAGGGTCGACACGTTGAGGGTGAGTGAACCGCAAAGGGCGCAAAGGGCGCACGCCGCAAAGGGCGCCAAGCCATCGCATTGAACGATGTGGCCAAACGCGGCATGAAGGTTCTTTGCCTGACGGTTTCATCCTCTCGTTCCGGAATGACCGCGTCGAGTCGCCTGAATGCCCGCTCCTCCGAAGCAATTTTCTCGTTGCTCGGTGAGGTGATTGTCGTGATCGTCCGACTCAAGCAAAAAGGGCGGGGTGAGAGTTCCCAAGTCAGCCTGGCGCTGGAGAAGTCGGGTGAGCCCACCCCAAGATTGTGATGTCTTCGTGGTCTTTGCGCTGGGAAGACTTGGCGTTCTTGGCGGTTCCCTCGCCGTGGAAGAACAGCGCACTCCAGAATCGAGGGCAAGCGGGTCGGCAACAAGGGTGCTTCCCCGCCTCTGTGACTTTGAGCCTCTGTGGGTTTTCCCGATTACCCCGCGAGGGCGGGATGGGTTGCCTTCCAGGCCGGGAGTTCCTCGATTGAGGAGTACCAGCGTTGGATCTCGGGGAACTCGTCCATGGGCAGATCGGTGGCCTTGGCGTAGGTCAGCTGGGCCGCGACGGCGAGATCGGCGAGGGTCATGGCCTCACCGACCAGCCACTCCCGTCCTTTCAGGTGATCGTCGAGAGCCCGGGCGTGGCGGCGGAACTTGGCGACGCCTTCTTCGACCCGAGCCTCGTCGGGTTCCTGGCCGAGCAGCGGTTTGAGGAGCTTCTGGTAAAAGACCGTCCCCGCGGCGTACATGAAGTGCGACTGTTCCCAGAACATCCAGCGCAGAATCTCGAGATGGCTGTCCGCCGGCCAGAGATCGGAGCCGACCTTCTCGGCGAGATAGATGAGGATGCAGTTCGACTCGAGCACGGTGGTCTTCCCGTCCACCAGGACCGGCACCATCCCGGCCGGGTTGATCGCCAGGAACTCGGGCTGCGCCTGTTTGCCCTTGGGCAGATCGACGAACTCGTATTTCGCATCCACACCGAGCATCTCGATGACGGCGCTCACCTTGCGGCAGTTGGGCGATCCGGGGTGGTAGTAGTAGCGCATTCAATCTCCCTCAGAGGATTACAGGGCGTAGGATATCAGCATCACTTCACCGGCCGGGAGGGCCTCTATTCCCGGAAGGCGAACCGGGAGCTCTCAGGAATCCCCGTGGAAGCTCGCTGCGCTCGTTCCCCGTGAATTCCTGAGACAGGGTTGAGTTGGTTGATGTTTCCTGGCGGTCGGGATTTCACGAGGTCGAGGTCTTGAGGTCGTGGTTTCGGCCGCCGGTGTGGGCTGCCGGCCGTACGGCGCGCCAGACGCTGTCGTGCCGGCCTCACGGCCGGTGTGATTCGCCCGCTTCCTAGCGATTCGGTCCAGGACCGGGATTGGCATGGGGGCGGGCTCCCTTGGCACTCCTACCGCAACCACGGTCACGACTTGGGATCATTGCGAGCAATGTCGGCCGCAACGCAGCGAGGCCGACCGCGGTCGCACGGTCTACGGCGCGAGCGAAGCGAGCGCCACCACAATTCGTCCGACGAATTGCTAGAGCACCCACGCATACCCGACCTTGGCGAAGATCGTCCGGTCGGTCTTGGTGAACCCGTAGTCCTGGTTGGCGGCAGAGTTGTCCGAGTAGCCGACAAAGAGCACGGTGCGCGGGTTGAGCTTGTAGGAGAAGAGAAACTGGGTGAAGAGTCCACGGTACTCCGAATCGCGGCCGTCGCTGTAGAGCTCGGGATTGAATTCGTTGTCGACGTACTGGAGGATCGCCCGGATGAAGCACTTCGGGTTGAACTGCCACGAAGCCTCGAGTTGGCCGATGGCGGTCGTGTAGAGCCAGCCCTCGGCGACCTCCATTCGCTCCCTCGTGTACCCGGGTTCGATGTAGAAATGGCGGCCGACGCGGTACCACCCACCGAGGTCGATGTTGAAGAAATCTCCCGACCGGGTGTTGGCGTAGTCGACCTTGCCGCCGCCTTCGAGATTGATCCACAGGTGACTGTCTCCGTTTGGTTTGGCGCAGACGTGCAGGCGCAGCCGGTTGAAGTCGAACTCCTGACCGTTGTAGCCCTCCCGGACCCGGCTCGGTCGGATTACCGAGTGGGACTGCAGCGGTCCCTCGACGGTGAACTGGACCACCTCCTCGTGGAAGAGCAGGAACCCGCTCTGATCGACCGTGTGAGCGACCTTGGTCAGGAGTTGCATCTGCGAGTACCAGCTGGTCTCGGTGGCGTTCCAGTTGTAGCCGCCGCCGATCTCTGAGTGCCGGTAGTCGACCTGGGGCATGAAACCGAGATCGGCGCGGAAGTCGTCTCCGGCGGCTGAGTAGGCCGCCCACCACTCCCACGTCCGGGTGTCGTGCACATAGATCACCTCGCCGGCCCAGTCGTCAAAGGTGCCGGACGGTTGATCGAATTCGTCGACCACCTGCTGCGGGTATCGCGTGCTCGAGGTAAGGATCTGGGCGACGATCCGATCGCGCGGCGAAAATCTCAGATCACCGTCGATTCCGGCGACACGGTTGAGGTAGTCCTCGCCTTTTCGGTCGGTCACCAGCGCACCCAGGGTGAAGCGGCTGCCCGCATCGATCTTGTAGCGCAGCACGGTGGTCAGGTTTGACTGCTCGAGCGCGGTGTAGTTGGAGCTTTCGCTGCCCGGGATGATGATGTTGGTAACGTCATCCTCGACGACGTAGGCGCCGATGGTGTGGGGTCCCTCCTTGCCGGTGACCTTGAGACCCCATGCCGGCTCGCGCATCATCCGCGTGTAGACCGCATTCATGGTCGAGTCGAAGAAATCGGCGCCCTCCATGAAGAAGGGGCGGAGTTCGGGATAGAAGATGGCGAAGGGCCGGTTGACGCTGAGCTGGAGCGCGTCGGCTTCAACCTGCGAGAAATCGGGGTTCAGGGCGGCGCTCAGAGTGAGATTCGGGGTAAACCCCCAACGTATGGTGGCGCCCAATTCGACTTCGGAAGGGCCGGGTTCCAGCGGTCCGTTGGGGAGGTCCTCGCGGGTGTCGGTGCGGGATGCGGTCAGGGTCGGTACGATCTCCAGGTTGCGGCCGGGTGAGACCCCGGCGAAACCCTCGATCTTGTGCGCCTGGCAACGGTAGCAATTGTTGCTGCGATCGCGGGGGAATGAGCCCATCTGGTGTGACAGATTGCGGGGATACATGCGAATGGCGTCGAATCCCCAAACCTGGGGCCCGTCGCTTCGCTGGAATCTCAGGGTTGAGAAGGGAATCTCAAGCTCGGCCGACCAACCCCAGTCGGTGATGGTTGCCGCTGAGGTCCAGATGCCGTCCCACGGCGTGTTGCCGTCCATGGTTTCGATGGTGTCGAGCTGAACACCGAGGGGGTTGACCATGAAGAGGTAATTTCGGCGTTCGTCGTTGAAGGTGTCGAGAACGATACCGATGGCGTCATCGGGTCCGAAGTTGTCCCGGTCAGACAGGTGGGCGCGAATCGCGGTAGGTTCCGGGTCCCATGATCGAAAGCCGATGTACAGCCGCGATTCATCGTGATAGACCAGCACCTCGGTCTCTGCAAGGGCGGGGGTGTTTTCGCCGGGTCGAACCTCGTAGTCGAGGGTCATGGACCACGCCGAATCCCACACCGCCTCGTCGAGGACGCCGTCGACCGAAATGCGCTCCTCGATTCGAGGGATCTGGAGGGCCGGCTCCACCGCGCCGATCGCAGAAACGAACAAGAAAATCACCCCGAAAAGGCAGAACCCTCGGGACATCCTCCAACCCTGCCGATAGTCGTGAGCGCCCACCAGCGCCTCCTTCCCGGTCTTCTACGAAGTGCTGGCGCAAGTGTTTCGTTTTTATGAGATTTGACTAATGTTCAAACCTTTTTTTGTGCGAGGCCATCTTATGATGGCGCCGGGTCCGGGTCCGGGGCAGTTACAGCGACAGGAACAGCAACAGGAACAGCGACAGGGGCACCGGCAGGGGCAGTTACAGCGACAGGGACAGCAACAACCCCAGGACCCCAAGACCTCAGGACTCCAAGGCCTCACGATCTCAAGACCACTAAAAAGCGGCCCCAGCAGGGGCCGCCGTACACGAACGTGGGTTGTCTACTTGGGTCCGACGCGCTTGCCGCCGCCGTGGCGCGGGCCGCCGCGGCCATCGCGGAAGAGCTCGATGATCTCGAGGAGTTCCTGCTGTTGATCGGGAGTGAGGATGTTCCAGGCCTCGGCGGTGGCGCGTGCACCATCGAGGTGGACCTCGACCTGAATCTGGGCCTGCGCCTCGAAGAAAGCGCGGTATTCGACTTCGTCGAAATCACCGGGACCGTGATTCTCGCGGAATTCGACGCGGGCATCGGCCGATTGATCGCGCAGGCTCTGAGTTGCGGTGCGGTGGGATTCGATGATGGCCTCGATCTGGGTCTGCTGCTCCGCGCTGAGCTCGAGTCTTTCCGCGACGCGATTGAAGATCCGAAGCAGACCCGGTCCGCCGGGCCCGCCGAAGTCGTGGGGGCCGCCCATTCCGCTTCCGTGCGGACCGGTGCCGTCGCAGCTTCCGCCGCCCGGACCGCCCGGCCCCTGCTGGGCGATGAGAACTGCGGGTGCGGCAATCAGGGCCGCGGCCGCGATGGCGAGGATGAGGGTTCGTGCTTTCATGTCGTGCCTCCTTGGTGTTGTGGCCGTCTGTGCGGTATCCGTTCGGTTTCGAACGGGGCCGCCGGTGCGGCGTGTTCCTGTCGCGGAATGTACGCCAAGGCCACCTTCATTGTTGACCGGTTTTACCTTAGGAAGCGTGGTGAATCCTTAAGAAACGTCAACGAGTTACGTCAGCATCGTCGACGTGGGTTAGGATCGGTGCATGAATGACGTCCTTCTGATCGATGACGATGTCGAACTCTCGGAGCTCGTCTCCGAGTATCTCGTCGGTGAGGGATTCACCGTGGCTGTGGTCCACAACGGCGACGATGGGCTTCGGCAAGCGCTCGACGGAACGCACGACCTCGTCATCCTCGATGTCATGCTCCCCGGACTCAACGGGTTCGAAGTCCTGCGCAAACTCCGCGAGACCTCGGCGGTGCCGGTGCTCATGCTCACGGCGAGGGGCGAGGATGTCGATCGAATCGTCGGGCTCGAGATGGGCGCCGACGACTATCTGGCGAAGCCGTTCAACCCCCGCGAACTCGCGGCGCGGATGCGGGCGATTCTCCGCCGCGCTTCGCTCGAGCCCGAGGTCAGCGATCGAATCGGCGTCGACGATATCGTCGTCGATCTCGGGACGCGCGGCGTGACCGTCGGCGAAGAGGAGATCGCCCTGACCGGAGTCGAGTTCTCGATCCTCGAGGTCTTGATCCGGTCGGCGGGAAATGTCGTCAGCCGCGACGAGCTGTCGCAGGCGGCGCTTTTCCGTCGCACCAACGCCTTCGACCGTTCCCTCGATGTTCACATCTCCAATCTCCGCCGCAAACTCGGGCCGGCACCGGGTGGAGGCGAGAGAATCAAGACCGTCCGCGGTGTGGGTTATCAGTTTTCCCGCCCGGGCGGGAGGCGATGATGCGGAGCCTGTTTCTCCGTATCTTCCTGTGGTTTTGGCTCGCCATGGCGGTGGTGGTAGTGGTGCTCGTCGTCACCTCGCCGCTCTTCACGCGCTCTCGGCCCGGGCTCGACGACTGGCACCGGGACGCCGAGAGCTGGGCCCGGTCGTCGGTTGACAGGGCGGCCGGGCACATCGAGGCGGTGGGTGTTGACGGCATGCCGCTCGGTCGGGGGCGCGGACATGGGCGTGGATCGGGGAGCGGGGCCGGACGGCGGTCGACGCCCGCCAAGGTCTTCATCCTCGACGAGACGGGCCGAGAGCTCCACGGAGACGAGGCGCCGCCGGAGGTCCTCGACATCTCCGATCGGGTGCTGTCAGCGGGTGAGGAGATCTCCGAGCGATCGGGGATGCTCTATCTCGTGGCTCGTCCCGTGGTGGACCCCACCGGCCGCAACCTGGCCGTGGTGGCGGCCCATCAGAGTCCTCCACGGCTGGTCCACCTGCTCGACCCAAAAGCGCTGTCCTGGCGCCTGGGCGTGCTCGTTATGGTGGTCGGCGGTCTGAGTTTCTGGCTCGCCCGATACCTCAGTTCGCCCGTTGCGCCACTCAGGCGCGCGACCCGCGCGCTGAGCGACGGTGATCTCACCGCGAGAGTCGAGGCAAAGGTCACCGGTCGCCGGGACGAGATCGGCGAACTCGCGCGCGACTTCGACTCCATGGCCGAGCGTATCGAAGTCCTGGTGGAATCTCAGCAGCGATTGCTGCGCGACGTCTCACACGAGTTGCGGTCGCCTCTGGCGCGACTCGTGGTGGCCCTCGAGCTGGCGCGGTCCCGCGCCGGTGAAGCCGCCGCCGGAGCTCTGGACCGGATCGAACGCGAGGCCGGCAGACTCGATGACCTCATTGGTCAGCTCTTGCTGTTGCAGCGGCTCGAAGCCGGCGACACCGGAGACGACTCGGTCGAGTTCGATCTCGAGGGATTGCTCGCCGAGGTCGTCGGGGACGCCGGGTTCGAGGCCGCAGCCGAAGGGACCGAGGTGCGATTCGTGCCGGGCGACGGCTGCCGGATCTCCGGCCGGCCGATGCTGCTTCGCAGCGCCTTCGACAACGTCATCCGCAACGCCGTGCACCACACCGAGGACGGTTCGGTGGTCGAGGTGGACCTCGCCGTCGATGATGGTGGCGTGCGGGTGACGGTTCGCGACCACGGCCCCGGCGTCGGCGCCGATGAGCTCGAACGGATCTTCGAGCCATTCCACCGCGTCGAGGAGGCCCGCGACCGCTCCACGGGCGGGGCCGGCCTCGGACTCGCCATTGCCGCCGGAGCGGTGCGGGCGCACGGAGGCGAGATCAGCGCGGCGAATCACCCCGAGGGAGGGCTTGTGGTCACGGTGAAGCTCCCGGAGAATTGACGCGAGACAAAGGGGATCGCGAGCAAAGCGTGTTCAGCGGCGCGTGCCTTGGCGCCTGGCACCGCACGGGTACACAAATGCGGACCCGGCACCCCGATGGGGCGGGTTGTCTTCGGGGCCTCGAGTCGTTCTAGACGACGATGTTGACGAGTCTCCCGGGCACGACAATGACCTTCTTCGCCGGTTTGCCTTCCATGTACTTCCTGGTGCGGTCGGACGCCAGCGCCATGGCCTCGAGGGCCTCTTTCGGGGTGTCCTTGGCGACATTGAGCTCATCGCGCTTCTTGCCGTTGATCTGAATGACCACGGTGATCGTGTCGTCGATGCAGAGGGCTTCGTCGTAGCTCGGCCACTCGGCGTGGGCGATGAGGTCGGGCTCGCCGAGCCGTTGCCAGAGCTCCTCCGAGAGGTGGGGAGCGTAGGGCGAGAGCAGCTGAAGAAAGGTCTTGATCGTGTCTTTCGGAAGGGTCTCGGCGGTGGTGGCCTCGTTGACGAAGATCATCATCTGCGCGATGCCGGTGTTCATCTGCAGGGTCTCGGTATCGCTCGCGACTTTCTTGATGGTCTTGTGCAGGGTGCGTTCGAGCTCGGCTTCAGAGCTCGACGGCGCATCGGTCAGCCGCGGGTTCAGACCGCCGGCCTTTTCGTCCACCACGAGGCGCCAGGTCCGTTGAAGAAAACGGTAGACGCCCTCGACGCCCTTCATCTGCCAGGGTTTCTGGACTTCGAGCGGGCCCATGAAGAGTTCGTAGAGCCGCATGGAATCCGCGCCGTACTCGCCGACGACGTCATCGGGATTGACGACGTTGAGCTTGGACTTGGACATCTTCTCGATCTGGCTTTCGAGGTCCTCGCCGGTGGTCTTCAGGACGGCGGTCCCGTCCTCCCGAATCTCGGCATCGGAGGGCAGATAGTATTTGCCGCCCGAGTCGCGGTAGGAGTAGGCGAGGATCATCCCCTGGTTGAAGAGCTTCTGAAACGGCTCCTTGGTGGAGACCCAGCCGCAGTCGTAGAGGACCTTGTGCCAGAACCGGGCGTAGAGCAGGTGGAGGACCGCGTGCTCGACCCCGCCGACATAGAGGTCGATGGGCATCCAGTAGTTCTCGAGCTGCTTCGACCAGGGTTCGGATTCGTTGTGCGGATCGATGAACCGGAGGTAGTACCAGCAGGAGCCGGCCCATTGGGGCATGGTGTTGGTCTCGCGGGTGGCCATCCGCCCGTCGGGGAGTTCGACCCTGAGCCAGTCCTCGCCGGCGCGGGCCAACGGCGGCCGTCCGTCCTCGGTGGGGCGGTACTCGTCGATGGCGGGGAGCCCGACCGGGAGCCAGCTCTCGTCGAGGGCCACGACCTCGCCCGAGTCGGTGTGGACGATGGGGAAGGGCTCGCCCCAGTAGCGCTGGCGGGAGAAGAGCCAGTCGCGCAGGCGGTACTGAATTCGGCCGGTGCCGAGTCCGCGCTCCTCGAGCCAGGTGGTGATCTTGGCGATGGCGTCGGGGACCTTGAGCCCATCGAGGCTGAAGCCGTCCGGTCCGGTCGAGTTGACCATGACGCCGTCGGTGTTGTCGGTGAACGCCGCCTCTTCGATGGGCCGGTCGCTGCCCGAAACCACTTCCACGATCGGGAGGCCGAACTCGCGAGCGAACTCGTGGTCGCGCTCGTCGTGACCCGGGACCGCCATGATGGCGCCGGTGCCATAGCCCATGAGGACATAGTCGGCGACCCAGATGGGAATCATCTCGCCGTTGACGGGATTGACGGCGTGGGCGCCGGTGAAGACCCCGGTCTTCGATTTCGCGAGATCGGTGCGGTCGAGATCGGACTTCTGCGCCGCTTCCCTGATGTAGGCCTCGACCGCCGGGCGTTGTTCGTCGGTGGTGATCTCGGCGACCAGCGCGTGCTCGGGTGAGAAGACGCAGTAGGTGGCGCCGAAGAGGGTGTCGGGCCGGGTGGTGAAGACGGTGAAGTCCTTGTCACTGCCATCGATGGCGAAGACGACATCGGCGCCGTGGCTCTTGCCGATCCAGTTGCGCTGCATCTCCTTGACCGACTCGGGCCAGTCGAGACCCTCGAGGTCATCGAGGAGTCGTTCGGCGTACTCGGTGATCTTGAGCATCCACTGCCGCATGAGCCGGCGTTCGACGGGATCCCCGGTCTCGACATAACGGCCGTCCTTGACCTCTTCGTTGGCGAGGACGGTGCCGAGCGCCGGGCACCAGTTGACCGGGACATCAGCCATGTAGGCGAGGTCCTTCTTGTAGAGCTGGAGGAAGATCCACTGTGTCCAGCGGTAGTAGTCGGCGCTGGCGGTCGAGATTTCGCGGTCCCAGTCATAACTGAAGCCGAGCCGCTTGATCTGGCGGCGGAAAGTGTCGATGTTGCGTTTCGTGATATCGGCGGGGTGGAGGCCCTCGCGGACCGCGGCGCGTTCGGCGGGGAGCCCGAAGGCGTCCCAACCCATGGGGTGGAGGACGTTGAATCCCTGCATCCGCTTCATCCGGGCGACGACATCGGTGGCGGTGTAGCCTTCCGGGTGGCCGACGTGGAGCCCGGCGCCGGAAGGGTAGGGGAACATGTCGAGGACATAGAACTTGGGTTTCGCGGCAAGCTCCGAGGGGTCGGATGGTGTCTTGAAAGCCCGGCGGTCGTCCCAGATCTCCTGCCACTTGGGCTCGATGGTGTGCGGATCGTAACTGTCGTGAGGCATCAAATCTCCCAGGTCGGCAAGTGCCGACAGGGGCGCATTCTACGCTGAAGGCTCACCGGGCGCCAATCGTGAGTCGTAAGACGTGAGTTGTGAGTCGTAAGTCGTGAGTCGTAGGTTGTGAGTCGTGAGTGGCAGCCGTGCCGGCGCACGGCGGCCTTCAAACCCCCAAACCCTGAAGCCCTCAAACCCACGCGCCCACGGTTGTGGCATAATTCACAACGGCGGCGAGATCGACCTGAGTACGCTTGATTTTTGAAGGAGAGAGCCACATGAGCATGCAGCGTCCGGATGCGACCGGTCTGAGGCAATCAGGAAAAGCCCTCGAAGATTCGTTCTTCGCCAAAGAGAACGCCCGGCTTCTCGAGAAGCTGAAGAAGGCGGAAGCCGTGGAGGCCAAGCGCCGGGCTTTCAGGGACGCCAACATCAAGAGCGAAGCGTTGATCGAAGCCCTCATCGAGCTCGAAATCGAAGTGAGCGCCATGGCCGCGCTGAGTCTGGTTCCCCTGGTTGCGGTCGCCTGGGCCGATGGCGAGATCCAGGACAAAGAGCGCAAGGCCATCGTCAAAGCCGCTGAAGAGGGCGGCATCGAGTCGGGTTCGGCCAATCACGAGCTGCTCGAAAACTGGCTCAAGAAGAAACCGGGACCGGATCTCCTGGCCACCTGGAAGGAATACGCCCACGCCATCGAAGAGCGTCTGGACTCCGTGGTCGGCAACGAGCTCAAAGAGCGTTTGATGACCAGGACCACGGCCATCGCCAAGGCTGCGGGTGGTTTCCTTGGACTGGGAGCGATCTCCAAGGCCGAGCAGGCGGTGCTCGACGAGCTCGCGCACGCCCTCGAGTAAGGGACATCTCGAACTGATCCTCGCGCGTCCGGTCGTTGTCTTCGTCGCGCTGATCGTGGCGGCACCCGCATTTGCGGTGGATGTGGACATCGCGTCCCTTGTCGCCGAAATCGAACTGCCGGTCGATCTGGTCGATGAAAAGGTCCCCCTCGGTGGTCTCTCGGGTCTGGCCTACGACCCGGGATGCGATCTCTTCTACGCGCTCACCGATGACCGCGGCTATCTCGCTCCACCCAGGGTCTACGTGCTCGAGCTCGAGCTCGACGGACCGACCGTTCGACCGCTCGAGGTCATCACCCTGCGTAACGAACGGGATGAACTGTTCGCCGATGGAGACCTCGATCCCGAGTCGATCGCGTTGGCGCCGGACGGCACTTTATGGGTGGGCACGGAGGGTGAGACCCACCGGGGAGTGGCCCCGCGCATCCTCGGTTTTCGACTCGATGGCGCCCTTTTGACCGAGCTCGAGATTCCGCAGGCGTATCTGCCCGCCGAGGGCCGCGGCGTGCGCTCGAACCACGGTTTTGAGGGTCTGAGCGTCACCCCGGAAGGGTCCCGCCTCATCGCCGCGGTGGAGAGCGCCCTCGTGCAGGACGGACCCAACGCCGATCTCGATCACGGGGCCATCGTCCGGCTGGTGACCTTCGACCCCGTCACGCGCCACGCCATCTCCGAACGCGCCTACCGGGTCGAGGCGGTGCCGGACGAGCCGCGTCCACCGACGGGCTATCGTTCCATCGGCGTGTCCGAGATTCTCGCCCTCGACGAGCGTCGTGTGCTGGTGGTCGAGCGTTCGTTCTCGGCCGGCGTCGGGAACACCGTGCGGATCTTTCTCGTCGATCTTGAAACCGGAGACGACATCACCGGTGCAGTGTCGATGCCGGCGGACGTGAACCCAGTCCACAAGAGTCTCGTGGTGGATCTCGCCGACCTGGGGATCGACCCCGACAATCTCGAGGGGCTCTCGTTCGGGCCGCGTCTGGCCGACGGCCGTCCCACCCTCGTCATGGTGGCGGACAACAACTTCCAGCCCGATGTCCAGGCCAATCAGCTGCTCGTCCTGGCCTTGTCCGGCGTTGAAGCGACGCGACCGCCCAGACCCGCAGCGTCGATCAACGAGATCCAGGCCGCGGCTCACGTCTCACCACTGGTGGGCCGCTGCGTCGGTCAGGTCGAAGGCAACGTGACCGCCATCCTCGGCCAGCGCAAGGGCCAGGCGTTCTGGCTGCAGCAGACACCGGGTGACGATGATCCCGCGACGTCGGAAGGGCTGTTCGTGACCGCCCTCGACGGTCTGCCCGTGGTCTCCGTCGGTGACGCCCTTCGCCTGACCGGCCGGGTCGAGGAACCGACGTGGCGGATGGAGCTGCCGGTCACACGCCTGGTCGCCGATGGGCTCGAGATCATCGATCACGACCGGGAGCTGTCGCCACCGGTGGTCTTGGGTGATGGAGGACGATCGATTCCCACTCCGAACATCGATGACGACTGGCTGACGATCTTCGAGCCGGAATCCGACGCCATCGACTTCTACGAGAGTCTCGAGGGCATGCGCGTCCAGATCAACAACGCGGTGGTCGTCGGCCCGACCTCGAGGTATGGCGAGATCGTCGTTCTCGGCGATCACGGCGCCGGCTCCCTGCCCCGCAGCGGGCAAGGTGGCGTGGTCATTCAACCGGAGAACAATCATCCCGAGAGGGTCGTGATCGACGATCGGTTGGTCGACGGCCCCCCAGAGGTGACGGTTGGAGACCGCCTGTCGGGTCCGATCGAGGGTGTGCTCCACTATTCGTACGGTGCATTCAAGATGCTCAACACCGCACCTCTGATGGTCGGGCGCCGGGTTGCCGTCGAACCCGCAGCGACGACCCTCGTCGCCGATGACAATCACGCCACCGTGGCGACTTTCAATGTCGAGAATCTCTTCGCAGGCTCGGACGAGACCAGGTTCACGGCGTTGGCGGAGACCATCGTTCATCACCTGGCTGCCCCGACCGTCCTCGCCTTGCAGGAGATCCAGGATGACACCGGCCCCGAAGATGACGGAGTCGTCAGCGCCGCGGCCACCCTCACAAAGCTGGTGGATGCGGTCGCCGCCGCCGGTGGTCCGCGTTATGACTGGCGTCAGATCGATCCGGTGGACAAGGCCGATGGTGGGCAACCGGGGGCCAATATTCGGGTCGCACTCCTTTTCGACCCGAGTCGGGCCAAGGTGGAGGATCGGTTTGCCAGTGCCGGAACCGCGGCGGTGGTGCCGGGACCGCGTCTGTACCCGAACCCGGCCCTCGTCAATCCGTCAGATTCCGCTTTCTCCCAGAGCCGCAAGCCCCTCGCGGTCGAGCTCGAAGTCGATGGTCGTCGGTTCTTCTTCGTCGTGTGCCACCTCCGATCCAAGGGCGGCGATGACTCCCTGTTCGGACGCCGCCAGCCGCCCATTCGGTGGTCCGAGGGCCAGCGAAGATCGCAGACCGTCATCGTGAAGAACCTGGTCGATGAGATTCTTGCGGCTGATCCTCGGGCGCGGATCGTCGTTCTCGGCGATCTCAACGACTTCGAGTTCAGAGATCCGATCACGACCCTGGCGGCGGCGCCGATGGTCAACCTCGTGAAGAGCCTGCCCGAGTCCGATCGATGGACCTATGTCTTT
The DNA here is from genome assembly GCA_963712805.1 of uncultured Acidobacteriota bacterium. Classification (GTDB taxonomy): domain Bacteria; phylum Acidobacteriota; class Thermoanaerobaculia; order Thermoanaerobaculales; family Sulfomarinibacteraceae; genus JAHECW01. Next base: position 63,051 of record CAVQJV010000031.1, on the reverse strand, counting down.
CAGGGCAACTCGCAGGCCCTCGATCACGTCATCGTCAGCCCCGCCCTCGCCGACGGCGCCGAGATCGAGGTCATCCACGTCAACTCGGAGTTGCCGGCGTCCGAACGAGCGTCCGACCACGACCCGGTCATCGCCAGGTTCAGTCTGCAATCGGTGGTTCAGGGAACCACGGAGATTCGCAAATGAAGCTGTCTCCGATGGTCCTTGAGCCGTAAGCGGCACCGAATCAACGTTTTCCATTGATCCTCGAGCTGAAAAAATCGCCGCTGAAGTCCGGCTGAGACAAGGGAACCGCAAAGAACGCCAAGGCCGACGCAAAGTCCGCATGGAAGCCACGGTGAATCATGGTCTTCGGGTCCTTCGCGTCCGCTTCTTGGCGATCTTCGCGGTTCGCAGGACGCGGCCGCCGTCGCGCTCAACGGATCAGTGGGGCATTTCGGTGGCGTCGCGATCCGGTGGCATTCTGGTTGGGTTGAACCTCCGGCCGCTGAGACCGCGTATAGTCAGAAGAGGAGATCTACTGAAACGAACGCTGACGGGAGATACTCATGAACTCGAGCACCAAAACCTACGTCGCCGTCTTTGCCGCTCTGGTCGTCGTTGTGGCCCTGGTCTATTTCGTGTGGATCCGGCCGGGTCTGAAGGACGAGGTGGTGGAGGTCGTCGAGGTGGCGACCCCGATTCCGGAACCGACTCCGACCCCGACCCTGGCCGAACGGCTGTCCGAGCGGCTGGCGGGGACCACCCTGCGGACGTCCGATCGTGATCGTTCGTGAGCTGGTCAGCGAACTCTCGGCCAACCCGAAGCTCGCGGCGTGGCTCGCCAACGACGATCTCGTTCGTCGATTCGTCGCCGCGGTGGACAACGTCGCCAACGGCATCAGCCCGACGACCCAGCTCGATTTCATGCGGCCCAAAGGGAAGTTCGAGGTGGTGAAGAAGGGTGACGAGATCACCGTCGATCCGAAGTCATACGGCCGCTACGATCTGGCCACCCAGGTCTTTGTTTCCCTCGACACCGAGGGATCCGTCGCGTTGTACCGCGAGCTCGAACCGCTCATCGACGATGCCTACGCCGAGATCTCTCCTCCGGGAAGCCGGTTCTCGGATCGCCTCGACGCCGCCATCGAAGAGCTCCTCGAAGTCACACCGCCGAGCGGCAACCCAACTCTCAAGCCCAAGGTCGTGACCTATGTCTATGTCGATAAGTCCCTCGAAGACCTCAGCGGAGCCCAGCGTCAGTTTCTCCGCATGGGACCGGACAACGTGATGCTGATCAAGGCCAAGCTCAGGGATCTGCAGGCGGCGCTGCAGACCAATTCTTAATTTTGAATTCTGAATTCTCAATTACCATCGCAACCGTTTCTCGAGACGGTGCGATGGAATTCACAGATCTGGGTTCTTGATTCTGAGTTCCCATTTCGAGGGTTTCACGAGACCCCTGCAATGTAATTAAGAATTGAGAATTCAAAATTGAGAATTATTGCAGTTTTTTCAGCCGCTTCTTCACCGCCTTGGCCTCCTTCTTGAGCCCGGCTTGGGTGAGAAGATCGAGCTGGCGCTCGAGGGTCGGCCGGAGCCGTGAACTCGACTCGCCCCACGCCTGCTCCTGGCTGGAGATGAGCCAGGCGTTGGCAATCACGGCCTTGTCGATCTGGTTGGCGGTGGTGAAGAGCCCGACGAGATTCTCCTGAGCAGTCATGGTTTCGGCGGAGTCGGCGCCGGTGAGTTCGCGTTGAAGATCGATGAAGAGACGCTGCCAGTGGGCGGCGTCCTCGACCTCACCACGAAGGGCCGCAACCTGGGCGAGACGGGCCAGATTGTCGCGGATGATCGCGGGATCGGTCTCGAGCGTCGACCGCGCCGTGGACCTTCATCAGCCGGTCGTAGGCGACGTCGAGGTCGGGTCCGGGCGAGGCGCCGAGATAGAGATCGCCGAGATTGTCCGTCCCGCGGCGGACTCGCATCCACGAGGCATCGGCGAGGATGGTGCCGATGGGCATCAGATCGAGGCCTTCGGCGGTCGCCGCATCGAGGGCCTTTTCAGCCAACCGTTCGGCGACGTCGAACTCGCCGGCGCCGAGGGCGGTGGCGGCGGCAGCGGTGAGCATGGCGGCGATGCCGCCGACCTCTTCATCGGCAGCCCGCAGCTCGGCGGCGCGGACCAGCAGGGCCTCGGCCGCGTCGGCGCTCCCGTGGAGGAGTTCCATCTGGGCCAGAGACTCGAAGGCGGTGGCGCGTTCGATCTCGGTGGGACCGTGGGCCTCGTCGAGGATTGCGATGGCCTCCCGTTGGATCTCGAGGGCCTCCTCGTCGCGCCCCTGAAGGGTGCAGGTTCGCGCCAATATGGCGAGCGCGACCCAGTGCTGGCCGGGATCGGCGCCGCCGGTTTCGTCGGCCACCGTGCGAAAGCGTCGCAGAGCGTCCTCGGCGGCCGGGATGTCCCCTGATTGCATGGCCGTGCGGGAAAGCCCGAGGAGGGGCGCGAGAAGCTCCGCCGTCTCACCACCGAGACGATACTCGGCGGCCGCAACCTGGAGCTGGTACATGGGCAGGGCTTCGGCGAATCGACCTTCGTGCTCATAGAGCCGCGCCAGATCGCCGAGGGTTTTCTCGAGGCGTGGATCCGGCGGCGGGAGTTTCTGGGCGATGGTCAGGGCGGCCCGAAACTCGGTTTCGGCCCGATCGGTGTCGCCGACCGCAAAGGCGTACTCGCCGGTCCGCGTGTGGCTCTCCCAGGTGGACTGGGCGGAAACCGGCAGGGCGAGCATGAGAAAAATGATCAGCAGTCGAAGAAATTGCATGGTATTGGCTCCCGCTCAGACCGAAAGTGCGATCAGAATCTGCGCCGCGTAGTACATCGGAAGACCGACGGCGCGGTTGAGGAAGTCGGATTGGACAAAACGGTCGCGGGCGACCGTGAGGTCGGAGAGATAAAAGAGGACGGCGCCGACGGCCATGGGCCAGCCCATGATGCCCCTGGTGGTCACCGCCAGCGCGCCCCAGACCATGATCGTGATGACCGCGACATAGGCGCTCACCGAGATCCGGCGGCGGCCCAGGTGACGCCACAACCATGCGAGGGCGCCGATGCTCGCCAGCGCGATGGGCAACAACATCCAGCGGGTCCAATCAAAGATCGGCATCGCGGTGTGGAACGCGGCCACGTAGGCGACATGGCCGAGGAGGAAGCTGATCAGACCGATATCAAAGCTGCGGTCCCAGATCAGCAGCACATCCCCGGCCGCGCAGAGCACCAGCCCGACCACCAACCAGGTGGCGATGGGATCGCCGCGCTGCCACGCGAGCGCGCCGAGGATGACGAAACCGAGAGACGCCGTGGTCTTCGACACCACCACCGCCTCACGGTCGTCCAACCGGGTGGCTCGCAACAGGTAGGCGACGGCACCCGCGATGACGGAGACCAGAATCACTTTGACCACGGCGGAATGGTAGCAGGACGTCAGTCGGCGTTGGAGATCATGAAGGCGAGCAGGGCGCCGAGGATCGTCGCCTCGACTCCCGCCTGGAGCTTCTGGTTGGCATTCATCTCGGCCCACTTGCCACGGCCAAGGGCCATTCCCAGCGCGCCGTTGGGGTCGCCGTCGCCGATCCCTGCGGTTCCCAGGCCGACTCCGGCCATCCGACCGCCGTTGACCAGGCCCTCGCGCCCGAGCATGGCCTGTTGAGCTGCCATGGCGTAGTAGAGCCTGCCCATTTCGGAGTTCCACAGCGCCTGGGTCCGCTCGGCGCCGGTGGTGTGCCCGAGGGATGCCTGGAAGGCGAGGACCTCCGCCCGTTCAGCGGGAATCTCATTCGCCGCCAGTGCTGAGATGCCGTCGGCCATCTCCTGGGTCTTTCCGGCGGCGAAGTCCATCTCGGCCAGACCAAGCGTGAAACCGTCATCGGCTGATACCGGGAACGCGGCGAGGACGATGAAGATGGCGATGAGGAAACGCATGGGCCTCCCCACATAGTACGACGGAACGCTCGGATGGAACTAAACCGCCGCGGCTGTGTCTAAACTGGTGCCATGCAGAAAATGCAAACCCCCCGCCGTTTGGCTCCGATCATCATCGTTCTCCTCTTCATCGCCGTCGCGTCCGGCGTTGTCGGTCTCCAAGGTGCTGCGGGGCCGAGCGACAATGGGGAGACCCCAACGGGTCAGGTCATGCCTGGGGAGGACAAGCTGAGCTGGGACGAAGTCCAACGTCTGCAGAACGAACAGAAGTTCGAGGCCGCCAACGAGATCGTCGAGGCGATCCGCGCGCGCGCCCAGGCTGCCGGTGATGACGTGGAATGGACCCGGGCCATCGTCGAGCAGGTCAAACTGCGCAGCGCCCTGCACGGCTATGAAACCGCGGTGCGCTTTCTGCAGGGAGACGCCGTGGCCCGAGGACGAGATTTCGCGAGCGGTGCTCGATCTCACCTACGCCCACGCCCTCGCCACGTATGTCCACGCCTACTCGTGGGAGATCCGCCAACGCGAGCGGGTGGAAACCTCCGGTGAGCTCGACCTCAAGAAGTGGGATGTCGATCAGATCGTCGAGGAGTCCAACCGCGCCTTTGGTGAGCTTTGGGCGAGACGCGGGGCCTGGGGCGACGAGGGCATCGGCGTGCTGGCTCGGTACATCGAGCAGAACGACTACCCGCCGCGGATCCGCGGCACTCTTCGCGACGCCGTGAGCTATCTCTGGACCGAGCTGCTCGCCGACACCTCGCTTTGGCGGCCGGACCAGAGCAACGACGTTTTCAGAATCGACTTCGCGACCCTCTTGGTCGGCGACCCCGCCGAATCCGCCGAACTCGATCTGGCCGATCCCGAGCTCCACCCGCTGGTCAAGATCGGCGCCGTCCTCGACGATCTCGAGGCGTGGCACGAAGCGTCGGGTCGGCCCGAGGCCGCGCTCGAAGCCCGGCTCGAGCGTCTGCGGCGTTTCAATACCGCGTTCAGCAACCGGCACGATCGGCTGGCCATCCGGGAAAACCTCGAAGCGACCCAGACAGCCTTCGACCCGAGTTTCGAGTGGTGGTCCATGGGGCAGTCGCTCCTCGCCGAACTCATCCGTGCCGAGGACACCCCGGACGCGCTCATCCGGGCCCGCACCGCCGCCATCGCCGGTCGCGACCGTCACCCGAAGTCCATCGGCGGACAGCGCTGCAATCACACGGTTGCGAGCATCGAGGCGCCGAACTACGCGATCCAGATCATGAAGGCCGACGGCGAGGGTCGGAGATCGATCCAGATCAACTCGACCAACCTCGACACCCTCTACTTCCGCGCCTATCCCTACGATCTCATCGACGCCATCACATCGGCCCAGGACAATCAGCTCTTGCCGGGCCATCGTGAGGTTCCCGAGATCATGGCCGGGTCGCAACCGGTCGCAGAGTGGACCGCATCCCCTGCCGCCGAGCCCGGACTATCGCTCGCATCTCAGCTACACCGTGCCGCCGATCTCCGAACCGGGCGCCTATCTCATCGTCGCTTCGCCGCGGCAGGATTTTTCCGAGGCTCAGAACCTCATTCAGGCGTGCAACTTTCTTCTCACCGATCTCGTGCTGGTGACCGGACAGGCCCACGGCGGCTACGAAGTCACCGCACGTTCGGGTTCGACCGGGAACGCCCTCGGCGGCGTCGCCGTCGAGCTCTTCCGGTTCGACTGGCGCAACGGCCACCGGGCGGTGGCGACCCGGACGACCGGCCCCGACGGGCGGGTTCAGTTCGGTCAGGGCGGTTGGCAACACGAGCGCCACTTCCTGCTCGCCCGGGACGGCAAGAACCTGGCGTATGACCTCAGGGGACTCTGGCAGTACTCGCAGAACGAACGCACCTCACGCACCGCCGCGCTGGTCTACACCGATCGCTCGGTCTACCGGCCGCAGCAGGAGCTCCACTTCAAGGTGGTGGCCTACCGCGGCGGCGGCGACGACCTCGAGTACCGGACGCTGCCCGAGACCCCGGTCTCGGTGAGCCTCATGGACGCCAACTACGAGGTCGTGGCCGAGACCACCCTCGAAACCAACTCGTTCGGCTCGGCCTCGTCGAGCTTCGAGATCCCCGCCGGACGGCTGCTCGGTCAGTGGCGGCTTCGAACCTCCTTCGGCGGCGACACCCCGGTGCGGGTCGAGGAGTACAAGCGGCCCACCTTCGAAGTCAGCATCGGCGATCCCCCCGAGGCCCTTCGCCTCAACCGGCCGGCGGTGCTGGCCGGCAGTGTCCAGTACTACTTCGGTCTGCCGGTGGTCACCGGCGATGTGCGCTGGCGGGTGACCCGCGAACCGGTCTATCCCTGGTGGTGGGGTTGGTGGTACCCGTCCTTCCAGAGCGAAAGCCAGCTCGTCGCTTCGGGTGAGAGCGAGCTCGGTGATGAAGGGGATTTCGAGATCGAATTCACCCCCGAAGCCGACGAACGCGAAGCTGCCGATGGCGTGACCTACCGCTACCGGTTGTCGGTGGATGTGACCGACGAGGGCGGCGAGACCCGCTCGGCCGACCGCAGCTTCCGCTTGGGTTTCGTCGCGATCGAGGCCTCCATCGCCTCGGATCTCGGCTTTCTTTCCAAGGATGATCCGGCGACTTTCAGGGTCGTCCGTTCCGATCTCGACGGCAGCCCGCGCGCCGGCGCCGGCGCATGGCGGTTGCTGCGAGCTCGAACAACCGGAGGACACGCCGATGCCGGTGGAGCTGACCCGACCGGTTCGACCGGGTTATGAAGACTTCGCCAGCGATGGCGATACGCTCCGCGCGCGATGGGACATCTCCTACGATCACCGGGCGGTGATGGCCGCCTGGCCCGAAGGGCCGGAGGTTGCCGCCGGGACCCTCAGCCACGGTGACGACGGCGCTGCCGAGATCGATCTGCCGGGGGTCGCAGCGGGCGCCTACCGGCTGCTCTACACCACCGAGGACGACTATGGCGCGACATTTGAAACCGCGCAGCAGCTGGTGGTGGTCGGCGAGCGCCGGACGCCGGTCAACCTGCCCATGTTGATCGGATTCGAGAGCTCGTCGGTGGAGGTGGGCGGCACCGCACGATTGCTCGTCCACACCGGGCTCAAGGCCCAGCAGATGGTCCTCGAGGTTTATCGTGACGGCAACCGACTCGAGCGACGGGAGATCGGTCCCGGTCGCAGCGGTGTGATCGAGTTCCCCGTCACCATGGCCGATCGCGGCGGTTTCGGGGTCTCCCTCACGCTCGTTCACGATTTCCAGCTCATGCAGCAGAGCGCCACCGTGTTGGTGCCGTGGACCGATCGTGAGCTCGATCTGGAGTTCGCCACCTTCCGGGACCGGCTGCGGCCAGGCACCACGGAGACCTTCCGGGTCACCGTGCGCGGCCGCGACGAGTCCGTGGTGGATGCCGCCTCGGCCGAGTTGCTGGCCTATATGTACGACCGCTCCCTCGACATCTTCGCGCCGCACTCGCCGCCGAGTCCGCTCTCGCTCTATCCCACGCGCACGGCGGTCGCGACCGCCTGGTCGAGCCTCGGTTCGGCCTCGCCGGTGTGGCAGGGGGGCTGGGGTTTCTCGGGTCTTCCGGGCTACCCGGGTCTGCGCGGCGATCGTCTGAAGACCATCTCGGGCTATGGCGTCGGCGGACCGGGTCGACGAGGGCGGTTCTACGCTGCCAAGATGGAGATGGCCGACGGGCGGGAGATGATGGCCCAGGCGATGCCATCGGCGGCCGTGGCCGAAGACCGGGCGTTCGAAGGCGAAGCTCTCGGTCGGCGGTCGACGTCGATGCGAATGAGGAACTCGACAGCGAAGCGAAGACGACGACGGGGAGCGGATCGGACGAGGCTCCCATGGAGCTGCGCTCGAACTTCTCCGAGACCGCGTTCTGGCAGCCGCATCTGCTCTTCGACGACGACGGCGCCGCGGTCATCGAGTTCGAGGTGCCCGACTCGGTCACCGAGTGGAACGTCTGGCTCCACGCCGTCACCACCGATCTCAAGGGCGGTTCGGTCCACCGGACGACCCAGAGCGTCAAGGAGCTCATGGTCCGGCCCTACCTCCCGCGCTTTCTCCGCGAGGGCGACGAGGCGGCGATCAAGGTCGTCGTCAACAATGCCGGCGAAGAGGCCCTCTCGGGCGCGCTCGACTTCGAGATCATCGATCCCGAGACCGACGAAGATCTCCGCCCGCTCTTCGGGCTCACCGCCGATGACACGACCGGCGTGCCCTTCACCGTCGAGCCGGGCGGCGGCGCCAACCTGGCCTTCCCGGTTGAAGTCCCGGCCCGCATCGGCACGGTGGCCTTCAAGGTCACCGCGCGCGCCGGCGCTTTTTCCGACGGTGAGCTGCGGCCGCTGCCGGTGCTCCCCGGGCGGATGCACCTGGCCCAATCACGCTTTGTCACCCTGAGGGACCACGACCGCCGCGAGCTCACCTTCGCCGACATGGCCGCCGATGACGATCCGAGCCTCATCAACGATCAGCTCGTGGTCACCGTCGATGCCCAGCTCTTCTACTCGGTGCTCAACGCGCTGCCCTATCTCGTGGACTACCCCTACGAGTGCACCGAGCAGACCCTCAACCGTTTCCTCTCGACGGGGATCGCAGCCGGGGTCTTCGACGACTACCCGTCGGTGGCGCGGATGGCGGCCAAGCTCGCCGAACGCGACGTCCGCTACGAGACCTGGGACGCCACCGATCCGAACCGCAAGATGACCCTCGAGGAGACGCCCTGGCTGCAAACCTCGCGGGGGGGCGCGGATGAGACCGACGATCTCATCAAGGTCCTCGATCCGCGGGTCGCCCGGGCCGAGCGGGACGCCGCCCTGGCCAAGCTGGTCAAGGCCCAGACCTCCCTCGGCGCCTTCCCGTGGTGGCCGGGCGGGCCGCCGTCGCCCTACATGACCCTCTACATCCTCTACGGCTTCTCCAAGGGTCTCGAGTTCGGCGTCGAGGTGCCCAAGGACGTGGTCATCCGGGCCTGGGCCTATATGCACCGCCACTACATCGACGATCTCGTCGACATGATGGTCAACCTCGACTGCTGCTGGGAGTTCGTCACCTACCTCAACTTCGTGCTTTCGCAACTATCCGGACGAAAGCTGGACCGGGGGCGTCTTCACCGCCGATGACCGCAAGACCATGCTCGACTTCAGCTTCCGCCACTGGCGAGACCACTCGCCGCTGCTCAAGGGCTATCTCGCCCTGACCCTCGAGCGGGCCGGGCGCCACGACGATGCGGTGCTCGTCTTCGACGCGGTCATGGATTCGGCGAAGACCGATCGCGATCTCGGGACCTACTGGGCGCCCGAGGACCGCGCCTGGCTCTGGTACAACGACACCATCGAGACCCACGCCTTCGCCCTCGGAGTCCTCGACGAGCTCGATCCCACCGACGAGCGCCGGCACGGGATGGTCCAGTGGCTGCTGCTCAACAAGAAGCTCAACCACTGGAAATCGACCCGCGCCACCGCCGAGGTCATCTCCTCGCTGGTCCACTACCTCGAGCAGGAGAACGGTCTCGGGGTGCGTGAGGACGCCACCGTCATCATCGGTCCGCGGCGGACCGAGATGGTCTTCGAACCCGATGAGTACACCGGGGCCCGCAACCGGGTCGTCGTGCCCGGTCCCGAGGTCGATCCGAAGACCATGTCGACCATCGTCGTCGAAAAACAGGCCAAGGGCTTCGCCTTCGCTTCGGCGACCTGGCACTTCTCCACCGAGAAGCTCCCCGAGGAGGCGCGCGGCGATCTCTTCGGTGTGACCCGGCAGTACTTCCGGCGCTTCAACGACGGCAATCGCTGGGTCCTGAGACCGCTCGCCGACGGCGAGGAACTCGCCCCCGGCGATCAGCTCGAGGTCCACCTCTCGATCAGCGCCAAACACGCCGCCGAGTATGTCCACCTGCAGAGACCCGAGGGGCGCGGGCTTCGAGCCCGAGACCCTCCACTCGCAGTACAAGTGGGATCTCGGGATCGGCTGGTACGAGGAGGTGCGCGACTCGGGGACCAACTTCTTCTTCGAGTGGCTCCCGGCGGGCGAGTACACCTTCAAGTACCGGCTCAGGGCCAACATGGCCGGGACCTTCAAGGTCGGACCCGCCACCCTGCAGAGCATGTACGCGCCCGAGTTCACCGCGTACTCGGCGGGCCACCGGCTGGAGGTGGTGGGGGAGTAGGCATTCCCGCGTCCGCGTCCGTTTCGTCTTGACGTGAGGGGTCAGCGCGTCCACGCTGAGAAGAGACCGTCCGCGCTGCGGCAGACCCGAAGCGTCGCCGTGGCACATGCCTGCGCGGCCCGATACCGGCCCCGAAAACCCCGCGCAAACGTGGTCACCATTCGGTGCGAGGTCGGGAGTTCCGCAGAAACGGCGCACAACCGCGGACCTGCGGACCTGACACCAATGAGAATCCATGCCCGGTTCTGTCACGTTCGTTCTGCACGCACAACGAAGGGCGACCGGACGGGGTGAACACCCGGCCGCGACCCGTGGTACGCTCATGCTGGAGAAGAAGGAGACTCGGCATCCGCGATTCATCTGTGATCAGGCATGAGCGCAACGCCCTTCCCACGCCCCGAGAACGGGTCCCGAAGCCTCCGTCCTGACAACGGTGTCTTCTTCCATGCCGACGACATGGGAGCGACGCCATCCATCACCACGCGACTGTGCGGCGCCTGGGAAGCTGGTTTGCTCGATAGCTTCAGCATCTTCGGCGACTGCGACCATCCGGGCATGATCGCCGCCCGCCTCGAGGCACAGCCCGACCGACCGGCGCGGATATCGGTGCACCTCAACCTCGGCGAGGGCAAACCGATCATCCCGATCACGGGACATTCGCACCTGGTCGATCGGGCCGGCTACTTCAACGCCGAGTTCCTGGGTATGCTCAGCAGGTATCTGGTCGGAGGCACCGTACGGGAGAGGAACGCGCTCCTCTCGGAGATCGAAAGAGAGTGGCGCGCCCAGATCGAGAACGTGATCGGGATGATCGCGCCGCGTCGGATGACTGCGTTGGACGGGCATATCCACGTGCACATGGTGCCGTTCCTCTTCCGGTTGGCAACCAAGCTGGCACGGGAGTACGACATCCCGGAAATCCGAAACGCCCGTGAACCCTTCTACCTTTCGAGAAACATCAGGGAGTGCCGGTCGAAGAGGTTCGCTGTCAACTGTGTCAAACGTGTGGTGCTGAGCGCCTGCTCGCGCAGCAACGCGGAGTCCTCGGAATCTGAGGGTCGGACGTCGCCGGATCGTATGCTGGGCGTCCTCTACAGCGGGATGATGAGCCGCGCCAACATCGCGGCCGGCGTCGCCGCCGCGCGGAAGCAGGGAGCCAGGAGGATCGAGGTGCTGGTCCACATCGGGAGGGCCAGCCGGTCGGAGCTCGGCCGTTGGAACGGGAGCACGAGCAGAGCGGCGTTCGTCCTGAGCTCTTTGCGAGACGCGGAGTTCGACGAGCTGATGAAGATCCGCGCGCCGCGTCCCATCGACGAGCGCCGGCGCCGGGTGGCCTGAATGGAGCGGAACGCCGCCGGGAGACCGCGCTCGGAGCGGCCGGTCAGGGTCGAATGCCGAAATTAGAGATAGGCGTCCTGAAGGCATCCGAGATCGACTATCGGGCCTACGCCGGGTTTCAGAGGGAAGCGTATCGGGACCTCCTCGACCGGACGCAGGCCCCCGACTCGTTCATGACGCCGGAGTACTACCGTTGGAAGTACCGGACACCGGACGGCGAGGGGTTGATCGCGCAGGTCAGGCAGGGCCGGACGATGCTCAGCTCCAGCGCGATGCAGCCGCTCCGAGTCATCTTCAACGGGAAACCCCTCACCGCTTGGCACTTCATGGATGTCGCAACGCTCCCGGAGGCCCGCCGGAGAGGCCATCTTCTGGCGACCTTACGACGGCTCAGGGACACCGTTCCGGCCGGCGACCTCATGATTGCCTTTCCCAACGCAGGGTCGATCGGGGCGTTCCTGAAGCTCGGCTTCGTCGAGAACGTCATCCTGACCACCTGGGTCAACCCCTGGGTCCGGTTGGCGAAGAAAAGGTGCGAGAGGGTCGAGGTCATCGACACGTTCGGGGCGGAACACGACATCGTCGATACCCGGCTCGCGATCGACCGCCCGCATTTGGACCGTCGTCCCGGCTACCTCAACTGGCGCTACACGGAGCACCCGAACAACAGGTATGCCGTTTTCGCGTATGACGGCGGCAAAGGGTGTGAGGGCATCTGCGTCGTCCGGAAGGTCAAGGTGTTGAGCCGGGACCTCGCCCTGGTCATGGAGATCCTCGGATCGACCGACCAGGTCGTGGTCGCGCTGCTGTCACATGCGGCCGACTGGGCCCACGCCGCCGGCCTCGGGAAGATGGCCTTGATGAGCACGATGCTGCCCTTTCGGACCGCCTTGAGGAGTTTTCTCGCGCCCGTCCCCAGCGTTCTTCTCCCCAAGCGTCAGGTGCTCGTCGTTCGCGGGGCAGGTGAGGAGCCGGTGCGGCTCATGACCCCGAGGTGGGCCCTGCAGACCGGAGACTGGGACGTCTTCTGAACGGGGCCGCTCCTGTTCGCCTGGCTCGGCTCCGGGCAACGGAAACCGGAAACCGTGCCAGATTTATACATTTACACATTTAGATAGAATCGGCGTCTGGAGTTTCGGAGGCCGAGATCGCCCCGGTTGTTTATCGAGGGCGGGATCTTCCATGTGGTCAACTAAGTCACTCGCGGCAAACGGGTCTTCGCCGAACACTTCGAAGCGGCACTTCGCCTTGACGCGATGCTCGGGATAGGGATGAACACGGGTGGTCTTGCGAACTCAGAGTGGTGATTCCCGCCGAGAAACGCTGATCTTCGTGGTCGTCGGCGCCGGGCCGACCGGGGTCGCACGCCCGTGCTAGGCTGCGGACCGCAGGGAGGCGCCCGCAGGCCCGGGATCGGCCGGCGCGATTCGGCCCGAGCCGAAGGAGGAGACCATGATGATGCAGGATCGGGTGGTGGTGGTGACCGGGGCGAGCCGCGGGATCGGCGCGGCGACGGCGAAGCTGCTCGCGGCGCACGGCGCCAAGGTGGCGGTGAATTACCACGGCAGCGAGGCGGCGGCGCGCGAGGTGGTGGCGGCCATCGAGGCGGCCGGAGGATGCGCCGTGGCAATCCAGGCCGATGTTCGGGACCGCACTCAGGTGGAGGCCATGGTGGAACGGGCGGCCGCCGAGCTGGGGCCGGTGGACACCCTGGTGCTCAACGCAGCGATTCAGTTTCCGGTCGTTCCCTTCGTCGATTACGAGTGGGCCGCTTTCGAGGCCAAGCTGGTGGGCGAGCTCGGCGCCGCCTTCCACTGCGTCAAGGCGGTGGTGCCGGGCATGATCAAGCGAGGCTCGGGCTGCATCATCGCCGTCTCGAGCGGGCTGTCGCGCCACCCCGGACCCGGTTTCTGCGCCCACAGCACCGCCAAGTCGGGGCTCGACGCGTTCGCCAAGTCGCTGGCGCTGGAGCTCGGACGGCACGGCATCCGGGTCAACGTGGTGGCTCCCGGGCTGACCATCACCGACGCCACGGCGTTCCTGCCCGAGGAGCAGAAGCAGGCCATGGCTCAGATGACGCCGCTCGGCCGCAACGCGGAGCCCGAGGACATCGCCGGTGTGGTGCTCGCCATGGCCTCCGACGCCACCGGTTTCGTCACCGGCGCCTACGTCCCGGTGAGCGGCGGCACCCTGATGCCGTGACGGGCGGGAGGCGGGTCGAGAAGATGGGCCGCGCGGCAGGGGACCGAGGGCCGGATGCATCGATTCGGTGACTCGGCCCGCACCCGCGGCAAGTGACGACGGATCTTGCGGCCTGGCGCCGTGCGGGTCGTCAGCCGCCGAATCGCCGACGCAGCTCCCGCCATATGCGGCGCCAACGGGTCAATCGCCGGAGCGTAGCCATGGATCCCCATCGTGCGTTGCGGTACCTCCAGTGCGCGGCGCGTCCGTTCTCGGCGCTGTCGTGCATGGCCCGGCGTTCTGATCTGGACCTCGAACAGGCGTGCCTCGTTGTCCCGGACCGAGGTGTGCAGGCTGCGGTAGCCGTTCGGTTTCGGGGTCTCGATGTAGTCTTTGAAACGAAAGGGTTCAGGTTCGAAGACGCTGTGAACCGCTGTCAGCGCGAGATAGCAATCGCTGACCGTCGGGACGATCACCCGGAACGCGAAGAGGTCGTGGACCTCATCGACGGCAAGCTGTGCCTCGCGCATCTTGCGCCACAATCCCGCAGTGTGCTTGACCCGATGCTGAATCTCCTCGACCTCGACCCGGTGAGTGGACAGCGCGTCCGTCAGGCGTTCGACAACCCACCGGCACCACCGAGTCGTCCTCGGCGGAGAGCCCCGAGCTCTGCGTCGAGCTCGACGAAAGCCTCCGGCTCGAGGATCCGCAACGCCGCGTCTTCGAGCCGGGCCTTGATGGCGTAGTCGCCGTACCGCTCGGCCTCGGGCACGGTGATCGTCCAGGCCTCCTCGGCGATCTCGTGGGCGAGCGAGCCCTCGGCGTGGAGGGACTCGAGGAGCTTGCAGCTGTCCTCGAGATACTGCCGCGACAGCAGGCTCTGGTTCGGCTGACGGGAAGAGATCGACTCAGGTGGGTCACTCGCGGCATCGGAATCGCGGAACGCGGAAACCGCGGCACTCGAAGCGAGAGAGCGACTGGCCTCGAGGGCCCGCCTCTCGGCGGCGACGAGCCGGCGGGCATTTTCGGCCAGCTCACGCCCGAGGAACTCGAACCGCCAGGCCAGCCAGCGGATCTCCCATGCGCCCGGCCCGGTCTCGAGGGAACCCATGTGCCCCTGCTCGAGCCGCCGCAGCCCGGTGACGAGTCGATTGAGGGGGCGACCGACGAGAAGCTGGACCGCGAGCTCGACGACGAGGATGACCGACAGCGACGTCAAGAGGAGATCGATCACCCAGTCCCGCCAGAGGTCCGAGCGGTCGGCGGCAAGGGCGGAACCGTCCTGCCACGCGGCGATGACGCCCGATCCGCCGGCGAGGGGGGGGCAGCGGATTTCGGTGACCGACTCGAGCGCTCCGGGCGGCGACCGGAAGCCCGCGCCGGGCGCAGCGACGGCGACCTGCCGGCCGTCGAGATCGCGCAACTCGATCCCGTGCTCGTCGCCGGTGACGGTCTCGGCGATCTTGCGAATTCGTTCGACCGCCGCCGGCAGGTCCGCGGGGTTTGTGATCTCCCCGAGCTCCGCGCCGAGGGATGAAATCCGGGCGGCGAGCCGCGCCTCGCGCATGGCCCGTTCCATCCTCAGCTCGCGGTGTTGCTCGAGAGCGGTGGATACGCCGAGGACGAGAGCGATGGCAAAGGCCAGGAGCACCCCGAGCGACAAGCCGAGCGGCAGCCCTCGCGGCGGTGGCGTGATCGGGGTCTCGGTTCGGGTCAGGTGCGGCGTCCGCGAGCCTCTCCCGTCCGGGATTCGAGCTGGAGTCGCCACTTTTCCCTCCCATTGTCCGGTGCCGAAGATCCGTCACGCACCGCGGTGTTGGAGGGCCGAGAATGCAACAAAGCTGCCAGCACGGAGGCGTCGACCGGTGAATGGGTCCGACCGTCGTGACGCAGAATCGGCGCGGGGAGCGGTCAGAACGGCATTGCTTCGGTTCGGCGCCGGCACTGCCGCCGCGGCGGCGCCTCGGTGGCCCCACGCGTCGGTGTCTTCGGTTCCGGCAGATCCGAAATATGTGGGCATCGCGGGAGGTTGCAGTCAGGGACTGTGTGCAGGAGGAAAAAATGAAACACATCGTGCTCGCTTCCGTCGTCGCGCTCGCCCTGTTCGCCACTGCCGTTCCGGCGTCGGCTCACTGTCAGATCCCCTGCGGGATCTTCGACGACGAGCTCCGCGTCCAGCTCATCGAAGAGCACATCGGCACCGTCGAGAAGTCCATGAACAAGATCATCGAGATCTCGAAGGCCTCGCCGGTGGACTACAACCAGCTCGTGCGTTGGATCGACAACAAGGAGACCCACGCCCAGGAGATCCAGGACATCGTCACCGCCTACTTCATGGCCCAGCGGATCAAACCCGCCGTCGACCACGAAGACGAGAAGGCGATGAACGAGTACATCCACAAGCTCGCGATCCTCCACGCCATCCAGATCCACGCCATGAAGGCCAAGCAGGGCACCGATCTCAGCGAGATCGAGAACCTGCGCAAGATGACCAAGATGTTCCGTGAGGCCTACTTCGGCGAAGAGGGCGCCCACAAGCACTGAGGCATCTCGCGGTCGAACCTCCAACGGCGACCTCTGCTTCACCGGTATCGGGCGATGCGCTCCGCAGCCTTTCGGCAGGCCAATGCGAGGAAGTCGACATCGTCATCGGTGTGGGCCGTCGAGGCGGCCCCATGCGCGAGCAGCAGGTGGACATCCTCGACCAACATCGCGAGACCGAGCACCTTTCCCCGCAGCTCGATGTCGCAGAGTGCGGGGTCGAAGACCGCCTCGGGGGTGTCGAGCTTGGTGGACTCGTCATGCGGAAAGTGGATCGTCACCATCGAGCTGCCGCACTCGAGCTCGTCCACCGCCCCGGTGCAGCGGGCGAGGATCCCGGCCTCGGCAAATGAGGACTCGATACCGCGCCGCATGGCCGATCCGAGCTCGCCGAGTCGGGGATAGATTTCATCGGCGTGATCCTCGAGATGCTCGAGAAAGACCTTGGCTGCGAGCATCGACGACGGATGGGCGGAGTAGGTGCCGCCGGAGAAGGCGACCCTCGGTCCGGTTGCACGACCGGCCTCGGCCATGACCTCGGCGCGACCGGCCACCGCCGCCACGGGCATCCCGCCGCCGAGGGCCTTGCCGTAGATGGCGAGGTCGGGTCTGACGCCGTGCAGGGCACCGAGCCCTCCCGGGTGGAAACGAAAACCAGTGATCATCTCGTCGAGGATGAGCAGGGCGCCGTGTCTGGTGCAGAGTTCGCGGGCGAGGCTGAGGTATTCGGTCGTGGCGGCGATGGTGCCGCCGGCGCCGAGCATTGGTTCGAGAATGAGACACGCGAGGTTGTCCCCGACTTCCGCGAAATCATCGGCGAGGCGCCCGGGGTCGTTGTAGCTGGTGACGACGATGCGGTCGGTGAGGGACGGTGGGAGTCCCTTGGAATCGACTCCGTCGAAACCGACGCCGCCGCTGCGGTAGGCGACGCCCTTGAGCAGCATGGGCTGCGCGCCGTGCCAGCCGCCGCCGGCCTTCATGACGATGTCGCGGCCGGTGAACGAGCGCGCCATGAGGACTGCGTACATGGTCGAGAGACTGCCGCTGGTGGTGAAGCGCAGACGCTCGGCGCCGGTGAGCCGACAGATGAGTTCGGCGAGCTCGGCCTGGAGGGCGTCGACCATCCCGCTCTGGGTGCCGAAGCCGTCCGCAAAGGCCCGGCTCAGGGCCGATGTGACGACCTCGGGGTTGTGGCCGAGGACGTTGGCCATGTGGCCCTGCCAGAGATCGAGGATCCGGTGGCCGTCCTCGTCGACGATCCAGCCGCCGTGGGCTTCGGTGATCCGCGGAGGGAAGGGTTCGATCAGTCGAATCGCGTGGCTGCC
Source organism: uncultured Acidobacteriota bacterium (assembly GCA_963712805.1). Lineage (GTDB taxonomy): Bacteria > Acidobacteriota > Thermoanaerobaculia > Thermoanaerobaculales > Sulfomarinibacteraceae > JAHECW01. The sequence continues at coordinate 45,530 of CAVQJV010000031.1, read as the reverse complement.
GCCGTCGATGAGGTAGCGGCAGGCCTGCTCGTGGATGGCGGCCGATTTCGGTGAGCGACGGTGGTGTTCATCGGCGAGTTCGGTCAGCAGAGGGGTGTAGTCACGTGCTTGCCATCGGGCGGTGATATTACAGCAATTCCCGTCCCCGGCCTTCTGGTCCGCCTTCGGCGGCCCAGCGTCGTCCCATCGCGTGGTCGCTCGGGTCGGCGGATTGGGAGGTCGCGACCACGCCGATGGGACGCCGGCGGCCTCCTTCTGCGCCGGGAGAACCAGGCAGACGCGCGTCCCGAGGGAGCCCGGTATGCCAATGTGCGCAACGTGCCGCGTTGCCGGTTGGCGTGAGCCGCACAATGGCGTGCCCGGCACCCCGTTGTGGCGCGCTTTCCTCGTGCTCGGAGCGGCATCGGTCACGGGCCGGACTGCTGCCCGGTCGCTGCCCCGCTGCCTCCACTGCCCCGGTCGCTGCCGCTGCCGCTGCCGCTGCTCCGGTCGCTGGTTCAGAGCGTCTTTGCGCGCTCTGCGAGCGCGCGGGCGATGACCAGCCGTTGGACTTCGGAGGTGCCCTCGTAGATGGTCACCACCCGGGCATCGCGGAAGAAGCGTTCCACCGGGTACTCCGAAGAGAAACCATAGCCGCCGTGGATCTGGATCGCCTGGCCGACGACGCGGTTGCACATCTCCGAGGCGAAGAGCTTGGCGGCCGCCGACTCGCGGGAGTGGCGTCCGGGTTGCCCGGCGAACCAGACCGCGCGCTGCATGAGTCCACGCGCGGCATCGATCTCGGTGTCCATGTCGGCGAGTTGGAAGGCGATGGCCTGGTGCTCCATGATCGGCTTGCCGAACTGCTTCCGGTCACGCGCGTAGCGCAGTGATTCCTCGAGAGCGGCGGTGGCGATTCCCAGCGACTGGGCGGCGATCCCGAGCCGGCTGTGATCGAGGGTCGCCAGGGCCATGGCAAAGCCCTTCCCCTCCGCACCGAGCATGGCGTTCTTCGGCACCCGCGCGCCATCGAGAGTGACCATGCAGGTCTTGGATGAACGCAGCCCCATCTTGGCCTCGGGTGTGTCGAAGATGACGCCCTTCTGGTCGGCGTCGAGGATGAAGGACGAGATCCCCTTGGGTCCCAGGGCCGGGTCCCTGGTCGCGAGACAGACAAAGAACCGGCCGACCTCGCCGTTGGTGATCCACGCCTTGGCGCCGTCGAGACGCCAGTGATCACCATCGTCGCGGTAGCGGGTGGTGAGGCTCGCGGCATCCGAGCCCGCGCCCGGTTCGGTGAGCATGAAACCGCCCACAATCTCACCCGATGCGAGCTGGGGGAGGAACTCGGCCTTCTGCTCCTCGGAGCCGAAGGTCATGATCGGCCAGCAGCACACCGAGTTGGTGACGGTCATCCCGACCGCGACGGCGGCGTCGACCCGGGCCAGCTCCTCGACCGCGATCAGATACGACAGCAGATCCATCGCCGCTCCGCCGTACTCCTCGGGCACCATCATCCCGAGCAGGCCGAGTTCGCCCATTTCGGCGAAGATCTCGTGCGGGAAATCACCCGTGCGGTCGCGCTCCGCCGCGCCGGGACGAACCCGCTCTTCGGCAAATGAGCGCACCATCTCTTTGACCATCTGCTGCTGTTCGTCGAGGGCGAAGTCCATGGTCACCTCCGTGGGGTAGGGGGAGAGTACCTCAACCGGAGTCCGAGTCCGAGTCCGATGGCAACGGCAGCGGCAGGAATAGGGACGGCGGTCGGGTCGATTCCACAAGAGTCATGGTGGTTCGTGAGAAACTCCATTGCGACGAGAATGCCGGAGGTCGATCATGGGCACCGAGAGCGCAACCACCCACGAAGGCGCGTGCACCTGTGGTCTCGTTCGCTACCGGATGACAAGCGACCCGCTTTTCGTCCACTGCTGTCACTGCCGCTGGTGCCAACGGGAGAGCGGAGCCGCTTTCGCCCTCAACGCCCTCATCGAGGCCGACCGTGTCGAACTGCTCTCCGGGGAGGTCGAGATCGTCGACACTCCGTCCGAGAGCGGCAAGGGCCAGCGGATCAGTCGGTGTCCCAACTGTCGGGTGGCGGTGTGGAGTAACTACGGCGGTGGCGGCGACTCGGTTCGTTTCATCCGCGTCGGAACACTCTTCGATCCCGACCGGCTGCCGCCGGACATCCACATCTTCACATCGTCAAAGCAGCCGTGGGTCATCCTGCCCAAGGGGGTGCCGGCGTTCGAGGAGTACTACACAACCTCCGAACAGTGGCCCGAGGCGAGCCTCGAGCGGCGGAAGACGCTGATCGCGAAGCTGAAGGCTGGTGGGTGAGGCTGTCCGCTCAGCTCGGTTCGAAAACGACGAATCAGGACTGGAAGTGACAACGATGGGAAAGCACGGGGAGCGACACTTCGCCGAGAGGATCGGGTGGCTGCGGGCGGCGGTGCTGGGGGCGAATGACGGCATCGTTTCGACGGCGAGTCTGGTGGTGGGGGTGGCGGCGGCGCACGCGGCGCGGGGCGAGGTGCTCGTCGCCGGCATGGCGGGATTGGTTGCCGGCGCGATGTCGATGGCCGCGGGCGAGTACGTCTCGGTGAGCTCGCAGGCGGACACCGAGCGGGCGGATCTGGAACGCGAACGTCGCGAGCTCGAGGAGGACGTGGAGCTCGAGCGCGACGAACTCGCCGCGATCTACGTCGGTCGTGGACTCGAGCCGCCGCTGGCGCAGCAGGTGGCCGATCAACTCATGGCGCACGACGCCCTCGGGGCCCACGCCCGCGACGAACTCGGACTCAACGAGATCCACAGCGCTCGCCCCCTCCAGGCGGCGGTGGCGTCGGCCGCGACGTTCACCGTGGGCGCCGCGCTGCCGCTGACGCTTGCCTGGGTCGGCCCGGTGGCCTACTTCGCCCCCGTGGTCGCCGGCGGCTCAATCGTGTTCCTGGCGCTCCTCGGTGGTCTGGCGGCGCGGGCGGGCGGCGCCGGAATCGTCGTCGGCGCCGGCCGGGTGACCCTCTGGGGCGCGCTGGCGATGGCGGCGACGGCGGTGGTCGGGAGGATCTTCGGCGCGGTCGTCTGAACACCGAGGTGATCGATTCTCGATCAGGGCAGGCGCTGGTAGAAGCGGTAGCTTGCGAACCGGAAGATCCCGAAGACCGGGACCATCAGAATCAGAAACCACGGTGTCGTCTGGTGGGCGAGCGTCCCAGCCGATCATGCCGAGCCAGACCAGACCCACCAGGAACAGGGTGATCGGTTGGCCCGCAGCCACGATTCGCGCTGGCGCTCGTCCATCCGCATCACGTCCATCTCGTTCGCCATCACTCCACCTCCTCCGAAGCCGCGAGCTCGAAGAGCTCATCCACCCGCATCCCGAGCTCTCTCGCGATTCGGAATGCGACGAGGGTTGACGGCACGTAGTGACCCTTCTCGATGGCGAGGATGGTCTGTCGCCGGACGCCGACCCGGGCGCCCAGATCCTCCTGCGTCAGATCGACCCTGGCGCGGTGCTGTTTGACGTGGTTGCGGAGCTCGGTCATGGTTCGAATGTGTGTTCTTGCGAACATTTTGTCAAGTAAAGCGAACTTTATGTACGAAATTCTGGACATTCGCGTCGGGCAGGATTGGTTTAGGACCGATGTATCATCGGACCCGCAGCCATGAACGACGACCCTCCCTCCAGCCTGTCGCTGCCCGCGATGAATCGGGGCGCTCGATGGTGATCCACACCGGCGGCTGCCACTGCGGCGCGGTTCGTTTCGAGGTCGAGGCGCCGGCGGAACTCGATGCCGAGCTCTGCAACTGTTCGATCTGCTCGATGACGTCGTACCTGCACCTGATCGTCCCGGCCGGCCGATTCCGTCTGCTGCGGGGCGAGGACGAGCTCGCGACCTACGCCTTCAACACCGGCGTCGCCCGGCACCTGTTCTGCCGGACCTGCGGCATCAAGTCTTTCTACGTGCCCCGCTCCAACCCGGGCGGGATCAGCGTCAACATCCGTTGTCTCGATCCGGCGACCGTCGCGGCGGTCCGGGTGCGGTCGTTCGACGGGCGGAACTGGGAGCTCCACGCCGACGAGCTCGCGCACCTGTCAGTGGACACGCCGGTCGGCGAGTAGGGTCGCCGGACCACCCTCTCCCGCGTCCGAGTCCGCGTCCGAGTCCGAGTCCGAGCTCCGAATCCGAATCCGATTCCGTGCCCGACACATCGGTAGGCGGGGTCTTCGGGCCCGCCTCAGATCGTTCGCCGGCGACGCCGCCCTCGCGTTGCGGCGGCAGCGGCATCCGGCTTCGCCTGCAGCCACGCCGTGACAGGGTGACAGCTGCAACGATCACGCCCTCAAGCCCCGGCAATCCGTGAGACACTCGAGCGCGAATCACTCCGAGGAGACCATCATGCCCGACGCCACACTGTCCGTTCACGAGGGCTGATGCACATGCGGTCACGTTTATTTCCGCCTGACGAGCGACCCGCTTTTCGTCCATTGCTGCCGCTGCACCGGTCGCTGCCGCTTCATTTCCGGAGAGGGGGAGGGAGAGGAGAGGGAGCCATCGGGCGCGGGCACGGGCACGGAAACGGGTTCAACCTCGTTCCGTCAGCGCGACCCCCGCGATGACGAGCGCGGTACCCACCACGAGACCGAGGGTGATGGGCTCGCCGAGCACCGCCGCAGCGGCGACCGCGGTCATCGGCGGGATGCTGTAGAGATAGACCCCGACCTTCTGCGACTCGGTCCGTCTGCAGCGCGGTGAAGTAGAGCAGCACGGCGAGGAAGTTGCAGGCGGCGCCGAGAAAGATGACGGCGACCCAGGCGGTGGGCGTGACCTCGGTCAGAGCGAAACCGGTGCGCTGCATCTCGAGCCAGCCAACGGGGCTCATCCAGGTGGCGCCGATGAGGGTCACGGTGGCGGTGACGGTGAGGGCGCCGAGTTGATCGGTGAGCTTCTTGCCGAAGACCGTGAAACACCCCCACATCACAATGGAGGCGAAGACCAGGATGTCGCCGAGGAGAGAGCCGTCGAGCTTGAAGCCGGCCATGGTGTCCAGGCCCATGACCGCCAATACTCCGGCAATCGCGATGACGATGCCGAGGAGTTTGCGGAGGTTGAGCTTTTCGCCGAGGAAGACCACCGCCAGCAGGAGAATGGTGATCGGGCCCGTGGCGACATAGACCGAGGCGTTGGAGGCATTGGTGGTCTGGAGTCCGACGGTCTGGAAACCGTAGTGGAGCCCGGCGCCGAAGAGGCTGAGTCCAAAGAGTTTGAGGAGGATCCTGCCATCGGTGATCCGGCGCCAGCGACCGGTGAAGACAAGCAGCGGGAGGAAAAAGACCGAGGCGATGAGCAACCGCAGCGAGACCACGGTCAAGGGCGGGACCACCCCGAGAGCGATCTTGGTGGCGACAAAGGACACCGCCCAGAGAAAGCAGGCGCCCAGCAAGGCGAGTCTGGTATTGGCGTTCAAGCGGTTCGGCCCCGGTGGCGGTCGATGGCGGCGCGAATGGCGCGGATGTGTTCGGGGCCCGTACCGCAGCAGCCGCCGATGACGGCGACGCCGAGATCCATGAGCTCGCCGACCCGGGCCGCCATGTCGTCGGGCGATTCGGGGTAGTGGAGCGTGCCTCCCGAATTCACGGGCAGTCCGGCGTTGGACTGGATGGCCAGGGGCACCGTGGCGTGGGCGGCGAACTCGCGGGCGAGCTCGACCATGGCGTCGATTCCGTTGCCGCAGTTGGAACCGACGAGATCGGCGCCGGCGTCCACGAGCACCGAGCACGCCTTCGCAACGGTGTTGCCCATGGTGGTGAAGAACCCGCGCGGGGTCGCGTTGAAGGTCATGGTGGCGACGATGGGGACCGAGGGCGAGCGCCGGCGGGCCGCCTCCACAGCGAGCCGCGCCTCTTCGAGATCCATCATGGTCTCGACGCAGATGAGATCAGCGCCGGCCTCGATGAGCGCGCCGATCTGGCGGCTGAAGCCTTCGGCCATGACGCCGGGATCGGTGTCGCCATAGGGAGTGAGGAGCTTGCCCGTCGGACCGACCGAAGCCGAGATCAGCGCCCGGCCCTCGACCGCGGGTTGGATGGCCTTGACTGCGGCTCGGTTGATCTCCTCGGTACGGTCGGCGAGTCCGTGAGTCGCCAGATTGAGAGGCGACGCGCCGAAGGTGTTGGTGGTGATGAGCTGGGCGCCCGACTCGAGATAGAGGGCGGCGATTTCGGCCAGGATCTTGGGTCTCGTGAGGTTGATTTCCTCGAAGCTGTCGCCGGGTTTGAGCCCGCGCGCCATGAGTTGGGTTCCCCACGCGCCGTCGCCGCACAAGGTCTCGCCGTCGGTCAGACGCGACCGAAGACCGGTGGTCATGCGGCCCCCAAAAGACGCTTGACCAACTCCACCGCGGAACCGGCGCCGTAGCTGGTGCCGTCGGCCCCGATCTCGTCGGCGAAATCCTGCGATACCGGGGCGCCACCGACGATGATCCGGATCCGGGAGTTGGGATCGCGCCGGCGGATGTGAGCGACCACATCGCGCATCCCACCCATGGTCGTGGTCAGCAGTGCCGGTATCCCGACCGCCGATGCGCCTTCGGCGATGGCGGTTTCGGCAAAGACCTCGGGCTCGACGCCCGTGCCGAGCTGCAGACTCTCGCTGATGCTTTTCAGAACCTCCACCGCAGTCCTCCCAACCAACTCCTGGATCGTCAGATCCTCATCGCCGACGGACACAGGGAATCCCGCACCGACGTCACTCGCAGATCAAAAAATACAACGTTTTGCTGAAAAGCGAACAGAATCTGTTCCGATGAGAGGCTCCGGTTCGACCTGGGTCGGTTACCCTGTGGTGTCCGAAGTCCGACAAAGCGCCTATTGGGAGTTATTGCCATGGCCGATGAAGATAAAAAGAACTGGATGAGTTGTCTCGGTTGGGGTTGCCTCGTCGTGGTGGTCGTGTCGGTCGTCGGGATCGGCGGTTGCATCGCGTATGTCTACAAGGGAGGCTCGGGGGCAAGTGAGGTCGCCGCTGCCTATCTCGGGTCGGTGGACGGCGGTCGATATGAAGAGGCGTTCCAGGCGCTCGGGCCCGGCTTCACCGACGATCGCGGGCTCGCCGATTTTGTCGCATTCGAGCAGGCGGCCCGCGCCCAGATGGGAGCCTGCGGCGCCTGGCGGATGAGCGGCACCAGCTTCAACCGGGAGTCCGGTCGCACGGTGGCCTTGCTGAGCTATCAGGGCTCGTGTGACGGTGGCTCCTTGGAAGCCCATTTCAACCTCGAACAGCTCGAGGGACAGTGGGTGATTCAGGATATTCGTTACCAGGAGCCGGGAGTCACGGTGATTCCGGTCTGCGCCAAGTGCGGCGCCGTCGTGCCTCCGGGGGCCAACTTCTGCGCCGGCTGCGGCGAGGCGGTTGGAAGCGGTGCGACCTTGGATGAGGGTCCGGTCGGAGACGACGAGCCCTTCGAATGACTGGAACCCAAGATGAGCGATTCTGCCGGATGAGATGGGGCAATGACTTGTGCCTCTGGTGCTTGCGAAGAGCGGACGCATACCCGTTGGTATTCGGAGCATCTTCACAAGTGCCCAGAGCGCAAGAGATTGTCCCAGATCGCCGGTGGGAATCGCTCATCTTGGGTGGAAGATCCCTCAACGAACACCCGTCGGCGATGACCTGATTCGGGTCTCGCTCGGCCCGCGGCCGGACGAGTCTTGAGCGGCCCGGGTGTCGCGGGTACACTCATCGTTCGTTTGTCCGCCCCGGAAGGCGGAGACGGAGGATGATGCGAAGGGGAGCGGTGAAATGGAGAATCCTGATTGGTACACGGGATCGGATCCTTCGGGTCGGGTCGCCGCCGGGATCGAGTCGGTCATTGAACGCATGGATGCCCGGACCGCCGACCACGGCGATACCGAACTCCTGCAGAAGCTCCTCTCATTCGAAGAGGAACCCAACTGGCGCGGTTTTCTCCAAGGGCTGATCGGGACGATTTTCTACGATCTCGAGGAGATCGAAAGCGCGCGCAAGTTTCTCGCCGAATCCGTTGCGGGCTACAAGGCCTATCTCGAGACCTTTGATGAGGTTCTCAGCGTCTACTGCCAATCGTGCTACACGTTGGGCGTCATCCTCTTCGACGATGGCCGCTACGATGAAGCGATCCCGTGCTTTTTGCGTTGCCTGCCCTATATGAACGAGGTCTACGACGAAACCTACATCGGACACATCCATACCTTTTTGGCCCTCTGTCTGAGTTGGACCAACCAGCCGAGTGCGAGCGTGGTGTTCTCCGAGGCCGCGGCCTATGTCCGCCGCTGCGACTGCGAGTCATTGGAACAGCTGATGGTGGCGTTCGGTAACGCAGGGGAGAACGAGAAGGCCGCCGATGTCTTCCATCTTCTCCAGACCAACTGCCAGGACTATGAGAATTTCGACAGGGTTCTCGAGTACGCGGAGCAGAATCTCGGGGAGCTGGGTGTGGTGAACTGACCACCGCTCAATTATGAATTACGAATTATGAATTATGAATTTCATCGCAAGCGCTCCGGGTAGACCTGCGATGGTCATTCATAATTCATAATTCATAACTCATCATTGTTTAGAACGGCCACGCGAGCGGGATCAGCAGCGTTGCGAGCACCCAGAAGATGAGTGTGAGCGGCAGCCCGACCTTCATGTAGTCGCTGAAGCGGTACGACCCCGGACCGTAGACGAGCAGATTCGTCTGGTATCCGACCGGCGTCATGAAGCTCGCCGACGCGCCGAAGGCGATGGCGATGAGCAGAGGCCTCGGATCGATCCCGAGGCTGGCCGCGGTGGTCATGGCGATGGGAACCAGAAGCGCCGCCGTGGCTGTGTTTGACATGAACGCTGTGAGGACGGTGGTCACCAGATACAGCGCGGCGAGAATCGCCATGGGGCCGTGGTCTCCGACCCAGTTGATGAGGAGGTTCGCGAGCAGATCCGCGCCGCCGGTCTTCTGAAGGGCGATGCCGAGGGGCAGAATGCCGCCGAGGAGGAAGACCACCTGCCAGTCGACGGCGCGGTAGGCCTCGTCGATCTGCAGGCTGCCGGTGAGGATCAGCAGGACCGCTCCGACCAACGCCGCCACCGAGATGTGGAGCAGACCGGAGGCGGCCGCCAGGACGACACCGGCGACGATCAAGATGGCGGTGAATCGGTGGCTGGGTTTTTCGTCGAGGGGGCCGACATCGGAGACCACGACGAACTCACGGCGCCGCTTGAGTCGAGGGAGCTGGCTCTTCGGCGCCTCGATGAGCAGGGCGTCTCCGGCCGCGAGTAGCGTGGTGGCGAGACGGCTGTGGCGGATCTCGTCGTGGTGGCGGATGGCCAGAACCGTCGCCCCGAAGCGATTACGAAAATCGCTCTGTACGAGGCTCTTGCCGATGAGGCTCGACCCGGGAGCCACCACCGCTTCGATGATGGTGGCGTCATCGGCCTCGAGACCGAGGTCGGCCCAATGACGGCCGTGCCGGATCTGGACCCAGTCGGATGCGCGCAGCGCCCGCATGCCGGGGAGGTCGGATCGCACCCACAGGACATCACCCTCCTCGAGAACCGTGTTGACCTGCGGCAGGGTCATCGTCACACCGTGGCGGACCACTGCAAGGACATCGACATCGGTTTGGGAAAGCGCGCTGTGACCGACCGTTGCGTCGATGAGGATGGAACCGGGGATGATCTCGAGTTCGGTGAGATAGCTCCCGACATCGAACTCTTCAGTGAGGTCGGCGCCGTGACCACGGTCGGGCAGCAGGCGGTAGCCGATGGTCGCCATATAGATCAGACCAACCGCGGCCAATGCGAGGCCTACCCCGGAGAGCTCGAACATTCCGATGGGCTGCTCGCCGTGAGCTTCGGCCATGGAACTCACAAGTAGATTCGTCGAGGTGCCGATGAGGGTGCATGACCCTCCGAAGAGCGATGCGAAAGACAGAGGGATGAGGAGCTTGGAAGGGCTGGTTTTGATTCGGCGCGCCATGGTGAGGACCGGCGGCAGGAGGATGGCGACGGCGGCCGTGTTGTTGATGAATGCGGAGACCGTGCCGATGGCGCCCATCATGGCAACCAGCGCGCCTCGTGGACTCCGTTGGCCCAGCCTGCCGAGCATTTCGCCGACGCCGGCGACGGCGCCGGTTCGTTCGAGCCCGGCCGAGAGGACAAACATCGCCGCAACGGCGAGGGTGGCCGGGTGGCCGAAACCCGAAAAACCCTCCTCCGGGGTGATGATGCCGCTCATCAGAAGGGCGCCGAGAATGATCATGGCGACCATGTCCGACCGGAGCCGGTCGCTGACGAAGAGCACCACTGCCACGACCATGAGGCCGAGCACGAAGGCGGCGGATGTTTCCATGGGGGGATTATTTCACGTCCGGATCGCAGATGGTTGCAGAAAGATCCTGGGACCGGGTATCATTCCTTTGCCATGAGCTGTCAAAAAGGGAAATCAAAAGCAAAGCCCAAACCGGGGCGATACCGCTGCGAAGATTGCGGGGCGGTCGTCAAGAAGAAGAGCGATGTCTGCGATCCGAAGAAAGTCAAAAAACCATAGACCCTGTCTGGGTTCATATCGCAGCTTGGTGGTCCGTCATCCCGTGACAGCGCGCGCTTGAGCCGCGGCCCCAGCCCGTCTATCCTTGCTCGGGTGCGGATCGACTCGGTACGGGGAATCATGAATCACTCACAGGTCGATGTTGTCTATCGTGGTGTGGCGCGCCGGGTCCCGTCGGGCTCGACGGTGGCCGATGTCGTGCGCGAGGTCGATGGCGAAATCCCGGATACCGTGCTCTCGGCTCTCGTCAATCGCCGCCAGGTCATGCTCGATTTTCCCATCCGGGGCGACGCCGAGATGGAGCTCGTCCGCTATGGCGATCGCGACGGCGAGTCGGTCTACAAGCGATCGGTGAGCCTGATGTTCTACGAGGCGTGCTACGAGCTTTATCCGAGCGTCCGGACAGTGATCGGTCAGTCCCTTGGCAATTGCTACCACTATCAGATTCGCGGCGAAGGGCCCGGCCTCGCTGAGATGGCAGCCGTGGTCGAAGAGAAGATGGGCGAGATTCACCGGGAGCGTCGTCCATTCGTCCGTCAAACGGTCACCATCGAAGAGGTCGAGAACTTCTTCCGTGAACGCGGGCGTGAGGACAAACTCGCGCTGTTGAGAACCCGCCGGTCGTCGACGGTCCACACCATTTCATGCGGTGGTTTTGTCGACATCGCCCATGGCCCTTACGCGCCCGATACGGGATGTCTGCCGACCTTCGGGGTCATGGCGTTCGCGGACGGGCTCCTGCTGCGGTTTCCCCGACGCGGCGATCGGAGCCAGCTGCCGAGATTCTCCCCGCGTCCGCTGCTCTTCTCCACCTACGCCGAAACCCGGCGCTGGCAGGAACTTCTCGAGATCGAAAACATCGGTCGGCTCAACCATTTGTGCATCAACGGAGGCATCCGACCCATCGTCCGGGTCGCCGAGGGCTTGCACGAGAAGAAGATCTCCCAGATCGCCGACGAGATCACCGGTCGATCGCCGGAGGTCCGGCTGGTCACCGTGGCCGGGCCGTCCTCATCGGGAAAGACGACCTTCGCCAAGCGGCTCGGGGTTCAGCTCAGGGTCAACGGTTTGGAGCCGGTCTCGTTGTCGCTGGACAACTACTACGTCAACCGTGAGGACACGCCCCTCGACGACGACGGGAAGCCCGACTTCGAGGCCTTGGAGGCCATCGATCTCGAGCTCTTCCGCGATCACCTGTCACAGCTCATGGACGGCCGCCCGGTGGCCACCCCGCGGTTTGATTTTCTCCTCGGTCTTCGCACCCCGGCCGATGGTTGGAAGACCATGCAACTCGGGCCCAAGCAGATCCTCGTCATCGAGGGCATCCACGGGCTCAACGAACGGTTGACGTCGTCGGTCCCGCGCAACCGGAAATACCGAATCTATGTCTCGGCCCTGTCCCAGCTGGCCATCGACGATCACAACCGGATCTTCACTTCCGACGCCCGACTCGTGCGCCGGCTGGTTCGAGACCGTTTCTTCCGGGGCTTCACCGCCGAGCGGACCCTGGATCTTTGGGGGCGGGTGCGCCGTGGTGAGGGCCGTTGGATCTTCCCATTCCAGGAACAGGCCGATGTGATGTTCAACTCGGCGCTGGTCTACGAGCCGGCGGTGCTCAAGGTCTTCGCCGAGCGGTTTCTGCTTCAGGTCCCGCGCGAGAGCCGGGTCTATCCCGAGGCGTTCCGGCTGCTCAAGTTTCTCTCCCTCTTTGTGCCGGTCTTTCCCGACGAGGTTCCGCAGACCTCGATTTTGAGAGAGTTCATCGGCGGCAGCAGCTTCGACCAACTGGGGTAGGGGGAGGGGGATGCGGGCCGAACTCGTGGTCGAGCTCTTGGCGGCCGCCTATCCGGAAGCCGTTTGCGAGCTCGACTACCGAACGCCGTGGGAGTTGCTGGTCGCCACCGTACTTTCGGCCCAGTGCACCGATCAACGAGTGAACCTCGTGACACCGGGGGTCTTTTCGCGCTGGCCGGGACCCGCCGAGTTGGCGGAATCCGCCCAGGAGGAGCTCGAGACCGTGATTCGATCCACGGGGTTTCACCGAACCAAGGCGAAGAACCTCAAAGCGGCGGCGACGAGAGTCGCCCTCGAGCACCGGGGCGAGGTCCCCGCCGATCTGGAGACCCTCATCGGGCTGCCGGGAGTCGGTCGGAAAACCGCCAAGGTGGTGCTCGGCGAGGCGTTCGGGGTGGCGGCCGGGATCGCTGTCGATACCCACGTGAGGCGGCTCGCCAACCGGCTGGGTCTGTCGGCGGCGGGCGATCCCGAACGGGTCGCAGCCGATCTCGAAACCGCGGTTCCACGGGATGAGTGGGTTGATCTGTCCAAACGTCTCGTACTCCACGGCCGCCGCGTCTGCAACGCTCGGCGCCCCGCGTGCGAGGACTGTGTGCTGGGCTCGGTCTGCGACCGGGTCGGCGTCGCCGAAGAGCTGAAATCCCGCCGGCTTTGAACCGACCACAAACGCCCAGAGTCCGCCGGAAACTTGTATACTTGTGGATCGTGGAGGATGTGGCGTGGCCGAACTCTTGAGTGTGTTGATCGCAGACACGGATGATGAGCGGCGTCGCGAACTGGGGCTCGCTCTCTATGAAGGCGGGATCGAGGTCGTCAACGCGGTCAACGCCGAAGAGGCGCTCCGGTTCACGGCCGGCCTCGATCCCACCCTGGTGGTGATTCACTCGGATCTCGAGGGGATCTCGCCGATGGATCTCTACTCGAGGTTGGCTGGAACCGGCCTCGGCCTGCCGCCTTTTCTGATCCTCACCGATGAAGTCGTCACGGATCATCACGAGGTCGACGGTGGGGAGTTTCACTTTCTCGCCGCCGATGATCTCGAACCGGCCAGATTCCTCCTCCAGGTTCGGTTGCTTCTGCTTGCCCGCGAAGTCGGCGCCGAGATCGGAGAGACTCTCGAATCCCTGTACGGCGATCTCACGAGAATCGCCGTCGGTGATCTTCTTCGCGTGCTGGAGAGGGATGCCATCACGGGTCATGTCCGGCTGAGTGTCGGGCCCGGCGCGGGGATCTGGTTGACCGAAGGCAAAGTGGTCCAGGCCTACTGGGGGAGTTTGAAGGGCCGCAAGGCGTTCAATCGAATCGCCGGCCTCCACCAGGGGTCGTTTGTTCTCGATCTCGTGCCCGCGAATGTGGAAACGGCCATCGATGCTGATCTCGGGGTTCTCGTGAGCGACGCCATCGAAGAACGTCTCCAACTCGAGGATCTCTTCGCTCGACTCCCGTCGCTCAACGCGAGGGTCGATATTCAGATGGGCAACGACTTCTTCGCCCTCGAATTCACGCCTTTGGAACGTGAGATTTTGACCCAGATCCAAGGGGCGCGAAATCTCGGCGATCTCATCAACCGGGTGGCCATGACCGATCTCGAGACGGTGCAGGCGATTGACCACCTGGCCTGCCATGGGCGTGCTGCTGATCAGTGAACCCTCAAACCGGGTTCACCTGGTCACCGACTCAACTTGCGATCTCTTGCCTTCATTTGCCCGGCGTCAGTCGATCCACATCGTGCCGCTGTCCGTCGTCTTCGGAAAGACCGTATACAAGGACGGTGTCGATCTGTTGCCGGACGAGTTCTACCAGATGCTCAAGGGTGGAGATATCTTCCCCTCGACGAGCCCGCCGGGGAAGGGTGAATTCCTCGAGATGTACCGCCGGTTGGTGGCAACCGGCGATGTGGTGTCGATTCACATTTCCGCCAAGCAATCCCTGACCTGTCAACACGCGGCAGAAGCGGCCAAGGACGGGGCCAACGAATTCGCTCAGCTGCGTCTCGAGGCGGGCGGTGTCGGGGAACCGGATATTCGAATCGTCGACTCCAAATCGGATTCCGTGGGTTTGGGTCTCCTCGTCGTCTTTGCGAGCCGGATGATCGAACGCGGTCTCGGGATCGACGAGATTGTCTCTCGTTTAGAGGACATACGCGAGCGGATGCAGTTTCTCTTCCTCGTCGACACCCTCGAGTTCCTCCGCAAGGGTGGACGGATCGGTCAGGCGCAAGCGCTCCTCGGTACCCTGCTCGGGATCAAGCCGATTCTCGGAATCGAGGACGGCGAGGTGGTTCCGGTAGACAAGGTCCGCGGCGGAAAGAAGGCGCAGCCGAAGCTCATGGAGATCCTGAGCACGAGGATCGACACCAGCCGACCGGTCTTCGTCGCCATGGCACACGCTTCGGCGCCGAGGTGGGGTGAACGCCTCAAGGAGTTGCTCAAAGACACCTTCGACATCATCGAGATGCTCGAGGGTGAGATCGGACCCGTCGTCGGCGCCCACGCCGGACCCGGCGCGGTCGGTTGTATCGTCTTCGAACCCAACGACGAAGAGCTCGAGCTGCTCCAGACGAGGGACTAGGCGAAGCCTAGCCCTGCCACGCCTCGATACTCGCAATGGTGACGACCTTGCCCTCGATCTCGACCTCATCCCCGACCGTGCGGCCGAGCAGCGCCTCGGCGAGGCCGGAACCGTTGGCGAAGACCCGCCGATCGACATCCGCGTCCCAGACACCGAGAATCGTCAACGGTTCGGTCTCACCTTCGAAGTGGACGACGGTGCCGATGTTGACGCGATCGGTGTCGGCCTTGCCGGGTTCGAGGGTGCGAACCTCGCGGAGCTCTCTCTGCAGCTTGGCGGCGCGCGCCGACTGGAGCTCCTGGCGGTCGCGGAGCATGTGGTACTCGAAGTTCTCCCGCAGATCGCCCTCGGCGGCGGCGGCGTTGATGCCCTTGAGGGTCTTGGGAATCTCGACCTCGAGCAGCTGTTTGAGTTCGGCGCGTTGGGCGTCGATGGCCGCCTGGGTCGCCACGAGGAGTGGGCCCTCGTCCTCCGGTTGGGTGGAGCCGTGCGCCTGATGTGCCGCCTGTTCGACGAGGCTGACCCGCTGGGGCTCGACACCGGGGAGCCGGGCGATTCGCTGGGCGAAGCGCTGCGCCTGGCCCTCGTTGGCGCTCTCGAGCAGCAGTCGAATCGCCACCTTGCCGCCGTCCAGGAGCGCCTTGCACCGGCCGCGCAGCGAGGCGAACTCCCGGCGGCTGAGTCCGTCGGGGATCTTCTCGAGCAGCGACGGGGTCATCCGACGACGGATCGGCTCGGGTGAATCAGGGTTGGTCATGCGTTCGCACGCCCAGATGAACTGCGTGGCGTGCTGGACGTGGTTGCGGAAGACCGCTTCGATGGCGGCGTCGAGAGAGTCCGCTGCTCCGGCTCGGTCGAGGGCGGCGCGATGGTGTCGAGAATTGCCGGTGTGCTCTCGTGCAGGAGCCACTCGCCCCAAATTGTCGTCCAGTCGTCGGGTTGGACCTCGCGGATGGCATCGAGGGCCGCCATCCGGGCCTGCCTGTCCTGGATGCCCCTCAGGAGCTGGAGGGGTTGGGCGTCTCTGACGATCGTGCCGTGGGCTGCGACGGCGATCTTCTTGGCCGCCGGGAAGCGCGCCGAGAGCCGTCGCGGTTTCCCACGCCAGTCCAGGCTCGTCGTCGAAGGCCTCGATGGACGCTGCGAGAATTCGGTTGGCTTCGTCCGAGGCCTCGTCCCCCCGAGAAGCCAGCCGTTTGGCGATGGTCAGCCGTTGTCGCGGATCGGCTTCCTCGAGTTCGTTCAGCAGAACGTTGGTCGCGTCCTCGGCGCTGTCGCTGATCGAGTACCGGAGTCGGGAACCGGTTCCGGAGGTCAGGATTCGCGGATGTTTGCGGGCCTTGTTCCACCACGAGGTCCAGTTCTTTTCCGGTACGACATCGGCGAGGCCCGTCTTGATCGCCGACACGCTGACATCTTGACCGAGGCTCTCGATGAGTTCGACGAGCGCCTGGCCCGGATTGTCCAGTGCAAATGCCGTGAGGGTTTCGGCGTCTTCCACATTGCGACGGCGGAAATCGCCTTCGGGCAGGGGTCTGAGATAGCGAGCAACTGCACCGAAAGGCACCGAGACCGGCCGCCGGCCGCCGAGATCAACCTTGATGTTGTCGAGTTCGAGGTTGAGTTCGGTGACGGTGCCGACGCCCTGACCCATCACTTCGACGATGGTTCCGGTGTCGTGGTTGAGCCAGTTCTCGATGTTCTTGATGGCTTCAGCGGTTTTCTTCTGCGAAGTCAGGGGGTATCGGGAGACCACGGCGTCGAGGGAAGGGCTGTCGGCGCGGGTCGCCGCCAGGGCTTTCTGGAGGCGTGCGACGAGTGCGGCGTCAGGCTTGCCGACGAGGCGGACCTGCTCTCTGAGAGCAGCCATCGTCTGGAACGGGTCGTCGCGTCCTTCGAGAGTGTCGACGAGTAGATCGAGCAGCGTCATGGCCAGGTTTTTTCGCCCCGCCTGAAAGATGAGGCGGCGAACCTCGAGCAGTTCGTCGACGCGGATCCGATCGCGGTCGAGGGACTCCAACCAGAGTTCTTCGACGCGGTCGAAGTCCTGTTTGTCGAGTGCGTCCTGGAAGGCTGGGCTGATGGCTGCTCGGTCAGGCATGTGTTATCTCCTGGATCGAAGGCGGGCGCGCGACGGACAAAGATTGTAGCAAGAACCCGGCCGTTGTGTGGGTTGGGTTAGAGTGAGATTCATCGGAGGTGATGATGCGATACGTTTTCTTCGGTCTTGCTCTTGGGCTGGCGGCGATCTCGGGCGCGGCGGAACTGGACCTGCTGCCCCTGGGTGAGGAGAGTCGCGCCTACGAACTCGGTTTTGCCGAGGCCGGGTCGATCTTCGACACGACCGGTCGAAGCGTTGTCGAAATCGAGGAACTGACGAGCCGGTTGGCCCAAGCCGATGTCGTCCTCCTGGGTGAAGAACACACCGCCATGGATCAGAAGATCCTCCACGCCCGCCTTGTCGAGGGCATGGCCGCAACCGGGAGAGAGATCGTGCTCGCCATGGAGTTCTTCCAGCGCGACGATGACGCGGTTCTCAAACAGTGGGTTCAGGGTGAGATTGATGAGCGGCAGCTTCTCGAAGCGACGGGGTGGTACGACCGCGGCGGCTATCGCTGGGAGTACTACCGGCCCGTCATGGAGGTTGCGCGCGCCCACGGGATGACCGTCGTCGGCGCCAACGTGCCCCGCGAGATTCCGAGGATGGTCAACCGCAGTGGTTTGGATGGACTGTCCGAGGAACAGGCCGCCGAGGTCGGTGTGGTCGCGATCGACGGTTCTCCCCAACACCGTTATCTGATCTCGAGGTACTTCGGTGACACCGTGGCCATGTTGCCTCCGGGTTGGTTCGAGAACATGTACGCGGCGCAGTGTCTATGGGATGTCGTCATGGCGAGGTCGATTCTCGCTGAGGTTGCCCCGGACACCACGGTGGTGCTGGTGGTGGGTTCCGGGCACATCGCCTATGACCTCGGCATCCCGCGGCGACTCGACGAGGAGCGCGACGCGGCGGGGCTTCCCCGGTTGCAGATCGCGACGTTCTGTCCCGCCGCGGCTCCGGCGCCCGATCCCGAGGGAGAACCCAGTGGCCATCCCATGGGTGGGGGAGGGCACGGGGCCGGCGAGAGTGTCGGTGCGCCGGCGCAATTCGCTTTGTCGCTGGCGGATTATGTCGGGGCGTTTCGCGATCACGGCGGCATCGAGGCCTTTCCGACGGTGGGTCTGAAACTCAAAGAGGACGAAGACGGTCGATCTGTTGTGTCGATGGTCTGGCCGGACACCCTGGCCGAGGAAGTCGGATTCGAATCCGGCGACCGGATTCTCGATGTCAACGGGGTCGCGCCCGAAAGCCTCGGCGAACTCCGGTTCCTGATCGCCGGGATCGAATGGGGAGAGCGTCTCGGTCTGCTCGTCCAGCGCGGCGAAGAGGCGGTCGAGGTTGCGGCGCTGCTGTTTCCGAACGTGGATCTCTCCGATGCGTCTGTGGCGCCGGATTTTGAGCTCGAGGCCATGGTGCCGCTCGACCCCGCGTCGTCCATATCGGCGAGCCAGCAGGTGTTTCCCGATGGTCTTGCCCAGTGGTTCACTGGTGACCGAGGATGGTGTTCCGGCCCGGGCCGAACTCCGTCGCGACGGAGTGCTGGACGAGGTCCACGAACTCGACCAAGACGGTCGTGTGAGGCGAAGCCTCTATCGGTCCGCACTCGACGATGGGACCGTGGAACGCCGATACTCCGCGACGAAGACGGTGCCGTGACCGAAACAATCAGCCTCGACCGCACAGGAGCCGAGATCGAGTAGACCAAGGCTCGGACTGCGCGTCTGCGAAGTTCCGATGTCCGCGGATCGTTGCTGCTTCAGCTGCAGCCGACTGCGTGGATCGACGCTGGACACCGAGTGGGCAAGTGAACCGCGAAGCTCGCGAAGCCCATCACACGCAAAGCTCGCGACGGACCCATTTTGAGTGGTTCTTTGCGGGCGTTGCGACTCTCTTTGCGATCTTCGCGGTTCACTCGCCGAGGCGGCGACGGGCACCGCTCATCCAAAGACCGATCCTGCCGGGAACCATCGAATAGACGAGTGCTCGGACTGCGCGTCTGCGAAGTTCCGATGTCCGCGGATCGTAGCTGCTTCAGCTGCAGCCGACTGCGTGGATCGACGCCGGACACCGGGTGGGCAAGTGAACCGCGAAGCTCGCGAAGCCCATCGCACGCAAAGCTCGCGAAGGACTCCATTTTGAGTGGTTCTTTGCGGTCGTTGCGACTCTCTTTGCGATCTTCGCGGTTCACTCGCCGAGGCGGCGACGGGCACCGCTCATCCAAAGACTGATCCTGCCGGGAACCATCGAATAGACGAGTGCTCGGACTGCGCGTCCGCGAAGTTCCGCTGTCCGCGGATCGTTGCTGCTTCAGCTGCAGCCGACTGCGTGGATCGACGCCGGACACCGAGTGGGCAAGTGAACCGCGAAGCTCGCGAAGCCCATCACACGCAAAGCTCGCGACGGACCCATTTTGAGTGGTTCTTTGCGGGCGTTGCGACTCTCTTTGCGATCTTCGCGGTTCACTCGCCGAGGCGGCGACGGGCACCGCTCATCCAAAGACCGATCCTGCCGGGAACCATCGAATAGACGAGTGCTCGGACTGCGCGTCTGCGAAGTTCCGTGTCCGCGGATCGTTGCTCTTCAGCTGCAGCCGACTGCGTGGATCGACTGCTTCAGCTGCAGCCGACTGCGTGGATCGACGCCGGACACCGGGTGGGCAAGTGAACCGCGAAGCTCGCGAAGCCCATCGCACGCAAAGCTCGCGAAGACTCCATTTTGAGTGGTTCTTTGCGGTCGTTGCGACTCTCTTTGCGATCTTCGCGGTTCACTCGCCGAGGCGGCGACGGGCACCGCTCATCCAAAGACCGATCCTGCCGGGAACCATCGAATAGACGAGTGCTCGGACTGCGCGTCTGCGAAGTTCCGATGTCCGCGGATCGTTGCTGCTTCAGCTGCAGCCGACTGCGTGGATCGACGCCGGACACCGGGTGGGCAAGTGAACCGCGAAGCTCGCGAAGCCCATCGCACGCAAAGCTCGCGAAGGACTCCATTTTGAGTGGTTCTTTGCGGGCGTTGCGACTCTCTTTGCGATCTTCGCGGTTCACTCGCCGAGGCGGCGACGGGCACCGCTCATCCAAAGACCGATCCTGCCGGGAACCATCGAATAGACGAGTGCTCGGACTGCGCGTCCGCGAAGTTCCGCTGTCCGCGGATCGTTGCTGCTTCAGCTGCAGCCGACTGCGTGGATCGACGCCGGACACCGAGTGGGCAAGTGAACCGCGAAGCTCGCGAAGCCCATCACACGCAAAGCTCGCGACGGACCCATTTTGAGTGGTTCTTTGCGGTCGTTGCGGCTCTCTTTGCGATCTTCGCGGTTCACTCGCCGAGGCGGCGACGGGCACCGCTCATCCAAAGACCGATCCTGCCGGGAACCATCGAATAGACGAGTGCTCGGACTGCGCGTCCGCGAAGTTCCGCTGTCCGCGGATCGTTGCTTCTTCAGCTGCAGCCGACTGCGCGGATCGACGCTCGGACACCGGGTGGGCAAGTGAACCGCGAAGCTCGCGAAGCCCATCGCACGCAAAGCTCGCGAAGGACCCATTTTGAGTGGTTCTTGGCGGGCGTTGCGACTCTCTTTGCGATCTTCGCGGTTCACTCGCCGAGGCGGCGACGGGCACCGCTCATCCAAAGAGCTACCGGTATTTGTCAGCTACTAGCTCGTCGCCTCGCGTTTGGGGATCTTCAAGACGTCGCCGGGATAGATCCTCGAGGTCGAGAGCCCGTTCAATCGTCGCAGTTCGCCCACCGGGACACCGAACTGCCGCGCGATGTCGGAGAGGGTGTCGCCCTTGCGCACCCGATAGGTGGCGGTGCCCGATGATCCACTGTTTTCGGCTGCGGTGTCGACCGATCCCGGAACGGTCAGGGCGTTTCCGGGATAGATCCTCGAGGTGTCGAGCCCGTTGACCCGCCTGAGTTCCGCCACGGATACGCGGTGCCGGGATGCGATCCCAGACAGCGTGTCGCCCGGTCGGACAGTGTAGCGGCCGGACCAATCTGCGGTCGGGGTCGAAGGCCTCGAGGATGTTCTCCGTGACTTCGATCCCGAGGGGAGATTGAGCCGTTGGCCGGGCTGGATAACGCTTCGCCGGCTGAGGCCGTTGGCCGCAACTAGCGCGTCCAACGAGATGCCGAACGCCCGGGAGATGTCCCATAGGGTGTCATTGCTCTGTACGACGTAGCCGCCTTTGTCGGCCAGGCGCTTTCTGGGGCCGCTGGGGACGTCCGCGAATCTGGGGACGATGAGACTCTGGCCGGGGTGGATCATCGTGCCGCGGAGGCCGTTGGCCTGTTTGATTGCTCCCACGCTCGAGCCGTACTGAGCCGCGATGGTGGAGAGCGACTCCCCCCTGCGAACGGAGTGGATCATCCTCGGGGCCCAGTCCGAGCGAGGGGTTTCCGCGAGGACGGTGACGACCTCCTGACCCTCGCCTTTGGGCAGCCAGAGCCACGTGACGCGGTTGGCGGGGGTCAGATCGCGCCGAATGGCGGGATTGAGATCACGGAGCTCGTCCACTGAAAAACTGGTCCGATCGGCGAGGAACTGCAGGTCGAGGGCGTCCGGTACATCAACCCGATCATAGTCCCAGTCCCGTTCTTCGGGGACCGGGAAGCCCCAATTTTCGGGGTCCTTGGCGATGATGATCGAGGCGATGAAGGCCGGGACGTAGCTCCGGGTCTCACGGGGTAGATAGCGTTGCAGCGTCCAGAAATCCCGACTACCGGATTTGCGGATGGCGCGCCGAACGTTGCCGGCGCCGGAGTTGTACGCGGCGAGCGCCAGGTACCAGTCGTCGAACTCGCGGTAGAGGTCGGCCAGGTAGGCCACCGCCGCTTCGGTGGAACGGACGGGGTCTCGGCGCTCGTCGACCAGAGAACCGACCTCGAGACCGTAGTGTCGCCCGGTGGCGGACATGAACTGCCACATCCCGTGGGCACGTGCGCGGGAGTAGGCCTTCACCGAGAACGCGCTCTCAATCAGAGGCAGATACGAGATTTCCACCGGCAGACCGGCGGCGCGGAACTTCGCCCGGATCATGGGCAGATAGTCGCCCGCCCGACTCAGACCGGTGGAGATCCGGTTTCGGTACTCTCCTTCGGCAATCATCGCGTCGACGAATTTCTCAACGGTCGGGTTGAGGACCAATGGGTAGTCGCTGGCGGGCAGTCCGTCCTTGCTGACGATTTCGATGGCGTCGGGGGCAAGATCGGGGATCTCGATCGGTGGCAGTGCGACCATTTCCCGGCCGTCATCGATTCCGTCGTCGCCGAGCGAGAGATTATTTTCCAACTCCTCGGCCGCGGTCAGGAGACCGGCGACAAATTCGAGATAGGCTGGTTCGTCGGCGATGGTTTCGGGTGGATCCAGCACCGCGCACAGGGCCTCGTCGATGCGGTCGAGGGCGGCTGGGTCATCGCCGATTTCGGCGAGCCGCCGGGCTTCGGCGAGAAGATCGTCGGTGATTGCCTGGGTCGAGGCCTGCCACTCGAGATACGATTCGGATTCCATCGCGTGGATTGCCGTCGGATCGGGCGGTGGTGCGGGCTGGGTGGATCGACAGCCCATGTTCGAGGCCGCGACGAGCGCCAGGACGACAACCATCATCGAGGACACACAGGTTCCGAAGAAGCTTCTCCTGCGAGTCCGGAAACGAGTCTTTCTCTTCGGCTGCATCATCGCGAGGCTGGTTGGTCCGATCTCACCTGGTGTGATCCAGGTCAATCGCGAATCGGACGGAGAGCCTGGTCAGCTCTCCGCCTCCGTCGACTTCCAACACCACCGGATTCAGGGTCTGAATGGTCTCGCCGCCGCCATCTTTGACCTGAATAGCGATCTCGAGTCCGCGCATCCGGTCGAATATCTCCGTTTTGAGTTTCTGTTCGACCCGACGTCTGACTTCCTTGGTTTCGCCCATGGCGCCGGAGATCAGCGAGTCGATGTCGATCTCGGTCGTCGAAGACCGATGGTGGCTGGGGGTGCCTCCAGACAGGCTTCCGGATCTCAGCCCCTCGAGTTCGGCGAGGATGTCGAGTTGGTTCGAAACGTGGACTCGCTTGATGGGAGGGGGCGGGGAGACCGGTTCGTCGATATCCTGTTGCCCAAAATCCACGTTCTCTGAGGGATCGACTTGCGGCTCAATCGCGACGCTCTCGGCCGGGTCTGCGATCCCCGGTGCTGCGTCGTTCCAGGGTTCGCTTCCGGCCTCGATGTCAACGGAAGCCTCGTCAACAAACCCGGTTGAAGAAAATTGACCCTCGGCCGCGGTTCCGGTGGCGTCCCCGGCCCCGGCGACCGGTTCCGACGCGAAGTCGACGGCGGGGACCTCGGTTGCCGGGAAGGAGCCTCCAGCCAGGGGGCTGTCGTCGGCCGGATGGTCCGGGTGCTCGGCCGGGGAGGAAAAAACGTCCGAATCACCCCTGGGGGACGCGGGACCCGGCATGGGTGCCGACAAGGTGGTCGGCGTTGTTGAAGCCGGGCGCGGCGGCTCCGGGTCGCTGCTGGAAACCACGCCCTCTTCGGCCGCTCGCGCCAACGAGGCGGCTGAAATCGACTCCGGCCGTTGCGGTTTCATGGCGGGTCGCACAGGTACCGAGGCGGGCGAGACTCCACCGGGTTGGGACGACGCCATCCGCTTGCGGAGTTTCTTCAGAGTGAGTTTGGTGATCTCTTTGAGCGTCTCGAAGACCCCGTCGCCGTTGATCGCAGATGCCTCGAAGTGCGGGTGGCGCGACTGAGCATTGAGATCGCTATTGAGTTCGTCGACCGTCAGAATGTTCTTCAGATCGCGTTTGTTGAACTGCAGAACTAGGGGCAGATCAGACATCTCGAGGCCGAGGTCTTCGAGGTTTTCGATCAGACTCGACAGGCTCTCGATGTTCGCTTCTCTCATGGGACGCTGTGAGTCGGCGACAAAGACCAGCCCATCGACGCCTTTGAGGACGAGCTTCCGTGTTGTGTTGTAGAAGACCTGGCCCGGTACGGTGTAGAGCTGGAGCCGAGTCTTGAACCCGCCGATGGTGCCGACTTCGATGGGAAGAAGGTCGAAGAAAAGAGTCCGATCCGACTCGGTCTCGAGGGAGACCATTTCACCCCGAGAGTTCGGTGTGGTCTTGGCGTAAATGTACGAAAGGTTTGATGTTTTTCCACACAGGCCCGGACCGTAATACACGATCTTCGCGGCCATCTGCATCGTTGCCCAATTGAAGAAAACCATATTGGTGTCGTTACCTCTTCAGCCAGTTCAAAGCTAACACACCGAGTTTGACGGGGTCAATTTTGTTTCAAAGCCGGTTTTTGAAGGCATCAAGGCGGTTTTTCGGGCGTTTTCCGCCGTCCTTTTCCGCACCGTGGGCGATGGCCGGAGTGACCGCGGTCGATTGCCGATTCGGGTGTCGGACGAGGTCCCGAATCGGTGTGTTCGACTGTCGTTTTCCGGAGCGATCGCGGATCGGCAGAACCGGGCGGAAGTGCTACAATGATCGAGGCTTGCGTGAATTTGAGTTTGCGTTTATTTTGAGGAGTTGGAGCCTGGACGTCGTTTTCGCGGCCGATCCACGGGGGAGTCACAAGTGATCCTGAGCCGGCGTTTGCTCAAGGTGCTGTGCGCCATTGTCGAGTTGTACATCCGCTCGGGAGGACCGGTCGCGTCCGGCGAGGTCGCTCGGGTCTCCGGTCTCGGCCTGTCGTCGGCAACCATCCGCAACATCATGTCGGAGCTCGAGGAATCGGGTTTCCTCAGCCGGCCGCACGCATCGGCGGGGACGGTTCCGTCTGATCGCACCTTGCGTCTCTATGTCGATACGGTGTCGAGCGGCCGTCGTCTCTCGCCGGCGATCCAACGCAGGGTTGCAGGTCAGATGCAAGAGGTCCGGCGCGAGCTGGTCGAGGACTTCGCCTGGGTGGCCCGGCTCACGGCTGATGTGACCCATGAGGCAGGCGTTGCGGTGCGGCCGTTCGGGATGGGACCGTTTCTCGAGGCCGTGTCCCTCGTGGCCCTGGAGGGTTCTCGCGTGCTCGGGCTGTTGGTGACGGCTGACGGGACCGTGGAGAAGCGACTTCTGAGGCTCGATCGAGACCTCACGCGCGATCGGCTTCAGGAGATCGCCAATTATCTCACCACCGAGTTCCGTGGATTGAATCTCGATGAGGTGACCGCCGCCGTTGAGTCGTCCCTCGTCGGGGACGAAGACGATCACCGGGATGCGCTCGAGCAACAGGCGTTGGAAGTCATTCGCGGTCTGGTGCCACGAGTCGAATCGCGGGTCGAGGTTCAGGTGGCCGGCACCGATAATCTGCTTCAGACCGATGATTTCGCTGAAATCGAACGGGTGCGGTCGTTGTTCGCCACCCTGGACGACGAACAGCGCATCGTTCGAGAGATCCGGAAAGCGCTGTCCTCCGGGTCGACGCAGGTCATTATCGGTCGAGAGTCCGCGCTGACGGCGTCGGGCGAGCTTGGTATGGTAACGACGCTGTTTTACAAAGATGGCGAAAGGGCCGGCGCATTGGGTGTGGTCGGACCGAGGAGAATGGACTACAGGCGGATCGTACCGATTGTCGAGTTCATCGGAGATTCGCTGACAAAAATGTTGCAGAAACCTGGAGCGATGAATGGGTGAACACAAGGAACCGCACGAAGGCTTTCCCGCGGGCGTGTCTGAAGACATTGAGATCGAGTTCATCGATGAAGACAGCGGCGCGGATGCGCCGCCGGATGAGGTCGATAGCGCCCCCCGTCGTCAAGGGTGTCGAGCCGGTGGACCTCGGACCCTCGGTGGAGATCGAGATCGAACGCCTCGAGAGCGAGTTGGACGAACTGAGGGATATTCACCTCAGGAAGTTGGCGGAGTTCGACAACTTCCGCAAGCGAACCGATCGTGAACGCGTCGAGATCAAGCGGCATGCCAACGAAGAGTTGCTGCGAGAACTCCTACCGGTTCTCGACAATTTCGAACGTGCGCTCGAGCACAGCGGCGAAGCGGGGAACGGCGCCTTCAGAGAAGGCGTCGAGATGATCGCGAGACAGCTCTGGGACACCCTCGAACGGCAGGGTATCCAGGT
Organism: uncultured Acidobacteriota bacterium; assembly: GCA_963712805.1. Taxonomy (GTDB): domain Bacteria; phylum Acidobacteriota; class Thermoanaerobaculia; order Thermoanaerobaculales; family Sulfomarinibacteraceae; genus JAHECW01. Next base: position 19,452 of record CAVQJV010000031.1, on the reverse strand, counting down.
GGTCGACCCCATGGGCCAACCGTTCTCGCCCGAGTACCACGAAGCGGTTCACAGGGTCGAGGACAGCGATCTGGAACCGGGCACCGTCGCGTCGGTTCTCGCCAAAGGCTATGTCTGCCACGGGCGTTTGATTCGACCGGCCATGGTCGGAGTGGTGGCCGACATGCCGAAACAGACCGATTTCGCCAGCGGTTCATCTCCTGCCGAGCAGGGTTCAGGAGAGGACGATGAGTAAGATCATCGGAATCGATCTCGGTACCACCAACTCATGTGCGGCGGTGGTCGATGTCACCAAGCCGATGGTCATCCCCAACCGCGAGGGCGCGAGGACGACCCCGTCGGTCGTGGCCTTCACCTCTGACGATGCCCGTCTGGTCGGCCAGATCGCCCGTCGTCAATCCATGACCAACCCCATGAACACCGCATATGCCGTGAAACGGCTCATCGGGCGGAAATTCGATTCGGAAGAGGTCAAATGGGCGCGGACTCTGGTCCCGTACGCCATTGTCGAATCCGAAAACGGCGACGCCGGCGTTGAAATTAAGGGCCGGAGTTACTCACCGCCTGAGATTTCCGCCTTTGTGCTGCGCGAGATCAAGGAATTCGCCGAGGAATTCCTCGGTGAAGAGGTCGATCAGGCAATCATCACCGTGCCGGCGTACTTCGACGACAGTCAACGCCAGGCGACCAAGGACGCCGGGACCATCGCCGGTCTCGAAGTCCTTCGGATCATCAACGAGCCGACCGCGGCCTCCTTGGCGTACGGATTCGGCAAAAAGACGAACGAGACCATCGCGGTCTACGACCTCGGCGGCGGTACCTTCGATATCTCGGTACTGGAGATCGGCGACGGCATCTATGAGGTCAAGTCCACTGCAGGGGACACATTCCTCGGTGGCGAGGATTTCGATTCGCGGATCATGGAGTTCATTCTCGAGCAGTTCAAGGTCGATACCGGCATCGATCTTTCCGGTGACATGATGGCGATGCAACGGATCAAGGAAGCCGCCGAATCCGCCAAGTGTGCCCTTTCGAGTAGTGACGTTCACGAAATCTCACTGCCTTTTATCGCAGCCGACCATACCGGGCCCAAACACCTCCAGATGCGGGTGACTCAAAGTCAGATCGAGGAGCTTGTTGTCGATCTGGTGGAGCGGACCCTCGATCCGTGTCGGAACGCCCTCGAGGCCGCGCGGGTTTCGAAGGAAGAGATCGATCAGGTGATCATGGTCGGAGGCCAGACGCGGATGCCTCTGGTATTGAAGATCGTCACCGAGTTCTTCGGTCGGCAACCGTGCCAGGACATCAACCCCGACGAGGTGGTCGGCGTTGGAGCGGCGATTCAGGCGGGCATCCTCCAGGGAGAGGTCAAGGACCTGATCCTGTTGGACGTCACTCCGCTGTCGCTCGGCATCGAGACCCACGGCGGACTCTTTACAAAGATCATCGATCGAAACTCCACCATTCCGACCAAGAAGAGCATGATCTTCACCACCGTCGCCGACAATCAGACCAGTGTGACGGTTCACGTCCTCCAGGGTGAGCGTGGTATTTCGGTCGAGAACCGGTCCCTCGGGCGATTCGACCTCGTCGGAATCCCACCGTCGCCGCGAGGCGTGCCGCAGATTGAAGTGACATTCTCGATTGACTCGAACGGCATCGTCAACGTCGGCGCGCGAGACATGGCCACCGGTAAGGAGCAGAGCATTGACGTCAGCCCCGCGGGAGGGCTTTCCAAGGCGGAGATCGATGCTCTCATCGCCGAGGCCGATATGCACCGGACGGAAGACCACGATCGGCGCGAAATCCGGCTCCTGCAAAACCGCCTCGAAGGCTTGATTCATACCAATGATCGTGTTTTCAAGGAGTTCGGTGCGGCCCTGGCCCAGGTGGAGCGGGACGAGGTGCGTGGGACTCTCGATCGGGCGCGCAAGGCCGTCGCCAACGAAGAACGATCGGTGCTCGAGGAGGCGATCCTCGCGGTTCAGACCGCGGGCCAGATCCTGACTCAGGTCATCATGGTCGATCCAATGGCCGCCCTCGGGATCGATATGAAGCGCTCCGCGGAGCCGACACCGGACGAGGAAAGCTGACACCCGAACCATGAGTGCAGACCAAGCAAGGGATTATTACGAGGTCCTCGGTGTCGCTCGCGACGCCTCGGTCGGGGAGATCAAAAAGGCCTATCGTGCTCTCGCGGTGAAGCACCATCCGGACCGAAACCCCGGGGATGCAGGGGCCGAGGAAAAATTCAAGGAAGCGGCGACAGCGTACGCGGTCCTGTCCGACGCTGAAAAGCGCTCGCGCTATGATCGATTTGGCCATCAAGGAGTTGGCGATCAGCCGTTCACGGGGTTCGATCCGGGATCCTTTGGCGATTTTGCCGATATTCTGGGAGATCTCTTCGGATTTGGGGACATTTTTGGGGGCCGGGGAGGGCGCGGCGGCCGCCAGCGTCGACGCGGCCACGACCTGCAGTACACCTTGCGTATCTCCCTCGACGAGGCGGCCAAGGGCGCCGAACGACCGATTCGGGTGCCTCGCCTCGAGCGATGCGACACCTGCGACGGATCCGGGTCCAAACCGGGAACGACACCGGAGCCGTGCGGCACCTGTGGCGGCAACGGCCAGGTCCTGTTTCGACGCGGCTTCCTCTCGGTGAGCCAGACCTGTCCAACCTGTTCCGGCGCTGGCCGGGTCAATCGCTACCCGTGTGAACCATGCGGCGGCCAGGGAAGGGTCGAGAGGGAAGCGACCCTGCAGGTCAGCATTCCGGCTGGGGTCGACAACGGGATGCGTCTGAGGCTATCGGGTGAGGGGGAGGACGGACCCCAGGGTGGCCAGCCCGGCGACCTCTTCGTCGTGATCGCGGTCAAGCCCCACGATGTCTTCGAAAGGAATGGCGACGACCTCCATATGGAGCTCCCGATCTCGGTCTTCCAGGCCATGTTGGGGGCGGAGATCGCGGCCAAGACGATCCTCAATCAAGACATCGAAATCGAGGTTGCCCCAGGGACCCAGCCGAGTGAGGTTTACCAGGTTCGGGGAGCCGGGATGCCAAACGTCAACGGCCGGCGCCGTGGCGACCTCAATGTCCATTTCAAAGTCGTCGTCCCGCAGAAGCTCAATTCCGAACAACGAAAGCTCGTCGAAGAGGTCGCACGCATCGGTGGTGGTGTCGAGCCGGAAGATCAGCGCAGCCTCTTCGAACGGCTCAAGCAAGCCTTTGCCGGTGATTGATCCGGCATCATGTCGGAGTACATCGAGATCAGAACAAGCCTCCCCGAAGAGACCGAGGATCTGCTTGCCGAAGCGTTCATAGCCGCACCGATCCTGGGAGTTCAGATCGAGCCGGCTCGCGGTGGTCGAATCGACGTCGCCGTTTGGCTCGGAGCCGGCGGCAAAGACGCCGCAGACGAGATTCAGTCGATCCTGACGGCCCTCGGCTCGGGCCCCATCCGGGTCCGGAGACAGGCCGACCGAGACTGGTCGGCCGAGTGGCGGCAGGGGTTGGTGGCCTTTGAAGTCGGCCGCCGCTGGTGGATCGACCCTCATCCGGAGCGGGCGACGGTCGCGCCGAATGACCGTATACGGCTCGCCGTGGAGCCCTGCGCGGCCTTTGGTAGCGGGACCCATGAATCCACCCAGCTCGTGCTGATGGAGCTCGAGGAGCGGGACTGCCGATCGCTCCGGGTCCTGGATATCGGTACCGGATCCGGAGTCCTGGCGATCGCCGCGGAGCGCCTCGATTCGGGTTTGGTTGTCGCCCTCGATATCGATCCGCTCGCGGCCTGGGAAGCCCAGACCACGGTGCTGCGCCAGTCATGGAAACCTCGGCTTCCGGTGATTGCCGGAGGTGTCGACTGCCTCGGTGATACCGCCTTCGATCTCGTTCTGTGCAACATGATCGTGTCCAACTTCAGCCCTCTTCTCGGGGACGTTCACCGGCTCCTCGCCGTCGGCGGAACTGCGATTTTTTCAGGGATTCTCGCCGCCGAACGACCCGAGGTCGAAGCGCGTCTCGAGGGGGCGGGGCTGACGGTCGTGGGGTTTCGAGAATTGGGCGACTGGACCAGCATTCTCACGGTTCGGGGCTGTTCCGGGTCATGAAGCAGGCGCCGTGGTTGCTGGCTGAGGAGGGTGAGCTCGAAGCGGGATGCCGGGTGATCCTGGATGCCGTCGAGGATCGCCACGTCAGAGGAGCGCTTCGACTGGAGACCGGAGACCGTGTGGTGCTCACCGACGGTGCGGGATCCGTGGCGCCGGGACGTCTCTTCATCGAGCGGAGGGGCGCCGCCGGGGTTGTCGTCGAATCCGTCAGCCACGTGCCGCGTCCGGCCGCAGGGCTCGGTCTGGCGGTCGCGGTTCTGGCGGGCCCCGCCATGGACGTGGTGGCCCAGAAGGCGGTGGAGCTCGGTGTCGAGCGATTGATACCGGTGTGGTGTGCCCGCAGCCAAATCAGCATGAAACGAGCGGCGACTCGTATCGACCATTGGCTGAGAATCAGCCGACAGGCGCTCAAGCAGTGCCGGCGAGCGTGGTCCATGGAATTGGAGCAGCCGTTGACGTTGGTCGATCTTCTCAGGCTCGTTGACGCAGATCGCGGTGTTGTGGCTGACGCCGCAGGGGGCACCCTCGATCAACTCCCCCACAGCCGAGAGCGGTTGCTGCTGATCGGTCCTGAAGGCGGATTCTCACCCGACGAGCAAGGGCTCATCGCCGCTTCGGGATGGTCGAAGCTTCGCCTCGGGAATCACGTCCTTCGTGCGGAAACAGCGGCCATCGCAGGGGCCGCCATCTTGAGCGAGGCCAACCATCGGTTACACTCCACCGATGATTGACGACTTGGTCTGGATCGACTCACACGCCCACCTCACCATGTTTTCGAGCGATGAGCTCCCGGATGTTCTGGATCGCGCCGCAGACCAGAGCGTCAAAGGGGTCCTGGTCCCCGCCACCAGCTCCGACGACCTCGAGACGACCCTGGAGATCGCCGAACGCTTTCGGGCGGTGGTCGCCGCGGCGGGGATCCATCCCCACGATGCGGCCACCCTGGATTCCGGGCTCAAACGCCGGGTCGAGCAGGCGATTTCCCACCCCGATGTGGTCGCGGTTGGAGAGATCGGGCTCGATTACCACTACATGAATTCCCCTCGTGAGGATCAGATCGCCGCATTGGAGTGGCAGCTCGATCTCGCCATCGAGGCCGACCTGCCGGTCGTGCTCCACAATCGCGAGTCATGGGAGGATCTCGAGTCGGCCCTGGCGGCGCGTTGTCCCGGTCTCCGTGGGGTGGCGCATTCCTTCACCGAAGACCAGGAAAGGGCTCTGAGGGTGGTTGAACTCGGGCTCGTGGTCGGGATTTCGGGAATGGTGACCTTCAAGAGAGCCGACAACATCCGCCAGATGGCGGCGATTCTCGGCCCCGCCCAGGTGATGGTCGAAACCGACAGCCCGTTTCTCGCGCCTGTCCCTCATCGAGGTCAGCGCAACGAGCCCGCCTACGTCGTCGAGGTCGGACGTCAGTTGGCGAAGTTGTGGAAGATAAGTGATGCTGAAATCGCACAGGCGTCAACAACCGTTTTTCGACGTCTGTTCGGATTGCCGGATGATTGGCCGAGAGCTGGTTTGAGCGGTCGGAGTCTCTGATCAGGCCTCTTTGGGGCGCCGGCCACGCCGCCTTTTCACATCCTTGACGTTGATCAACAACATGCCGTCAACGCTCTCGCGTGTGACCTCCATTCGCTGGCTTTCGACCACCGAGAGGCCGTACTGGTGAAAGAACTGCGGCGCTTTGAGGCTCACTGATCTCCTTCGTTTCGACAACGCAAGAGAACCCTCCTCGGTTTCCTTTTTAGAGATCTTGACGCCGATGATCTTGCGAGTCTTGTCAAAAAACAAGACCGCATACTTGGCCGATTCGAGGCCAAAAGCGGCAACAGACGCGGCATCAAATGAGATCAGACCACTTGGTCGAATGGTCGCTCTCGGGCGGGAGCCAGCAGCTTGCGGAGGAACAAACCTCTCAAAGGCCATCGATCACCTCCAAAGGGATCATTTTTACGCTACAGAAAAATGCGTCTTATGTCAAGAATATTTCGACAAAAATCCGTCTAGACTGAGTCGAATTAGTCGAAAGAAATCGTAGCGCGCATTCCGAATTTTCACCTCTGGACATCCGACTATTCGCCACGAATTCGAGAAATTTGAACGGACTGCTCGCTGTCAATCATCGGTGATCAGTTCGTGCGGTGCGAGGATGAAAAGACGACTCGGCGCCTCGGTCTTTCAACCGAATTGAATTCAAGCCGTTATCGACAACTGAATGAATCCGCCCAGAAGACGCTGATGGTGTTGGTGGAAAACCGCGATACACTCCAATGGATGTCGAGTCTTCAACACTCATGGACCCAGTGGATCGAGCTTGATCGCGAGGCGCTGGTTCATAACGTGGGCGTTTTTCGTAGCATTCTTTCTCCCGATACTCTTCTCCTTGGAGTGGTGAAAGCGAACGCGTATGGCCATGGTCTGGCAGAGATCGCTTCCATGGCCGAGGCGAATCTCGACTGGTTTGGTGTTCACGACGCCGGGGAGGCGAGACAATTGCGGTCGGTCGGCGTCACACGGCCCCATCCTCATCATGGGTTTTGTTCCCAACGGCGGATTGGTCGATCTCGATTCCGACACCCACATCCTGGTGTCGTCGGTTTCGGCTCTGGAGAGCGTCGCCGAATATCGGGATCGAAGCGGTGTTTCGCTGCCTATTCACCTCAAGGTCGACACCGGCGCGAAGCGCCAAGGTGTCCCCATTGCCGGGATTGACCGGTTGATATCATCTGCGGCGAGACACCGGCTCGATATCGTGGGATTGGCGACCCATTTCGCCAATATCGAAGATACATTGGAGCACGAATTCGCGCGCAGTCAGCTCGATCGTTTCCACGAGGCGGTGGAGCGGACGACCCGACTGCTCGGCGAGGCGCCGCCAATTGTTCACGCGGCGTGTTCGGCCGCAACACTGCTGTTTAGGGAGACGGATTTCTCCATGGCAAGAGTGGGTATTTCCCTCTATGGCCACTGGCCGTCTCGAGAAACCAGGTTGTCGTGGGTGATCGAGCACGGGCGTGATGGTTTTCAGCTCCGTCCGGTGCTCGGCTGGCGAGCGGTCGTCGGTCAGTTGCAGACGGTTGCCAAGGGTGAATCCGTAGGATATGGCCGTACTTGGACGGCGTTGCGGGAGACCTTGCTGGCGGTGATCCCAGTGGGATATGCAGATGGATATCCGCGGGTCTTGGGAAATCGTTCGCGGGTCGGTATTCGGGGTCGCGCCGCCCCGGTTGTGGGACGGGTATGCATGAATATTTTCATGGTCGACGTCACCGATGTTCCCGATGTGGAAATCGGAGACGAGGTGACTATTGTGGGCTCGGATGGTGAAGTCTCCATCACCGTCGAGGAGTTGGCAGGGTTGAGTTCTTCTATCAACTACGAATTTCTGGCCCGACTCTCTAGGGCCATTCCGCGGCTCATCCGGTCGTGATTCGAGGCGGAATGAACCAGGCCGGCCGCGATTATCCGTCGGCGAGCGTCGTTGTCCCAACCTTCGACCGGCTCAACGATCTTCAGCGGGTGATTCGGGCGGTCTTCGATCAGGTTTCGAATCTGACCTCGCCGTGCGAGGTCGTGGTCGTCGATGACGGTTCCAGCGATGGGACCGGCCGGTGGCTCGACCAGAACGCCGCTGAGTTCGGACTGACGGTGATCCACCAGAAAAACGCCGGCCCGGCCGTGGCGAGAAACAAGGGTGTGAATGCCTCCACCGGTGAGATCGTTCTCTTTCTCGGTGACGATACCGAGCCGCAGCCCGGGTGGTTGCGGGCCCATCTCGAGGCTCATCGGCTTGAAGACTCGGGCCGGGCCATGGCGATCCTCGGATATACCACCTTTCCACCGGAAGAGGACAGCCCCTTCTTACGCTGGATCAACGAATACGGGGCGCAATTCGGTTATGCCCTGATCGAGGATTCGACCAACGTCCCGTTCAACTTCTTCTACACCTCGAACATCTCGCTTCCTCGTCAGATCTTCGAGGGGCAGGGCGGCTTTCGTGAGGACTTCCCGGCGGCAGCCTGGGAGGACATCGAGTTTGCCTACCGCGCGGTCGAATCGGGGATGTTCATCAGATATCTACCAAGCGCGAGGACCATTCACCACCACCGAATCCGAGTCGGGTCCTTTTGCGCTCGACAGGAAACCTCCGGCCGTTCGGCGGCGATCTTCTCGGTTCTTCATCCTGAACTCGAGGGGTTCCTTGGTGTCCCTTGCGTGGGACGGAGGCCGTGGACGACGCTCATCGAGCGGCCTTTCCTGCGTGCCTGGATCGCGATAGGTGAGATCTTCCACGGTGCCGCCGATGATTCGGTCTACCGGCGACTCTTCGACGGCCACTATCTCGCCGGTCTCGCCGCAGGTCTGAGCGGATTGGCCGGGACAAATCGAGATTGAGCCATTCTCACCGCGCCCACTGGACAACTGCACAGCCCGGTTGTTATAATGATCTTCCAATAGAAAAAGGGAGGGATCCGGAGAGGCTTTCCACCTTGAGCCTACCTATTTATTGAGGCCAACCTCATTCGGCCAACCTTATTATCCTTTCGTTACGGTCCTGCCTGCTGAGCTGAACCGCCCCTCCCGCCTCCAGCTCCACCGTCCGGCTCATAGCCGGGCGGTTTTTTTGCCGCTCGGATCCCCCGGTTTACGGTTTTAATTGGTCATCTCTCGTGTGCCGAGGGCTTTTTGTGGGAGTGGATGCCGACGGCGGTGGGAACGCCGGCAGGTTTCAAACGGGTGTCGATGAGCCGAGATCCACGAGGGTGCCTGGATCGACACCGATCGAATTGAGGGCTGCGACCCACCTCTTGTGGTAGGGGACATCGAAGATGATCGATGTTATGACGGGCGCCACGAGCCAGGAATTCTCCTCGATCTCGATTTCGAGCTGGCCCGGATACCAGCCTGCGTACCCCAGGATCAGCGAGAATCGACCAGTGTTTTCTCCGGCGACGTATGCCGCGAGGGTTTCGGCGCTCCCGGAGACGGTCAGGCCTTCCGGAAGAATCAGATCGTCGTTTTCCAGCGGCCGGTCCCCATGTTCGGAAAGTACGAAACCATGGCTCGGCTCGACCGGACCACCGGCGAGGACCAGGGGGAGCTTCTTGGGTGGGGTTTCGAGCCCCAATTCATCGAGGATGTCAGAAAGATCCACATCGATGGGCCGATTGACGATCAGACCGAAAGCGCCGCTTTCGAGGGAGTGGGCGCCCAGGAGAACCACCGACTGTCGGAAATTGGGATCGCCCAGCGAAGGCATCGCGATGAGAAGTTTGCCGACGAGAGATTCCATGGATTCATGCTAGCAGAGGGGGGCGCCGGTCTGAACCGTGCGGGCATCGCATCCATCGCAACATCTCACGGAGGAACCGCAGATAGCGCAGATGAACGCAGATGCATCGCACCATTGCAGGGTTGCATCGCAAAGATCGCCAAGAGCATCCATCGCAAAAGGGACGCAAAGCCATCGTAATTTAGGAGTGGGTGGGGCGTCGTCCCTGCAGTTGGTTCTATCGCCCCGGCCTTCTGGGCCGCCTTCGGCGACCCATCGTCGCACGAACAGTGCGGTCATTCGAGGGGAACCGGAAAGACCGAGACCACGCTACTCGGGCGAACGGCGGCCTCATGACGGACTGGGAGAGATGCACCGGATCGCTCTCGCCGTGGAGTGCCAGTGTGACATTGTGCGGGAAGTGAGGCGTTGCCGGGAGGATGCTGGGGCACATTGTCAGACCCGACAAGTCCCGGGGGCCGGTGGTCTCGCGCGTGCTCGGAGCGATGACCCTGCCGCTGTCTCTGACCCGGAAGTTGCCCCGGACGCTGCCCCGGACGCGGACGCTGCATTTCGGGAGACGAATCGGGAGAGGGGATACAATACCGCCATGGGTCATCTAGCCGGTAAAAAGGCATACCTTGATCTTCAACAAAGACTGGACAAGATGCCGGTGGGAGCGCCGGCGCACAGGGCCTTCTTCGAGCTCCTCGAAGAGCTCTTCACCGAGGAGGAGTGCCGGGTGGCGGCGGGGATCCCCTTGCGGCTGGCTTCGCTCGGCGCGATCGCACGAAACGCCAAGCTCTCCGAGGACAAGACCCGAACGATCCTCGATCGCTTGGTGACCAAGGGCCTCGTGGTCGATCTCCCGCGCGAAGGTCGATCAACCGTCTACTACCTCAACCCCACGATCATCGGTTTCTTCGAGTTCTCCATGATGCGGGTCCGTGACGACATCGACCAGAAAAAGGTCGCCGAACTCATGTGGGCCTATATGCGTGACGACCCCGAACTCGGATTCATGCGGATGCTGGCCGACGGGGAGACCTTTATCGCGCGGCCGCTGGTCAACGAAGACGCCTTGGAACCCGAAGTCTGGAGTGAGATTCTCGACTTCGACAAGGCTTCGGCGATCATCGAGGATGCCGGATCCTGGGCCGAGGGCATCTGCCACTGCCGCCACGTCAAGCTCCACCTCGGCAAGCGCTGCGACTACCCGCTGGACCACTGTCTCGCTCTCGGGACCGGGGCCGACTATCTCATTCGCGCCGGGATCGCCGAGAAGATCAGCAAGGAACGGGCCATGGACGTCCTGGTCTACGCCCGCGAGCACGGCAACGTCCAGATGGCCGACAACGTCCGCAACCGGCCCGGTTTCATCTGCAACTGCTGCTCGTGCTGCTGCGAGATGATGGAGGCGTTCCGGACCCTGCCCGAGATGACCAAGGTGGTGAGCTCGAACTACATCGCGAGCTGCGACGACGAGCTCTGCAGCGGCTGCGGCAAGTGCGCCAAGGCCTGTCCAATCGATGCCATCGCGATGGTGGCGGCCGAACCCACCGATGGAATCCCCAAGCGCAAGCGGCGCGCCGAGGTCGATGCGGTTCACTGTCTCGGCTGCGGTGTCTGCTACACCGCGTGCGACTTCGACGGAGTCAAGCTCGATCTGGCTGCTCAGCGGATCTACACTCCCGAAAACGTTATGGAGAAGATCGCGATCCAGGCCATCGAACACGGCACGCTCCAGGAACTGCTCTTCAACGATCCCGGCAAACTCAGCCACCGGACGCTCGGCGCGTTGCTCCGCACGCTGGTCAAGCTCCCGCCCGCCAAACAGGCCCTGGCCAACGCGCAGATGAAGTCGCGGTTCGTGTCGCTCATCACCGGTACGTTCCGCAAGGGCGTGGAGAAGACCCCGGTCCTCGAGGCTGAGGCCTGAGCGCAGGGGCCATGCCTGCCCCGCCGGTCAACGGGACGCCGATCGTTGGCGCGGACGGAGTCCCCCTCGAAGAACGGAAGTGGTGGCCGGTGGCCGTCGGACTCGCCGCCGCGTGGGTGGCGCTGGTTCAGATCACGTTGTGGTGGCTCGACCGCTACCCCGGTCCCGCGGATCCTCTGGGGAGACGAGAACGGCTACCTCGATTCGGCGGCGAGGCTCCTCACCGGTGACCCCGGTTGGTGGCTGGAACCGCTGTGGCCGCCGTTGTACCCAGTTCCTTGCCGGGCTTCTCGTGGTCGGCGCGGATCGCTACGCCGTCGTCCTGACTCAAATCGCACTGTTGGTTGCCGCTGCTGTCCTTCTCGGTGATCTGACCCGGCGTCTTTGCGGCTCGCGCGCCGCCGGAATCGCGGTTGTCGTCCTGACCCTCGGCTATCCGCCCCTCGTCGCCTTCAGCCACTATCTCTGGCCCGGAGTGCTCCACCTCTTCCTGTTCTCTACATTGCTGTGGCTGATGGCCGTCCGCGGTGAGAGCCGCGTCTGGTGCGCCGTGGCCGGGGTCGTCCTCGGCCTGGCGCTGCTCAGCAAGAGCCTGCTCATGCCGTTCGTCCCGGTGCTGGTGTTGGCCATGGTGTGGGGGAGCCGCTCGGGACGGGCGATGATCAGGGCCGGGTTGGTGTTGGGGATGGCGGCGGCGACGGTGGCTCCGACGGTCATCGCCAACGCCAAGAGAACCGGTTCGCCGATGATCGCCAACTCGGCGGCATTCAACATCTGGGTGGGTCTCAACGATGTCGGCCGGGAGAGCTTCCGCCACGATGTGGTCTGGCCCGAGTACCAGCGATGGGCGGCGAGCGCCGACACCTACGCCGAGCGCGACCGCATCCTCAGGTCGCGGATCGTCGAGTTCGTCCGGAATCGCGGCTGGTTCACGGTGCTCCGGAACCAGGCGTCGAAGCAGTACTTCCGCCTCTTTCACTCGGGCTGTTACCTCACCGACCAGCTCATCGGCGGCGGTGCGCAGCGGCAGTCGGGAGCCGGCTACGTCGGCGCCGGACCTGTGGTCAGCAGAGTGGTGGAGTCAACGACGATGGCGACCATTTTGCTGCTCTTCGTGGCAGCCCCGACAGGTCTTTTCCTGGGTGGCTGCCGGTCGAGCCGGTGGGTTCGGACATTGGTCCTCTTTGTCGTTTTCAACCTGTTGCTTTTCCTCCTGCTGCACGTCAAGACGCGATACCGCATTCAGATGCTGCCGGCGGCGTTTGTCGGTGTCGGCTGTCTCGTGGCGTGGATCGAGGCGGGATTCAGACCGCGACCGTCGATCGCCCGCGTCGCTGCGAGCGGAGTGGTGATCGGGCTGCTGATGTGGTTCGCGCTGGGGTGAGGGTGGCAGAGGATCATCAAGGGCACGGACGCTGCCGGTGAACGCGTTTCCTTCAACCCCGGCATTCTGGGCCGCCCTTGGCGACCCAGCGTCGCGCGATCAGCGTGGTCATTCGGGGGTTGATGGGGAGACGGTGACCACGCTGATCACGCGCCGGCGGCCTCCTGGCAAGCTTGGAGAAATGCTCACAGCACCTTGGCCGAGGAGTGCCCGGTAGCGCCATTGTGCGGGAGGTGCGGCGATGCCGGATGGTTGTGCCTGCACAATAGCGTACCCGGCACGTCCCGGTGGGCGTTGTTCTTTCGTGTCCTTTTAGGGTTTTGGGTGGAGGAGGCGCCATGTGAGGGCTCTGACTTCGTCGAAGAGTTGGATTGCGATACCGGCTGCTTCGAGGGCTTTCGAGTGGGCGATGAGGCCGGGTTGCTGGACGGGGTTGCGCATGATCACCTCCTGGTTGTTCATGCATTCCCCCCAGCCGCTGTGGAATCCGATGTCAAGGGTCGCCTCCGAGGCGACTTGTCTTGCCCTTGACATCGGATTCCGCCGCGGCTACTCGTCCTTCAAGAACAACCAGGAGGTGATCATGCTGCCCCGGATGCTGCCCCGGATGCTGCCCCGGATGCTGCCCCGGATGCTGCCCCGGATGCTGCCCCGGATGCTGCCCCGGATGCTGCCCGGATGCTGCCCCGGATGCTGCCCCGGATGCTGCCCCGGATGCTGCCCCGGATGCTGCCCCGGATGCTGCCCCGGATGCTGCCCCGGATGCTGCCCCGGTCGCTGCCGCTGCCGCTGCCGCTGCAGTTCGGGAACGGGCACGGGAACGGGAACGGGATCGGGATCGGAGAGGGAAACGGACGCGAGGCGGATATCGGTATACTCCCTAAGTTATGAAGACTGCACCGTTGTCCCTGACGCTGATATGCACCGCGCTGGCATCGATGGCGTCGACCGCGCGGGCGGTGGATGCCGGGCCCGTCTTCAAAATCTATGTCGAGCACACCGGGGTCTACGAGGTGAGCTATGAGCGCCTCGTTGAATCCGGTCTCGGGAGGCCCTCTCCCGTCGGCGGCGATCGGTCTGCGGAACTTCGGCTCGCCGGTCGCCGTCTGGGTCTCCGATGGCGGTGACGGCGTTTTCGGGCGGGGTGATCGGGTGACTTTCATCGGCGAGGTCCTCCGAGGAACCTACTCGTTTCTCGACCCGTATTCGCGGTTCAACTGCTACCGGCTGTCCTTTGACGATGAGGATCCGCGGCGCGGGGAGAGCCTCACCTCGGCCCGGACGCGGTTCGAAGAGCCGGCGAGGTTTCTGGCGAAACACCACCTGGAATCCGATCGCGTAATGGTGCGGTTCCGGATGAAATCGGACGACCCGGAGGAGAGCTGGTATTGGGAGCGGCTGTCGGTGGCGGACAAGGAGCCCTTCCGTCAGGAACTCGTCTTCGAGGGGTTTGCCCGAAGCGACGACAACGACCCGAAGAGACACTCCCTCGGCCGTCGATCTTGCCGGAGTCGGTCCGATTGGCCTTCCGGGAGGACGGGGAACCGGCCGGGCGAATTCGCTCGCGTCTCCAATCGGTCTTCGAAGCGACGACGGTCACCGAGAACCCGGTTGGTTTACGACTCGGCCTGGGGGTAGTCGGAACCACGACACCGCGAGCGAACCTCGTTGCCTCACCACGAAATCGAGATCCTTCTCAACGGAGATGTCGCCGAACGGGCGACCTGGGATGGGAAGGACCACTTCACCATTGAGGTGACGATCCCGGCGGTACGGATCCACGACGGGCCCAACGAGCTCGTCGTCAGAATTCCGAAACGCGTCTATCCGGATTCCGGTGATCTCGTTGTAGATGTGGTTCTCCTCAACTCGATCAAGGTCCAGTATGAGCACCGTCCTGTGGTCGGGAATGACCAGCTGAGGCTGTTCCGATCGGCGATGGTCCGGTTTATCGAGTCGCGGTCGAGTCTGACGACGGGACCCCGATCGATCTCTTCCACCCCGGTGGTGTCCGGTACCGCAGTGAAGGCGGGGTGCTCGCGGCCGAGATCGAGGTGGGCGACAGTGGCTTCGCGTTGCTGAAACCCTCCGCAGCCGCCCCGCCCAACGACGTGATTCTCGATCGCCCCTCGGGTCTGAGGAACGACGACCAGCAGGTCGACTACATCATGATCGCCCACTCGTCTCTCCTGGACCAAACCACGCGGCTTGCCGAGTTTCACCGTGGGCGCGGCCTTTCCGTCGCAGTGGTGGATGTCCAGGACATCTACGACGAATTCAACTTCGGAGTCCTCGACCCGCAAGCGATCAAGGATTTCCTCCAGTACGCCCACTCGAATTGGCAGGCGCCGGCGCCCCGATCCGTCCTCTTTGCCGGGGACGCGAGTTCGGACTTCAAGAACCTCTCCGCCGACGACTCGAACTATGCGGATTGGACCTACCGGACCGGAGAGATGAACCGGTTCATCAAGAACAGCAGCACCCGCTATGCCGAAGGGGCCGATCTCAACCATCGCAACCTCGTGCCGACATCGAGCTATTCGACCCTCGAGGGGCACGCGGCGAGTGATACGTGGTTTGTCTGTCTCGATGACGGCGATTCGCTCCGGATATGGCTGTGGGTCGGCTGCCCGTGGCGAATGCGGAAGAACTCGAACAGGTGATCGACAAGACCATCCGTTATGCCTCCGCTGCTCCGGTGGGGCCATGGAAACGCAATCTTCTGTTTATCGCCAACGAGAGCGTCTCGTTCCAACGACGCAGCGATTCCATCGCCCAAGAGTACAGTCGTCGCGGGTATCTCCCCACCAAGATCTACCCGCACCCCTCAGAGCCCGCCAACGAGCACCATACCCAGCGGATCATCGAGATCCTCGATGGCGGTGTGTACGGGGTGCAGTTCATCGGCCACGGCGGTCGCTATATCTGGCGCACCGGCCCGCCGGATCTGAAAAAGAACCACGATCTCTTCACTCTTGAACACCTCGATACCCTTGCCGAAAGCGAACGACTGCCGGTGGTGCTCAGCCTGACCTGTTACTCGGCTCCCTTCGATCACCCCACCGCCGATTCCATCGGTGAGAAGTTGCTGAGGACTCCCGGCCGCGGCGCCATCGCGGTCTTTGCCGCCTCGTGGCGCAACAGCCCGTCGCCAATCATGGGTGAGACACTGATGGAAGAAATCACGACTCCCGGCAACACCATCGGCGAATCTGTGATGCGCGCGAAACACAAGTTCAATAGTCATGTCCTGGTCCAGACCTACAATCTGCTCGGCGATCCGGCGGTCCCGGTGGCCGCGCCAGGCCACCAGCTCGATCTTGGCCTTGATGAGATCGACGGCGCTGTGGTCCTCACGGTCGGGATGCCGGTTCCCGTGGAGTCGGCTCATCTCATCGCAGACTGGGTTGCCGCCGACGGCGCCATTCTGCGCGAGGACCGGATCGAGGTCAGCGGAACCGAGTTCATCGTGAAGCTGGATCCGGGAGTTCTCGAGAACCAGGAACAGCTCACCGGTGTCCGAGTTTATGTCTGGGACGAGAAGCTGCACGTCGATGGGATCGGCGGCGTGAGTCTCACAGCGGCCGGCGAGTCCGCCGAGGAACCGGGAAACAGCGAGAGTTTCGCCGGCGGAATCGATCGGAGCGGGCTCGCAACTCCGAACAGCGGGGGATGAGTGAAGAACTGGTGTTTGATCGTTGAGATCGGATTTTTCATCGGAATTCTGGGAGGGTGTGCCTCGTCGGGTGGAGACGACGTTCCAGCCGAACCGGAGGCGATTCAAACCGCGGCGGACGCGGCGCCGGACCAGCCGGCGGACGAACCCCTGGCCAACACCCTCAAGTGGACCACCGCGAGCGAGGTGGAGAATTTCGGATTTGACATCTTTCGCGGCCTCAGCGAAGACGGCCCGTTCGAGAAGATCACCAGCCGAGCCGTTGTCCGGGGCGGGAACGACCGACGAGCCCCAGCACTATGTCTATGTCGATGAATCCATCGATCCCGGCAAAGACTATTTCTACTACATCGAGAGCATCTCCCTCGGCGGCGTCCGAGAAACGTTCAGCCCGGTCATCCGATCGCCCGCGAAACGGCCGGTCGACACCCGCCAGGATTGAGCGTCCGCCAAATCAGAGTCGGTCGTGGATTCGAGATTTTCGCGGCTGCGGCCGGCTTGCCGCGTGCTGTGCATCACCGATCGCAGCGGTCAATTGACGTCATCCGCTGTTTCACGTGAGCCACACCACGGATTTTCCTCCGCTCTGTGAACTACGTTGACCGTGCGGTTTGCGCCGTAACTGACCAGACGAGAGTGAGGCCATCGTGATCGAGACGCGACAAATCCTCGAAGAGCTCCAGCTCAAGAATGTGCTGGCGACATCGGCGACGGGTGCGGTCTTCCTCGCCGGGGATCCCGACAGCGGTCGCGATGTCGTCATCAAGATGATCAGTTGCGCCGTCCCCAATGCCGAGGAGAAGGTCGACTGTTCCTCGAGATGGTCGAAGCCGCGAGGGCGTGGACATCGGAGCCATGCCGGTTTTGCGCGACCACGGTCTGACGCCTGAGGGGGATGGATTCGTGGTGATGGAGTTCGTCGACGGCCAACCGCTCGACAACATCGACGAGGTCTCAGTTCTCGGCCATCAACATCCTCCTCGACGTGCTCTCGTGCATCGAGGACCTGGCCCGTGCCGGCGCGGCCCATCTCAATCTCAAACCGGACAACATCTATGTGACGCATTCGCCGGCAGACGATCGCGCAGTTGTGCTCGGCTTCGGCACCAGCGCCACCCTCCTGCACGCGGGTGCCGGCGTACCGGTACGGCCTTCGATCCGCACCTCGCTCCGGAATTGGTGAAGGGGAATTGCTGCCCTACGATCAGGCGTGGAGAGCGATCTCTTTTCTTTCGGAGTCATCGCCTGCGGCATGCTCGGTGCCGAAATCGAAGCCGATGGTTTTGCCGCCCCTGAGTGACCCTGCCCGCCGCGGTGAGAGCCATGCTCCCCGAGGCGGAGCCGTTGGAGAGCGTCCTCGGCCAGATCATGGCGCCCGACCCCCTTCTGAGGGGCGATTCGCCCTTCGATCTCAGGGATCCGCTGATCCGGGCCTTGCCCGATCCGCCCGCACTTGCGGCAGCCTGGGCTCCGTCGCGTCCTCCCCGGAGCATCGTTCGACCCCAACAAGACGGATCCGGCTTCGCTCTCCGCCTGCGGTGGTCGCCGCCCCGTCTCCCCAGCCGGGGGTCGCGGCCCCGCAACGATGCCTCCGGCGGCGATGTCGTCGCTGGATGACGACGGATGGCCCGAGGTTCTCTTTGACGACCCCGAGCTGCCCTCGAGCCTCGACGATCCCGAAGACACGGATGTGCGCAACCCGGTTCCGGTCGATGTCTGGGTGCCGGAACGATTGACGCCGGTGATGCGGCCGGCCGCCGTTCCGCGCCCGGCTCGAGTCGCCGCGGGCGTCGCGCATCCCGCGTCGAGTTGGCCGTCGTTGCGGTGATGGTGATCGTCCTCGGAAGCATCATTGCCTTCACCTGGTCCGTAGTGGTGGAGACGATGGACTGGCGGTCGCGAGGGGGATCCCGCTCGAGGAGCGGGAATCGAGTGACGCTTCTCTCCGCCTCCTCCGGACGACAACCTCTTCGACGATCTGCTGGCCATCCAACAGCTCGTCGACGCGGGCGATCTGGACGCAGCCCGGAACGGGTTGAGCAATCTGGATGAACGCGATGGTGTCTTTTTCAACTCCGACGAATCCGCCCTCTACGACAGTTTGGTCACGGCCGTCGCTCGGGCGGCCGACCAGGGTGCGGCCATCGAAGACCTGCGCACCGGATTCGCCTATGGGAGCGTCAAGGCGCTGCGGCGCGGTGTTGCCGGGCTGTCCGGCGTGCCGGCGGTTCAGATCGCGGATATCGATGGCCTCGCCGCAGATCTCGCCCGGCTCGCCAGGTGCTCCGCCTGCACTGCGGAGATGTGGGATGCCCAAAAAGCGGGTGACTACCCGGCCGCCATCGAGCACGCCGGGCGGTTTGGCGAGCTTCTGCCCGGCTACAGCGGCGCCGCCGATGTGCGCGCTGAGGCGGCGACCGCACTGCAGGCCCAGGCCGAGGCGCTGATCGCAGACCACCGGTACGCCGACGCCGTCGCCGTGCTCGAGAGTCTACGTCGGGCGTGGCCCGGCCACAGTTCTTCGGCAGCTCGGATCGCCTGGTGCGAGGAACAGATCAACCTGGCCAGACAAGAGGAATCGGTGATCGCCCTCGCCCTGGCCCGGGGGCGTTCCGGTGATCCCGAGAGCGGTCTTGCGGCCCTCGCTGAGATGACTCCCGGCCCCAGGTTTCGAGAGGACTACGATCGGGCGCGATCGGCGCTCGAAGCACGGCTGGCCGAGATGGATGCCGATCAACCGACCATTGAAATCGCGACCGCGGTGGAGCTCGGTTTCAAAAAGAACGAGACGGTCATCGTGCCTTTGAGAGTGGCCGACGACTACCGCGTCGAGAGGGTCGTCGTCCACGCCCGCAACGAAGCCGATGACGGGTTCCTCCAGATACCCTTGGAGATGGACAGCGAGGGGCTCTACATTTTCACCATCGCACCCGAGCTCCACGGCAACAAGAACGTGTACTTCTTTGTGGTTGCAAAAGACCGAAGCGGCCACATCGGGCGGTTCGCCAGCCAAGACGATCCCCAGCTCGTGACCCGCAAGAAGTGGTTCAAGAAATAATCACATTTGCCGG
>CAVQJV010000030.1:0-28192 GCA_963712805.1 uncultured Acidobacteriota bacterium | reverse complement strand
GGCTCACCCTTCATGGTCGGTGAGAAGCAACGGGCGTGGTTGGCAGACGACCTCTCCGGGGTCGGTAAGGACACCCCCGTGGTCGTCTTTTCCCACTCGCCGATTCAGAAACTCTACAAGGGCTGGAACTTCTGGACCGAGGACGCCGAGCAGGTACAGGCGCTGCTGCAGCCGTTCAACGACGCCACCGTGATCTACGGCCACGTCCACCAGATCCAGTACAACCAGATCGGCAACATCAGCTTCCAGGCGGTGATGGCCACGGCGTGGCCCTGGCCCTACCCGGGAACCTACGCCCAGGCCGAGCACACCATGCCCAAGATCACCGTCCCGATGAACCGGGCCGATCCGTTCTTCGAGCGTGACGCCACCGGCTGGCAGTTCATCGATCTGTCGAACGGCCGGACCTCCATGACCTACCACCTCTACAACAACACCAATCGAACCGTGGCGTACGACCCGGCCGCCGGCAAACCGGTCGACACCCGGTTCCAGGATGTCGGGAACCGTGTTCCCCCGCAAACTCACTACTGATGGAGGACGCCATGGCGAAGAAACATCTCTGGGCCCTTTTCGTTGTCGTCGTCGCGACGCTGGCGGTGGTCGGCGTGTCGCTTCAGGCCGACGAGTTCACCGACACCGACGTCGAACGCTGGCAGGCCGAGTACATGACCGTGGTGACCGAGGGCCGGTCGCTGTGGGGCAGCCCCGATCTCGGCACCAACGGCGTCGCCTGCGGCCAGTGCCACCCCAACGCCGCCAACACCCACCCCGAGACCTACCCGAAATTCCAGAAACAGCTGGGCCGGGTGGTCGCCCTGCGCGAGATGATCAACTGGTGCATCATGAACCCGCTCGAAGGCGAGACCCTCGAGCTCGACGACCCGCGGATGATCGCGCTCGAGGCCTATATCGCCTATGAACGCAGGGGGGTGGCCCTCGATCCCGGCAAACACTGAGCTTCCTCTTAAGGTCTGATCAAAGCGGCGCGGTCACACCGCGCCGCTTTTCTATTTCGCGTTCTTGTATGTCCACTGTCACGGTGTTACTTTTCTTCGAGGCTCGATTCTCGGAGGTTGAATGGTGCATCGCTCGGTCCAGATCCTTGTCCTCACGCTCGCGGTGGTCGCGTCCGCGGCGATCTGCCGGCAGGCGTTCGCCCAGGCGGAACCACTGCGCGGGACCGTCATCAACAAGACGGAAAAACCAATTGTGAACGTCGAGGTCGTGCTTCGCGCGCCCGGCGAGTCCGAGCCCATCGATGAGCAGATCACCGATGACGACGGCACCTTCACCATTCCCATGGAGAGCGTCAGACCCGGTTATGAACTCCACTTCCACAAGGACGGCTATAACGACGTCACTTTGCCCATCACTGCGCAGCAGCTGGTGGTCGCCAACATCAGCGTCGTCATGCAACCAAACTTCGTCGCGCCGTCATCGCAGCGGGTCCAATCGACACCGACCCCGCAGCCGTCTTTGGTGATACCCGAGCAGCGAAAAAAGGCGATCGAGCTCTACAACAAGGGTGTGGCGGCGTGGGAAAAGGCCAAGAGCGCCGCGGATGCGAACGAGCCGATCGAGAAAAAGGAGGCGCTCATGATGATCCGACAATCCGCCTCCCTCGACCCGACCTTTGCCGAGCCCCTGATCATGTTGAGCAGGCTCGCCATGAAAAACCAGAACTGGGCCGAAGCCTCGCGTTACTCGGAGGATCTGATCCGGATCGATCCCAACGATATCGACGCCATCCGGACGCTCTATTTCTCGATGGTGATCATGCGCCACCACATTCGCGTCGGCGATGCGGCGCGGCGGCTCGCGAAGGCCGACCCCGATACCATCGCCTCCATCGAAGAGCATGCCCTGGCCTTTTTCCAAAACGAGGTCTACCTCATGGCGGAAGCCATGTATGAGGCGCTGACCGAGATTTCACCCGACCCGGTGAACGCCTACCTCAATCTCGGTGTCTGCCGCGCCTCCCTCGGCGATGTCGAAGGGACGAAAGCGGCGTTCGAAGCCTTTCTCGAGCGGGCGCCCGCGGACCACCCGGACATCGAGTCGGTCAAAAACGACCTCGCCGCCTTGGAGGGGAATGCCGTTCCGGAGGCGCTCGCGTCGCAGGAACCCCTGGGACCGATCAAGTGACGTCGCCCTTCAGGCTTCGGCTTTACGCCCATCGCGGCGCATCGGCGAAGGCGCCTGAGAACACGCTTTCGGCCTTCGCGATCGCTCTGAGCGACGGCGCCAACGCGCTCGAGCTCGATGTCCACCGAACCGCCGACGGCCACTTTGTCGTCGCCCATGATCCCGACGGTGCTCGGACCGCAGGGTGCGACGAGCGCATCGCCGAGGTCGGTCTCGACGAGGTCCGTCGCTGGACGGCCGGGGGCGAGTCCATCCCGACCCTTCCGGAATTTCTCGACGCCTTTCCGGACACCCCTGTCAGCATCGATCTCAAGCCGAATGACCCCACGGCGGTGGGGCCTCTCCTCGAGGTGCTCTCCGCTCACAACGGCGAGAGCAGAGTCACCGTCGCGAGTTTTCACGATCGTCTTTTGTGGCAGGTGCGCCGGCTGGGCTGGACAGGCCGAACCGCCCTGACGAGGGGTGAGGTGGCGGCCCTGAGATTCGCGCCGCTCGCGCTTGCTCGGAGGGTGATCCGCGGACACGCGGCGCAGATTCCCGTGCAATCCGGGCCGATCCGACTCGACCGCCACGACTTTCTCAGGCGCTGCCGCACCCTCGGAATCCGAGCCGACTACTGGGTCGTCAACGATCCCGAGGAGGCCCGCAAGCTCCTCTCGGCCGGCGCCACAGGGCTCATGAGCGACAACCCCGCGCTGCTCGCCCCGGTCTTCCGAGAATTCGAGTGATCCGAAACGCGCTGACCCGGCTCGGCGCCTGGGCATTCACGTGGCGCCGGAGGGCGCTCCTCGCCGGCATCGCGCTGGTCCTTCTCTGGGCCGCGGTCGGTTGGCACCAGACCATCAAACCCCTCCCGCCCGATCTCGTCTTCCGAGGAGATCCGGTGGCCGTCGCCGGCACCGATCTCCGCTTCCTCGCCGATCTGACCTATCGTGATTCCGGCGACGTCGCGGTCCACGAACAGGAGATCTTCGACGAAGTCCTCACGCTCATCGGCGGCGCCGAGCATCTCCTCGTGCTCGATCTCTTCTTGCTGAACAACCACCTCGGCGCCGACGGCGAAGCCTACCGGCCCATCAGTTCCGAAGTCGTCGACGCTCTCGTCTCGGCGAGAGCCCGGACGCCCGAAATGCCCATCGTCCTGGTAACCGATCCCATCAACGATGTCTACGGCGGCGATCCGTCGCCCCAGCTTCGCTCGCTCCGTGACGCCGGGGTGCAGGTCGTCATCACCGATCTCAAACGGCTCAGGGACTCGAACCCGAGCTACTCGGCGCTCTGGCGTCTGGGCTTCCAGTGGTTTGGCATCTCGCCGGCCGAAGGTTGGCTGCCGAACCCCCTCGAATCCGGGGGACGCAAGGTCGGCCTGCGGACCTATCTGCGGCTGGCCAACTTCAAAGCCAACCACCGCAAAATCATCCTCGCCGATCACGAGAATCAATGGGTCAGCCTGGCGACCTCGGCCAACCCCCACGACGCCTCGAGCGCGCACTCCAACATCGCGATTCGAGTGACCAACGCCGACCTCGCCCGCCAGGTCTACCGCGCCGAGATGGAGGTCGTCCGTCTCTCGGGCGGCAGCCCACCATTCGAGACCCTCCCTGAACTCGCCCCGATCCGGAAGGGTCGCGACCACCACATCGCCTATCTCACCGAAAGCGCCATCCGCGACCGCATCCTCGATCTCATCGACGCCACCAAATCGGGCGACGAGATCGACCTCGCGCTTTTCTATCTGTCCCACCGGGAGATCATCCACGCCCTTGGCGACGCGGCCGAACGCGGGGTCTGGGTTCGAGCCGTCCTCGATCCCAACCGCGACGCCTTCGGACACGAGAAGTCCGGGATCCCGAACCGTCAGACGGCCGAATATCTGACGCGGACGGCGGGCGGCGGCCTCGCGATCCGCTGGTACGCGACCCGCGGCGAGCAGTTTCACAGCAAACTCATCGTCATCCGGAACAAACGCAGCATCGACGCTGTCCTCGGTTCGGCCAACTTCACCCGCCGCAACCTCGATGACTACAACCTCGAGGCCTCGTTCTGGGTCCACGCGCCGCGGGGTTCCGATCTCGACCGCGAGCTCAAGCTCTATCTCGACCGGATCTGGACCAACGATGGGGGCACCTACACGCTCCCCTATGCCGCCTTCCGCGACACCTCACGAATACGCCGGTTCTTCGCGTGGGCGCAGGAGACCACCGGTCTCGGTACTTTTTAGACAGCGTCCGGGGCAGCGTCCGGAACAGCGACCGGGGCAACGACAGGGAAAGCGTCCGGGGCAGGATCAGCGGCAGCGGCAGCGTCCGCGGGCAGCGTCGAGGCAGCGTCCGCGGCAGCGACAGGAAGAGCGTCCGCACCCATTCCCTGCGGACTCTCACCACCATCCTTGCCTCGATCCAGCCGTCTGCTGGTATCATCTGCCCTCAGAGACGAATACTCATGAAACCTCCTCAAGTCTTTTCGCGGGTCATGGTTGTCGCCGCGCTGATGATCGGCATCGCGCCGCTCGGGTTCGGCGATGAGCCGACCCCGGGTGCCGAGGGCACCTCGCAACCGATCGTTGTTGCGACCCCGATTGCAGACGGCACCGAGGCCATCGTCGCACCGACACCCGCCAGCGAACCCGAATCCGGATCCCTCGGCCCGGACGCGACGGATCTCGATGCGGTGCAGGCGGACCTCGCCCGCCGTATCCAGGCCCTCGCGGACCGGCTCTCCGCCGCGACCCCGGGGACCGCCGAGGTCGACGAGATCGATCTCGAACTCATCGCCATACTCGACATAGAAAAGGCTGAGCTCAGCGGCGCCCTCGATCGGTTCCGAGGGGCGTCCGGGACGGCTGACTCCGATCTCCGGTGGCGGGCGGTGGAGGTGCACGGAACCGCCGCGGTTCGGCTGATGCGGCTGCGGACGGCGGCGAGCGACTCGTTCACCGAGGGATACCGGCGAAGCCTTCTGAGCTTCGGACGGGAAGGATTCCGCCAGGCTGTAAGGGAAGCGCACACCGCTTCACTCCTGGCCCGGTACCACTTTGCCTCACGCCGGCACTCCATCGACGAAGTGCCGCAGTTGGCCCACGATCTGTTCAGGGTCGGCGCCGCCTTCAGCCGACTGCTGCTCGTCACCGCGGTCCTGGTCTGTGCCCTGTGGGTGCGCCGACGGTGGCGCGGGTGGCTCGAGCGGCTGCGGACCTCGACGTTCCGTTCGCTCGCGGCCGTCGCCTCGAAACGGCGGGTCCAGCGGCTCTTCCGGTGGGTCGAGACCATCGGCCCGTGGGCGCTCTTTCTGATCACGGTTTCGGCGCTCCGCTGGGCCCTCGGGCCCGTTGCCCGGTCCGGCGAGATCAACGCCCTGCTCACGTTGCTGACGATTTTCGGTATCTACCGACTCACCATCGATGTCGTGGCGACCGCGTTTGTCAACGCCGCCGTGCACTACGGACTCGAGACCACCAACGAGCGCCGCAAGATGCTGCAGCGCAGCATTCGTCTCGTTCTCCGGGTCGCAACGGTCCTGGTGCTGATTCGCCTCGTCTCACGCGCCCTGGGTCAGGGCTTCATCGCGACGATGGTCGTGAAGTTCTCCTGGCTGGTGGTCTTGGCGGCGGTGTTGGTCGAGCTCTTCCGTTGGCGCGGTGTCATGGTGGAGACCTTCCTGCGCCTGCAACCGACCGGCCGGCTGGCCGACGCCCTGCGCGCGAACCAATCCCGCTGGTACGGCGCCTTTCTCGCACCGGGCGCCTTTGTCTGGCTCGCCGGGCACGGCGCCGCCACGGTGGCGCGTGACTTCGCCCTCGGGTTCGAGCAGACCCAGAAGGCCCTCGCCTTCCTCTTCAGACAAAGGGTGGAACGCCAGGCAGCGAAACTGGGTTACGCCGAAGGCGACGTCGCCGAATTGCCCGAGGGTCTGATCGAGGCATTCCGGGAGGAACCCATCGAGAGCGGACCGCTCGTGGTGTCCAACTTTCCGGGAGTCAGCGAACTGCAAGAGATCCTGACCTCCTGGAGCGGGTCAGGAACCCGGGGATCCTACCTTCTGACCGGCGAACGCGGCATCGGAAAGACCTCCTGGCTCAACCAGATCCGGCGCGACGACCTCGAGATCCGGCGCATCCTGCTCGGCCGGAGAGTCACCGATCCAGCCGATCTCTGCGCCCGCCTCGGCGAACTCCTCGAGGTGGACGCCGGGCCCGATGCGGGTCCGCGAGAGCTCGGTCGAGCGCTGTACAACGGACCCAAGAGGGTCGTCGTGCTCGACATGTCCCAACACCTCTTTCTCACCGATGTCGGCGGTTATGAAGCGTTCAAGGCGTTTGCAAACCTGGTCAACCGAACGTGCAACAACGTGTTCTGGCTGTGCAGCATGAGCGCCTACGCGTGGCGCCATCTGCGGGCGGTGCGACCCGACGCAACCGTCTTTCGGACCCGTCACCACCTCACCGGTTGGAGCGAGGAACAGATCTCCGAGCTTATCCGCACCCGGTGCGCGGCGAGTGGGGTCCAGTTCAACTATGCCGACCTCGTGGTCGATCGGCTCGAGGGCGTTTCCGTCGGATCGAGCGTCATCGAGAGCGCCGACGGCTATTCACGTCTGCTCTGGGACTACTCCGACGGCAACCCGCGCGCCGCCCTGCACTTCTTCCTCCGCTCGCTCGACCCCGAGCGCAGCGGCAGGGTGCGGGTGCGCCTGTTCAAGGCGCCCGATGTCGGTCTCCTCGAGGACGGCGGACAGGACGGTCTCTTCGTCCTCGCCGCCATCGTCACCCACGAGAGCATCAGCCTCGACGACCTCATCGAGGTCACCCGATTCGACCGCTCCCAATGCTTCATCCATCTCGATCGGTTGCTCGAAGTCGGGGCGATCAACCTCGACAACGAGATGTACCGGGTCTCCACCACCTGGCACCGCGCTGCCGTCCGTCTGCTGCGCCGCCGCAACCTCTTGCCGGCATGAGCGTCGGGAGGGAATGATGGACCCAAGCGGCAATCTGTTGTCCCTGTTCCAGCCGGGTGATCTTCCGTACGCCCTGCTGATCCTCGTCGTCACCGTGGTCGTGGCGCGGTTCACCCACCAGCTCTTCGACGGTCTCGGGCGACGATTCACCGACAAGCGCCTGGTGATCAACCAGGCGGGCTCCTTTGTCCGCTTCGGCGTGTTCCTCATCGGCGGTCTCAGCGCCGCCCTCACCGTGCTGGAGGTCACCCCCGAGGTCCTGCTCGCCCTTGGCGGCACGGCAGCGGTCTCCGTGGGCTTCGCCCTCAAGGACCTCGTTTCGTCGATCATCGCCGGGCTCATCATCCTCATCGACCGGCCATTCCAGGTCGGCGACCGGGTGACCTTCGACGGCTGGTACGGCGAGATCAGCCACATCGGCTTGCGATCGGTCAAGCTCGTCACCCTCGACGACACCCAGGTCACGATCCCCAACAACAAGTTCCTCACCGATCCCGTCGCCTCGGGCAACGCCGGCTCGGTCGAGATGATGATCCAGATGGACTACTACGTCGGAATGGACCAGGATCTCGCCGCGGCGAAGACCATCGTCGGCGAGGCCCTCACGAGCTCGCGATTCGTCTCCACCGCACGCCCGTGGTCGGTCAGCATCTCACAGGTGGTGCAGGAGAACTACTTCGCACTGCGGTTGCGCGCCAAGGCCTACGTCCTCGACGTGAGCTTCGAGAAGGCCTTCGAAACCGATGTCACCGAGCGGGTCGTCGAAGGTTTCGCCGCCGCCGGGATCAAACCTCCGGCGGTGCTCCACCGCAGCTGCTGACGCCTCGCGAGTCTTCGTTGACAGCTTCAGGTCGGCCTCGTTGGCGGCTGGCTCGGCGACCGGTTTGAGGATGTAAATCGCCCAGGGTGCGATCTCGGTCTCGCTGATCCAGGGTATTCCCTCGTTTCCTTTGGCGAGGGGCCGCTCGACCCTCTCGGCCTCGAGGCCTGCATCAGCGAAGACCGCGCAATAGTCCGGGTGGGGCCAGAGGATGTCCTCCACGGGACGGCCGTCGCTGTAGTCCGTGGTGACGATGCGAACCACATCCCCGCAATTCGCGTTCGCATTCTCCGGAAAATCCCTGGTTGAAAACGTCGTCCACTCGTTGCTGTAAATGTCCGGGGTCGACACGATATTAACCAACCGGCCGGTCGGCCGAAGAAGCCTCCTCAGTCCCGAGAACAGCCTGACCTTTCGAGCGTGACCCGGGATGTTGTCGAAGGTGAACGCGGAAAGCACCAGATCGCTGCGGCCCATCGGAAGCGATGAGAAGTCGCCGTCCTCGATGACCCGATAGTCACCGCCGGGATCGCGTTCCCGAGCCACGGCGACCATCTCTGCAGAGATATCGAGGCCAACGGTACGGAAACCGAGGCTCCCGAGAAAACGAGCCGTTCGACCGGTACCGCAGCCGAAATCGACCGCATCCCTGCCCGTGATGTGCCCTCTCAAGAGGGTCGGCAGGTCGCGAAAGACGAGGTGGTAGGTGCCGCCGAGGCCGAGTTCGTCATAGGCTGACGCCCGGGTGGTGTCTTGGTAGGTGTTGTGAAAATCCATAATCCGCCCCTTTCGTTTGCCGAGACTACGTTTTTTTGGATGTCTGTAAAGTACCAAAAATTGAATTTTCTGTGGTACCAATATTGGCGGGAGACGCCATGTTGCTTTTCGAACTCGACCCCGGGAGTCCGACACCGGCCTATTTGCAGATTCGGGACCGCATCGTCGCGCTCATCGACGACGGCACCCTCAGACCCGGCGACCGTCTCCCTCCGAGCCGTGAGCTCGCGACGAGCATCGGGGTTCATCGATCAACGGTTGTCCGCGCCTTCGAAGAGATCCACGCTCTTGGCTATCTCGAGAGCCGTCCGGGGTCGTACACCACCGTTCGTCGTCGCGCGCGTCCACCCTCGACCATGGAACCGGGGGCTCGGGATGGCGCCTTGATCGACTGGGACACGCGTTTCCCACGATCGGTCGGATCTGTGGCCCATCGTGAGCAGACCTGGATTCCACCCCACTCCAATCACGAGATCATCGATTTCGAACGACTTGCTGCAGACCCCCATCTCGCGCCCGCGGGCGATCTTCGGCGTTGTCTGAGGAGCATTCTCCTCGATTGCGGCGCCGAATCCCTCGACTACGCTGATCCCGCCGGGTGGGGACCGCTGCGCGAAACCGTTTCGCGCCGCTTGCGATCCCACGGTGTCTCGGTTGGGAGCGATGAGATCCTCATCACCAACGGCGCTCAGCAGGCACTGGATCTCGTGCTTCGCCTGATGACCCGAACCGGCGACCGCGTCATCGTCGAGGGGCCGACCTACGGCATGCTCCATCCTCTCCTGCGGCTGCACGGCGTCAACCCCGTCGAGGTCGTCATGCGGCGCGACGGGATGGACCTCGACGCCCTCGAGGCCATCCTCGGCAGGGATCCACCATCGCTCATCTACACCATGCCCAACTTTCACAACCCCACCGGAGTGACCACCGATCAGGCGCATCGCGAACGCCTGCTCGAACTCTGCGAGACTCATCGTGTCCCCCTGATCGAGGACGGATTCGAAGAAGAGATGAAGTACTTCGGCAAAGCTGTCTTGCCGATCAAGTCCATGGACGCCAACGGACTGGTGTTCTATGTCGGCAGCTTCTCCAAGATCGTATTTCCTGGTCTTCGGGTTGGTTGGATCGCCGCGCATCCAACGGCCATCGGGCAACTCATCTCGATCCAGCATGCCTCCTGCCTCTCGACCAACACCCTCGCTCAGGCCGCCGCCGATCGCTTCAGTCTCGGCGGCGGGTTCGAAGCCTACCTGCGACGGATCCACCGAATCTATCGACGACGGATGAAAACCATGATCGAGGCCCTCGAGCAGTACCTGCCCGCCGATGTCGAGTGGACGCGGCCCGCGGGCGGCTACACCTTGTGGCTGACGCTGCCCAACCCCGTCGAATCGGAATCGAGGATTTGCGATGACCTTGAGAAAGCCGGTGTCCGCGTTGCGCCCGGTCGGCGGTTCTACGCGACCGCACCCGCGCACGCCCACCTCCGCCTTTCCATCGCATGTGTTGACGAGGCGCAGATCGAAGAGGGTAGTCGTCGGTTGGGTGGCGTGCTGACTTGAGAACCTGGAGCTTTGAGAACGCGGATTCTGATTGCTGTCGCTGCCGCTGTCCCGGGCGCGGTCCATGTCCCTTCCCCTGTCGCTGCCGCTGATTGCTGCCGCCGGCGGTGCCGCTGGTCATCTCATCGGGAGCGGGAGAGGGAGAGGGAAAGTATGATGGACCCATGGCAAAACGCGGCGAGCTTTCAGGCGTAACAAACGCCGACGCCGGGATCTACCACGGCCGATCGGTCGCCCGCGTGACGGCCTCACCTGATGGGATGATCGTTCTCGTCGGCCGGACAGCTGCTGATAACGACGTACTCTCACTCAAACTGGCTTCGGCGCGCGACTTCTGGTTTCACGTCGCCGGCGAGTCCGGCTCGCACGTGGTGGTGCGCAACCCCGACAAGCTCGACACGCTGCCGCGTGAGACCAAGCGCTACGCCGCATCTCTGGCCGCCGGCTATTCCAAGGCCCGCCGCGGCGGCAAGACTGCGGTCCACATGGCTTTCGCCGGCGATGTCGGGAAATCGCGGGGAATGGCGCCCGGCAAGGTCACGCTTCGCCGTTTCACCACCGTCCACGCCCACCCGAAACGACTCGAAGAGGATGAGGAATCATGAAGACATACGGCTCCCAGAGCATGGTGGACGAGCTCAAACGGGTCCTGGTGCGCCGCCCGGATGCGGCCTTCGGCGACGCCGACCCCGCCCACTGGCACTACACCTCGCGGCCCGATCTCAACGGTGCGCGGGCCGAACACGAAGCGCTGGTCTCGACCCTGCGTAACTGCGGCTGCGAGGTGGTCTTCCACGACGCGCCGCTGCCCGAACACGCCGATGCGATCTTCACCCACGATCCGGTCATCGTCACCGATGCCGGCGCCATCGTCCTGCGCATGGGCAAGCCCCAACGGCGCGGTGAAGAGGCGGCCATCGCCGCGACCCTCGAGGATCTCGGCGTGCCGATCCTCGCCACCCTCGAGGACGAGGCCACCGCCGAGGGCGGCGACTTGATGTGGCTCGACCACGAGACTCTGGCGGTTGGACGCGGCTACCGCACCAACGCCGAGGGTCTTCGCCAACTGACCGCCGCGCTGCGCCCGCTGGGCGCCAAAACCATCGAAGTCCAGCTCCCCCACGCCGGAGGCCCGGCCGCGTGTCTCCACCTCATGTCGCTCATTTCGATGATCGACCACGATCTCGCGGTGGTCTATCTGCCCTTGCTCCCCGTGCCCTTTGTCGAACTGCTCGGTGATCGCGGGATCGAGATCGTCGAGGTACCCGAGAGCGAGTACCCGACCATGGGGCCCAACGTCCTCGCCCTCGCGCCGAGGCGGTGTCTCGTGCTCGAAGGCAACCCCGGGACCAGGGCCCGACTCGAAGCCGCCGGCTGCGAGGTGCTGACCTATCGCGGCAGGGAGCTCTCACTCAAGGCCGAGGGCGGCGCCACCTGCCTCACCCGACCCATCCTCCGCGGTTGAAGCGAGTTCTTCGCCGCAACGACGCGAAGACCATCGCAATTGAAACACAAAGACCACAAAGACCCGCGAAGATCTCACGAAGCAGCGCATCATTGACCCGGGCTCCTTCCGATCCCGACCGGTGGGTTAGCCCTCAGTTCGCGTGCGATGGGCCAGAAAACGACTTTGTGATTCCTTCGTGGCTCTTGGTGAACTTCGTGTTTCAAGAAATCCGCTCAGGTTCCACGGGTCGATGAGCTGACCGGGCGCGAAGATGATCGAGCACGAGCTCTCTTCGCCTACTTGACCGCGATCTTCGACGGGGCGCCTTCGATCTCTCGGACGAGCTTGGCACCAGATAGCCGGGGAGCCTCGCCTGAAGGCTCTCCATGATCTCGAGGGCTCGCGCTTCGTCGACCTCGAAGTGGGCGGCGCCGGCGACCCGATCGAGAAGGTGCAGGTAGTAGGGCAGGACGCCACACTCGAACAGTCGCTTCGAAAGCTCCTCGATGGCCTCGCTCGTATCGTTGACGCCGCGCAGCAGAACAGCCTGGTTGAGAAGCGTCGCACCGGCGGCCCCGAGCACGCTCGAGGGCGCGGACGACCGAGGCGTCGATCTCGTTCGGATGATTGGCGTGGATGACCACCACCACCGGCAACCGAGACGCCTCGATCCAGCCGACGAGCGCCTCGTCGACGCGCTCGGGGAGAACCACGGGCATCCGGGTGTGGATCCTCAAACGTCGGACATGCGGGATCTCGGCGATGGCGGAGGCCATATCGGCGAGACGGTCGTCATGCAGCACCAACGGGTCGCCCCCGGAGAGAATGATCTCGTCGATGGATCCGTCCGACGCGACCCGGTCCGAGCGCCGCCGAAACCTCCCCACCGACCGTATGTCCCTCGTCGTACGGGAAATGTCGTCTGAAACAGTAGCGGCAGTGGATGGCGCAGGCCCCGGTAGCCACCAGCAACGCACGACCGTGGTACTTGCTCAGCAGACCGTCGCCGCGAATCAGACCCAGCTCCCCGACCGGGTTATCGGAGAAACCCGCGACATCGTCGTCTTCGGCCAGCGCCGGCAGCACCTGCCGCAGCAGCGGATCATCGGGATCACCCGGGCGCATCCGGGAAACGAATCCGCGTGGTACTCTGAGCGGGAATCGGAGAGCGGCCTGAGAGGTTGCACCGGCTTCGAGAATATCGGCGTCGAGCCCGACGAGATCGAGCAACTCGCCGAGATCGCGAACCACGACGGAGAGATGGCGACGCCACTCTCCTGCCGGCCACGGATCAAGTGCGTTCTTCACGGCGCAGTCTCGCAGCTTCGGTATGATCGGCGCAAGCAAGAAAGAGAGAATCAAATGGCTTCCTACAACATGAATCAGGTCCGAGTCGGGCTCAAGATCTTGATGGACAATGCGCCCTGCATCGTCGTCGACACCGATGTGGTCAAACCCGGCAAGGGCCAGGCCTTCACCCGCGTGCGTTACAAGAACTACGTGACCGGAAGCGTGAACCAGATCACCATGAAATCGTCGGACTCGGTCGAAGGCGCCGATGTCCACGAGACCAAGATGCAGTACCTCTACTCCGACGGCGACATGTGGACCTTTATGGATCAGGAAACCTTCGAGCAGATCGCAGCGACCTCGGAGACCGTCGGCGACGCCAAACAGTGGCTCAAGGAAGAGGATGTCTGCACCGTCACCCTCTTCGAGGGCAACCCCATCGTCATCGCTCCGCCGACCTTTGTGATCCTCGAAGTCACGGAGACCGACCCCGGTCTCAAGGGCGACACCTCCTCCGGCGGCAACAAACCGGCGACCGTGGAGACCGGCGCCGTCGTCAGGGTGCCGCTCTTCGTCCAGATCGGCGAGAAGCTCAAGATCGACACCAGGACCGGCGACTACGTCAGCCGCGCGTGAGGAATCTCAGAACATTGCAACCGCAAGGACGCAAGGATCGCCAGGCATCACAATGATTCAGAGACGGGCGCGGCCTGCCGCGCCCGTCTCTGAAGCCCGAGAAACTGCGATGTCCTTTGTGATCTTTGTGTCCTTCGGTTCGATCACCCGCCGATGACTGCGTCATAATCTCCCCATGACCACCGACTGGCGACCCACGGCTTCGATGGAGGCGCTCCGCATTCGGGCGGAGGTGCTCGCGAAGATCCGCGCGTTCTTCGCCGATCGCGGCGTGCTCGAAGTGGAAACTCCGCTTCTCGCCTCGGCGCCGGTCACCGATCTCCACCTGGCGGCTTTGAGTACCCGCTATCGCGGCCCCGGCCACGACGACGGCCGCCGCCTCTGGCTCCAGACCTCGCCCGAGTTCGCCATGAAAAGGCTGCTCGCCGCCGGCAGCGGTCCCATCTACCAACTCTGCAAGGCCTTTCGCGACGGCGAGGCGGGCAGCCGCCACAACCCCGAGTTCACGATCCTCGAGTGGTACCGCCCGGGCTGGGACCACCACCGGCTCATGGATGAGGTCGCGGAGCTCTTCGCGGTGGTGCTCGGCAGCGGCGGAGGCGATCGCGTCGACAACACGAGGCTTGTAGGCGGGGTCTTAGCCCGCGACCACCCGTCGAGGGAGGATCGCGATCCGCGGCTTCTCACCTCGAGGGCCATGACGATGCTCACGTCAGGGATGCAGTCGACCGCAGCAGGCAGTGGCAGTGGCAGTGGCAGTGGCAGTGGCAGTGGCAGTGGCAACGAACCGATCCCATACGGAGATGACGGTGTCAAGTGCTCACGCCTTCACGCCCTCAAGTCCGGCCGCGCCGAGCGGCTGACCTACGCCGAGGCGTTTCTCCGCCTCGGTATCGATCCCCACACGGCATCCTGCGCTGCCTCGCGATCTGCCGAATTCCTGACGACGCGCTCCCCGATCTCGGTGACGACCGCGACTCTTGGCTCGACCTGCTGCTGAGTCACGTGTCGAGCCTGAGCTCGGCCGAGGAGCGGCCCGACCTTTGTCTACGACTTCCCGGCTTCGCAGGCTGCGCTCGCGAAGATCCGAGCCGGAACGCCACCCGTCGCCGAGCGATTCGAGGCCTGGATCGACGGCGTCGAGCTCGCCAACGGCTACCATGAGCTCACTGATCCGGCCGAGCAGCGGACGCGATTCGAGACCGATCTCGCCGCCCGACGCGATCGCGACCTCCCCGAGGTCCCCGTGGACCACCGCCTGCTGGCCGCAATGGAACATGGCCTGCCCGACTGCGCCGGGGTCGCGCTGGGCGTCGACCGGCTGGTCATGCTCGCGGCCGGTGCCGACCGAATCGACGAGGTCATCGCCTTCCCCATTGACCGAGCGTAACAGCCGGCGCTGCTCGCGAGTCCGAGCCCGTACCCGTATCCAATGGCCGTACCGGCGACCGTAGCCGAGACCGCCGCCTAACACGCGGGATGGTGGCGCCCCAGCGGGGTGCGGGTACGCCATTGTGCAGACACCGCCATCCGGCTCCGCACCGCGCTACGCACAATGGCGCTACCGGGCTCCCACGGGTAGAGCCTCGAAGTCAGTTCTTCCAGTTCAGTCGCAGGCCGCCGGCGCGCCATCGGCGTGGTCGAACCCTCTCCAATCAACCAACGAACGACCACGCCGATGGTGCGATGCTGGGCCGCTGGGACGCCCACGCGTCACGGCGGCCCAGAAGGCCGGTGACGAAAACACCAGGCCCGGAATCCCCCACGCTCCCAAACCGATATACCCTATGGATCGTTCGCTGACCCCAGGAGAAAACACATGAAAGCAATCCGAATTCTTGTTGCGACCATCGCCCTGGCAATCGTGATCACTTCGTCGCTCGTCGCCGCCGATCCACCGGGACGCGAATTCACCGGAACCGCCGTGGTCAACACGACCGAGGGCACCCGCAGCATGCCCTTGACCCTCGTGGTGAACCGCTTTGCATCCGCCGACGAGGTCCAGCAACTCGCCGACGTACTCGCAACGGGGGGTCAGAGCGCCCTGCTCGGCGCCATCCGCTACCGGAATGACGGGCAGATCAACCTCGGCGCCGACGTTCGACCGATTTCGCTGGTCTTCGCCGAGGAGACCCGGGACGGCCATCGGATCGTCTTTCTCACCGCGCGAAGGATCGACATCAGCGAGAAACAGCTCGGCCGGGAGTCCCTCGAGTATCCGTTCGGCATCGCCGAGATCGTCATCGACGGCTTCTCGGGAAAAGGTGATGGCAACCTGCACGTCGAGCTGCGGCGTCTAGCATCGACTCGAGCGGCCACATCGAGATCATCGACTACGACGGGCAGGACGGCCACTTCCGGGATCTTCGGAGAGTCCGCTGATCACCCTGTATGATGACGAGGGAGGCGCCATGACTGACTCAAAGAACACCGATTCGAAGATGGAACGTCGCGATCTGCTCAAGCTCGGAACCGCCGCCGCGGCGGGTTTCGTGGCCAAGGGCGTCATGGGTGACGAATCGAAGACCATGCCCGGGTTGCCGAACAACTCCGTTGACCCCGAAGGCCATGCCGACCCGCAACCTCGGCAAGACCGGCTACCAGGTCGGGATCTTCAGCCTCGGCGGTCAGTCGGCGCTCGAGCAGGCGAACAACTTCGACGTCGCGGTGCCGCTCATCGAACGGGCGCTGGACCTCGGGATCAACTACGTCGACACCTCCGCGCGCTACGGCGGCGTCGAGGACCGCTGGTCCGAGCAGTACTTCGGCGAGGTCATGAAGACCCGCCGGTCGGAGGCCTATCCTCGCCACCAAGAGCCACGACCGCACCCGCGACGGCTCGTTGAAGCTCCTCGAGCGCTCCCTCGAGCTGCTCAAGACCGACCACATCGACCTCTGGCAGATGCACGCCCTGTCGAAGATGGAGCAGGTCGAGGAGAGCTTTGCCAACGGCGGCGCCATCGAGGCCTTTGTCGAGGCCCGCGATCAGGGCATCGTCCGCCATCTCGGGATCTCCGGCCACGCCGATCCCGACGTGCTCATCGCCGCCATCGAGCGCTTCGACTTCGACAGCGTCCTGCTCGCGCGTCAACGCCGCCGACCCCCACCACCTCAGCTTCAAGGAAAAGCTCCTGCCGCTGGCGGTGGAGAAGGAGATGGGGATCATCGGGATGAAGATCCCCTCGCGCGGACTGCTCCTGACGTCGTGGAAGGCGCCGGAGGACCCCGAGGCCCGTCACGCCGGCAACCGTGCCGGGCACCCTGAACATGACCGAGGCGATGCGCTACGTCCTGACCCTGCCGGTGAGCACCGTGATCGTCGGCTGCGACGACATCCCGCAGCTCGAGCAGAACGTAGAAATCGCGCGCTCGTTCAACCCGATGAACGAGCAGCAGCTCGCCGAGCTCGAAGAACGGGCCGAGCCGGTCCACAAGCAGGTGCTCTTCTTCCGCAACTGGAAGGCGTAGACACGAATCGAACCGCAAGGACGCGAGGTACGCAAGGACCATCGTTGAGAGTTGGATTGAGCCGGCGTCCGACGCCGGCTCGATTGTGTTTCTTTGCGATCCTTGCGTCCTTGCGGTTCATTTTCATCCGTAGCGCTATACTCGCTCCACCATGATCCTGATTCTCATCGTCGTGTTCTCGGCGCTGTTTGTCGTGACCCACCTGGTGATGTCGCACGGCGCCATCCGCGAGGGCCTCGTCGCCAAGCTCGGTCAGTGGCCGTTCCGCGGGCTCTACTCGGTGGTCTCGTTTCTCACCCTCGGGCCCGCGGCGGTCCTGTGGTGGCAGAACCGCCATCTCGGTCCCGTGCTGTGGCAGCTCAACCCTTGGGTCGAACGCGGGATCGCGCTCGTGCTCATGCTCGTTCGCCATCGAGTTCCTCGTCTTGATGTTGGCCAACCCGAGTCCTGCGAGCATGCTGCCGGGCAACAACGAGCCCCGCGGGATCCTGCGCGTGACCCGACATCCCATGAACATGGGCCTCGCCCTCTTCGGACTGGCACATCTGCTCGCCAACGGCACGGTCGGTGACGTCGCCTTCTTCGGCTCCTTCGTCGTGCTCGGCGTTGTCGGTCCATTCCAGATGGATGCGAGACTCAAGAAGAAGCGCGGCGAGGACTTCGCCGAATTCTGCCGCCAGACATCGGTCATCCCCTTCGTCGCCATCGCGCGCGGCAAGACCAGCTTCCGGGCCGACGAGATCTCCTTCCCGCTCTTTGTCATCGGCATCATCGTCTACGTCGCGCTCGTGATCTTCCACGGCAGGTTCTTCGGCGCCGACATCTTCTGAACTCGAGGTTGCCGAGCCCGGCGCGACGACCTATCCTGATCCGGTGACTACAGCTGCTGCTCTCATCATCGGTGACGAGATCCTGTCCGGTAAAGTCCGCGACGCCAACACCCAGTGCATCATCGATCTCATGCGCGATCTCGACGTGGAGCTCCGCCGGATCGTCACCATGGGCGACGAGGAAGACGAGATCGCCGCCGAGGTGCGCTTCTGCTCCGAGCGCTTCGACGCGGTCATCACCTCGGGCGGTGTCGGCCCGACCCACGACGACCGCACCGTCGCCGCGGTGGCGCGCGCCTTCGGTGTCGGGATCGAACGGAGCCCCGATCTCGAGCGGATGATCCGCACCTGGTGGGGCGACCGCTTCAACGAGGGCGCCCTGCGAATGGCCGACATTCCCGTGGGTAGCACGCTGCTCTACTCTTCCGACGGCAACATGCCGCTCGTGGTGTGCCGCAACGTCTATCTTTTGCCCGGGATCCCGCGGCTCTTCCACGCCAAGATCGGCGCCCTTCGTCAGGTGCTCCACGGTGAACGACACGCCAGTGCGAACCTCTACCTGAGTTCCGACGAGAGCGCGGTCGCCCACACCCTCAGCGATGTCGATGCGGCCTTCCCCGAGGTCAAGATCGGCTCCTACCCGCGCCACGAGGCGTCCGAGGACCACCAGGTCTGGGTCACCGTCGAGGCCGCCACCACCGACGCTGTCGGTGAAGCGGTCGACCGCCTCCTCGAGCTCCTGCCAACGACGAGGTCGTCCGCGTCGACCGCGGCTAGACAGCTCACCTCCGAGACAAAGCGCGGTGGCGCGAGGCGCCTGCGTCTATCAAGACCAGTGGTGGTTTCAAGGGCGAGTAAACCGCGAAGGGCGCCAGGTCCATTCCTCGCAAAGGCCGCCAAGTCCATCGCACAACTCGGTGGGCAGCCATCAGCGAGTTCGAAATCTCATCCGGCGTTTTCCTATCGCAGGAGTAGCCCCGGCCGAATTCAGGGCTTTCCGGATCAATCCGTGGCCGCATCGGTCAGATCGTGCCCTGGTTCGAAATGCGGCTCATGGTGCGATGGCCTAGCGATCATTGCGTCGACCTCGCGTGCTTTGCGGTTCACTCGCCCTCGCGGCCGGCAGAAGCGAAACTCCGAAGGCCCACAATTGCCGAATTCAGGCCTCCGTGTCTCGTGCCTGTGTGATTCAACCCTCGACCTCGAGGGTCGTGAGTCGGTTATGATCGACCCAGCATGAACAACTCAGAGTCGATGATCAGACTGCGGAGTGGCTTGCGTTTGTCGAACGGGTGAGAACGGACCCTTCGATTTCGTTTGACGAGCAGTGGGCTCGGTTTCTCGAGCTGAGCGACTGCTCGAGATCCATCCCTCGGGCCGCTGCCGACGTGGGTGCCTACCGCTGAGCGGATCGCGGCATCGAACGTCGGTCGGCTCATCGGCCGATCTCGGTTTTGACTCCTACGACGACGTTTTTCCAGTGGTCGATCGGCTATCGCGCCGATTTCTGGCAGACCGTCATCGAACGGCTCGGCATCTCCTTCGACCGTGAACCGACCTCGATCCTCGATCTCGAGAATGGTCCGACCGATCCCGTCTGGCTTCCGGACGCCCGGTTGAACGTCGCCGACTCCTGCTTTCTCGCCGACAGCTGCGTCACCGCCATCGTCCAGGGTCGAGAAGGTGTCGAGGCCGACCGTTTCCTGACCTACGGCGAACTCAACGTCATGGTCAACCGTGTCGCCCACGGGCTCCGCGACCACGGATTCCAATCCGAAATCGCGCATCGCGCTCTACATGCCCATGACCGTCGAGTGCGTCGCGGCCTATCTGGGCGTCGTCCGCGCCGGGTGTGCGGTGGTCTCCATCGCCGACAGCTTCGCTCCGGGAGAGGTCGCGCGGAGGCTCGAGATCGCGGACGCGGACGCGGTCATCACCGTTGACGAGTTCTCACGAGGCGGCCGCACGATCCCGATGTACGACAAGGTCTGCGAGGCCACGGATGTCGCCACCATCGTCATCAACGACGAGGACGCCACCTTCCCCCTGCTGCGTTCGGGTGATCTCCTGTGGGCGGATTTCCTCGGCGCGCCCGAACCGTTTCCGTCTGTCGCGGCAGAACCCGACGCGGTGACCAACGTGCTCTTCTCCTCGGGCACCACCGGCGACCCGAAGGCCATCCCCTGGACCCAGCTCACACCCCTCAAGTGCGGCATGGATGGTCGATTCCATCAGGACATCCGGTCGGGAAGCGTGGTCTGCTGGCCCACGAACATCGGCTGGATGATGGGTCCGTGGCTGATCTACGCCACCCTGCTCAACCGCGGGTGCATCGCTCTGTATGAGGGCCTTCCGAGCGGTCCCGACTTTGCCGATTTCGTCCAGCGATCCGGCGTCACCATGCTCGGGGTGGTGCCGTCCCTGGTGCGCGCGTGGCGCGAATCCGGCGCCTGTGAGAGCGCCGACTGGTCCCGCATCGAGACCTTCAGCTCCACCGGCGAGCCGTCGAACCGGCACGACTATCTCTGGCTGACGAGCCTCACCGGCCATCGAGCGCCGGTCATCGAGTACTGCGGTGGAACCGAGATCGGTGGCGGCTATGTCACCGGAACCGTCGTCCAACCGGCATCGCCGTCCACCTTCACCACCCCGGCGCTCGGGCTCGATCTGGTGATCCTCGATGACGCCGGCGATCCCGTTGTCGACGGCGAGGAAGGCGAGGTCTTTCTCGTGCCGCCCTCCATCGGACTGTCCCAGACCCTGCTCAACCGCGACCACGACAAGGTCTACCACGACGATTGCCCAACCGGTCCCGAAGGCGAAATCCTCCGCCGCCACGGCGACCAGCTCGCCCGCCTCCCCGGTGGCTTCTA
The DNA here is from genome assembly GCA_963712805.1 of uncultured Acidobacteriota bacterium. Taxonomy (GTDB): domain Bacteria; phylum Acidobacteriota; class Thermoanaerobaculia; order Thermoanaerobaculales; family Sulfomarinibacteraceae; genus JAHECW01. Next base: position 7,385 of record CAVQJV010000030.1, on the reverse strand, counting down.
CCGAGCCCAGGGCCGCGCCGACGACACCATGAATCTCGGCGGCATCAAGGTCTCATCGCTGGAGCTCGAGCGCGTCATCGACCACCACCCCGACGTCTCCGAGTCCGCCGCAGTGGCGATCCAACCGGGTGGAGAGGGCGCCGAGAAACTGGTCGTCTTCGCCATCGTGACGAAGAACTCCGATTCGGATCAACTTCTTGCCGACCTCCGACGCATGATCTCGGAAGAACTCAATCCGCTCTTCAAGATTCACGACCTCGTGATCGTCGAATCCCTCCCCCGAACCGCCTCGAACAAGCTCATGCGCCGCACGCTCCGAGCGGGGTACAAAAAGGTGCAGTAAGTTCTCGATTCTCGCGGCAGGCCCATCTTCAGGAATCGATACACCTCTGAACGGTCGGTGCGGGTATCCGAAACGCACAGTGGAACCGCAAAGACGCAAAGGTCGCAAAGGTACCGCCAAGTCATCAATTGACCCATCGCAGCGATCCTGGAATCGACTCGGCAACGGTTCGGAGGGAGCCCGGGTCAATCATGCGATGCTTTGCGGCATCTTGGCGCGCTTGGCGCCTTTGCGGTTCCATTGTGCCCACCGGCACGGATCACTGACCCATGGAGCCCCCGCACTTGACGCTGAGCGCAGACGCAATCTTCTTTGGCGTCATTCCACTTCCGCTGTCACAACAACGATTCGGCTATCCTCACTCCATGCACCTCAACGATCTCCAAACCCCGAGTGCCCTCGTCGATCTCGACCGTCTCGAGCGCAACGCCGCCCGCATGGCGGATCACACCCACCACCTCGGAGTCCGGCTCCGTCCCCACGTCAAGACCCACAAGTGCGTCGAGGCGGCTCGGATTCAAGTTCTCGATCACTTCGGCGGGATCACGGTCTCGACATTGGCCGAGGCCCGCGGATTCGCCCAGGCGGGTTTCCGCGACATCACCTACGCCGTGCCCATCGCACCGCAGAAACTGAGCATCGCCCTGGAAATCGAGCTGAGGATCGACCGCCTCGCGATTCTGGTCGACCACATGGTGACCATCACGGCCATCGAGGAAATCGCCCGAGCCCACGCTGCGGTCTTCCCGGTGTGGCTCAAGATCGACTGCGGTCTTCACCGCGCCGGGGTCGATCCCGAGTCGGAACTCGCCATCGCGCTGGCGACCCGGCTTCAGCAACTCACGCCCGCATCGAATTCCGCGGTGTACTCACCCACGCCGGCCATTCCTACGACGCCACCAACCGTGACGAGGCGCTGACTACAGCCCAGGACGAGTGCTCGATCTCCCGCGCCTTCGTCAAGCGATTGGCGAAAGCGAAGGTCAATGTCCCCGAGGTCAGCATCGGCTCGACCCCGACCATTTCCGCCGCTCGGAATCTCGACGGCATCGGCGAGGTCAGGCCCGGGAACTACGCCTTCTTCGATGTCTTCCAGACCTCCATCGGCAGCTGCGCTCTCTCAGACGTCGCCTTCTCGGTGCTGGCCACCGTCGTCAGCGTCCACCCAAAAGAGCAACGCGCCGTCATCGACGCCGGCGCTCTTGCCCTGAGCAAGGATCCGGGCCCGACCCATGTCGATCCCCACTGCGGTTTCGGCCGGATCGTGGCGGTCGAGGACCAGCATCCGCTCCCCGGGCTCCGGCTCACCTCGGTCTCACAGGAGCACGGAGACATCGAGGGACCCGGCACCGCCGCTCTCCGCCCGGGCACTCACCTCCGAATCCTGCCCAACCACAGCTGCCTCTCGGCCGCCTGCTTCGACAGCTACAAAGTCGTCCGCGGCACCGAGATCGTCGATGAGTGGCGGCCGTTTCGAGGCTGGTGAAACCGTTCAAAATAATAGACTTACGTATATTTATCATGTATGATAATAGCATGAACTCGCCACCTGAGATCTCGCGCCAGCTTCGCGAGCGACGACATCAGCTCGGGCTGTCGCTGACCCAGCTCGCTCGGCGGGCTGACACCTCCGCACCCACGCTGTCGCGGTACGAAAACGGATGGTCGCGTTTCGAAGTCACCACCCTCCAGAAGCTGGCCACCGCCCTGGGCTGCGAGCTCGTCGTCCGACTCGAACCCAAGAACGCCCAGCGTGATCGACCGACCCGAACCGAAGTTGTCGAGCAACTCGATCGTCTTTTCTGGGACACCCGTCTCGAGGCCTCCCACCTCGTGGAGAACACGCTCTGGGTGATCGAGAGGGTCCTCGAGTTCGGCAATCTCGATGATGTCCGGATGCTGATCGCACACCTTGGTCGTGACGAGTTTTCCTGTCTCGTCGGCGGGGCGCGCCTCGAATCGGTCAGAACTCGTGCGTTCTGGCGTCAGATGCTCGAGAAGGAGGGGGTGGAATGCACGAGAAGGTTCTCCCGCGAGGAAGCCGCGAGCTCCTGGCGAAGCTCGAGTCGCTGAGACTTCCCGAGCTCGACGGCTGGACCCTGGCCGGCGGCACCGGCCTCGCGTTGCAGCTCGGCCACCGGGTCTCGATCGATTTTGACTTCTTCAGAACCGACGGGTTCTCACCCGACCGATCTGTTTCGATGCCTCCGCCAGATCGGCCCCGTTGAGTCGCTCCAGGAGGACGACCGACACCCTGACCGCCATCGCCTCGAAGGTCAAGATGTCCTTCTTCACGTTCGCCGACGACCTTCTCTTCCCGACCCGATTCCCTACTCCTTCTTCGAGATCGCGAGCCGCCGCGATATCGCGCTGATGAAGCTGGCCGCGATCTCGGGCCGAGGCAGCCGCAAGGACTTCATCGACCTCTACACCATCCTCCGAGGGGATCTCTCGCTCGAGCAGTGCTTTCAGCTGGCTGCCCGACAAGTACGGCCCGGGGCGGTTCAACACCTACCACATTCTCAAGAGTCTCACCTACTTCGATGACGCCGACCGAGAGCCGATGCCGCAGATGCTCGAGCCGTTCGATTGGGAAGAGTGCAAGGCGTACTTCGTGCGCGAAGCGCACGCGATCTTACTCGCCTAGCTCGTCGGCAGCGGCAGCCAGCCGAGTTGCTCCAGAAAACTGCATGCGATGCCACCGCCTGAACCGGATTCCCGAATGCCGACTCGCGGTAGAATCCCGCGCGATTCATGACGGCAGGCCGGACTCCGGCGTGCTGAAGACGGCTTGATAGGACGAGGAATTCGGGAGGAAAACATCAACCTCAACCAAGCTTCCGCTTTCGCGGATCGACGTCTTGCCGTGATCGTCCTGCTCATCGTCGCGGCGGTGCCATCCGCCGCCGAGGAAGAGGGCTTGCAACCCACCACCGCCCATGCCGGAGAACTTCGACTGGGTGCAGATGACCTCGCTGGAGTGGCTCAAGGGCGAGCTCATCTCGATGTACGACGACAGTCTCGAGTTCGACAGCGACGAGTTCGACATGCAGACCATCGACTGGGACGACGTCAAGGAGATCCGATCCGCGGGCACCATGCAGGTCGCGTTTCGAAGACGGCAGCCATCGCGATCGGCAAGATCTTCATCGATCAGAGAGACCGTCCGGGTCATGGGTGACGAGGATCAGCAGTTTCCGCGATCGGGGGTTCTGTCCATCACCGCCGGCGAGCCCAAGGAGATCAACTACTGGTCCGTCAAAGCCAGCTTCGGCGCCAACATCCGGGAGGGAAACACCAACCAGGTCGAGACGACGGGGAAGTTGGCCGCCGTACGGCGGACTCCGAAGAACCGAATCAATCTCGACTTTCTCTCGACCTTCAACCGCACCGACGGGGAGACCGCGGCCGACAACCAACGCGCCAGCGTCGGTTGGGACCGCTTCCTTTCCAAGCGCTTCTACATCACCCCGGCCTACGGTGAGTGGTACCGCGATCCCTTCGTCAACATCGACAACCGGTGGACCGTCGGAGCCGGCGCGGGCTACGAGATCATCGACACCTCGAAGATCACCTGGGATGTCAATGCCGGTCTCGCGTATCAGACGACGAGCTTCGTGTCAGTCGAGGAGGGAGAGGAGTGGCTCGGCGAGCACCCCGGCGCTGCGCCTCGGGACCTCGTACGATCACGAGCTGACCAAATGGATGGATTTCCTCTTCGCCTACAATTTCATGATTGTCAACGAGCAGTCCGGCACCTACACCCACCATCTGGAGACCGGTCTCGAGTTCGATCTCACCAGGCTGCTGGACTTCGACATCACGTTTATCTGGGACCGTATCCAGAACCCGCAGCCGGACGCGGACGGTCTGATTCCGAAGCAGGACGACTACCGGCTGGTCTTCTTCCTCGGGTTTGATTTCTAGCGGCGACGGCGTGCGGGGTGCGTTAATATCTCTGCGTGCATTCCCGGTCATGGACACGCGAGTTTATCGAGGTGCTGCTGATCTTCGTGATCTTCACGCTCTTCGTTCGCACCTTTGTCGTCGCCCACATCAACGTTCCGACGCCGTCCATGGTCCCCGCGGTCCTCGTGGGCGACCACATTCTGGTCAATCGCTTTGCCTACGCGCCGCACCTGGACACGCCGTTTCACCGCCTGCTGCCCTACCGGGATCCGACCATCGGCGATGTGGTGACCTTTGCCCAGCCCGATCGACCGCGCCGCGATCTCATCAAACGGGTGGCCGCGCTCTCCGGCGACACCGTGGCCATCACATCAAAGACGTTCACCCGGAACGGAAATCCGGTGGCCGAGCCGTGGGCGCAGTTCACCGATCCGCAGATCTGGCCCGACGACCCGTCGACACCACCGAGCGGACGGGCGCGCGACCACCTCACGCCGTTGGATGATCCCGGATGACCACGTCTTCTGCCTCGGTGACAACCGCGACGAATCGCAGGATTCACGGGTCTTCGGACCGGTGCCGAGATCGACCATCCGCGGACGCGCAATGCTTGTCTACTGGTCATTCGACAGCGACGACAGAGCATCCGCTCGCGGCATCGGCCGGCTCTTCTACACGCCCTTGAATTTCTTCAGCAAGACCCGATGGGACCGTCAATTCAGCCTCGTGAGGTGATGTCTTAGGTCTGAGGTGAGCCTCTTGCACGAAACAAGAATCGGACACTGAGGTCTTCGGACCCTCATCACCATCAGGCCGGCGAGACACCGGCCCTACAGTGGATCTCAGCCCTTTGTAGTGCTGGCGTCTCGCCGGCACAAGGACCACAAACTATCGGAAAAGATGGAATCCTGTTAGAGGCCCGGGTCCCAGCAAAGATCATTCAGCATGAGACCTGAAACCTGTCCACTGTCGCGATGTGCGATGTGCGATGTGCGATGTGCGATGAAATTCATAATTCATAATTCATAATTCAAATTCATAATTACTATTCGACTTCCATCCGCGCCGGGTCGGGTCTGAGCCCTCGCTTGATCGTGTTGTCGACCCGCTTGGCTTCGAGGAGGGTCATGGTGTCCTTGGGGTGGAGCAGAAGGAAGTCCTCGTCGCCCTCACGCGGCGTCGCACCCTCCAAGATCAACTCGATCACCGCCTGCGGTGTCATGTACGGCTCCACGGCAATGATCTTTGCCGCGAGGTTGACGACCGCGGGGGACGACATGGACGTTCCCGAGGCTGCCATGCGGCCGCCCCCCGGGACATAGCTTTCGACCTCGAATCCGTTGGCGTAGAGACGGACGTTCTTGCCCTGACTCGTGAATCCGGTCGGATCCCCGGCCTGGTCGACGGCCCCGACGACGAGGAGATTGGGAAGATCGAAGCTCGACGGGATCATCTGATCGAACTCGACATCGTTGTCCGAGTTCCCGGCAGCCGTGACGAAGAGGATGTTCCTCGCATCACGCATGGCGGCGAGCAGGGCATCCGAAAGGATGTCGAAGAGTTCCCGGGTCAGCTGCGCCCGCGCCTCGGGAGTCTCCCCAACGCCGTTGGCCTCGAGCATGGACTCGATCTCTTTGAGCGACCAACCCCAGCTCATGTTGACCACCCGCACGCCGTACGTCCTGAAATAACGAACGGTGCGTTTGAATGACTCGGCGATCCGTTTCGCGCTCGCCACGGTCAGGGGTGTCGGCGGATTGTGATAGTCGAAGCTGAGCCGGGCGACCATGATCCGGGCAAAGGGATTGTCCTCGACCGCGATCCCGGCGACGTGGGTGCCGTGCATGTAGAGTGCGGCAAAACCGAGTTCTTCGATGAAGTCATTGACCTGCTCGGGTTCGATGGCGCCGAGGTGTTTCTTGAGTTCGGTGGCCTCTTCGCTGTCGATGGACGAGGTGAGATCCATGAAGCCCTTGGTGTAGTTCATTGCGTCGTCGACACGTCCGGCCATGTCGCCCATCGGGTGCATCAGGAACGGCGACTTGTTGCCCTCTTTGTCATAGGCGATCCCGTTGATGTCATCGACAAAACCGTTGGTGTCGCCGTCTTCACCGTCGACACGTTCACTCGGGTTGATCCAGAGCTGTCCCTCGAAGACCGAGACATCGGTGCCCGAGTCCCAGATGCCGATGGTGACCGGTTTTTGGCCTTCGTCTGATCCGAGGATGTATTCGCGGGTCAGCCAGATGTTGTCCTTGGTGACCTTGTTGGCGTCGATCAACCTCGTGTAGACATGGACAACCTCGTGATTGAGCGGGATCCCCGTGGTCAGCGCATATCGCAGCGCCACCACCGTCGGGACGAGATCCGAACTCACCGCGCCGCTGGCGGTCACCGCGGGATCGACCTGGCTCTTGGCGACACCGATGACGAAGTTCTCGGAGAAGATCTCGGCGCGACCCTTGGCTTCCTTGATCTCGTCTTGAACGACATCCCAAGGCAGGGCCGAGGCCAACGCGTCGAGGTGGGTGGCGAAGGACTCGGCGAAGGCCTCGAAATCGGTTTCAGGATCCGCTTCGTCGCGGGCCGCGACCCACGCCTTGGCAAAGAGCCCGGTCATGAGCTTGCCGGCCTCCTTGGACTCGAGATTCCGAATCTGATCCATTCGGGCGAGCGCTTCTTTGTAGTTCCCATCCATGAGATCGAGCCGGGCGAGAACGCTGTAGTAACCCTGAAGAGTGGCCGCATCATCGATTTCGTATTTCTCGAGCACGCCCTCGATGTCCGAGCGGACCTTGGCCGCGAACTCGCTGAACGCCTCGTCCGACGTGATCACCCCGACAACCGATCCCTCCACCGGGTAGCTGAAGCGCGGCAGGTCATCGAGATTCTCGATCCGGGTCTTGGCATCGACAAACGATGCAGGAGCCGCAGCAAGAAAGGCGATCAGGAAAAACGCACCAACGAAATCCACGGTTTTTCTACTCTGCATAAGAATCCTCCATCACTCAGACTTCATACGGGCAACCATCGTTCACGGTTCTGATCAGGCGCTCGAAAACACCGCGAACAAGAATGCTATTCTAGCCCACGGGAAAGGGGTGTAATCAAGGCGATCATGGCGGGCGAAAAG
>CAVQJV010000029.1:0-6159 GCA_963712805.1 uncultured Acidobacteriota bacterium | reverse complement strand
TGGACTTCATACGGGCAACCATCGTTCACGGTTCTGATCAGGCGCTCGAAAACACCGCGAACAAGAATGCTATTCTAGCCCACGGGAAAGGGGTGTAATCAAGGCGATCATGGCGGGCGAAAAGAAAGTTTACGACGAGAAGGCGATCCAGACTCTCGATGCCCTCGAACACATCCGCTTGCGCACCGGGATGTATATCGGCCGCATCGGTGACGGTTCGAACCCCGCTGACGGCATCTACGTCATGCTCAAGGAGGTCATCGACAACGCTGTCGACGAGTTCATCATGGGCCAGGGCAAGCGAATCGAAATCACCCGGGACGGCCCGGAGGTCCTCGTCCGCGATTATGGGCGAGGCATTCCGTTGGGGAAGCTGGTCGACTGCGTGTCGAGGATCAACACCGGCGGCAAGTACAACGACGATGTCTTCCAGTTCTCGGTCGGCCTCAACGGCGTCGGCACCAAGGCCGTCAACGCTCTGTCGTCAAGCTTCGAGGTCGCGAGCTTTCGCGACGGCAAGTTCAAACAAGCGACCTTCGAACGCGGCAAGAAAACGAGCGAGAAGGGCGGTAAAGAGACCAAGGAAAAGGCCGGGACCCTTATCCGCTTTGCCCCGGATCCCGAGATCTTCGGCGACTTCGAGTGGCGCGAAGAGTACCTCGAGCACCGCCTGCGCTACTACGCCTTCCTCAACAGCGGGCTGATCCTCGAGTACAACGGAACGAAGTTCCTCTCGAAGAACGGCCTTTCCGATCTCCTCGCCTACGAGCTCGGCGACGAGATGGCGCTTTATGAGCCCATCCACTGCAAGCTCGACCGTCTCGAGTTCTCCTTCACCCACACCCACGCCTACGGCGAGAACTACTTCTCCTTCGTCAACGGCCAGTACACCAACGACGGCGGCACCCACCAGAGCGCCTTCCGTGAGGGCATCCTCAAGGGGGTCAACGAATTCGCCAAGAATGGCTTCGCCGGCGAGGATGTCCGCGACGGACTCATCGGGGCGGTGGCGGTCAAGGTCCAGGATCCGGTCTTCGAATCCCAAACCAAGAACAAGCTCGGCTCGACGGATGTCCGCTCGTGGGTCGTCAACGCAGTCAAGGAACAGGTCGTCCTTTGGCTGCACAAGAACAAAGAGGACGCCGACAGACTCCTCGAGAAGGTCAAAAACAACCAACGGATCCGGAAGGAACTCTCGGCCATCAAGAAAGAGGCGCGTGAGCGGGCCAAGAAGGTCGCCATCCGGATCCCCAAGCTCATCGACTGCAAGATCCACCTCTCCGACGCCAAGGGCGCGCGGCGCGAGGAGAGCACCATCTTCCTCACCGAGGGCGACTCGGCCGGCGGCGCCATGATCCAGGCGCGCGATGTCCAGACCCAGGCCATCTACTCGCTCAAGGGCAAACCCCTCAACGCCCACGGCCTCGGTCGCGAGGCGGTCTACAAGAACGAGGAACTCTACAACATCATGCGCGCGCTCGGGATCGAGGACGATCTCGAGGGCCTGCGCTACAACCGGGTGGTCATCGCCACCGACGCCGATGTCGACGGGATGCACATCCGGAATCTGCTGCTCACGTATTTCCTTCGTTTCTTCGAAGAACTCGTCTCGTCGGGCCATGTCTTCATTCTCGACACACCGATCTTCCGGGTCCGGAACAAGAAGGAGACGATCTACTGCTACTCCGAGGCTGAGCGCGACGCCGCGGTCGCGACGCTGAAAAACAACGAGGTCACCCGTTTCAAGGGCCTCGGTGAGATCAGCCCGAGAGAGTTCAAACAGTTCATCTGCGACGACACTCATCTCCGCAGAGTCACGGTGGGCTCCATGAGCGACGTCAAACAGGCCCTCGACTTCTTCATGGGCAAGAACACCCCGGCGCGCAAGGAATACATCATTGAGCACCTTATCGCCGATATTGCGTAACTGAGTTCTCTCTTTTTCGCCTGATTCTTTCGAGCACTGCTCGAAAGAATCAGGCGAAAAAAAGAACCAGGAGTGCCATGACAAAAGTTAAATCTTTGATGGGGCAGAACTTCATCGAGTACGCCTCATACGTCATCATGGACCGCGCGATCCCCGATCTGCGCGACGGGTTCAAACCGGTGCAACGGCGGATCATGGCGACCCTGGCCAAGATGGACGACGGCAAGTTCCACAAGGTCGCCAACGTCATCGGCGACACCATGAAGCTCCACCCGCACGGCGACGCCTCCATCGGCGATGCCCTCGTCGTCCTCGCCAACAAGGAATACTTCATCGAGCGCCAGGGCAACTTCGGCAATATCGTCACCGGGCACAGCGCCGCGGCGCCGCGCTACATCGAGTGCCGACTCACCGACCTCGCCAGGGAGACCCTCTTCCACAAAGCCATCACCGAGTACCGTCCTTCCTACGACGGTCGCAATGAAGAACCCGTGGTTCTCCCGGCCAAGCTGCCGGTCCTGCTGCTCGCCGGCGCCGAGGGGATCGCCGTCGGGATGTCCACCAAGATCCTGCCGCACAATTTCGGAGAACTCCTCGAAGCGCAGATCAGAATCCTCAAAAACGAGCCCATGGAGATCTTCCCCGACTTCCCCACCGGCGGGCTCATGGATGTCAGCGAGTACAACGACGGCCTCGGCAAGGTCAGGGTCCGGGCGCGGATCGAGAGCAAGGACCCGAAGACCATCGTCATCCGTGAGATCCCGCCCACGACCACGACCGAGGGTCTCATCGCCTCCATGGAGTCGGCCTCGCTCAAGGGCAAGGTCAAGATCGGTTCCATCGACGATTTCACAACCGACAGGGTCGAGATCGAGGTCGGTCTCTCGCGCGGCGTCTACGCCGACGAGGTCATCCCCCAGCTCTACGCCCACACCGACTGCGAGGTCTCGGTCAGCTGCAACATGGTGATGATCAAGGACAACCGCCCGGTGGAGATCGGCGTCTCCGAGATGCTCTGCTTCCTCACCGATCGGCTGCGGGAGATCATCCGGGCGGAACTCGAGCTCGAGCTCGCGCAGTTGCAGGACAAGAAACACTGGCTCGATCTCGAACGGATCTTCATCGAGAACCGGATCTACAAGAGGATCGAAGAAGCCACGACCGCCGAGCAGGTCGTCTACGAAGTCAGAGTTGGGCTCGAACCCTTCCTCGGCGAACTCGACCGCGAGGTCACCGACGACGACATCGAACGCCTGCTCAAGATCCCCATCCGCCGGATCTCGCAATACGACATCGACAAGAACCGCACCGACATCGCCGCCACCATCAAGGCGCTCAAGGCGGTTCGCGGCAAGCTGCGCACGCTCACCGAGACCACCATCGAGTGGATCGAGGAGATCCTCGCCAAGTACGGCGATCGTTGGCCGCGCCGCACCGAGATCACGAGTTTCGAAACCGTCAACGTCCGCGCCGTCGCCCGCCAGAACCTCAAGCTCGCCTACGAGAACGACACCGGGTTCTTCGGCACCGCGGTCAAGGGCGACCGATTCCATCTCACGGTCTCCGAGTACGACAAGATCCTGCTCATCTCGAGGGACGGCACCTACCGGGTGGTGAGCCCCGAGGAGAAACTTTTCGTCCCCGACAAGGTCATCTGGGCGGGAGTGCTCGATCCCGACGAGGGGCGCGAGTTCACCGTCGTCTACCGCATGTCGGACAAGATGACCTATGGCAAGAAGATCCACATCAGGGCCTTCATCAAGGACCGCGAGTACCAGCTCATCAAGGACACCGAAGGCCGGGTCGATCTTCTCATCGAGGGGAACTCGGACGATCTCGTCCACATGGATTTCGTTCCCGCAAAGAGGCAGCGAGTGCGCGAGGCCGAGTTCGATCTCGCCGAGCTCGAGTTCAAGGGCGTTGGCGCCCTCGGCCGCCGCCTCGCCCCGAAACCCGTGGCCAAGCTCCGAAAATACAAGCGCGGCGACACACCGCTGCCCGAGCCGGCGCCACCGGAGCCACCCGATCCCGGCGAGCAGCCGATGCTCTTCGAGGACGACTGATCGACGAGGCGTTCGAGGCACGCAGTCGATGGCGGTATTCCTTCGAATCAGCCGCGTTCCCACCGCGTGAACCGCAATGAACCGCCAAGACGCGAAGCGCGCGCAAAGACCCGCAAAGCATCACATTGATTGACCCAACTCCCTCACGATCCTATAGTGAATTCGAAAACGTCATCTTGCGATCTGTCAAAAGAGGTTTACCCGCCTCGCAACCTTCGCTCTTGGCGTTCCATGTGCCGCTGAACCCGTTCCGGACGACCCTCCGCGTCTAAGCAATACCGTTCTCGGTCATCCAACGATCGAGAACGAGCATCGTCCAGACCTGCTCGCTGGAGAACTTGGCGAATTCGGGCGGCGGATGATCATTGCATCGGCCAGCCGGTCGAGCGCGCCGTCGAGGAGTTCGGGTTGCGTCTTGATCCAGCGCCGGATGGGCAGGTTGAAACCGCTTTTGGGCCGGTCGAGGTGACCGGGCGGGAGCTTGGGCTCCATGAGGTTGCGGAGGATCAGTTTTCCGGGGCCGCCATCGGTGGCTCGCAAGAGTTCTGGCGCCAGCCTGAGCGCGAACTCGACCACCCGGTGATCAAGCAGCGGCGGTCTCACCTCGAGGCTGTGCGCCATGCTCGTCCGGTCGACCTTGGTCAGAATCCCATCGTGCAGGGTGGTGTTGATGTCGACCCACTGCATGGACTTTCGTGGATCGAGATCATCACGCCAGAACGCTCGGAGATTCCACGCCGGGTCTTCGTCCGATGCGGCGAGGAGATCGGGATGAAGCAGCGCGGCCTGCTGGACCGGGTTGAAGGGACTGACCAGGGTGACGTAGCGATCGAACCCGGTGAACGACTTGCGCTGGAGCGACCGCGCGGTGAGGCTCAGCGTCGGGACAAGCCCGCCGGCCGCCCGCATCAATCGGGTTGAGCACCGCTCCGGTCTGTTTCTGGTGGCGCTGATAGCCGAGAAAGAGCTCGTCGCCGCCCTCGCCGCTGAGCACCACGGTGACGTGTTTCTTGGCCATCCGGGCGACCGCCCAGTTGGACCACGCCGCCGAATCGCCAAAGGGCTCGTCGAAGAGGCTCGGCATGAGGGCCAGGGCCGGTTCGAGCTGGGTCCCTCCGACCCGCTCCTCGTGGTGGTCGGTGCCGTACATCTCGGCCACGAGCCGCGCCGCCGGCGCCTCGTCGCGGTGCTTGACATCGATCCCGAGGGTGAAGGTCCTCGGCTTGTGCGAGATAGGCGGTGACCGCCGCCGAGTCGAGTCCGCCGGAGAGAAAGACGCCCACCGGGACATCGGACATGAGGTGCTCGGGCATGACGGTCTTGAGCACCGCGTCGAGACCGTCCTCGGCCTCTCGCGGGATCGGACTGATCTCCGAGGTGACAGCGGGCTTCCAATAGCGTTCGACGTCGAACCGGCCGTCCTGCCAAACGAGGGTGTGGGCCGGCGGCAACTTGCGAATGTCGTCATAGATGGTCTTAGGCGTCGGGATGTGGCGGTAGGTGAAGAGATCGCGGATGGCCGTCCGGTCGACGGACGGGGATCCCGATCTCCATCAGGGCCTTGAGTTCGGAGGCGAAGGCGAGTTGTCCGTCCCGGACCCAGAAGTGGATCGGTTTGATCCCCAACCTGTCGCGGGCGACGAAGAGTAGCAATACGTTTTGTTCCCCCCCCCCCCCCCCCCCTAACCCGTATGCTGGAGTGTAAATATTCAGAAGGAAGAGCAATACAGTAAAGAAAATTCATCAATAATCAGAAAAGGGTTGTTTGTTTTATTACATTGTTGTTTGAATTAAATACACGAAATAAAATGATAGTAGAAAAATCATAAACAGAAAATGCAATACTAATTATTTATTTGATGGCGCGGGAAAGAAACGAATAGGAAAAAATAATAAAATAATAATAAAATCAGGTGCAATTTTTTTTACCTGTCAGTGTCGCATGAATGGCTTCATTTTCCACAGATAAAGGGCTTTGCAGTCTTGTGAATCGTGGGCGGAATTGGGAATACAAGAAGATGAAGACGAGGAAGAGGCAGAGGAAGAAGAAGAGAAAGGGTTGGTGCCCAGCGGCGAATAGACGATACAAATTTTGTCGCAGACAACCGCTCCAGCAGAGGTCGTTATCGTCATTTTATATTGTTGAAAGAAAACGCGGGAATTTCAAAA
>CAVQJV010000028.1:0-32522 GCA_963712805.1 uncultured Acidobacteriota bacterium | reverse complement strand
GATGGATATTTTCCTCCGCGTCCGCCTTGCTGTTCTCGTTTCTGTCGCAACGGTGACCCTGATACTGCCTCGAGGTGCGGTGGCCCGGGAACCAGAGCTTGACCCGGACCGTCCCAAGGCCGGTGTTGACCGGGCCTCCGCCCTGGAAACCGTGGAGCGGGTCCGCCACCGGTATCGGAACGGAGGCGAGGAGGCCTTCGGAATCGCGTACCCGACTGCGGTCTGGGCCGAACGCGCCGATGAGATCGCTCGTCAGGTCAACTGTTTGGCCGCGCGGTTCGGCCGTCATCTCGATGACGCCGCGCTGCAACGCGAGCTGCTTCGCATTCGCGCTTCCAGCCGTCAGCCTGATCGCCTGGAGGAGCTTTTCGCCGCCCTCGATCACGACCCGGCGGCGATCAAGGAGGGCATCGTCCGCCCGCTCGTGGCTGCAAGGTGGTTACGGGAGGAAACCGCTTGGGATCCCGAGATTCAGCGTCGATCGAGGGCGACGGCCCGCGAGCTGGCGATGCGATTCGATGCGGGCCGGGGCTGGGGCGATCTCGAGGTCGATGTGATTCGACTCGAATACCGGCTGTCTGAGGATCCCGCCCGCCCTCGATTCGACGACGCAACCGGAGCCTATCGCGACGAACTCTCGGCGGCCGATTTTGCCCAGCTCATCGCCGATCGCAGCCGAGACCTCGGCGGTGCGGTGATCACCGAGAGCGAACGTTGGATCCGGGTCGAACGTGTGGAGTCCGTCAGCCCCGATTCCATCAAGATCACCCGTGGGCAGGTGCCCAAGATCGCCTGGGATTCGTGGTGGGTGGAGAACCGGGAGCGATACGAGTCCGATCTCCCTGCCCGGTACGCGGCGGCTGACCGAGGTCTGCCGGCCCCTCGCTCTCGTCCGGGGGCGGGTTCCCTCGCGGCTCCCGCCCTTTCGACGGTCGTCGATCCCTTCGAGGGTAGTTGGGAGATCGATGCGATCCCCCTCGAGGGAAGATCGCGCCACGCCGCCGTTTGGACCGGTTCGGAGATGATCGTCTTCGGTGGTGTACTCGATGAGATCGGCAGGGTTCCCTTTCGCTACGATCCGGTGACCGACAGTTGGTCCAGCGGGTCCAGCATCGATGCCCCCATCCCTACGCCTCGATCCGACCGCGGTCTGGACGGGAACCGAGATGCTCGTGTGGGGCGGCGATACCGGGAGTCCGTCGATTTCACCGGGCGGCCGATACGACCCGGTAGCCGACTCGTGGAGCCGGATGGCCCTCTCGGGTTCACCCGTCGACAGCCTCGACCACACCATGGTGTGGACGGGAACCGAAGCGCTTGTCTGGGGTGGCACGCCCATGTGCCGCGCGGCGTATGATCCGGCGCTGAATTTGTGGAGGTCGTTGTCCTCAACCGGTGCTCCCTCCGATCGGTCAGGCCACTCTGCGATCTGGACCGGGAGCGAGATGATCGTCTGGGGAGGAAAACGACCCGATCATCAATTCGCCCTTGGCGGCGGCCGCTACGACCCCGGCACCGATACCTGGACCGCCTTGGGGACGAGCGGAGAACCGGCGACCAGAACCGCCCATGCTGCAGCGTGGACTGGTTTCGAGATGCTGGTATGGGGCGGTTTCACCGATCAAGGGTGCGTCAACACCGGGGCCCGATATCAGGTCCTCGGCGACAGCTGGCTGCCGATGAGTTCGGTGGGCGCGCCATCGCTTCGAGAAGAGTTCTCCGCGGTCTTCACCGGCGACCACCTCATCGTCTGGGGTGGATTCGAATCCGGTTCTCCGGGTCCGGCCGCCCTGGATACCGGAGGTCGGTTCAACCCGACAACCAATTCCTGGAGCACGATCCCGGCCGATGGCGCCCCCGTCGCCCGATACGGGCACAGCGCGGTGTGGTCCGGCGCCGAGATGATCGTCTGGGGCGGAATCAACGGCGGTCCACTCGCAACCGGGGGCCGCTACGATCCTTCCTCGGGTGACTGGGCCGAGATGATCTCGGGCGGCGATCCCTCATCGCGGATCCATCACACCGCGAGCTGGACCGGCGCCGAGATGGTCGTCTTCGGTGGCGAGCATGACCTGCTGGCCCTCGATGACGGGGGGATCTACGATCCCGTTCTCGACAACTGGGAACCGACCCCGACCGTCAACACCCCCTACGCGAGAAGCCACCACAACGGTGTCTGGACGGGGTCCGAGCTCATCATCTGGGGTGGAGTCAAATACACCACCTACGGCGACCAGTTCACAAACACCGGTCGGCGATTCGATCCTGTCAGCCGAGAATGGTCGGTCATGCAGAACACCTCCGCGCCCTCGCCGCGAGCGGAGGCGGTCGCTGTTTGGGTCGGACCGTACGGGATGTTTGTCTGGGGTGGGAGGGACGCGGGTTCCTACCCGTTGACCGCCGGACTGTATTTCCCCCACCTCAACGACTGGATGAACGCGGGATCGTCGACCTCATCGTCGGGTCGAGCCGGGGCGAGCGTCGTCTGGACCGGCAGAGAGGCCATGGCGTGGGGAGGGTACCGCGGGTCCACTGTGATGGATGACGGCATTCGCTACGATCCCATCGTCAGTTCGTGGGCGAGGATCTACTCCTCGTCCACCGCGGGCGATCGATGGGGCCACACCGCGGTGTGGACCGGGATCGAGATGGTGATCTTCGGCGGCAGTTACTCCATGACTTCCGGTTTTGAGGAACCGGCAGCGTTCGGCCCGACCCTGGGAACGTGGCGCTCCCTCGATCCACCCGGGACCCTGGAATACCGGCGCGATCACAGTTCGGTCTGGACCGGCGACGAGATGATCGTCTGGGGGGGCTATCGCAGCGGCAACCTGAATACCGGTCTGCGGTGGGATGCGGCGAGCGATACCTGGCGCGAACTCACGACAATCGGGGCGCCGGTGGGCCGGGTCCATCACACGGCGGTGTGGACCGGCGATGAAATGATCGTGTGGGGCGGCAGCGCAGGGACCGGGGTCGCGGTCTGGTCGCCCATCACCAAACCCGTGATCACGGGTCCGGTGAGTTTGTGCACGGGGGACGCCGGGATGCTCGAGGCTCCCGAGGGCTACGACTCCTATCTCTGGTGGCCCGATGGACAGACCACGCGGCAGATCGCGATCAACCCGTCCCGGAGCACCCGCTATCGCGTCGATGTGACCGCCGGCGGCCTCAGCACCGGCGCCGAACACGACGTCGTCGTCGGGATCGACATGGATGGCAACGGGCATGTCAGCGGTGTGGATATCGAACTGCTGGTCGACCATGCCTACGGCGGCCAGGCGGCGAATTGCCCCGATGTCGATGGCAACGGCATCCACGACACCGGCGATCTCTCGGCCTGGATCGATCTCGCCTCCCAGGAATGGTAGCGACGTCCAGTCGATGTGCCGCCTGAGGCGAGAGGTCGTGTGACCGATCGTGGGCGCTGAGGCGTGCTTCATCAACGGCGCAAGAAAAACGAGGGGGCCCCCATGGGCCCCCTCGTGTCATGTTGATGGGTCAGCGATTCAGCGGCAATAGTGCTTGCGGGTGTTGCACCTGTTCGAGCAGCAGTCGGCGTTGTAGACGCAGGGCTCGTTGATTGGCCCGTCTCCATCGGTGCAGAAGGATTTCGCGGCCTGGTCGGCCTCCCACCGGGTCACCGAGAACCGGTCGCCCATGTGGCCGACGGAGTCGATGACGAAGTAGGTGTCGAGAAGGGTCTCGAAGGAAACCGGACCGGCGATCTCGAGTTGGAGGGTCAGTGCGTCGCCGAGAACGCTGTTGGTCCAGAGTTCCCCCGCGCCGACCGCTCCGGCGCCGGTGTAGGGACCGAATGCCTGACCGCGGGTGCCGTAGACATAGAGCGCCGCGCCTTCGGGCAGGGCGAGGTCGGTCAGATGTGCGCGAACCGCTGTCGCGCCATGGGAACGAAGGGTTGCGGTCCAGACCATGGTCCCATCGGTTTTCGTGTACCACCCACCCATCATCTGGGTCTTGTCCCCGAGGGCGAGATCGATCTCCGCGCCGACCGGTCGATCGATACCGACGAGAAACCGCCGACCCCGATGCCTCGCCGCCGTTCTTTCGAACCCTCGGGTGGAGTGCGGCTATGGAGCCGTGCTCGACCACCTCGCCGTGGTGCCGCCCTCGAAACCGTCAGCGAAGATCACCGATGAGCTGTTGCAGTAGAGGGCGAGGTCGATGTCGGTGGAATCGGCGCAGGGATCGTTGGTCGTGACGCGGAGGGTCCCGATGTTGTCGCTCGGGAGCAGCCCGCAGTCAAAGCTGAGGGCCACGTCCTGGCTCCCGCCGTCTGGAATCTGTCCTTCCTCAGGTGAGGCGCTCACCCAGGGGAGCCAGTCGGTATTGCAGTAGTTGCTCGCCTGGATGACCGCCTCGAGGGCGTCGATCTCGCCCCACCCGGTGGCCATGTTCGGGATGTTGCCCGGTCCCTCGTCGCCGCAGTTGGTGGCGTAGGGGATGGCCACGGCGGAACCCTGAATGATGTCTTCCGTCTGGGCGTAGTCGGCAATGAGACAGGGCGCAGCCTGCCACACCAGGGCGATGAGCCCTGCCACGTGCGGCGCCGACATGGAGGTGCCGCCCCAGCTGCCATAGTTCGAGTCGCTGCCGTTGAGGGCGGACCGGATGTCGACTCCGGGAGCCACGACCTGAGGTTTCAGGGTTGGATAACCATTCGGATTCACGGTGTCATGGTTGTCGGTGGGTCCCCAGTTGGAATGCGGCGCGTACGCACCGTTTGATTGGCCCGTCGAACCGACTCCGGTGACGTTGCCGTACCGGCCTGGGTTGCCCACAGTGTTGCATCCCGGGGGCTGAGAGTAACCACAGTTGCTCGCGTTGACGTTTGCGAAGACCGGGTAGACCCCGGCAGCGTGCCAGCTATCGACAACACCTTGGTACCAGTTGTCGTAGGACTGAGCGCAGTCTCCCCATGAGTTGTTGACCACGTGCGGTCGTTTTGACGGATCCGGAGACGACGGGTCGCCGACCGGGAATGGCGCCGCCACCCACTGGGCGCAGGTCAGCAGGCCGCTAGTTGAACAACTCGAACCTTCACAGCCGTCGCAGGCAATCCACTTCGCGCCGGGCGCCATGCCGACCTGGTTGGCGCCGCCGTCATCGCCGACCATGGTGCCGACCGTGTGCGAGCCGTGGCCGTGGTCGTCCGATGGCGACGATGCCGAACCGTCAACCCCGTCGAGCCAGTTGTAGTCGTGGCTGAACACACCGCCGCCGAGGTTGCCGCGGTAGCGCGGTTCGAGAACCTCGTGGGTGTAGCGGACCCCGGTGTCGATGCCGGCGACGACCATGCCGGTTCCGTCAAAACCCATCCCCCAAACCAGATCGGCGTTGACGTGACTGATGTTGGGCTCCACCGCCCGGCCCCCGGACGGCGCCGCAGTCTTCCCAACGGGTTCGATGACCATCATCGTCCGATCGGCCCGGAGGATCTCGATCTCCCCAAAGGTCGCGAGACCTTCTAAGATCTCCCGGGACGCCGATGGCACGAGAATGTAGTTGTCGATCCAGAATGCCTGGAATGAGGTTCCCTCGGCCTCGAGGTAGGTCCGCACCCGAGCCTGGGTGCGATCGGCCGTTGCCCGCAGCGCCTCGACGACATACCGGCCCCGAGCTTCCCAGTCCATCGACAGGGCGGGGCTCAGATCCGGCCGCTCGCGGAAGTCGATGAGGATCGTCGCTTCGCCCCGGCTGCGCATGGCGGCCTCGAGGGCGGGTTCGATCGTGACCGTAGAAGGCTTCCTCACTGGTTCCGCGGAGAGCGGATTGGTGGTTTCGCCCGGAGGCAGTTCACGCAGCGTCCAGTCCATGGGCGGGATGCCGATGTTGCCGAGAGCGAGGTTCTTTTCGGTTGCGGAGTTTGCCGGGGCGATGACGCTGAAACCGGTCGGCGCCACGGTCGCTGCCGGTCGAACGAGTATGAAATCCTGAACTGTCGCGGACCCGGTCACGACGGTGACACCGGGGGCCTGGTCGGTTTGATAGCCGTCCGCCGATGCGGTGACATCGTAGGATCCGGCCGTGAGGAAGACCGGCCCGTAGCCGCCCGCCGGGTCAGCGGCGAGGTTCAAACCACCCGGTTCGATGGCCGCGGCCGCCTGGGTGCAGGTCGGGCCCGAGGTCGCGAAATCGAGAATCGCACCATCGAGGCTGCCGAACCCCGAGCAATCGGGAATCGCCGCGGGTGGCAGGAGACTCTCGTCGCACGCACTCGCCCCGGACGGTGTATAGCCGTCGTCGCTGCACGGCCAATGCGGCGGGTCTCCCCAGTTCTCTCCGCCCCAGTACCAAGAAACCAGCGCGTCTCCGCTGCCGGCGCCGGTGGTCACGTCGACGCAATAGGTGGCTGTGCAGTGATCGTCGCCGTTTTGGTTTCTTTGGTGGTCGATGTTGATTTCGTGCGAGGGAGTGTGGAAGGACCACGAGAACGCGCCGAAGCTGCCGTTGTCACAGCTCGGTGAGCCCGAGACCGTGACCGAGTGTGCGGTCCAGTCGGCGGGAAGTTGCAGCCACAGGTTTTCCACGAATTCCCAGTAGCTGGTGAAGGACTCAGCACGAAAGCAGAGGGTCTGGGTCGACCCCGGCTGCCAGCACTGCGTGCCCGCCGTCGATCCATCGAAGGCCACAAACGAACCGGAGATGGTTTTGGTTTCCGCGGGGGTGTCCAGCGTTGACCCAGAAGCTGCGGCGAATCCCGTCCACAAGGTGACGACCAAAAGCACAACGATGATTCGGTGGTACTGGAGATCAAAGGCGGGGTATTTCATGGATTTCCTTTTCGTGCTCGGATTCCGGTTTCGCCGTACCGTTTTGAGGAGCGGGCTCCATCTCGGCGGATGAGTCCCTCCCGAATCGGCCGTCGGTTCTTGTCCGCCGTCGATTGTACCGCCCCGGGTCGGGTCGGTGCCACGACCGGGGGAGGCCGACGCCGTCGTTGATCGGTAAACACGAAATCACCGGGTCAACCGTAACCCGTTCACCCGCCGTTCGTCACTCCTGCGATGACGCCTCGACCAGCACCCGGAGGCGACGGAAAATCTCCCGAAAGGATCGTTTGTCGCCGTGTTGGTGGACTCTCCGCGCCAGGCGCGTCACGGCGTGACGATCGAGGCCCGGTATTTCGGCCGCTGCGGTCTCGAGTGCCTCGGCGAAACGGTCCTGATCGCAAAGGGCGTCGCGGAGGTCTTCAACGCGTTGAAACAGCTCGCGCTCGGCCCGGCTGCTTCGACCGACGGCGTCGAGGGCCGCCCGAACAGCGTCCGTCGTTTCCTCGTCCCGACGAAGCAGGCCGGCCAGGTGTTTGAGCTCGCGTTTGCGAGCACCGCGCGCGGTTGAGCGGCGGGCCAGGTCGAGCGCTTCGCGCACGTCTTCGGGCAGGGGCAGTCGCCTGCAGACCGCTTCGCTCGACTCGATCAGCTGCGAAGCGAGCGCACCAATCGCCTGGGCCGCCCGCTTTTTTTCGCTGCGACCACGGCCCTCGCGCTCGTAGTTTGGATCGTCGACCACGTCAAACTCCTTAGTCGATCCCATTCTGACACGGGCCGAGGATCTCGTAGCCTCCGTGGCATCGCCAACGGGAAGAGTCGCGTGGGTTTTCCCAGAAGTCATGATATCGATCGAGAGCGAGGAGAGTCGATACCAGGCTGCGCTGCATCCACCACACCTCGCCGTGTCCGATGCCGTAGGTGCTCTCGGGTCGTCGGTCATCTGGTGGCGCTCCTCGTTCTTTCGCTCGGGTCATGCATTCGAGTCACCCGATGGTTGTGATTAGAGGTCATATGCACAAGTATGGAAAAGATTCTACCTCGGTCCCATGTGACCGTCCGCAACGGGACAGGGGTTGCACGGATAAGCTGGGTTACGATGTCGCGATGGTGACAGCCGAGTCGACAGATCTGCGGTCTGAACCCGAAAACCGGCATCCCTCGCGCGGTTGGTCGGTGGCGGTGTTCATGGTTGCGCTGGTGGTCTTCGTGCTCTCGCCGGTGCGTCAGGTTTCGGACGCCTCGTACTCGCTGCTCGTGAGCGAGAGCCTCCTGCGCCACGGGACCTTCGCCCTCGATGCCTATGTCGCGACCCCGCTCGATCCGGCCGTTCACCCGGCATCGGCGGATGGTGAGCTGCCGTACCACTTGATGAAATCCGGCGGCCACTTCTACTACGCATACCCGCCCGGGACGTCGATCCTCTCGGTGCCCTATGTCGCGCTGTCACATCTCTTCGGGATGTCGGCGGTCTACCCTGACGGCGGTTACCACTATCGCGAGGAACGGCGTATGCAGCTGCGGCTCGCAGCCCTGCTCATGGCGGTCTTTGACCGTGGTCGTCTATCGCATTGCCGGCGGCGCTCCTCGGTCACCGCCGGGCTCTCGTCTTCACCGCGGCGGCGGCGCTGACGACCCAGGTGTGGTCGACCGCGTCGCGCGGTCTTTGGTCGCACAGCTGGGCGATTCTGTTGGTTCTGACCGCCATTTTCCTCCTTGTCCGTCACGACACGGGCGCAGGGAGACTCCGCCCGGTCCTGCTCGCCACGATCATGTGTTGGGCCTACTTCACCCGGCCGACCATGGCGATCGGGGTCGCGGCGATCGGACTCTACCTGGCGATTCGAGTTCGCCACGAGCTCGCGCCATATACCGCTGCCGTAGCCGGTTGGCTGGCGGCCTTCGTCGTCGCGTCGTGGATGCTGTACGGACGGCTTCTGCCGCCGTATTACCGGCCAACCAAGCTCGGGACGACCGAGTTCTTCACCGGTCTGTCGGCCAATCTGGCGGCGCCGAGCCGGGGTTTGCTGATCTTCCTTCCCACATCTCCTCGTCATCGGCTATCTCCTCATCCGGTACCGCCGGCGATCGCCGCTGATGCCGCTCGCGATCCTCGGAGTCGCGGTTGCACTCGGTCATCTCCTGGTCGTGGCGAGCTTTCCGATCTGGTGGGGCGGCGAGGGCTATGGTCCGCGGCTGATGACCGATGCGGTGCCGTGGTTGATCGTCATTGCGCTTGTCGCGATCCAGGGGTGGGGGAGGGCTCGATCGGATCGTCCGACGAGCACTGCGCGTTTCCGCGTCGAGGCGGCTCTGGTGGCGGTATTGTCGCTCGCCGCGCTGGCGATCAACGGGGTCGGAGCGTGGTCCGCGGCAGACCAACGAGTGGAATTGGACGCCGGTCAGCGTCGATCAGGACCCGTCCCGAGTCTGGGACTGGCGTGACGCGCAGTTTCTGGCGCCGTGGCGGGACGGGTCGGACTGACCCTGTCGGGCCTCGAATCAATCCCATCGCGAATCGCCACTCGATCGTGATTGCCGGTGTGTGGAATTTGGGTCATCCCCGGTTCTATGTCAGGATGAACCTATTGCAGAATCCCTCTCTTCCGCTGGAGAGTTGATCAATGAGAAGCCGACAACGGGTCATGTCCAGAAGAACGAGTCTCTCGGTGATGTGGGCGGCGTATCTGTGGGCCGTCGCCGTTTCATTCACGATCGGTTTTCAGCTGCCGGTGGCCTCTCCGCTGGTCAAGGCCGGGATCGTGGATGTGATCGCCACGGTCATGATCTTCGCCATCTCGGTGATCTTCAACAATTCCAGCATCTACGATCCATACTGGAGCGTGGCGCCGGTTGTCATGACCGGTTACTGGGTGCTGCAGGTTCCCGGTGATTTGACGGTCAGCCTGCGCGGCATCATCGTATTTCTACTCGTGGCCTTGTGGGGGATTCGTCTCACCGGGAATTTCCTCAAGCACTGGAAGGGGATGCAGCACGAAGATTGGCGGTATGTAGATTTCCGAGAGAGGACCGGTCGCTTCTACTGGGTCGTGAGTTTCTTCGGGTTCCATCTCGTTCCCACGCTCATCGTCTTTGCCGGCTGTGTTCCGATCTACTACGCCTGCACCACCCGCAGCTCCATGGGTGTGATCGATGTCGTCGCCATCGCGGTGATTTTGTCGGCCATCGCCATCGAGACCGTGGCCGACACTCAGATGCGGGCGGCAGTAGCCGCCGGCGAGCACGATGGCACGACCTTTCGCGGCGGCCTCTGGGCGTACTCACGCCACCCCAACTACCTCGGCGAAATCATGTTCTGGTGGGGGATGTACATCTTCGCCTTGGCCGCGGATCCCGGCTCTTGGTGGACCGTCTTCGGCCCGTTCGGTGTGACTCTTCTCTTCCTCTTGGTCAGCCTTCCGCTGATCGAGACCCGGATGATCGAGCGGCGTAGCGACTACCGCGAGATTCAGGCTGAGGTTCCAAAGCTCGTTCCCTGGTTTCCACGACGCCGCTAGCTCCAGTACCAGGTCTCGAAGGACTGGATCAATCGGGCTCGAGCTCGGGAACCCCGGGTGGCGGGGAACCAGGCGAGTTCGCGGCCTCCGCCATCGGGGGCCCGGGCGGATCTTGCCCGAACGCCCCGCAGACCCGCTTGTTTTGCTTTCGTGCCGATGGGTTGGCAGACCGCGTGCTCGACGATTCGGCCACCAGCATCGAGCGGGTAGGTGGGGGGCAGGTCAACCGCCGCCACTCCCGGTCGAGTGTGGACATCCGCCACGCGCTGCTGGGAAGGCAGGGTGGCATGGACCAGAACAGGGCCCGCCTCGTCGAGGAGGTCTTCGGGGTCGTATGGCCACTCGTCGATGAACCCCTTCAGATTGAGCCGAGCGGTGATCCGGTCTTCATTGAGATAGAGGGTCGGGTGGCTGCCGGGCGGATTCCAGCGGCCGCCGACAACGGCGGCAAAGCTCGGGTCGAGAGGATCGATCCAGTCGGCTTCCGCGATCCGGTACCAGATCCGGCCCTCGGGGAGAATCTCGCTGCGCACTAGTGCGCGTCGCCGAACCTGAACATCGCACGACAGGCGACGAGAACCTCACGGGTGCGGCCCTCGTTGACGAGATCGAGCAATGACTGACCGCCGAGGTGGGCCGAACCGCGGCGCACCACGGCCGGGATGCGGTCGCGCTTGAGATGGCGAATGAGCAGATCGGTTGCCGCCGAGAGATCGGCCACCGCTTCGATCCGACTCGCCGGAACGCCCCGAGCCCGCCATTTTGCGATCGCCTGCCGGGTGACTCCGAACAACAGTGCCGTATCGGTCTGGCTCAGATTCCACACCGCGAGCACGCGGTCGAAACCGGCACGTGCGGTTTGCCGATCGAGGGATCGTTGGAGTTCCGAGAGCCATGCTTCGTCCGCGTTTCGGACCAGGACGCGCGCGGCCTCGCTCGGCGCGAGATCGGTCAATTCAGCAGTGTCGCCACCCATGGCTGCCTCCATGGCAACCATATGTCAACCGCAACCTTTTGTCAACTTTGATCGGACGGACGCGATTGAAAACGGCGCCAACGCTCATTCGGATCTCGGCAGACCGGTAGTGAAATCGGATTCGAGCCGTCAAGATGGCTGGATCACCGCGATCGAGGTGGTGGTGAGCTACCATCGGTCGGGGATGTGAGGTGTCACCGATCAACGCTGAAATCGTCGGGCCCGGTGGCGTCGAGGCGCACCGGATCAAGGAATCCGTCACTCGGCTGAGGGAGGTCCGGCGGAGGTTTGTCCTCGATGCCGGGGACGGAGCGCCGTTCGCCCTGGCCGAGGAGCGCCTCGATTCGATCATCGTGGATCTGGAGGGATCGTTGAAGCCCGGCGGAAGGCCGGTCGACTTCAGCGGTCTCGGTTTTCGCATGGCGGCGGTAGAACAGATGATCGAGGCGGTCGGTTTTCCGGGATATGCGCATGTCGTCGCCGGCGTTCGCAACTCCCTCGTAGAACCGGTCGAATACTCGACGGCCGAGAGCGCCCCCCCACCGCCGCGACGATATGTGCCGCCGGCCGCCTCAAAGGCAACGCGGCCGCCGCCGTCCGACGACGACGCGGATGAATGGGACCTCCGGGCCGCCGCCGAAGACAGGCAGCGCGATTCGGGGTGGCTCGTGAAGGTGGTGCTGATCACTTGTTGTGTTGCCGTCGCCTGGATCACCTTCAGCCGCCGAGAACAGACTCCGTCGGATCCCGGCGCCGGAGTCGATGGGCCCGTTGTCGAAGAGGTGCGGGCCCCGGAGCCGACGGAGCCGAAGTCAGCGCCTGGGCCGGATCCGATTCTCGACCCGGCCGTTGTTGATCGGGCGGCTGAATACGAGGAAGCCCTGATGGAACGCTTCTCGAGCGAAATCGCCCTCGCCGAAAGCGCCATGCGCACCGCGGACCTGGATTCGGCGCTGAGCCACTTTGCCGCCGCGGCGGCCATCGATCGTCACCACAGACGGTTGAACGAGGCAGCCGGGACCTTGATCGATCTCCTGTTGAGGGAGGCTGACGAGGCTTTCGACGACACCCGATGGGACGTCGCCGCCGCTCGGGTCGAGGATGCGCGTCGGATCGCCAGGGGCCTCTATCTCGATACATCGGAGATCGACCATACGGCTCGCAAACATGAACTCATGACCCGTTTTGAAGACGTCACACCTGGTGACCCGGGTGCATTCAATAGGGCGGTGGGTCGCGCGGTTCGGGTCACGTCGATCTACGGGGACGTGCTCTTCGGCCGGCTCGAGACCTTCGGGGACGACGTCCTGCTGGTCGAAATTCACAGCGGGGTTGCGGGAGGCGGCGCGCAGTACTCGACGACGATCCCCGTCTCGATGATCAGTGAACTCCGCATCTTCGAGGCCCAATCGGTGTCGGAAACCGTGCTCGAACCCTGAGCCCTCAGATCGCCTCAGATCCCGTTGCGGTCATCGAGTGAACTCGAACCGGCTTGACCCGACTTCAGTGGGTTCCTGTGCGAGCGCTACTCGGGGAAGCGGAACCGCGAGTCGTCGAGATCGGGGTTGAGTTCGACCGTTTCGACAATGATCGTGATGGTTTCGGGCCGGTCCGTGACGTGGGTCTCGATGTGGTGGGGAAAGGAGAGTCCACCCACCTCGCGGAAATCCGAATACGTCGCCTCCATCAGCACGGTTCGCCCCGCGATCGTCTTCGTCTTGTCCGACCGGACCACCTGGTGTGATGCGACATCCACGTAGTCGTAGCGGACTCCGCCGTCGGCGAGCTTGATCTCGAGCTTGTCCGCCTCGCCGCCGGGGAGGGTCTCACGGCCGACGAGTTCGACCGTGTGTCCCTTCTGCCGCCAGTTGACGAGAGGTCCTTCGATGTCGCGTTCATCGATGCCCGCCTCAGAATTGTTCTCCGGCGTGATCAGCTGGGGCTCGAAGACCCCCTGCATGGGCGCGACGTGCCAACCGATTTGGCCATCGTGTGCGAAAACAGCCTTCGTACCCTGAGAGGAGAACTCGAGGCGGTAAAAACCGGGCCGTTTGATCTCCTGGACCACCCGCGCGATTCGGCCGCCGCTCGCGGTCGCCATCCCGGTCGCTCGGATCGACTGCAGGGCCTGGATCGCCTCCATCCCGCCGCGGGCGGTGAGGTTCGCTGTGACGATCTCGTCAACCGGAGAAGGCGGGGGAGACGAACACGCCACGAAGAGCGCGCCGAGGAGAGGGAGTGCTTTCAGGTAACGATTCATGGGTGCCTCCCGTTTCATCATCGCCCCCGGGTGGCGGGATTCTGCGGCCACTGTTGCGGCTGTTGGTTCGGGTTGTGCCAGGTCCCCGGCCCCGCACCCCAGCCCCAGTAGACGGTGTTGGGGTTGTAATAGGAGTTGTTGTTCGCATCCAACTGGTTGCGCTCTTCTTCCTGACGTTTCTTGTCCGCCTGCTCCTGGGTCTCGATCTGCTCGACCTTGGCCGCGTTTGCTTGGCGATTGGCCTCCGCCTGGGCTTGCTGCGCCTGACGTTCCGCGACGATGGATTGCTGCTCCGCCGGGGTCATCCACTTGCCCTCGAACTGCACATACCCTCGAGCGCGGTAACCTTCCTCCTCGGTGACCCACTTGCCGTTGAGTTGGACCATACCGATGGCTTTGTTCGCTTCTTCGTCGTCGGGCAGAATCGCCACGACCTCCCGGTAGGCTGCTCTCGCCTGGCTCGACAGCGAGTACCCCTTGGCCCACCGGGCCAACTCCCGCCACGCCTCGGCATCACCGGCGGGGATCTTCGCGGCCCGCTCCCGATACTCCTGAAGCGGCGAGTTGTTTTTTTCGATTTTGACGACGGATGACATTTTCGCCGAGATGGTCCCGCCGCCGATATCGACCGTCACCGAGTCGTCGGTCTGCTCGATGATCTGGCCGGTGATCTGGCCGCCTCCGCGTAGGTAGATGTCGTCTGCAAAGGCGGGGGCGGCTGCCAAGGCAATGATCACGATCGCTTGTTTCACTCCGGCCTCCATCTCACCGGCCGTCACCGACGTCCGATGCGGATGTCGCGGCGGGAACAGGAATGTCGGTATCCATGGACGGAGTGTAGCACCATGGGTCCCCGAGATTCCCGGGTTCAGATCCAATGAAGCGATCATGAAATGCCGTGGAGCCGAAGAGGGTTGAACCCTCCAGTTGCAGTAGATTTTCGCGCTCGGAGGTGGATGTGGTTTCGTTATTGAGCAAATTGTTCGGTCAGAAGGACGACGCGGCGACGCAGGCTTCCAGCGACACTGCAACCGTGCGCCGGATCACCCGTGAACTCGATCTCCTCGATGTCGATGAGGCAAGGTACCTCGCCGCATTCGCCTTTGTTCTCGCGAGGGTCGCCAACTCGGACATGGAGATCAGCGAGGAGGAGATCCGGAGGATGGAAAGTGTCGTCCGAGAGGTCGGAGGGCTGACCGAGGCGCAATCCGTCCTCGTCGTCCAGATCGCCAAGTCGCAGCAGCTTCTCAAGGGTGGTACCGAAAACTACCTCGTGACCCGTGAGTTCAACAAGATCTCCGACCGTGACCAGAAGGAACGCCTCCTGCACTGTTTGTTCGAGGTCTCTGCCGCCGACGATTCCATCTCGTTGGTCGAGGAGAGCGAGGTTCGAAAGATCGCCACGGAACTCAAGTTCGACCACCGTGAGTTTTCGGAAATCCGCTCGCAGTACAACGCAAAGAGAAGCATCCTGAAGTGACGACTCAAACAAATCACTATTCGGCCGTACCCTGCCGATATGCATATTTCTCGTTGACTCGTCGGTGCATGTTCGATCTGCATTGCTCCTCCTTTGTCAAGGACTCTCGGTCTATACCTCCGGGCGAGACGACGGGGTGGCGGGGGTCCACCCGGGGCACACCCCGTATCTCAACCTCAGCGACTGGGCGCCAGGGATGGTGATGGGGAGACCGTCTGCGCTGTACGAGGAGAGCTACCCGACCGGCGTGCCGGACAACTGGCCCCGGGGTGAGAGCACCTTCCCCTCGCGTTGGGTCTGGGCGCACACCGAGTTCACGCCTCGCCAGACCATGCGTGGAAAGATGGCGCTCTACGGCTATCTCCACGGGCTGGAGTCGGAATCGAGCACCACCGGCATCTTCAGCGACGGATTCGAGTCCGGCGACACCGTGGGGTGGTCCGTCGTTCAGCCCTGATCGGGTGACCGGTGCTTGAAGGTCCTCCTCATGGTAGGGACGGTCGCCGACCATGCGCTGGTATTGCCGGATTCGAATCCGTTCGCGAAGAGCAGCGACTTGAGAGCGCCGACCTCGAAGGCGCCGATATCGCAGCTTGCGTCAATGATCGTGTTTGCGACCCAGACTTCGACTATCGGTGCTTCGCCTTTTTGAATCGTGCCAACAGCGCTTCGAGTTCTGCAGCCTCGAGAAGGTCTTCAACTGCGGCGGTCAATTCGTCGTCATCGAGGGAATCGACCCGAGCCTTGAGATCGTCGTCCATATTCGGAACCCGGAGCCGGGCCCCATGGTGCCCCCGTGTGGGCGGCACAAAAGCCTGGCTGTGATCGATGAGGTGAACCTGCCAGTCGGCGGTGTAGAGCAGATCGTCGTCGGGCCGATCGGGGTTGAGGATGAGCCAGTCGAAAACCTGAGCCCGGGCGAGCTGTCGCTCGATCTCGGCGTCGTCCGGCGGACGGAGGTCTTCCTGGTCGCGGTTGACCTCGTTGATGGCGCCTTCGACAAAGATCTGGAGCGATCCCTCGACCCCGTTGATGTTCCGAATGACCGTCGGTGGGACCATCCCGAGGGCGAGGAGACGATCGATTCGATAGGCGGCGACCTCGTGGGCGTAGCTGTCCTTCCACGAACGGATCCCGTTGTCGGAAGGCGCCGGGCCGGTTGTTCTGACGGTCTTGAAGATCGCCCGGCCTCGACGACCGTTGTCGGCAAGCGCAACCCGCATGGGCCCGGTTGATCCGCTTCCCAACTCTCCGACGAAGACGACGGGCGCGGTCGCGAGGAAGACCTCGATCTCGGCGTCGTTGTTGAACAGTCCGGCCGTCAGTTCCCACTGCTGTGCCGCGAGTGGGGCCGGCTGCCGGCCGGGGTAGAGTTCGAAGAGAAGACCGCCGCGATGCTCCAACGCCGATGGGCGACCGCCGTAGTGAGCGGTGAGCATCCCGGTGTCGGCCTGGATGACGGCGCCCCGGAAACGGGTGGAGATGAGACCGGTGTGGGTCGGTGTATGGCCGATGACGACGGTCGTCGCGTCGAGGTGTTCGAGGACTCGGGTGGCGACTTCCTCCTCGGTCTCCGCCGGGCTGAGTGCGGTGCCGCGATACCAAAGCGGACCATTGACAAAGAAGGGCCACTCGTTGCTCAGCTCGATCATTTTTGTCGCGGCGTCGATCTCCCTCTGGGACTCGCTTCTGATGGTCAATCTCCGAGCGAGGGCGAGACGCTTGTTCCACGCCATTTCCGGTGGCAGGGCGCCGGTCTCCACCAGCCTGGCCTCGGCCTTGAGATAGCTCATGAGATTGTCGAGGATCATGGTGTTGATCTCGTCGGGATCGATCTCGAGGAGACCGGGCGGGAGGCCGCCGTGAACATAGACGATGTCGTTGATCTCGATCAGGATCTGCTGTTCGAGGAGCCACTGGCCGTACCTTCCGGTAGGGGAGAAGGCGTGATGTCTGGCGAAATATCCGTCGGGGAACGAGTTGCGGATATGGGCCTCGCGGTGCCGCGGATCGCGATTATTGGAGATCGCGTACCGTTTCTGCCGCCTGATTTCTCGCTTGCGCTCGGCGTCGTCTTCATGGCCCGCGTAGGACGCGAAGTCCTCGTCCGCCACATAGCGCAGATCACCCACCAGATTCATGATTTCGTGGTTGCCGAGTAGAAAGTGGAGGCGGCCGCCGGCGTCGTCGGCCTCCTCCTGAAGACGAATGACGAGGTCGTAGCAGTCGCGCGGTCGGGGCCCGCGATCGGCGATGTCGCCGAGCATCACGAGGTGGGACGCGCCGCCGATCCACCGCAGTTCCTCGTCAACCAGTTCCGACTCCTCGAGGATGGTCACGAGCTCATCGAAGGCGCCGTGGACGTCGCCCACCGCCACCACCCGTTCGACTCCGCTCCATCGCCACTGCCGGGTCTCACCGGCGCTCGCAGCCGCCGTTACGGCAGCGGCGACGAAGGTCAACACGATGGTCAGGCGAAGCCGGGGAGGTTTCAGAATCCGGTGCTCCAGGCGGCCGAATCGAGTTGTCCGACGAGTCGAAAGAGACAATGATGGCCCGACGATGGAAGAACTCCCCAATCGCCCGGTCGGAGAGAGGAGGCGGGTCCGTATTCGGCGACACGCCACTCCGCGCGGCTGTAGTCGGGTCGGATCATCAGTATGAAGCTGCGATCTTCAATCGGGAACTCGATCAGGACTCAGTCTTGTTATCATTTGATGATTCTACAGGAGTTGTCGGTTTCTGGTCGGCTTTGGCTCAGCCTGTCGATGGGATCTTTCAAATGAGTCCATCTGGGCAGGATTCTCGCTGCCTCTTCGCGGCGTTCAACCTGATCGAGTGGTTTCGCCTGGCGCCGAGCGTGTTCGCGAAGAAGGTTCGGGGTTGAAGCCGAGCCTCTTGCAACAACCCTCTCTTACGATGGTTCGTGGTCTTTGTGCCGGCGAGACGCCAGCACTGCAAAGGGCTGAGATCCATTGTAGGGCCGGCGTTTCGCCGGCCTGCCGGTGAGGAGGGTCGGAAGACCTCAGTGTTTGATTCTCGAATCTTGCAGGAGGGTCAGCCCACGTCGTAGACCCGTACCTCTCTGATCGTCGAGTCGAGGATCGATGAAGAGGAGTCGATTCCCGGGCCGTCGGGTCCGGAATAGGCATCGAGGATCAGGAGGTCGTCCCGGATCTGGATGAGATAGCCGTACATGATGTCCCGAGACTTGAGGGTCAGACGCACCATGTGGCCGACCGCTTGGGAGAGCGCCTCACCATCGCGGGGCGAAATGTCCTCAAACCGAGCCGTCGTGGCGCTCGGCTGGGTGTTGTTTTCGCTCGGAGCACCGACGAGTTGGAGGCCTCTGGCAATACTGCGTGCGTTCTCGACTCTCTTGCCCGCCGCGTTTCTGTCGCCATTGTCGTACGCCTGATCCGCATCCTGGAGCATGGCGGCGACGAGGATTTTGCCCATGGCGACGACACGACGGTGCTGCCGGTCGATGGCCGCAGCGGCGGCGAAGTGGCGGAGGGATTCGTTGATATTCCCTTCCTGCAGGCTCGACTCGGCAAGGCTCATCTCGAAGGTGAACCGCGCCATGTCCTCCTCTTTGAGATCGATCCCGTGGCCGGACCCGGATCCCGAGGGGGCCGTGGCCGAGTCGGTAATCGTTGATCTCCAGGGGATCAACGGCCTCTCGATCGTGGCTTGATCGGACGAAGCCGACGACGTGGCCCACGGGCCGAGCTGCTGTTGATACATCAACGCTGCGACCGCGGCCGCACCGAGGATGAGGATCGCCACAAACAGCCATCCGAAACGCCGTTTCGGGGGCGGCGCCGGGGCGGGGCTCCTTCGGGTCTTCGGTTTCGGTCTGCGCCGTCGGACAGCGGAGGTTGGCGACGGCTGGAATCTCTGAGGAGGAGGTGGTTCCTCCTCCTTGCCGGTGTCCTCTGATGGGATCGCCAGTGAGGTCCGGATCCTGGAGAGGACTCGAGCGACGCCGGGAGAACCAGTGGCCTCGAACATCTCCTCGACCGTCGCGAGTCGAAGATCGAGAATCTCGACTTCCATGAGTTCGGAGCCCGGATCGAGGGACGATTCGAGTTCCGAAAGGATGGCGGTCAAACCCACCACAGCGGTGTTCCCGCGGCCGCCCACTCCCGGTGTGTCGGCGCACTTTCGCTGCACCTCTTTCAGCCGTTTGATGATCTCCTTGAGTTTGTCCCTCTCGGGATTGCCCTTCTCAAGATCCTTGTCGTCGTTTGGTGCCACTCGTATCTCCTCAATAGATGGTATCTCAACCGGCTGAATCCTCGCGAGAAGACCATGTGCCGCGCGGTGTCGACAATCGGTGTTCTTCAGAAGGATCGGAACCCAGCGGAGGTTTCTTCGACGCGGTGGAGCCGATGACTCCCTTCGCCGCCGGAAAGAACCGTCTCGATGAGTTCGTCGCGTTGGGAACTCGATGCGAACGAGGCCTTGTGGATGCGCTTGAGGGCCTCCGTGGCAGGGGACTGGAAGCTGGGAAGGACTGCCATCGAACGAGTATAGGTCGGAATTGTCGGTTAGGGTGCGACCCTCCGGGCGTCCATCCGGTGACCGTCTTCGTCTGGCTTGAAGGTGTCCGCCCGTGGTGGCGGCAAACACGCCCAGCGACGAAGCACGAGCTGACGGTTGAGGTCGGTCGCATGGTGCTGAAGACAGGTCCTCATACACTCGATGCTGGCCGTAATGGGGCACCATTGACATCTTGAGATCTTCATTTGATCCTCAATATCGATTCTCGTGGAGGCTTTTGCATTACGAAAATCCAAAATTTCCACAAAAGATTCGGGTGTGCCGATAATTTAGCACATTCTCGGTGTCCTGCTTTTTGTCGTGGGTCGAGCCAGCAGCGTGGAGCCCGGGTGGGTCACCGCCCGGGCAAGACGCGACTCACTTCCATGAAAGTGCAACAATGAGAAGGGTGGTTGCCAGAGATTCCCCCGAGAGAGGACGCCATGCCGGAAATCTTCAACCTCGAACAGATCAAGAATGCCCTTCAGGCATCGATGTCACAGCGGCCATCGAAGAGGGATTCGTCGCCTACTCCAACGGTGACGTGGTGGTGCCGCCGGTGGGCGAGCTGGTATTTCACGACCCGCCGGGCGACGTCCACATCAAGTACGGCTATATCAAGAACGATGACGTCTTCGTCATCAAGGTGGCGTCGGGTTTCTACGACAACATCAAGCTCGGTCTGCCCCAGGCCGACGGTCTGATGCTCGTGTTCAGCCAGAAGACCGCCCAACTCGAGTGCATCCTCCTCGATGAGTGCCATCTCACCAACGTCCGCACTGCCGCCGCCGGCGCGGTGGTCGCCAGATACCTCGCACCGAGCAACGTCGAGCGCATCGGCGTCTTCGGCGCCGGTGTGCAGGGCAGAATGCAGGTCGAAGCCCTGCTGCCGATCATCGACTGTCGGGACGTCATCGTCTGGGGAACCGGCGAGGAGGAACTCGAAGCCTATCGTGAGGCCATGGACACCGCACGGTTTCTCGGTCGAAACCACCCGAACGAGCGACGAGATTGCCGCCACCTGCAACCTCATCATCACCGCCACCCCAACCCGCACTCCGCTCCTGAGAGCCGAACAGATCCGACGAGGCACCCACATCACCGCCATGGGGTCGGACACTCGAGGAAAAGAACGAGCTCGAACCCGCGATCCTCGGCAAGGCGGACATCGTGGTCGCCGACAGCATCGAACAATGCCTCGTGCGTGGGGAAATCAGTCACGCGATCAAGACCGGGGAGCTGACGCCTGACGACGTGGTCGAACTCGGCAATGTCATCGTCGAGCGCGGTCTGCGGGCGGGTAGTCGAACTCGCAGATCACCGTCGCCGACCTGACCGGAGTCGCCGTCCAGGACATTCAGATCTCGAAGCTCGTCCACCGGGTCCTGACCAAACGTTGAACGCGACTCTCCTGCGAGGAGAGGTCTTCGAGCATCCCCTCGGGATGGGCCTCAGGGCAGCTCTTCGGCGACCCTTCTCAGACCCTCCTCGAGATAGGCCTGCTCACCACCGAGCCAGATGCGGAGATAGCCCTCGAGACCGAGGTGGATTCCCGGGACGATGAGCGTGCTCTGGTTGGGGCGGATCCGCTCGACCAGTTCCAGACTCGGTATGGGCGCCGAGTACTTCAGAAAGGCCAGGGCGCCCGCCTTCGGGGGAATGAAGGAATACCCATCCCCGAAACCGACGACCCAGTCGCTGAAGATCCGTCGAGTTCCGCTGCAGAAGGGCGCGGCCGCGTGCGTAGAGCTTCTCCCGGTTCTCGGTCTGCACCGCAATCCGCGCCACCGCATCGGAAAGCTTGTTCGGACAGATCGTCACGGAATCGTGCTGGCTCCACGATTCGTGCACCAGATCCGCCGGGCCGACGATCCAGCCGATGCGGACCCCCGGAATCCCGTAGGCCTTGGACAGCCCGCTCGTGACGATGACCTTGTCGCTCATGCCCCAGAAACTGGGTGTCCGCGGGCAGTCGATCTCGGCGCCGAGATAGACCTCGTCGGCGAGAAGGAAGGCGTCCATCTCCTCGCACCGTCGGACGATCCGTTCCATGGCGGCGGGGGACAGCACCGATCCCGTCGGATTATTGGGGTTGGAGACATAGACGAGGCGGGTATTCCGGTTGACGGCGCGTTCGAACTGAGCCCAATCGGGCTCCCAATTCTTTTCCTGCCGCAGTGCAAAGGTGCTCACCTCGGCGCCCAGACTCCTCGGGACGCCCCAGAGCTGCATGTAGTTCGGCACCTCGAGGGCGAACCCGTCACCGTCCTGCAGCAGGGTCAGAGCGCTGAGATAGTTGGCCTCCGAGGTCCCGTTCGTGACCTCGAAGTTCTCGATGGTCGTTCCGGGGTAGATTCGCGACAGAGCCTCTCTCAGCTCCACGGTCCCGTTGGACTGGCTATAGGTCAACGGGGTGTCGAGCGCCCACTCCAAGTCGAGCCCCATCTCCGACAGCTCGCGCAGCGAAACCGGAAGCACGCCGCTCTCGCTCAGGTCGAAGTCGACCACATTTTCCCAGGTCGACTGCATCCGTTCCATCTCGAAGATCTCGATTTTCATGGATCCCATCTCCTCGTTTGCCGCGTCTCCCGGCAAGACTAGCATCAAAGATCATTCGTGGGCGCCCAAATCCGGTGTGATGTCACGTGGCAAGCCCCCGAACCCGTCGGGTGGCAGTGACTCTGATGACCGTGTCACCACAGCCGGTGATCGCGCTGTTACCAGGCCACCCCGTAGTCCTCGCCGTAGTCGCTGGCGCCGCCCCACATGGTGCCGTTTTCCCGGTCGAAGTAGATGGCGGTGATCGGGCTGTAGGTGCGGTCGACGGTTTCCACCGTGTATCCCATCCGACCCAGTTCAGCCGCGCGCCCATTCGGAGACCTTGGGCGTCACCTGCAATCGGCCGGGCTCGGCCTTGTGGGCGCCGAAAGAGCTCTGCATCTGGTAGCTGGTGATGTTGTGGGCCTCGACCGCCTGCTGCACGTTCATGTCGAACTCGACCATGTTGAGGAAGAACTGCAGCAGGTTCTGATCCTGGGTGTCGCCACCCTGCACCGAAAATGCGATCAGGGGCTTGCCGTCCTTGATCGCGATACTGGGGGTCAGCGTCGCGCGCGGGCGCTGCCCGGGCTGCACCACGTTGAACGGGTTCATGCGCCTCGTCCAGCACAAAACTCTGCATGCGCTGGCTAAGACCGATGCCGGTGTTGCCGGCGATGAAGGCGGGAATCCAGCCGCCGCTGGGCGTGACCGACACGACCCAGCCTTCCGCATCCGCCGCCTGGATCGATGTCGTTCCGGCGACAAAGCTCTCGTCGTCGGTCATCAGGGCGGCCTGCTGGAAGCCATCCACGCCGTCAGCCTCGGCGGTCGGTGGGATCGGGCTCCAGTTTTTCAGCAGGTCGAGAAAGGGGTTTGTCCCATCCTGGAAGGGATAGGGGTCACCCGGGTCGGATGTCGGGGTCGTTTCGTTCGGGTTCGATCTGACCCCGGCGTTGCTCCGCATAGTCCTTGGAAAGCAGGCCCGCGATGGGTTCCTCCGGCGGCACATAGGGGTCGCCGTAGTAGAAATCGCGGTCGGCGAAGGCGAGGTTCATGGCCTGGTAGAGGGTGTGGATATAGCGAGCGCTGTTGTAGCCCATGGCTTTGAGGTCGAGGGCTTCGAGGATGTTCAGCGCCTGCAGCAGGACCGGACCCTGAACCCAGGTCGTCAGCTTGTAGACATCGATGCCCTTGTAGTTGGTCGTTACGGGTTCCTCGATGTAGACCTGCCATTTGTCGAGGTCCTCCATCGTGAACAGACCACCGTGCTCCCGAGTAGAGCGGACGATTTCCTCGGCGATATCGCCGCGGTAGAAGCGGTCGTAGGCCGCATAGATCGCCTCTTTGCGGTTCTTGCCGGCCTGCGCAGGGCTTCGGTCTCGGTCGCCACCAGTTTTTCGCAGGGTCGCGAGGAGGTCCGGTTGACGGAAGATCTCGCCGGCCACCGGGGCCGCGCGCTGATCGCCGTTCTTCTCATCCGAGGTGGGGCAGAAACACCTCCTCCGAGTACGGCCATTGCGACAGGACTTCCCGGCGGCGCTCAATATTGTCGGCCTGAGATTTTTCGATGGGATAGCCCTCGGCCATCTGCATGGCGGGCGCCAACACCTCGGCCAGACTCAGTCGGCCGTACTCGGCCAGCATGACCATGAGCCCGCCCGGCGTTCCCGGGGTGACGGCTGCGAGTGGGCCGTACTCCGGTGGATAGATCATGCCCTGTTCCTTGAAGAACTCCGGTGTCGCCCCGGTGGGAGCGACGCCGAGGGCGTTGATGCCCTTGACCTCGCCGGTGTGCGGGTTGTAGATCAGGGCCTGGGTCTCGCCGCCCCAACCCAGCGTGTCCCACATCGTCGACGTGGCCGCCAGCATGGCGCAGGCCGCATCGACGGCGTTGCCGCCGCGAGTGAAGATCATGGCGCCGGCGGTGGCCGCCAGCGGTTTGCCGGTCACCGCCACCCAGTGTTTGCCGTGCAGGACGGGTTTCGCCGTCTTCTGTGCGAGTACCGGTGTCGAAGCACAGAGCAGACCCAGAAGAACCGCCGATACCATCGAAAATGCGGTGTGGGAATTGTCAGCAAACCGGGTGCGCGGCATAGGACACTCCTTGTTGCGATCTCATCAATGGGTGGCGAACGGATGGAGTCCGGTCTCCCAACGCAATACTAATCTGCTCGAAGCCATCAAGGAAGCGATGCGAGGTCTCGAACTGGTTCTCCCACCGGTCCTCGTCGAGAAGGCCGACTGACTCAGCGAGCTCCCATTTCGACCTTGAGGAGACGCTGGTGTTCGAGTTCTTCTTCAGCGAGATCCTCGAGAATCGAGACCGTCTGAGGATCGGAGATGTAGTCCACCGCCTGGCGAAAGTAGGCTTCCGCCTGCTCCTCGGCCCCAAGAGCCAGAGCGTAGGCTTGCTCGAGAGTGAACGAGGTGCCGACCTTGTCGAAGTCGGGCACCTCGACCTCCCACGGTGCGCTGTCGATGTAGCGCGGCGGCTGATCGCCGAACAACTCGCGCCGGCGCTCCTCGATCTGGCTGTCGTGCTGACCCTCGAGTCGGGCCATTCGTTGAAAGAACTTTGCCGCGCCGGGGCTGTTTTTTTCGGCCCACGAGGCGAGCTGTACATAGTTTTCTGCGGCCTCTCGTTCGATGAAACATGCGAGGTCAAGCACATCCACCGCTTCGAGCTTGGAAAAATCAAATTCAACAGGCATCGCAACCTCCGGAGAGAGAGCAACATCGCCGGTCGCTCCAGTAATCCACCGAATCAGAATCTGATCTGAGCTTCTCGATCGTGGGTTCGGTGAACAGCCGCCCGCGGTGCTGGTTGCCGATCCGGGGACGGGCAAAGTGACGGTCACGGAACCGGATGATGCCTACTCGACCTGGTTCGAGTTTGCCGCCGAACGGGTCCACATCACCAACAACATCGGCGGGATTTTCGCTGATTGATTCTGATTCTCATCTTGAGATGTATAATTCCGCGCAAGCCGCTTCCCAGAGCGAATCGACGTGCCACCCGGGGTGGTTCGGAAGGCCGCAACCAGACCTTCCGCTTTGGTGAGCAGCGGCGGCGACGGAGGACAAACCATGACGGAGCACGAACACAAACAGCACATCCTCGATCTCGCCTTCTCGGCCCCGCCCGAGGAACGCGGGGAGATCCTGGATCGCGAATGCGGCGGCGATGCCTCACTCCGCGCAGAACTGGCAGACCTGCTGGCGACAGCTGATCTGGCGGAAGAATGCGGTGACGCGCCCACCATGGCGGCTCCCGAATCCACATCCGCCGATTCCTCGGGGTCGGGAGTGGGTTTGACCATCGGCCCCTACAGACTGCTGCAGCTCATCGGTGAGGGCGGGTTCGGTTCGGTCTTCATGGCCGAGCAGACCGAACCTGTCCGACGGCGGGTCGCGCTGAAGATCATCAAGCTGGGGATGGACACCCAGGCGGTCATCGGCCGTTTCGAGCAGGAGCGGCAGGCCCTCGCGGTGATGGACCACCCCCACATCGCCAAGGTGCTGGATGCGGGCACCACCGACGCGGGGCGACCCTTCTTCGTGATGGAGCTGGTCGAGGGCCAACCGATCTCGGTCTATGCCGATGAGAACCGGCTCACGGTTCGGCAGAGACTGGAACTCTTCGGACAGGTCTGCAACGGCATCCAGCACGCCCACAGCAAGGGGATCATCCACCGCGACATCAAACCGAGCAACGTTCTCGTTTCGACCCACGACGGCCGGCCGTTCGCCAAAGTGATCGACTTCGGCATCGCCAAGGCCATCGACCAGCATGTCACCGAAGAAACCATGTTCACCGAGCACGGCCAGCTCGTCGGGACGCCCCTCTACATGAGCCCGGAGCAGGCCGAAGGCAGCATTGACATCGACACCCGAAGCGATGTCTACGCGCTGGGGGTCATGCTCTACGAGCTTCTCACCGGAACCACACCGCTCGATCCGGGGCAGATGAGAGCCGCCGCCTTCGGCGAGATGTACCGAATGGTGCGCGAGGTCGATCCGCCGCGACCGAGCACCCGGCTCGCGTCCATTACGGCGACCGCTCCGGTGGTGGCCGAGAATCGAGGCGCTGCGCCCGACAAATTGAAATCGCAGCTCAAGGGCGAACTCGACTGGATCGCCATGAGGGCCCTCGAAAAGGAGCGTTCGCGGCGGTACGAGACTGCCAACGGTTTGGCGATGGACATCCAGCGGTACCTGTCGGGCGAGGCCGTTGACGCCGCTCCGCCCAGTCAGGCGTACCGCTTCAAAAAGTTCGTCGTCCGCAACAAGGGCGTCGTGACCGCGGTCGGGCGCGGTGGCGGCGGCGCTGCTCATCGGCGTGATCGCCTTTGCCTGGCAGGCATCGGTGGCCCGTGACCAACGCGACCGCGCCGTCAAGGCCGAGGCCGAGGCAACCGCCAGGGCCGACGAGCTCAAGACGGTCTCGGACTTCCAGGCCGGCATGCTGGCGCGGATCAGCCCACCGCAGGCCGGCGATGAGCTGACCGAGGATGTCACGGCCAAGTACGCCGAGGCGTTGGCCAAGGCCGACCCTCCGATTCCGGAGGCCGAGCGGTCCGCTCTGGTGGCGACTTTCACCAATCAGTGGAGCCGGGTCAACTCGACCGACGTGGCGCGCGGGCTGATTGACCGGACGATCTTCATCCCCGCGATCGAGACCATCGACACGGAGTTCGCCGACCAGCCGGTGGTCGATGCGGCGCTCCGCCAGGTGTTGGCGTCACAGTATCTGCAGCTGGGCATGTTCGATTCGGCGTTGCCCCTCCAGGAACAAGCGTTGGAAATCCGCCGGCGGGTGTTGGGAGACGACCACCCGGACACCCTGACGTCGATTCAGGACATGGCCGTTCTGCTCCGGGAACTGGGCCGGCTGGACGAAGCGGATCCGTACTATTTCGCGAGGCGCTCGAGAGGCGGCGGCGTGTCCTCGGTGACGAGCACCCGGACACCGTGGAATCCATCAGCGGCATGGACTTCCTGCTCCAGGCCCAGGGTAAGCTGGCCGAAGCCGAGATCTACAGCCGCGAGGCGCTCGAGATCCGGCGGCGGGTGCTCGGTAACGAGGACATTCACACCCTTCTCTCCATCAGTAATATGTGCACCGTTCTCATGTACCAGAGCAAGCTGGACGATGCGGAACCGTACTGCCGCGAGGCGTTGGAAACTCGCCGACGCGTCATGGGAGATTTCGCCGCCGACACGCTCGTTTCCATCAATATCTTGGCCTACCTCCTGACCGAACAGGGCAAACTGGCCGAGGCGGAGCCCTACCGCTACGAGGCGGTGGAGAAGACCAGACATGTGCTCGGCAACGAGCACCCGGACACCATGGTCGCCGTCAGCAACCTGGGCTATCTGCTCAAACAGCAGGGAAAGCTGGCCGAGGCGGAGCCGCACTACCGCGAGGCGCTCGAGACATTCACCCGGGTGCTCGGAGAAGCGCACCAGTACACCCTCATGACGGTCAGCAACCTGGGTTACGTGATCGAGGCCCAGGGAAGGCACGCCGAGGCCATCGATCTCGTCGGCCCGGCCGAGCCCGCCTTCCGCGCCACGTTCGCGGGCGCCAACGCCCGTGTGCTCGCCCGGGCACTGGTGACCCTTGGCCGCGCCCGATCCGGTCTCGGCTTCAACGCG
Source organism: uncultured Acidobacteriota bacterium (assembly GCA_963712805.1). Classification (GTDB taxonomy): domain Bacteria; phylum Acidobacteriota; class Thermoanaerobaculia; order Thermoanaerobaculales; family Sulfomarinibacteraceae; genus JAHECW01. The sequence goes on along the minus strand of CAVQJV010000028.1, from coordinate 4,753 downwards.
GCCCGTTTCGCGGTTGCCGAAAAGAACCTGCTCGAGGGCCACGAACTCTTCGTCGCCACCCGTGGCGAGGAGAACACGGACACCCTCGACAGCGTGCAGGCCCTTGTCGATTTCTACCAAACGTGGGCCGAGGCCGCGCCGGGAGAGGGCCATGAGACGCAGGCGGCAGAGTGGAAGGCTGTCATTCCTTGAGGTCAACCAACATGTACTCGGCAAGCGCCCTGAGCTTCTCGGCGCGGGCTTTACCGCCGTAACCCGGTGACTTGCCGGACGCCGAGGGCATGCCGATGGCGTATTTCTCGGCCTTGTAGGCGAGGCGCGGGTTGGCCTTGACCACCGCGTCCGGATCGGTGAGATAGTCCACGAGGCTATCGACGGTCCAGTGCTTGCTGAGGCCGACAAGGGGGGGGCCTGATCGCTGGCCCTCGCGATTGTCGCCATGACAGCTCGCACAGTTGAGATCGATGTAGGCCTGCCATCCGGCCAACTGGACTTCATCGAGGCCGGGGGGCGGGGTTGGTTGACCCGCGCCACACCCCAGCGCGAACGCGACCAGGCTGCTGATTCCCACGATCACCACGATTGAGTGAGACAGATGTTTGATGCCACACCTCCGTCGATTCGGTCCCCGGGGTTAACACGGACTCCCGGTTCTTTCATCCGGGTGTGCGAAAGTCGAAGTTACCGAGGATTTTCAGTGCGGAGCTGATCAGCGCAAGCGCCCGGTCCTTGGGCATCGCCCCGGTCTCGAGTACGAAACCGGCGAGACCCGGCAGCGCGGTGGCGAAGCTGTTGATCTCATTGAAATCCCGAGCTTCGCGGATCAGGGTGACGCCGGCGATGTGGCGTTCGATGGTGTAGGGATGTTGATCCTGCGCGACGGTCAGCGGGCGTCGATCTCCTTCGGCCAGACCGTGATCCTGTCGTGATGACATGAGGAGACGGCGCCCGGCCGCGATCGCGAGACAGGGGAGCGGGGAGCGGGCCACAAGTTCGGGAATCTGCTCGCCGTTGAGCTCCAGGCTCAGAACCGCGGCCTTGACTCCGAGCTCCGCCAGGGCGTCCGCCGTGGCATGGTTGGCCACGTTGAGACCGACATCCGCGATGACCTCCAACCCGGCCTCCACAGCCGCCCGGAGCACGCCGAGATGGCCCGCCACTACTGGCAGGCCGAGCTTCTTCAGGTGAGGCGATACCGGCGCTGTGGCTGGGTGGCGCAACCACAGACCGGGAAAGGTCGATACCAGGTGCGGCGGCTCCTCCCGCCACAGATCGAGACAAGGATCGTCGAGCCAGACCTGGTCCGCGCCCGCCGCGAGCAGGTTCCGCGCCATCGGGATATCTGCCGCCACCGCCACGAGGATCGGCGGCCAGATGCGTTGTTCGGGTTTCGGCAGCTGCCAACGCTCCGGCGGCGGAACCGGTTGTGCAGCCAGATCCTCGACAAACTCACGCCGCAGCGCCTTGAGGGTCGAGGCCGGGACAAACACATCCGGATCGAGCTCAAGCGTCCACGCTCCCGGTCGAAAACCGGAGCCACCCAGCGCGCCGACGGTACGCTGCAACAGACTCTCGTCCAGCGGGTGCTGAAGGGAGCGCTCCACCACCGGACCGTCGATCTCGGCGCAACGGCCATCGGCCGACCGAACCCTCAACCCGAGTGGACGGCCGAGCCGGGCCTCCACCTCGATGTCGAGGCTGACAGCAGGAGGCGGTGGGGGTGACAGGGCGAAGCGAGCCATGGCTCGCCTGCCGTCCGCGTCCCGCTCCTGATCGGTATTGCGCCGGAGCGCCAGATTCTCGGGCAGGTGGGGACCGCGGGGAGCGATTCGAACGGCACAGCGCCACCGATCCGCACCGTCTTGCCGCGCGTGGGTGATCAGAAAGCCGCCTTCGCCGCCATCTTCGAGTACATAGGCGAAACCCTGTCCGGCCCGGATCTCCTGATCGCTCGCCAGCTCCGCCGTGCCCTTGGAGCGCGACACCCGAAGCAGCCGCGCATCGGGCTCGGTCCGCCGCGATCCCGCTTCGATCACCCTGCATTCCTCTCCCAGTTCGCCGGTGACGGGCCCGGTGGTAAAGGGTCGGGCGAAGACCTCGCGGAGACGTCGCTGCCAGGGTGCGCTGTCGAGGGTCGTGCCCTGTTCGAAGGCGTCGAGGGCCGCACGATAGGCCTGAGATACCGTGTAAACGTACTCGGGACCCTTGAGCCGTCCCTCGATTTTGAGGCAGCTCACCCCGGCTGCCGCCAGTTCCGGGATGTGGTCGAGGAGGTTGAGATCGCTCAGACTCAGCAGCGGTCCCCGACGATGGCCGTCGTCGAAGTCGAATCGGCAGCACTGTTCGCAGGCCCCGCGGTTGGCGCTTCGTCCGGTCGTGAGGGCCGACATCGAGCATTGCCCACTGTAGGCATAGCAGAGCGCCCCGTGGACGAAACACTCGACCTCGATCCCTCGCCGGTGAGCGGTCTCGGCGCAGCGTTTCAGCTCACCGAGGGAGAGCTCGCGAGCGAGGATGATCCGCCGTACTCCGAGATCGGCCAATACCTCGATCTGCTCCGGGGTGTGAACCGTCATCTGGGTCGACGCATGGATCTCGAGATCCGGGAGTTCACGCCGGATGAGCCGCCACAGCCCGAGGTCCTGCAGGATCACCGCGTCCGCTCCGGCGTCTGCCACCGCGGCGGCCGTGGCGATCGCCGCTGGCAGTTCGAGATCGCGGAGAAGGGTGTTCAGGGTGACGTAGCAACGCAGCCCGTGACCGTGGAGATAGTCGACGTGGTGGGCAAGGAACTCGAGCTCGAAGTTCTGCGCCCGGGCTCGCGCCGAAAAGCGTCCGACGCCGAGGTAGACGGCATCGGCCCCACCGGCTACCGCGGCGGGCAGACAGGCGGGCGAGCCGGCGGGCGCCAGCAGCTCGGGTACCGATCGAGTGGCGGACACAGACGCAGACTACAACACAACATTGGCGCCGCGTATCTCAGCCTCCTGCAAATTCAGGAACTGGACCCTGAGGATTTCCGACCCTCGTCAACCGCAGGCCGGCGAGACGCCAGCCCTGCAACGGATCTCAGTCCTTTGGAGTGCCGGCGTCTCGCCGGCACACAATCCACGAAACATCAACGCCGAAGTCGTTGCGTACTCCCGCTGCTTCCGTCGACCGATCGGGTGGTTCTTCCTGCCGCCCCCCGGCTGCAGCGATCACTTCATCGAGCCGGTCGACAACAGCGGCGATCAGGCCGACCTCCTGCGCGCCGCTGACCTCGCGACGCTCATCGTCGGCACCCCACCCGGAGCCGCGTCGTTCCGTGATCGGATCTCCGAGCTGCTCAAGACCGATACCGAGGAGACGTGGTCCGCGATGCGGTGGGCGTTCGAAGGCGGCAAGGGCAGCGGCTGGGAGAAGCAGATCGACCTCCGCCGGCGTGCGCTCCAGCAGGCCACCCTCGCCAAGTTCGCTGGACCCGAGGATGATGTGATCATGGGAATGGCAGCTCTACTCGTCGAACTCGTGAAGCTCACCCCGATCGGCTTCGCCGAGCTCCGAGAGAAGGACCCGGACCAAGCGCTCGAGCGGTTGGCCGAAGGTGACGAACTCGTGCGGCCGTTCATCGAACTCGCTCGACAAGATCGGGAGAGGGCATCTCGGCGGGCGGCGGGTTCGACGAGCTCGATTCGATCGATGACCTGCGCGAAGCGCTCCAGGGCGGAGCTGAGGAGGACTGACCATGCGAGGTTCCGTCGTCAAACGAGACACTCGGTACTACGTCAAGATCGAGCTCGACCCCGACCCGCTCACCGGTAAGCGCCGCCAGAAGTGGCACTCGGGTTTCCGAACGAGAGCGAGGCGGAGAAGGCCCGGATCGACCTGCTCTCGAAGTTCGACCGTGGCGAGTACGTCGAGCCGTCACAGCAGACGCTCACCGAGTACCTGACCGACTGGCTGAAGGCGATCGAGCACACGGTGCGGCCGTCGACGTTCGACTCGTACTCGCGCAACATGCACAACCACGTGATCGCTCACATCGGAACGACGAAGCTCGTGAAGGTCGACGCCGGCGCGCTGAACGGTCTCTACGCGGTCCGCTGCTCGCGTCGGGTCGACGCCTGCCATCACGAACCGGTCGTGGCTACTCGTCGGCAGTTGTGGCGCGTGCGCCTTGCCGAGGAGCTGAGGGCCGAGGGCCTGTCACTTGCGGCAACCGCCGAGCAGTTGCGATCCGAATCTGAGGAGGCGTCGGAGATCACGAAGAACACCCTCGCCACTCTCTTGCGTCGGCAGGGGCAGCGCCGAGCGGTCGATGACATGCCCGAGGGACTCGATCGTCGCACGGTCAATTACATCCACACGATCCTGCACCAGCGTTGAAGGATGCCGTCCGATGGGCACGCCTCGCCCGCAACCCGGCCGATGCGGCCGACCCGCCTCGCGCGCCGCGAAGTCCGACAGCATCCACGTGTGGGATGCGTCGACGCTCCGCACGTTCGTCGAACGGTCGCGCGAAGTCTCGGGCGATCGCCTGCACGCACTGTGGGTGCTGTTCGCCACAACCGGCATGCGCCGAGGCGAAGCCATCGGACTCCGCTGGAAAGACATCGACCTCGACACCGGCCGTCTGCGTATCGTCCAGACGATCACCCAGACTCGCAGCAAGGTGACGATCGGGGAACCGAAGACGTCGAGTGGCCGTCGGTCAATCGCGGTCTATGCCGCGACCATCGCCGTGTTACGGGACCACCGCAAGGCGATGCTC
>CAVQJV010000027.1:0-49110 GCA_963712805.1 uncultured Acidobacteriota bacterium | reverse complement strand
TTGGTGGCACTCCACGCCGTCGACCCCACCGGCACCGGTTTGGAGGAAATCGGGAGAGGCCCGGGCTACGCCAAACGCCAGATCGACGGTTGGTGCGATCGCTACCTCAAAGCCCGGACGTGGAATGTTCCGAGCTGCAGACGAGTCCGCCGTTGGCTGGCCGAGAACACCCCCGACGATGTCGCCACCTGCGTTATCCACGGCGACTTTCGGCTCGACAATCTTGTTCTCGACCCGACCGACCCCGCCTCGATCCGAGCTGTCCTCGACTGGGAGATGGCGACCCTCGGCGACCCGCTCATGGATCTCGGCAACAGCCTCGCCTACTGGGTTCAGGCCGATGACGACCGTGTGGCTCGTTCGACCCGGCGGCAGCCGACAAACCTACCGGGGATGCTGACCCGTCGGGAACTCGTCGATGCCTATTTCGAACGGTCAGGTCGCATGCGACCCGACAACTGGGTCTTCTACGAGGTCTACGGCATCTTTCGGCTGGCAGTCATCGTGCAACAGATCTTCTACCGCTACCACCACCGTCAGACGCGCAACCCGGCTTTCAAGCACTTCTGGTTCCTGGTCTGGTATCTCGACCGGCGGTGCCGCATACTGATCCGCCTCGGTGGCTGAACCGATCCGACGTGACCGCACCCCGAATTTCGAGTCGTGCACGTGGGGCCGGATACAGTCGACGGCGCCTGGGTCGTCGACTCCTGACGAACCCGTTTGGCAACCCGCGCACACCCGCCTCCGCCGCAGTGTTGAGGAGGTCTTCGGGAGACCGAGATGAAACACTTTTGAGACATGAGACACCACGGCATCTGGAAAGCTGGGGTCATCATGGCCATTCGTTTCTGTCGGCTCGCGCCGTGGATCAGGCCCTCTGCACGAGTTGATAAATGGCTCGATGATCTCTGGCTAAGCTATTGAAATTAAATGATTTCGTTTTTAAAATTCGACTCTCATCAACGGACAGGCAACCACGAACAACGCTGGACCGACAAACGACTGAGAGCCGAGTCTGTTCCCTCGTTGTACACACCTCGTTCTTTGACAGTACAACTGTTCCGTGATACACATCACATTATCAATTCGACCAGGAATATCCTTGGAGGGCGGGGAAAGCTGGCGAAACAAAGGGAATCGAGTGAAACGATGATGACCTTCGATCCGCGCTCCAAGTTGATAGAGGCACCGGAATTTCTGGCAACTCTTTTTGACGCGATCCCATGTGGTGTGGTCGTGGTCGATGAGGACCGCCGGATTGTCGCCGCCAATCGAATCTTCGAAAACGCGGTCGGTCTCGAACAGGGCCAGGCCGTCGGCTCCTGCGAGGGCGAAGCCATCGGCTGCCTCAACGCCGGAAAGAGCCACAACCACTTTATTCCGGTTGTCGACGATCCTTGTCAGACCTGCGGAGCTCGGCACCTCGCGATCAAGGCGCTCAAGATGGGTGGTATACAAAAGGGTCGCGCTCATTTTCAGATCAACATCGACAATCGGGTCGAAGACATCACTTTGACGCTCAGCGCAGCACCGTTTGACAGCACGACCGGTCGGTACGCGATCGTGATCATCGAGGATATTTCCAGGCTCCGTGGCCTTAAGAATCCGATCAAGGATGCACTGACTCTCGGAATGGTCGGGTCCAATCCTCAAATGAAAGAGCTCTTCGAAACGGTTCGGCAGGTCGGTCCACTGGATGTGCCGGTACTGATTCAGGGCGAGAGCGGAACCGGGAAAGAACTCGTCGCCAACGCCCTCCACGAAACGAGTCGGCGGACCGATGGGCTTCTCGTGCCGGTCAATTGCGGCGCCCTACCCGATGGTCTGCTCGAAAGTGAGCTCTTCGGACACGTCAGAGGTTCCTTCACCGGCGCGGTGAGAGACAAGAAGGGTCGATTCCAACTCGCGGACGGCGGTACGATCTTCCTCGACGAAATCGGTGAACTGAGCCCACAGATGCAGGTTAAATTCCTCCGGGTTCTTCAAAACGGCACCTTCGAGCGGGTCGGTGACGAGAACACCCTCAAGGTCGATGCACGTGTCATCTGCGCCACCAACCGGGATCTCGAGTCCGAGGTGGAAGCCGGGCGGTTCAGGGCCGATCTCTTCTACAGGTTGTGTGTGGTACCGATCACCGTCCCCCCGCTTCGTGAACGGACGAGTGACATCGCCGAGCTCGCGACGTTCTTCCTCAAGAAGGTGTCGTACGAGGCGGATCGGCTGCATCCAGGGATCGCTGATGAGACCATCGAGACCCTCCTGAAGCACCACTGGCCTGGAAACGTGCGGGAACTCGAAAACGCCATTCGCTATGCGGCAATCAAATCCCAGGGAGTGCCGATTCTCAGCAAACACCTTCCGCCCCAGGTTTCGGCACACGCCCCCGCGAAACCGACTCCCGTTGTTCGGAACCGCAAACTCGACGAAGAACTGGTGAGGGATGCCCTCAAGGTCACCAAGGGCAACAAGAGTGAAGCCGCCCGCCATCTCGGTGTTTCTCGAGCCACGCTGTACCGTTTTCTGAGCGACTTCAGTGCTCCAATCTGACAGGACGGTGCCAGATCGATCTCTCAGCCAAACGACGCTTTGTGACCTCGCCTCGATCGAGGCGAAACGGCAGCCGAGTGAAATTCTGTCGCAGAGACACTATGTATCATGTGACACACCTGTCGCAGAGAACTCAATCGTTGGATCTCCCGCGTCCAACAACCGACCGCGGATTTGCCGTCATTTGCGGATTGACGATTCAGCGTTCGTTCGGGGTTTTATCGCGGAATAAACCCCAGCTCAGTTTTGCCAGCCGGACAAACTACATAGAAACAATAACTTATGGTCAACCGACGCGACCGGAGGCAAATCTCGACCTGCGCGAGTTATAAGTAAAACGCGGTTGATTCGTGATTTCAGTTACAACTTCCAGAAAGTGGCGCTCATACACTGAACATGGCATGGGGATTGCTTTATGAGGCGTGAAGGCGAACGACACAACTTGCGGTCTCGCCGCGGAGGGCTCAATGAATAGCAAGAAAAACGTCAGACGTATAGAAGAGATCTGCGAAGAACTCATGGAGCTCATTGACGATTCACGTGCTCATGGCGACAACGACGAGTGCGAGCTCCTTTGCTGCGTCGTCCACGACTCTGTTCAGAAGATGCAGCGGTCCATGGCTCGATTGAAGGCTTACGAACCCACCGGCGCCGATTCCCAGCGCCCCGAACCGCCAAACCGGTCCAATCGCATCGTCAATTGAGGTCGAGGTTCGAGGCGAGGGACGCCAAGAAAACGCCGCCGCCAAATATCATCCCGCGAGAAGCCTCCGGCGTCGATTATACTGACAGTCGTGCTCTTGAGTGACATCAAATGGTCCGCGACCGGGAATGATCCCGGGATTGGCTGGTTGAACTGATGTTCGGAATTTCTTGCTTTCGTCCCATCTTGCCGCGCCTGCTAACAGCTCTGTGCGTGGTTTCCATCCCTCTGGTTTCAGCTGATCTTCGCGCGGTCGAAAGGCATGCCAGGGCCTGGACCGAAACCTCCGGCGCAGTCCCGGCGCCGGCCGTGCCGCCCCAACCCGCCATCAAGTCATTCAATCCGAAGGAGACCTCGGTCTTCGTCGACAAAGAGTCCTTTCTTGATGCCGTGACATGCAGGACGATTTCGCTCGAGAGCTTCGAAGATCTGGCAGCATTCAATCAAATCAACAGCACAGCGGTCTCGGTGGCCGATTTCACGGTCACAACCGACAATCCACCGCGACTTGGGATCTGGAACCAGCGATACCAAGGCGCGTTTGCCACCGACGGCATCCAATGGATGGGCATCGAAGAGAATCAACTCATCGTCCCCCAGGTCACGACCTTGAGCTTTGACGTCCTCATCAACCATTTCGGACTCTATATGACCGACTACGGAGACTTTGGCGATGGCAATCTCATCTTCGCCAGTGACGCCGGAGATGAGGCCACGGCGGCATTTTCCGGCGAACCAAGCGGAAATCGTCAGTTTTTCGGCATCATCAACAGCAGCAAGGGATTCAGAACCGTGACCCTGACCCACTCACTCGCGGGTGAGTTCTACGGTGTCGACGAGATCTACTACTGTTTTGCTGCCGGCGCACCCGAGGCGCCGACCAATCGCCAATCCTCAGGGCGAGTGATTCCCGACTGAGTCCCAGGAATCCGGACTCGATGATCGCTGGTCGGTAGCGCACGAAACGCGGGATATTCGACCGGCCTCATCCTCCCCAGGCCGACGTGTCACCGCTCTCGAATCCATCGCCGAAGATGATGCCCGGGATGAACTCGAAAGCTCCGATGTCGCTCGTAGCGGTGCCGTTGAGATCGCCATCCAATGGCCGGGAAACCCCGCGCTGGTCGATGACCGGGCAGCCGACACTCTCGGCGGTATCGATCGCCGGGCTCCCGATCATGATTGCGTGGGTCGGCGAAGAACCGCCGTTGAAATCGAGTGGCGCCAGCAGCGGATCAACACCGATGAGATCGCCCGCGCCGATCTGCAGACCGCAGCTGTCCGCATCCTCGAGATTATGGCCGAGGGTCACGACCGAGGCGTCGCAGTTCGCAGTCGTGTGACCCGCGACGATGGAGCCGCGAAGCGAGATCGTCCCGCCCACCAGGATGCCGTGGCTGCCGTTGGCCGCCACCGTCGAGTAGTGCATCTCGAGAGTCGCGCCCGGGAGATTCTCGATACCGCCGCCGTTGCCGGAGATGGTCGAACTCCAAATACCGAGCTGGCCCGCGTTGGCTACACCGCCAACTCCGTCGCCGAGGTTGGCGGAGACGGTGACTCGGTCGATCAGCGCCGAACCGAGGTTCGAGAGGCCCCCGAATGTCGATGGTGATCCGTCACCGTTGTCGTGAATCCAGCTGTCGCTGAGGGTGAGATCGCCATGGTTGGCAATACCACCGTTGGCACCATTTCGGATCTCGAAGTGGCTCATCACAACCGTGGTGGCTGGAGAGATGTCGATCACCACCCCGCTGCCGCCGCCATCGATCACCGTTCCCTTTTGATACTCGCCCGCGAGGGTGAGATCGACCCCGAGCACGATGTGCTCGAGATAGACACCTCGGGCAACGTTGACGAGATCGCCTGCCGCGGTTCTCGACACCGCCTCCGAGATGGTCCTGCAGGCGGTCAGCGCCGTCACGCAGTCGTTGCCGTCGTTGCCGTCGGTCGCGACGAACCACGTCCAGGGATCGTTGTCGACAATCGTCACCGTGCCGGTCGAGGGTGTTCCGAGAACCGCTCCCACCGGACTTGAAAGGCTCACCGTGAAGGTCTCGTCCAGTTCGTTGACCAGATCGCCGATGACATCCAAGACGAGTTCGTAGCTCGTTGCGAGAGCGGGAATGGTCAGCATTCCCGAGTCCGAGACATAGTCGAGACCCGCCACCGCTGATCCGTCGGCTGTCGCAAAATCAACCGCAATGCTGGCCGAGCTCGGCTGCGAAAGGCTGATCACCACCGTAACACTCGTGGTGCCGGTATCCGACTCGACGACGCTCGCATCGCCGATCGTCAGCACCGAAAGCTCCGCCGGCGTGACTGTGATGGAGACCGCGGCCGGTTCGCTGTAGAGTGATCCGTCGAAAGCCCTGAAAACAAAGCTGTCGGGACCGACATATCCGCTGTTCGGGGTATAGGTCAGGTTTGGCTCGGTGCCAGTGAGCGCACCGTTGGTCGGCCCGGTCACGACCTCCAACGTGATGGAATCGCCATCGGTATCCGAGCCGGTCAGCGTAATCCCGAGCCCGGTGTCCTCCGGGGTCGAGACCGACTGCGGGTCGGCCACCGGGGCGTCGTTGACCGGTGTGACCGTGATCGACACCATCGCCGGCGCCGAGGTCAGAGTCGCGTCGGCCGCGGTGAAGGTGAAGCTGTCCGGTCCGTGGTAGTCCGCATCCGGGGTGTAGGTCAAGTCGGGCGGTGTGCCGCTCAGCCCACCGTGCGTTGGTCCCGTCCCGATGACAAAGCTCAGGGCATCACCGTCGACGTCACCGCCGGTGAGGATGATCCCCAGCGCGGTGTCCTCGAGGAGTCGACACCGACTGGTCGTCCGCGGTCGGCCGGTCGTTGACCGGTGTCACCGTGATCGACACCGTCGCCGGCGACGAGGTCAGCGTCGCGTCGCTCGCGGTAAAGGTGAAGCTGTCGGGGCCGAAGTAGTTTGGTCCCGGTGTGTAGGTCACACTCGGTGGCGTCCCGGTAAGGACGCCGTGGGTCGGACCCGTGGCGATGGCGAAGCTCATCGGATCACCATCAGGGTCGGAGCCCGTCAGGGTGATCCCGAGCCCGGTGTCCTCGGCGGTCGAGACCGACTGCGGGTTCGCCGTGGGCGCCGAGTTATCGGTACTGATGGAGACCGTGTCCGGTGCGCTCGAGACCGTCCCGTCGTTGACGATGAGCTGGACCACATAGGTCCCCGGCAGATCGATGACAAAGGTCGGCATCTCCGCCGTCGGATCCGACAGCGCCGCACCGCTGCCGGCTGGGACCGATGAGAACGACCAGGCGTAGGTCAACGCGTCGCCGTCGGCATCCGACGACCCGGTGCCGTCGAGGGTGACGGTGTCGGTGACGAGCGCCGTCTGGTCGACGCCGGCATCGGCGACGGGCGCTGAGTTGTCGGTGCTGATGGAAACCGTGTCCGGCGCGCTCGAGACCGTCCCGTCGTTGACGATGAGCTGGACCACATAGGTCCCCGGCAGATCGATCACAAACGTCGGCATCTCCGCCGTCAGACTCGAAAGCGTCGCCGTGCTCCCCGCCGGGACCGAGAAGAACGACCAGGCATAGGTCAAAGGATCACCGTCGACATCCGACGACCCGGTGCCGTCGAGGAAAACCGTGTCGGTCACAAAGGCCGACTGATCCGGACCCGCATCGGCCACCGGGGGCGAGTTGTCGGTGCTGATGGTCACCGTGTCGGCGAGGCTGAAGAGCACACCGTCCGAAACGATGAGCTCGGCGATGTAGTCGCCGGGAAGATCGACCACAAAGGTCGGCATCACCGCCGTCAGGCTCGAAAGCGTCGCCGTGCTGCCCGTCGGGACCGACGAGAACGACCACGCGTAGGTCAACGTGTCACCATCGACGTCGCTCGAGCCGCTCCCGTCCAGGGTCACGGTGTTGGTCACAAATACCGTCTGGGCGGGACCCGCGTCGGCCACCGGTGCGTCGTTGACCGGTGTGACCGTGATCGACACCGTCGCCGGCGCCGAGGTCAGCGCTCCATCCGTCGTCCTGAAGGTGAAGCTGTCCGGTCCGTGGTAGTCGGCATCCGGGGTGTAGGTCAAATTGGGGATCGTGCCGCTCAGCCCACCGTGCGTTGGTCCCGTCCCGATGACAAAGCTCAGGGCATCACCGTCGACGTCACCGCCGGTAAGGATGATCCCCAGCGCGGTGTCCTCAGGAGTAGAGACCGACTGGTCGTCCGCGGTCGGCCGGTCGTTGACCGGTGTCACCGTGATCGACACCGTCGCCGGCAACGAGGTCAGCGTCGCGTCGCTCGCGGTAAAGGTGAAGCTGTCGGGGCCGAAGTAGTTCGGTCCCGGTGTGTAGGTCACACTCGGTGGCGTCCCGGTAAGGACGCCGTGGGTCGGACCCGTGGCGATGGCGAAGCTCATCGGATCACCATCAGGGTCGGAGCCCGTCAGGGTGATCCCGAGCCCGGTGTCCTCGGCGGTCGAGACCGACTGCGGGTTCGCCGTGGGCGCCGAGTTATCGGTACTGATGGAGACCGTGTCCGGTGCGCTCGAGACCGTCCCGTCGTTGACGATGAGCTGGACCACATAGGTCCCCGGCAGATCGATGACAAAGGTCGGCATCTCCGCCGTCGGATCCGACAGCGCCGCACCGCTGCCGGCTGGGACCGATGAGAACGACCAGGCGTAGGTCAACGCGTCGCCGTCGGCATCCGACGACCCGGTGCCGTCGAGGGTGACGGTGTCGGTGACGAGCGCCGTCTGGTCGACGCCGGCATCGGCGACGGGCGCTGAGTTGTCGGTGCTGATGGAAACCGTGTCCGGCGCGCTCGAGACCGCCCGTCGTTGACGATGAGCTGGACCACATAGGTCCCCGGCAGATCGATCACAAACGTCGGCATCTCCGCCGTCAGACTCGAAAGCGTCGCCGCGCTTCCCGCCGGGACCGAGAAGAACGACCAGGCATAGGTCAAAGGATCACCGTCGACATCCGACGACCCGGTGCCGTCGAGGAAAACCGTGTCGGTCACAAAGGCCGACTGATCCGGACCCGCATCGGCCACCGGGGGCGAGTTGTCGGTGCTGATGGTCACCGTGTCGGCGAGGCTGAAGAGCACACCGTCCGAAACGATGAGCTCGGCGATGTAGTCGCCGGGAAGATCGACCACAAAGGTCGGCATCACCGCCGTCAGACTCGAAAGCGTCGCCGTGCTGCCCGTCGGGACCGACGAGAACGACCACGCGTAGGTCAACGTGTCACCATCGACATCGCTCGAGCCGCTCCCGTCCAGGGTCACGGTGTCGGTCACGAAGACCGTCTGGGCGGGACCCGCGTCGGCCACCGGTGCGTCGTTGATCGCGTTCACCGTCATCGACACCGTCGCGATGCTGGTCTCCAGATCGGCATCGGTGATCGTGTAGGTGAAGCTGTCCGCGCCGTTGGTGTCGGCATTCGGCGTGTAAGTCACCGATGTCGCGCCGGGGTCGATGGCCACCGAGCCCTTCGTGCCCAGGGTCACGGCGGTGATCGTCGTCGGCTCATCGCCGAGCGCATCGTTGACGAGCACCCCGATGCTGATCGCCACGTCCTCGTCGGTCGTGGCGCTGTCAGCCGCGGCCAGCGGGATGTCGTTGACCGGGTTCACCGTCATCGACACCGTCGCCATACTCGTCTGCAGATCGACATCGGTGATCGTGTACGTGAAGCTGTCGAGACCGTGGAAGTTCGCATCAGGCGTGTAGCTCACCGTGGTCGCGCCCGGGTCGATGGCCACCGACCCGCTCGTCCCCTGGGTCACCGACGTGATCGTCGTCGGCGGGTCGCCGAGCGCGTCGTTGACGAGCACCGCGATGCTGATCGCCACATCCTCGTCGGTGGCGGAGCTGTCGTCCACCGCCAGCGGGACGTCGTTGACCGGTGTGACCGTGATCGACACCGTCGCCGGCGCCGAGGTCAGCGTCCGTCGGTCGTCGTGAAGGTGAAGCTGTCCGGTCCGTGGTAGTCGGCATCCGGGGTGTAGGTCAAATTGGGGATCGTGCCGCTCAGCCCACCGTGCGTTGGTCCCGTCCCGATGACAAAGCTCAGGGCATCACCATCGACGTCACCGCCGGTAAGGATGATCCCCAGCGCGGTGTCCTCAGGAGTCGACACCGACTGGTCGTCCGCGGTCGGCCGGTCGTTGACCGGCGGTGACCGTAATCGACACCGTCGCCGGCAGCGAGGTCAGCGTCGCGTCGCTCGCGGTGAAGGTGAAGCTGTCGGGGCCGAAGTAGTTCGGTCCCGGTGTGTAGGTCACACTCGGTGGCGTCCCGGTAAGGACGCCGTGGGTCGGCGCGGTACCGATCGCGAAAGTGATCGGATCACCATCGGGATCGGAGCCCGTCAGGGTGATCCCGAGCCCGGTGTCCTCGGCGGTCGAAACCGACTGCGCATCCGCCGTGGGTGGATGATTGACCGGCGCCGTGACCGCGAAGTTGCGAACGAAATCATCGCCGCCTGCGCCGTTGCCGTCGCCGTCGAGGACATTTCCCGCCCAGTCGACAATGGACGTGGTGCCGCAGACCAGAAGCCGATAATTCGCCACCGGCAGCTCCAAGCCACCGTTGACTTCGAGCAAGGTCTCGGATGGGTTCCCGGAGGTGTAGCTCCAGACCGTGACCGGAATCTGGTTGTCTCCAGTCATGACACCGCCCGCACAGTCGACGGTGTCGAAGCCGTCTCCGCCGTCGTCGAAGAGCAGGTAGTTCGCCGGATTGGTCGCGTCGTCCGGGTCGGTGTCGCCCGACGAGTCCCGTACTGTCTCGCTGAAACGCACCGCGAGCTCGATGATGGCGACGTCGGTGGCCTCGCCCTCGGACAGGACGCCGTCGCCGGTGTCCTCCCACGAGCCGATCTCGACGACCCGCGGCGGGGTCGAGTCAATCCCCGACTGGACGATCGAAAAGTCGTCGCCCAGAACAAAGAAAGGCTGACCCACCGTGCCATCAGTCTCCACAACCTCGAATTTCGTGAAACCCGCCGTGTCGATGAAGCCGTAGAACTTGTGCTCGTATCCCAGCCTTGGATCCGGAAAGGCGATGGTGTTTGCCGCGCCGGCGTCGGTGGTGACGATGAGACTGACGCGGGAGCCGATCTGGCTTCCCACCAGCCAACCCCCCACTCCGAGCAGCGCGTCCGCACTCGAGGCGGTTCCGGTGAAACCGTCGTGAATGGGCGTCCCCAACGGTCCCGACTGGTCGCCGTGCGGCAACGAGTACACGCCCCAGTTGCCGCTGTGCGCCGCTCCGAAACCGGTCGTGATGTTGTTGAAGGAGAAGTTGGATGCCCAGGTGACTCCCTGGCTGAGCACGCTCGGCACGGTGTCCGGCGCGCGCGCAGCCCGGCCCACACCACGTCGTCCTCGAAGCCCTCCGAAAGGGTACTGAGACCGAGCTCAGCCACCTTGGCGAGGTAGGACTGTTCGACCCAGCACACCCACTGGGTCGGTGCGCCGCCCGCTTCGCAGCCGTCGACGGTGAGCGTGACCGTCGCGATGTTGCTTGTTCCCGAGCCGTCCACAAAGGAGTAGCTGAAGGTATCGACTCCCGACAAAGCCCACGTCGGAGGTGTAGTCGAACGAGCCGTCGCCGTTGAACGCCAGCACGCCGAAACCCACGTCGGGAGGCAAGGGTTGCCATTGCGTCAGCCGGCGGCGGCGGTTCGGCACCGAAGTCGTAGTCGTTCTCCATCACACCCGGGGCTTCGACCTGGAGCAGGATCCCGGATCTCGCGCTGAAGGCGTCGTCCACCGCGATCGGAGCCTGCGCCGCGACGGTGGACGCGGCCGCAACCGCGGCCGCAAACCCGAGCACCGCCCGTAGGATCGCGCGCCGACTTCCGGCGTTCGATGCCGTGGAGTATCCGTCCGGGTCTTCGGTGGTGGAATCGTCCATATCCGCTCCAAGCCGAAGTGTCGCCGCTCTCGAAACCATCGTCGAAGATGGCTCCGTGGAGGAGTTCGTAGGCGCCGATGTCACCGACCGGAGTGCCGTCGAGGTCACCGTCGAGAGGCCGGTCGACCCCGCGCTGATCTGTTGCCGGCAGGCCGACGGCCTCGGCGGCATCGACGGCCGGGCTCGCGGTGGCGAGGGCCATGGTCGGCGAAGAGCCGCCGTTGTGGCCGAGAGGGGCCAACAGCGGATCGGTGGCGACGAGATCACCGGCGCCAATCTGTAGGCCGCAGCTGTCTGCGATCCTCGAGGTTGTGACCGAGGGTGACGACGGCGCCGTCGCAGTTGGTCGTCGTGTGCCCGGCAACAATGGTGCCGCGCAACGAGGTGGAACCCGGATCGCCGATACTGATGCCGAGGCCGCCGTTGGCCGCCACGGTCGAGTACACGAGATCGAGGCTCGCGCCCGGGAGGTTGTCGACCCCCAGCCCGCCGGCTCCGTTGTTCTCTGCGATGGTCGAGTTCAGGATGGTGAGCTGTCCTGAGTTGGACACGCCATCGGCGATGCCGCCGATATTGTTGCTGAGGGCGACCCTGTCGATGCGGGCCGTCCCCTGGTTGTCAAGGCCTCCAAAGCTCGAGGGCGTGCCGTCGCCGTTGCCGTGAACCCAGCTGTCCTCGAGGGTGAGATCGCCTTGGTTGGCGATGCCGCCGGTCGCACCATTACGAATCTCGAAGCCGCGCATCATGATCGTGGTGACGGGGGCGACACTCACGACCGTCCCCGTCGAACCGCCGTCGATGACCGTTCCGAGGGGTAACTCACCCATGAGCGTGAGATTGAAGGGCAGGACGATGTGCTCGGCATAGACGCCACGTGCGACGTTGATGAGATCCTCATCTCTCGCCCTCGACACCGCCTCCGAGATGGTCAGACACGCCGTCGTCGTGGTCAGACAGTCGTTGCCATCGTGGCCGTCGGGGGCGACGAACCAGGTCCAGGCGTCGTCGTCGATGATGGTCCCCGCGCCACTGGGGTCGCCCATGGTGGCGTTGACCGGCACCGTCAGCTCGACGGTGTAGGTCTCGTCGGCCTCCGGCTCGAGATCACCGACCACGAGTACGTTGACCGTTTGAGTCAGCGTTTGCGGCGGGAAAACTGCGGTACCGCTGGCCGGAAGGTAGTCGACACCTGAGGTGGCCGTTCCCGCGGCAGTCGCATAATTGACCGAGACTTGGGAGTCCGACGTGGTGGAAAGCGAGATGGTGAAGACGGCATCGGTGGTGCCGACATCGCCCTCGACCACGGCGACGTTATCGATGGAGATCACCGGCACGGCGGCCGACGCAACCTGGAAATTGCGCACGAAATCGTCGCCGCCCGTGCCGTTGCCGTTTCCGTCGAGGACATTGCCGGCCCAGTCGACGATCGAGGTCGTGCCGCACACCAGCAGCCGGTAAGATCCGCCGGGGAGTTCGAAGCCGTCGTTGACGCCGAGCCAGGTCTCCGACGGTTCGCCGCTGAGGTACTCCCAGACCTCGACGGTGATGGGGTTGTCGCCCACCGCGATCCCGCCCGCGCAGTCGATGGTGTCGAAACCGTCCCCGCCGTCGTCGAAGAGGAGGTAGTTGGCCGGGTTGGTGACGTCGTCCGGGTCGGTGTCGCCGGGCAGGTCCTGAACCGGCTCGCTGAAGCGCACCATCAACTGTGTGATGAGAACATCGGTGATCTCGCCCTCGGACAGGACCCCGTCCCCGGTGTCCTCCCACGAGCCGATTTCGACGACCCGCGGCGGCGTCGAGTCGGTGCCGGGGACAACGAAGGAGAAGTCGTCGGCGAAGACGAAGAACGGCTGGCCCACCGTGCCGTTGGTTTCCACGACCTCGAACGAGGTGAAACCGGCGGTGTCGATGAAGCCGAAGAACTTGTGGCTGTAATCAAGGGTGTGGTCCGGGAAATTGGCCGTGATCGTCGCACCGCCGTCGTAGCTGACGATGAGGTCGGCTCGCGGAGCCGATCTGGCTGGCCGACGAGCCAGCCGCCGACGCCGAGCAGCGAGTCCGGGCTCGAAGCGGCTCCTGTGAAACCATCGTAAACGGGAGTCCCGAACGGCCCTGATTGGTCGCCGTGCGGCAGCGAATAGATACCCCAGTCGCCGCTGCGCGCACCTGCATACCCCGTGGTGATGTTGTTGAAGGAGAAGTTGGACGCCCAGGTGATGGTTTGGCTGGTGACGCTCGGCACGGTGACCGGCGCCCTCGCCAGGGCCCACGTCACATCATTCTCGAAGCCTTCCAAGAAGGTGCTCAGGCCGAGTTCGGCCACCTTGGCGAGGTAGGACTGCTCGACCCAGCACACCCACTGGGTCGGTGCGACTCCCGGCTCGCAACCTTCGACGGTGATGGTCACCGTGGCCGTATTGCTCGTTCCGGTGGCGTCAACAAAGTAATAACTGAAGGTGTCGACCCCGGTAAATCCCACGTCCGACGTGTAGTCGAAGGAACCGTCGCCGTTGAAAAACAGCACGCCATGGGTCACCCCCCCGGGAACCAACGTTGCCACCGCCGAGGCCGGCGGCGGCGGTTCTGCGCCGAAGTCGTAGTCGTTCTCCAGCACGCCCGGGGCCTCGACCTGCAGCAGCACACCCGACCGGGCCGAGAAGGCATCAGGCACCGCCACCGGGGGCGCTGCGAGAGCCGCGCCGACCAGTTGCAAAGCCGCCAATGCGGCAGCCATCCATCGGAAAGGCGATGGTTGAAAATGTCCGGTTCATGACCGTTCCTCCGGTTCTGAGGGTCGACGGCCGCCTTACGGCAGCCCGCGGCCCCTGGGCGCGGATCAATCGACCGTCGTTGGTTCCGTCACGGTATTGCCGTTGACCTCGGAGACCATGGCGTCGACGCCACCGGTCTCACCCTGGATCGCCTGATCGAGGATCGTCGACGACGGCGGTCCCGGCGTCGAGCCGACGCGACTCCCGTAGTCGTCGAGAAAACGATTGTGCTGCCGGTACTCACCGGGCTGCAAGCGCGTACTCCTGGCTGTGGCCAGACTCGTGCCGTCCGCGGTCCAGGACCTCGAATCCGCACGGTGCTCGCCAGATACTCGCCGTCGGCCGATCTCGTGTTCTGGAGGATCAGATTGCTTCGGGTATCCGCGTTGTGGCTGAAGCCGTAGATCCGGCCCTCGACGGCGGAAGTGATCATGGCCTCCTGGCGGCGCGGGCCGATGGCCTGGCCGTAGGTCCGCGTCGACCCCGCCGGTAACCGGTTCCTCGGTGTAGGTGCGCATCCACACCAGGCCGCCGGAGGCGAGGGGCGAGACCGTGCAGCAGGCTCCCGACCGACGGGCGGCTGGTAGGCGAAGAGGCCGCCGAGGATGTCCTCCTCGACCGCACTCTCATCCGGACCCAGCGCCACGGCCTCGGTGTCGACGGATCCGGCGGGGTTGGCGCCGGGACCGAAGAAACCGAAGTCGGTGGCATCGGCGGCCGCCGCCCACGTGCATCACGATCACATCGCTGCGCCACCGGCTGTCGTTGGCGCCGCTGATCTTGGCCGCGCCCGGCAGCCATGAGAGCTGCAGCCCGCCGGCCGGCAGCTGCCCGAGCATGTAACTGCCGTCGCTGGTCTGGTTGTCGATGATGCTGGTGTAGGCGACGACGCGGCCGTTCTCTCCGACCACTTCGAAGCGGTGGACGCTGTCGGCGACGGAAACACCATCGGGGTCGCTGATGAGGCTGGGGAAGACATTGCGGAAGATCCCATTGAGCTGCACCCACGTCAGCGATTGGACGTCGAGCACCCGCTGCGCCACCTGGAGACCCGATCGGTCGTAGCCGCGGATGGTGACCATGGTGCAGGTCTCGTCCGTCGCAAATCCGAGATTGGTCCGGTAGGGACCGGCCAGCGCCGGCAGCCAGACCGAGGCCCCCTCGGGCGGAACATCGGCCCAACCAATCCCAGGGATCTGTTGGCCGTAGCGGTGGGTCGCATCCACCCGGTTGTAGGTATTGGCCGAGACCAGCAGCCCAGCGGCGTCACCGGAGACTACCGACCACTGGATCGCACCGCTGCCGGTGACGCCAAAGACCGATTCGACCACGTCGGCGAGGGCCAAGGTCTGGTCGACCTCGACCGAGAACGGCACCGGATCGCCGGGCGTGCCGTTCGCCGGGCTGAACGAGAGTTGGAGCGAAATGGTTCCGGTGGTGGAGTTGTGCAGGAAGAGGTCGGTGTGCCAGTCGCTACCGAAGGCGCCGGGGAAGTTCGCCACCCCGGCGACGACGCCGGTCGGCGGCGCCGGCGGATCGATGACCGTGACGAGACGGGTGTCCGGCGTCGGATCGGCGAGACCCTTGTCGTCGGTGGCGGTGAAGGTCACCGTGTAACTGCCCGCCGCCGAATACGGGCGGGCGCCCGGAACGAGGGCGGTGGAGGTGGAACCGTCGCCGAAGCTCCAAAGCACGGTGACGAGATCCCCATCGGGATCGCTTGCTGCCCCTTCGAAGAAGATCGTCTCGCCGACCATCACCGAAACCGCCATGGCCGGTTGCAGAATGACCCCTTCGGGCGGCCGGTTGACGCCGCCGCCGGCCAGACCGATGGTGACGTCGTCGACGAAGATGAGCTTCGGGTCCTCGACGGTGCCCTCGGTCTCGCGGAACTCGAAGGCGCTGAAGGTGCCGTCGACCACCGCCCCGAGAAATGTGTGGACGATTCCGACCGGGCCGAGGCTGACCGGGTTGGCCTCGTCGCCATCGAGGATGAGCGAAACCTGTCCGCCCGAAGTACTGACGAACCAACCGCCGACCGCGGTCATCGGTGTCGAACTCGAACCCGCGAAACCATCCATGATGAAGTCGCCCGGTTGCGTCAGCGTCTGGTCGCCGTGCGGCAGCGAGTAGAGTCCCCAGTCGCCGGTCCAGGCGGCGCCGAAACCGGTGGTGATGTCGTTGTCGGGGTGGTTGGATGTCCAGGTCACCCCCTGGCTCATGACGCTCGGGGCGGTCGCCGGAACACGAGCCGCGGCCCACGTAACGCCGTCTTCGAAGCCTTCGTTGATGGTGTTCTGACCGGCGAGCGCCGCGAGATACCCGGCTTCGTCGGTGTAGACCGTCGCATTTCCGGCGCCGCCGATGATGGCCGCCAGCTCGGTCTCGGCTTTGACGACATCGAGCCGTCCCCAGCCCGAGCTGTCGTCGGGGCCGTCCGGCCCGAGATCCTCTGCGCCGGCGAGCAGCGCCTGCTCGAGCTGACCGATGGTCGCCCCTGGGTGGGCGCTCAGCAGCAGCGCCATGGCGCCCGCGACCTGGGGCGCGGCGAAGGAGGTCCCGGAAATCTCGGTGGCGGCGCCCGGGAAAACGCCGCCGAAGGTCAAGTCCGCGGTGCGGACCCCATCCCCGGGCGCCACGAGGGCGGGGAAGATGCCGCCGCCGCACGCCGACGGGCCGCGGCTCGAGCTGTTCATCACCTCGTCGAGCCGGTCGCTGCCACCCACCGAAAAGGCGCCGGGGTTGTTGGCCGGACTGACGTCGGTTTCCGGGTTCGGACCGCCGTTGCCGGCCGAGAAGACGACGGCGAGGCCGGCCGAACGAAGGATCTGGATGTCGGGGGCGAACTCGTCGAAGCACTCCCCGGGCTGGTCGCGAAAACCCCAGGAGTTGTTGACGACGTGGGGCGCGTCGTCGGTGGCCGAGTTGCCATCGGGGTCGAGAAGCCACTGGAAGATCTCGTGGGTCGCACTGAATGTCGACTCGCCGCTGTCGTCAAAGGTCTTGCCGCCGATCCACCGCGCGCCCGGCGCTACGCCGATGGCGGTGCCGGTGGCGTCGCCGCCGATAGCGAGGCCGGCGACCTGGGTGCCGTGGCCGTCCGTGTCGTAGGGTGTCGGGTGTTCGTCGTAGGGATCGAACCAGCTGTTGGAACCGCCGCGCCACCGCGGGCCGAGGTCGGCGTGGGCGGCATCGACACCGGAATCCACCACCGCCACAACGACGCCGTCGCCGTCGATGCCCCGCGCCCAGAGATCGGGGGCGCCGACCATCTCGAGGTTCCAGCCGGCGGCGGCCGCCGCCTTGGGCGCGGGCTCGGGCAGCTTCACGACACCGTCGAGCCGGACGCTCGCGACACCCGGCAGACCGGCGAGGTCGTGGATGGTCTCGACACGGACGCGGGCGGCGATTCCGCCGATGGCCCACAACGAACGAACGCTCGTCGCGTTCCGATCAGCCAGAAAAGCCTGAACCGGCGCCTCGGCCGTGATCGCTCTCGCCCGCAGCGCGGCGGCGACGCCGACCCTTCGCGCGGTCCTGGTCGGGAACGCGAGGACATCGACATCGAGACGATCGGCGAGCTCGACGATCACCGCGATCTCGTCACCGGGAGCGGCGGACCGAAGGGTGGCGACAAGTCCGGGGCTCAGATCGCCGCCGAACACCTGGCCCGCGCCGAGCGCGATGGCCACCCCGACTAAAACCGTCCTCGAAAGCGAGCTCAGTCGTCGACGCATGTCCTACTCCACCACCAGGTCGGCTTTAAACTCGCCGATCTCCACCGTCACCTCGTCGCCCGGCCGGACGACGCCGGGGTTGGAGAAGAACATGAAATAAATACGCCCGGCCTGGGGTGCGTTGGTCGGCCGGAGCGGGCCGGTTTTCGCGGGCCGCGGCACCTCGAGCCTGGCGCCGCTGGAGTGGTGGATCAGCACCGGTTTGTTGGCGTGGACGAAGAGTTCCGCCGCCTTCTCGGGATCGAGCACCTTGTAGCGGAAGTCGAGCATGTAGTTCGCACCGGTGAGCCGCAGCGCGACGACCTCGACGCCCCACTGTTCCTCTAGACTCGGAGCCGCCTCGGCGGCCGCCGCCGGCTCCACCGCCGATGCGTCGTTGTTCGAGCTCGCGCAGCCGAAGATCGACAGTCCGGCCGCGATGAACACGAGTTGGAGACCGACCGATGCCCTACCCAGTCCCGCCCGTCGCACGATTCTCTTTTTGGTCATCTCGATTCCTTCCGAGCGGAAGTCATGGCGTCACCGTTGATCGCTCCGGTTGAGACTCGTTCCGCGGTCGTTGCAACAATTTCGCGAGCGCCCGTATTTCGAAAAAACGGGCGCCTTCCCTCCGGAAAGCGCCCGATCGCGCAAAGGAGTCGGGCGGGCGATCCGGAGATCGCCCGCCGACGTTGTTGTTATTTGACGACGTTCACCAGAACCTGCGCCTGGGAGCAGGCCGCGGGCACCTCGCTGTCACAGATCTGAGTAGGTGAAGAAGTCGGTTCCCTTGAAGCCGTTCTTCGGCGTGTACATGATGACGTAGTTGCCGGATGCCGCTGGGTACTCGGTCGGAACCGCGGAGGCCCCACCCATCGGGTTGGTCACGATCGACAGGCTTGCCTGGTCGATGGCGCCGTCGGCGTCGCTGTCGTTGACAAGCACGTTGAGCGCGTTGTCGAGTGGACTTCCAGAGGACCTGGAAGAAGTCGGCGACGGCGTTGGGCGGCTGGTTGACGTGGACGGAGGCCGTCACGGTCATGCTGTCCATGCCGGTCAATTCGCCGTCGTTGACGGTCAACTCGACGGTGTAGGTCCCCGCCTGATCAGCGACGAACGAGGTCAGGGCCCCGGTCAGCGGGAAGGACGAGCTATCCGGCGCCGTCACCGCCCAGTCATAGCCCTGGATCGTGTCGATGGCGTCCGGATCGTAGGAGAGGCTGCCGTCGAGATTCGACCGTCGCGCCGACGTCGACCGCCTGATCGGCGCCGGCCTTGGCCACCGGCGGCAGGTTGGTGAAGACGTTGACCGTGTCCGGGGCGCCCGAGAACCCGGGTCATCGGTGACCACCAGGCGGGCGGTGTAGGTTCCCGGAACGTCGGGGGTGAGCGTCACGATGTTCGGATCGACGAGCGTCGGGCACGAGCGCCGCGATGCTGCCGGTCGGGAAGCCGATGAGGGACCAGTCCGCAACTGACATAGGTTCCCGACCCGCCGGTGGCCGAGCCGGTCGAGGGTGATGGTGGTGCCCAGAGCCACGTGCGAGGAGTCAGCGCCGGCATCGGCGATCGGCACGTTCACGAATCCCGAGTCGAGAAAGGCGCGCAGGCCTCCCAGCGGATACCCGTTGGAAGTCATGTGCAACCGGCGGTCGTAGAGCGCGTGGCGGTCCACGGTGGTCGGGACCCAGATCGCGTCCATGGTCTTGCCGGCGGCCAGCAGCGCGCTGTAGGACACGCGGGAATAAGGGTACATGTTGCCGTCCTCGGCGACCCACTCGAGATCCTCGCCCAGGAGAGCGGGGACGTAGCTGATGAGACCGGCGTTGACAAAGCGCAGCAGCACTCGCGAATCGATGTCGGCTGCCGGATCGGTCAGGACGCTGGTGCCTGTCGGATCACCGTTGACGAAGAAGTACTTGGGTTTGTAGTTGAGGGCCTTGGCGGTCTTGGAGACCGGTCGTTGTGCAGGGCCGGGTCGACCTCGCTGTAGATGACGACGATGTCGCGGTCGTAGCAGACGCCGGGGTAGGCGGCGAGACCGCTCGCGCAGCCCGTCGCGTCGGCATCGACCACGAGCGCGCCGTAGAGACCCATGTGAACCTGTTGGGCGGCGTGGCTGCCGCTGTTGTAGAGGTAGGTGCCGGGCTTGAGCTCGGTCGCCAGCCAGGAGTAGCTGACCGACGAACCGGACGCCGCCTCGGCGGTGAATGCGCTGACCCGGTCGCCGTCGAACACCGGCGGGGCGGTGAGCTTCTGACCCTGGACCACGATCGAGGTCGGCTTCGGTCAGATTGTTGGTCGAGTTGATGGTCAGGCCCTGGCCGGCCGGGACATAAATGGTCGGACCGGGAACCATGACACCGCTGTTCACGTTGACCGGCCCGGCGCCGTCCTCGAGATCGTAGGAGACCAGCGAATAGCCCCACATCTCCACCGACTCGGTGCCGAGGGTGTCCGTGGCTAGCGCCGGCGCTCAGGTTATAGGTTGCCGCCGAGGCGGAGCCGGCAACCAGGGCGAGCAGGGCCGCCACCAGTACCGTTCTCCCCAGCAATGTCTTGATGCTTTGGTGTTTCATGGTGTCACTCCCCTGCTCATTCGATCACGGTGCCAGGGGGCTCGACGATGAGCATCGTCAGCATGCCGCCCGGGAAGATGTCGTTGTTGGTGAGCTCCTTCTCGGTGTGGGAGTGCCACATGAAGGTGTAGCCCGAGTTCGGGTTGAGGCCGCCCTCGCCGGGAGGCAGAGCGCCGGCGGCGCCCATGAAGGGGCTGCCGCTCCAGAACCCGCCGAAGGCGAGGTCGAGGTTGTCCGGCAGGTGCACCGGCAACGGCTTGCCGTGGTCGGGGCAGTACTCGTTGGTGTCGGGGTCGAAACCGGGAGACGGCACCGTCAGACCGTTGCAGGTGTGCTCCGGCATCCCGTCGGCGGGGGTGCCGTAGATGTCCCAGTTCATGTTCTCACCGGTCCAGCCGAAGGTGGCGTCGTAGGTCTCGCCCGGAATCGACTGGATGGTGAAGACCTCGTAGCCGAGATCGGGACCCTGGCCCGGCGCGCTCTCGAGCATGCGGCCGTCGCGGGCGACGATCAGGGCGTGGTTGCCGTGGTGGTGGAAGGGGTGGGCGTCGCGGCCGGCGACGACGACGCGGATCAGCACGGTCTCGCCCGGGATCATCCGCGGCAGGGTGTTGTAGGGCTGGGTCGGCAGCCACGGCACCTCGGCCTCGGCCAGAGTGTCGGGCGCGGTGCGGCCGTTCATGAACCAGTAGTTGGAGAAGTAGTCACCGAGGTACTCGGTGCCGGCGAGGTCGTCACCGAACTCGATGGCGTCGTGGATCCGCGAGTCCATCTCCGACAGAATGAAGAGGTACTCACGGTCGTAGCTGGTTTTGGGGTGGCCGTAGGCCGTCGGCTTGAGCTCGTCGAAGCCGTAGGGCCGGACGATGATCGCGCCGAAGAGACCCATCTCCGACTGCAGCGCCGGCGTTGGTGCCGCTGTGGTAGAGGTAGGTGCCGGCGTTCTCGGCCGGGAACTCGTAGGTCGCCGAGCCGGCAGACGGTGCCTCGCAGGTGATGCGCCAGGAGGTGTCGCCGGGCGCCGGCGCGGGCAGCCCCGAGGTGTCAGTGCAGAGTCCCGCCCCGGCCACGTCGTGGCCCGGGAAGATGAGCGAGGTCGACGCCAGCGAGCTCGTTGTTGAGGGTGATGTGGATGGTCTCACCCTGGTTGACGATCAGGGTCGGCGCCGGGTACTGGGCGCGGGTCCCGTCGGTCAGACCCCAGATCAGGAGGCTGCCGCCGTCGGCGCTGGTCACGTAGTCCGCCTTGGCCGTCAGGACAAAGGAACGGGTGTTGGTTACGGAGTCGAAGCTGCCCTCGATGCCCGGGATGGCGGCCGCCGCCGGCGCCGCGGTCAGCGCCAGAAGCACGGCGACCCCGAGGACGACGGGAACCGCTGCTGTTGGTCTCATGAAGTGTTTCATCGTCATCCTCCTCAGTTGAGCATCATGGCCGGAGCGCCGCCGATGCGGATCTCGGTCATCATGCCGCCGAACTCCTCGTCGCCGTTGCTGAGGTAGTTCAGATTGCTGGTGTACAGAAAGTAGGTGTCGCCGGGAGTGGCGTCAGTCGGGATCTCAACGATCACGTCGTTGGTCTCGCCGCCGCCCAGGCTCACCGAGTTGGTTTCGTAGTAGAGATTCTTGCCGGGGGTGATCCCGCCATCGGGGCTCGGACCGCGGAGCAGCTTGGCGTCGCGGCCGACCACCGTCATGGGGAGTCCCAGGGTCTGCAGGGTGTAGTAGCGGGTGATCGAGATGTTGGAGATCCGGAGCAGGACTTTCTGGCCCGGCAGCGCCGTGATCAGCGCGTCCTCGTACTGCGAGACGATGTCGCCGTTCTCGGACTCGCCCGCAACCCCTGATCGGTTCGGAGGCGGCAGCGCGCCAGCGACCACCGTGTCCGGGTAGCCGCGGCCGTTGAGCATCGGGTAGTCGTCGCGCATGAGCGGCGAAGGGCAGCGGCTGGACGGCTATCCGAAGCGTCGTGGAAGGCGCTGTCGAAGGAGCTCATCTGGATCGGGACCTCGACGTCGTAGTAGGTCGAGCCGTCACCGTCGTTGTAGGCGTACTGGAAGCCCGCCTGGTGGGTGAAGCCGTTCGAGGTCGGTGCCGGCGGGCAGCTGGTTCTGCTTGGGCCGGACGATAGAGGTTGGCGAGCATGCCCATCTGCATGTGCTCGGTGGCCTCGACGTGGCAGTGGTACATGTAGGTGCCGGGATCCTGGACGTTGTAGTAGTACGTCAGGGTCGCGCCCATGTTGATCGAGAGACCGGACTCGGGCAGCCCGTCGAAGACCGACGAAGCCTGCGGGAAACCGTGCCAGTGGACGGTGTGCGGGTCGAAGAGATCGGGCCGCACGAGCATGCCGACGTTGGACAGGCTGAGGTAGAACTCGTCGCCCTCGTCGACCGCGATGATCGGTCCGGGGTAGGCCGCGGCGAGGATGCCGTCGGTCATGACGTCGGCGGGATGCCAGCCGGTGGCGTTGGCGAAGCCGAAGATGTACATCACCCGGCCGTCGGCCATGGTGACGTAGCCGTCACCCGAGGTGAGGTGCATGCACTTCTGGTTGGCGGGCCACACCTCGGCACCATCCTGGATGGCGTTGCCGTTGGTGTCACCGGGACATTGGACGTCGATGTGGCTGGCGGTTGCCGGAGCTGCGATCAGCACCAGCGCGACCGCTACCACCATCAGCGTTGTGTAGAGCCATTTGCGTTCCATGGTTCACTCCTTGGTAGGTCAAGCACCCCCGCCGGTTCCCCGGCGGGGATGGGTTGCTGGTTACTGTTACTCGACGAGGCTTTCGTTGGCGTCGTAGGCTGTGGATGCTCCCTTGGCCTTGAGGCCGGCGGGGTAGTACTCGTCGGCGCCGATGTCGGGATCGGGCTGGTTGCCCTGGCCCGACGGACGGGCTTCGCCGTCGAAGTCGTAATTGGGGTTGCCTGTCGTCGCACCGTCGATGGCCGACGAGGCGCCCTGGATGTGGTAGTCGCCGAAGAGCTCTCCGGTGGTGGTGTTCCACCGGGTCAGCGGTCCGAAGCGGAGGCGGATGTAGTTGCCGCCCTCGTCGAAGGCCGCCGGCACGAAGATGGTCTGCTGCTCCGGCTGGTTGATGGTCGGAATCCGGCTGCCGGTGGGGTACTGGGAGACGAAGAGCGGATCGGGGTCACCGGTCAGAATGCAGCCGGTGCAGGTCAGGCTGCCCGCCGGGGCGAGCACCGCGAGGTCGCTGTAGTAGGCATCAGTCCCGGACCAGTCACCGACGACCGATGCGTCGCAGTTGGCCGCGTCGCCGCCGACTGCCGGGCAGAGACCGAACCAGGACGTGCCGAGGTTCGGGTCGACAGTGGTCCCGAGGCCGGTGAAGCGGAAGCTCCGGTTGTGCCAGACGATGTTGTCGACCAGCGTCGGGTTCGAGAACCCAGCGATCTCGCCGAGGGCGGTCAGCAACGCCTGGCTGTGACCGCGGGCGGCGATGCCGGCGCCGAGCTGCCCGGTCGACAGGGTCGGGGACCCGAGGGGGAAGGCGGCGCCTGTCGTGGCCGTGCTGTCGTTGTTGGCGATGGTGTTGTGCTGGATGGTCACCTTGGCGGCGTCGGCGAGGGAGATCCCGCCGCCGGCGAGGGCCGACAGGTTGTTGACGATCATGTTGTTGACGATCGTGACCGAGTGCCAGTTGTTGTTGTTGTTCGGCTGGTTCGTCGACATCCATGCCGTTGACCTGGCGCAGGCTGATGCCGCCGCCGTCACCGGCCTCGGCCGCGTTGCCGATGAAGAGGTTGCTGTCGACGAGGACATCCCCCGTTCCGCGGCTCAGCGGTTCGCCGACGAGGGCCGGTTGACCGGTGATGAGCAGGCCGCCGCCCGAGGGCGAGAACCCGGGGGTCTGGACGAAGCTGTCGTTGAAGGCGATCACGTTGCGCGCGATCACATTCGAACCGTTGGTGGGGCTGTCGGAGAAGCCGAAGTGGGCCACGCCGCCGCCCTGCTCGCATGTTGAAGTTGCCGCAGATGTAGTTGTCGGTCAGCCGGTAGTTCTCCGACCCGGTGCACAGCGAGACGCCGCCGCCGGCGCCGTTCATGCCGCCGTTCTGGCCGATGTAGTTGTTCGTGATCACGATGTTGTCGTTCTGGGCGTCGGGGTAGCAGAGATCGACGCCGTTGCCGCAGGCGGCGGCGCCCTGGGCGATGAGCGTCGGATGGCCGAGACGGATCCCGCCGCCGTACTGGCCGCTGTTGTTGATGACGCGGGTGTTGGAGATCCGCATGTCCGAGGCGAAACCGTTGACGATGATGCCGCCGCCGGTGTCGGCCCCGGAGATGGAGAAGCCGTCGATCCGGGCGTTCTTGTTCTGATTCTGGGAGAACGCTCCGGCCCTGGCGAGCACCAGGATCCCGGTCCCCTCCTCGGTCCACAACGCGGCCGGCTCGACACCGCCGAAGGCGGCCTCCTGGCCGGGAACGAGGGTCACGGTGTAACCGGGCGGGTTGGCCGGAGGATAGTTCCCCTCGACGAGCCCCTGCACCGCTTCGCGCCAGATCTGGAGCGATTCGGGCGGATTCTTGACCGCGTCGATCATGGTTCCCTCGCCCCAGCCCTGGAGCTGGACGGGCTTCCACATGATGACCATCTCGGTGTAGGTCCCGGGAGCGACCAGAATGAGGTCGTTGATCCCGGCCGCGTCGATGGCCGCCTGGATGGTCGGGAACTGTGCTGGCACCGTCCTGACGGTGGCGCCCTGGCGGACGCCGTTCTGGACGAAGACCGCGTTGATCGACGAGATGCCGTTGTCGTTGCGGGTGACGACCATCTGGCCGCCGGTGCCGTTGACCTTACCGGTGAGGATGTCGCGTCCGTGCGCCGTCCGGTCCCGCAGGACGAGACCGGTCATCGCCGACGCCGCCGATGGTCACGGTCGGAACCGTCGGGCAGCCGAAGCCGTAGTCGCGGGTGATGTTCTTGGGCACCGCCGGCGGGCCGTTGACCCCCTGGTACTCGGGGTTGGGAACCTCGACGATCCCCATGGAGGTGATCACGAAGTTGTTGCGCGAGGCGTTGTTGTTGTTGCCGATCACATACGGGCCCTGCCCGGCGGCGTTGGTCGCCGAGTAGACGCGCGGGGTGCCGTCGCCGTACTCGCAGTCGAGCGGGAACTGGTCGGAGCCGGTGAAGGCCGAAACCGGCACCACCGGGGTGTCGAGGTAGACCGTCGAGCCCGGCATGTACTGGAAGGTGTAGCAGAACTGGGAGTACTGCGGGTTGTGCAGCGGATCGGGCGTGCCGTCCGGCCGCAGGCGGTCGTTCATGCAGGTCGTCAGCATGTTGGGCGACATGCCGCTCGGCTGCGGCAGGCTGTTGGTCCAGGTCGACGGCGCGACGAAGTTGTAGCGGCCGTAGGCGTCGGAGAAGGTGCGGCCGATCTCGCGGCCGGTCCAGTCGCGGATGGACACCGGCAGGAAGGGCGGCGCGTACTTCTCGCCGAACTGCGGTGAGTTCGGGTCGAACTCGTTGGCGGTGTCGTCGAGGATGAAGCCGGTGGCGTGCGCCGCGATCGGCACCTGGGTGAAGAGGAAGAAGTCGGCTGCGGCGTTGTTGCCGCCCGACACCGCGACCTTCTTGCGGTCGCAGAGGTTGAGGGACTGACCGGCGAGCGCCGCCTCGACCTTGTCGAGGTCGCTCACCGAGGGCCGGTCGTTGAGCGACAGGTACTGCGGGCACGGTACTAGGTGTCGCCGACGCACTCGGCGGGCAGCAGCAGGGGGCTCGTGACGTACTCGTCGCCGAAGTCGACGTTCTTGTCCTGCGACTTGACGATCTGGTAACCGGCGGGCGGCTCCACCTCGACGATGTAGCGGCCGCTGGGAATCGGGCTCACTTCAGGTGCCGGGGCAGATGCCGTCCAGCCAGTCCCGCCCGGGCAGATGGTGTCAAAGGCATAGCCGCCGTCGAAGACGCCGGGCCGCATCTGGTTCCAGATGCGCATGCCGTCGTAGCAGTCGATGGTGCGCTCATCCGGCTGGCCTCGTTGTAGACGAAGGGGATGCTGCTGCCGATCTGGCAGTTCTCCGGCGGAGTCGCGTCCCAGCTGTCGGTGGTGGTCGCGAGCAGTTGTTGCAATAGTCGTCCGTGCCCGTCAATCGGCATCGTGATGCATTGGACGGTCGTAGCATCACTGCAGATGCCACCGGGTCGAGAGGTTGACGGTGACACCGGGGATGCCCGGCTCCCAGGGCTCGGCGCCGCCGTAGCGCGGGTCGTCCTCGGCGCGGGTCACCGAGTAGAAGACGATACCGGAGATGCCGCCGTTCTCACCGGGGCCGTAAGGCGCCTTGCCCCACTCGATCACGTTGGTCTGGCCGAGGAAGGCCTGGAAGGCCTGGGTGAGGACGACACCCTGCTCGGTGCGCGCGTCGCCCACAATCGCGCCGTAGCCGTTGTGAATCCAATCCCCGGCATCGGCCGGGTCCCCCTGGGGCTGCGGTTTGAGGTTGCTGTCCCAGGAGTTGGGGTTCAGAGGATCGATCGGGCCGCCGTCGTCGACGTAGAAGGTCGCGCCGGTGGCCTTGAAGCGGGCGAAGTCGACCTCGGCGACGAGCCAGCTGAAGAACGGGAAGGTCTCGTCAAAGGGGACGAAACCGGTGAGGTCGGTCGGGAAGCTCTGGTACATGGTGCCGTCGCGCCAGCGCAGGTTGACCGCCTGCTCGGGGATGCCGACCTCGTCGCCGAGCGCGGCGTTCATGCAGGTCTCGGTGACGCACTGGCGACGGCCGTCGCCGTTGGTGTCGTTGAAGACCCAGTTTTCGGTGCGGGCGAACCACTGCCTGGTCGGAACCAGTCCGAGGTCGCAGGTGTTGCGGTCGTTGCAGCTGCCGTCGGCGTTGACGGTGAGAGCCATGGAGTTGAAAACGAGATCGAGGTTGTCGTCCCAGACGACCAACTGGTACTGGCCGGGAGGCACGTTGGGAATCGTGAAGAAACCGTTGTCGCTGCACGGCTGGGCGTAGAGACCCTCGAGCGGCACGCCGGTCGAGAAGTCGTTGATCCCGATCCAGCAATTGGTGTGCGGGAACGGACCGCCGGCGTACATGGCGAACTCGGGCGGCCGCGACATGTGCAGATTCACGACCTGGCCCGAGACGTTCGGTCCGCTGGGGCCGGTCAGGGCGTTGAACGGCTCGACGAAGCTGACGAAGACGTGCGGTCCCGGGGGGCCGAACTCGGCGAAGAAGGGCGGCTCGTTGGCCTTGACCCAGGCGTCGATGACTTTCTTGCCCTCGATGGTCGCGGTCTGCACCCAGTTCGTGTTGGGCGGCGGCACGACGATGATGCCGTACTTGCCCGGGGCGAGGTTCTTGATATAGGCCATGCCTTCGGCATCGGTGTCGATGCCGGCACCGATCTGGTCGACGGTGCCGACGTTGTCGACGTAGGTCGTCCCGAGAGGGTTGCCCCAGATGTCGTAGCTTTGGACACCGGCTGACATGCCGTAGCGGCCGCCGCCGTCCTCGAGCACGATCTTGAAGCCCTCGAGGGGCTGCTCGCCGGGATCGCAGACGTTGTTGATCGGGGCCTTGTCCTCGCAGACCTGGATCACGATCTGTGCGGTTGGGATCGGGTGCCGGTTGACGTAGACCGTGACATCGGTGTCACCGGGCGCGATCTGGGCGCCGCCGATGGTGTAACCGGAGTCCGGGAGAACCGAAACGATAGTAGTACTTGGAGGGGTCGAGCGTGAAACCCGTGAACCCACCTTCACTCGTCCCCTCGGCGACCACCGGCATATAGCTGCGGTGGAAGCTGAGCGACTGCATGTCGTTCTCGGGAACCGGGTTGCCGCTGCTGTCAAAGGGCACGTGGTAGGTGAGATCCTTCTCCACAGCCCACTGATAGTTGCCGATCGACGTCAGGCCGTCCGTCGCCGTCCACCACCGTGAGGGTCTGGGCCGCAGCCGGCGAGGCCGCGAGCGCCAGGGCTAAAAAAAGCACCGGCGCCAGCAAAGCGACAGTCGCTTTCGGCGCGGGCACTCTCCAGAAACATACTCTCGTTTTCATGAGTTCTCCTCCTGATTTTCTCGTTGACCGATGTCTTCAGCGAACCCGGGAATGGGTTCGTGGACAAAGGTCCGGTTGCATCGTTGCCCTGCGGCTTGTCGTGGTTTCGAGTTCTTGGTCACGCTCACGTTCACTTCCTTCTTCGTCGTTCGTCGTTCACGTTTCGCACGTTATTGACTCGCGTGCCCACTCCATAAGCAATATCAATGCCAGGTCCACGAAAAATCAAATAATTAATTTTAAGATATTGAATTTAAAAGCTTTGTAGCCGATCCAGCCGACTGCAGATCAACCACCGCCCGGTTCTTCTTTTGTGATCTGAGACACAAAACTCGACCGTCCAGACCTGGGCCAAGGCAGACCCCACACCTGGAGAATTTCGGGTAAGTTGATGTCCGAATTGCTACTTACGGGTGTGATCGGCCTGATTCGCAGGGTGTCTCAGAAGTGTCTCATCGACCAATGAGACACTGCGACCCGGAATCAAAATCGATTTTCAGGGATCCGAGACGGGACGGGCAAATCGTCTTGTGAGTATCCAAAACCTGTCATCCTGAGCTATCCAAGGCCCGCGCGGATCGACACAACCAGGGTCGACGTTGCCAGCGGTGACGGCTCTGAATGGCAAGCTGGAAGGGGCTGTCTCGTTAGAAATTCGGCAGAGATGTTTGGTCGGGCGCTAAGAAGGGCGGAGAATCCGGGATTTTGGGCGATGCCGAAAATGGACCCTACGGCGCGGCTCCAGCCATCTGAGCGATCCAAACGCGGTGGAGTTTGCGGAGGTTTCCGGTGGCGCACAACAGAACCCACTGTGTTTTTGCGTTGATCAGGCCCCAGGAAGAGAATCTCCGGAATTGGCGGTTTCCTTTGGTTTGTCCGAAGAGGGTCTCAACGCGTTTTCTCAGTACCGTTGAGGCGCGCCGCTTCTGTGGGTCTTTGTACTTTTCTCGCTGAGCTTCTAGCGCCTTCTGGTAGGGAGAGATTTCAATGGTGCGCGCGTTTTTGCCCTTGCAGCATTCGGACTGTCGTGGGCAGTCCTTTGAGCTTCGACAGCGATAGACTCGGACCCGATATCGGCCGTGACGCTCGTTTTTCTCACACGAGAATTCAAGGTGGTTTCCCAGTGGGCAAATCACGACGTCGTTTTCCTCGTCATAGCTGAAATGCGATGCGTGGAATTCGGAATCCCCGGGACCTGCCATGAGCCTGCGAGGAAGATCGACGGTCACGCTTGCGCCCTCATGAAACAGCTCACCGATTTCCGGGAGGGTGGCATAGCCGGTGTCTGCCAGCAATTCATCGGCGTCTGACCCCAGGTTCGTCTTCGCCAGGCGAGCCATGGCTCCCAACTGGTGCGAGTCATTCTGCTCATTGGTGACATCCGAAGCCACGACAAGCCCAGAGTCGACATCCACAACTGCTTGAGCGTTGTAGCCGAAATGGAAGGACCCTCTGCTTTTCATCTTTCGAGCATCCGGCTCATTCG
Source organism: uncultured Acidobacteriota bacterium (assembly GCA_963712805.1). Classification (GTDB taxonomy): domain Bacteria; phylum Acidobacteriota; class Thermoanaerobaculia; order Thermoanaerobaculales; family Sulfomarinibacteraceae; genus JAHECW01. The sequence continues at coordinate 19,357 of CAVQJV010000027.1, read as the reverse complement.
GTTGCTCGGACTCAACTCCTTCGGATCTCAGCTTTTCTAGCCGCTCCTTGATCCACTTCTTGCGTGTTTCCGCGTCCCTGAGCTCTTCGGGAAGCCGGTACTGCCCTTCCTCTTCCTCTTCGGCACGAGCCACGTCTTCCATGTACTCAGCGATGTGTTTTTCTACTTCGGTGAGCGCCTTGACAAGTGTCTGCCTACTCAAAGCCCCATCGTCCGAGCACCGTGCACGGATCTTCGTCCCATCGACGGCGTGTACCGACATGCCGATGAGACCAGCCTGGGCGGCCAGGGATACTGTCTCCTGAAAGACGCTCTGGATGGCATCGGAGTAGCGGGAAAAGAACCGCCACAAGGTGTTGTGGTCCGGCACCAAAGTGCTCGTCAACCACAGAAACCCCATCATCTCCCGGCAGGCCCTCTCGAGCTTGCGGCTGCTACGGATGTCATTGAAATATCCAAAAATCCAGATCTTCAGAATGAGATCATCGCTGTAGCTCGGTCGACCATCCGGTGATCTCCTTCCATGAAAGCCAAGGCCACGCAGGTCAAGGCTGTCAACGAAGTCGCGAACAAACCGGGCCGGGTGATCCTCACCCACCCAGTCTTCAAGAGCGGGCGGGAACAAGAAAACCTGGCTGTAGTCGGGTTTCATCTCGCGCGTCAAAGCGACGATCCAATGACTGCTTTCATGGGCCAATTATAGCAGTAAGTATCTATTTCTTCAATGCTTTGAAGATCATTTTATTGATAGAATTCAGGTGCATTCAGGGTTTTGAGACAGCCCCTTCCAGCATGCCCTTCAGAGGTGCTCGAGCAGGTGGTGCTTCGTACGATAGTCCTTTGACGCTCGAGCACGGGGTCCGAAATTCAAAATTCAAAATTCATAATTCATAATTCTTCGCGTGTATCCTATGGGGCACGGCGCTCCGGGTCATGAACCGATGCGAGGCGCCACGAATGAAATTTTCTGGGGGTTCCCCATGTGCCTTGCCATTCCGATGGTCCTGAAAGAACGTACGGAGTTCGAAGGTGTCGTCGAACTCGACGGCATCCAGCGGACAATCTCTCTGATGCTCCTCCCGGATGTCGAAGTCGGTGAACACATCTTGATTCACGCGGGCTACGCCATCGGCTCGGTCAACGCCGAGGAAGCGGCGCAGACCCTCGAACTGCTCCGGGAATATGCCGACAACATGGCCGATCTGTGAGCGAAGCGCCGGAACTCCGCGACCCCAAGGCCATCGCCGCTCTGATCCGAGAGATTGAGGGAGTGTCCGAAGCCCTCGGCCGCAAGGTCACCATCATGGAGGTTTGCGGCACCCACACTCATGCGGTCGCGGCGGCCGGGCTCCGTCAGATGCTGCCGCCCGGTGTTCGACTCATCTCCGGACCGGGCTGTCCGGTCTGCGTCACCCCGGTGGACTATCTCGACCGAGCCCTCGCCCTCGCCGATCTCGACAAGACCACCATCTGCACCTTTGGCGACCTCATGCGCGTGCCGTCGAGTCTGTCGAGCCTCGAGAAGGCTCATGCCGAAGGCAAACCCATCGAGATCGTGTACTCGCCCCGCGATGCGCTGGTCCTGGCGCGCGACAACCCGGATCGGCGGGTGATCTTCCTGGCCGTCGGCTTCGAAACCACGGCCCCGACCATCGCCGCCGCCCTCGCCGAGGCCGAAGCGGACGACGTCGGCAACTTCCTGATCCTCCCGGGCAACAAGGTGATGCCGCCGCCCATGCGGGCCCTCGTCGAGGATCAGGAACTCAAGGTCGATGGATTCCTTCTCCCCGGTCACGTTTCGGTGCTCACGGGCTGGGAGTGCTTCCGATTTCTCGCCGAGGACTACTCGGTGCCCGGTGCCGTGGTCGGCTTCGCGCCGGCCGATGTCATGCGAGGTGTCGCGGACCTCCTGCACCAGGTCCAGAACGGCACTGCCGAGATCACCAATCTCTACAGCCGTGTGGTTTCTCCATTCGGGAACCAGGTTGCCGCAAAGATCGTCGAGAGGTTCTTCGAGCCCGTCGCCACGAACTGGCGGGGGTTCGGCGAGATCCCCGGTTCGGGGCTCGGGCTCCGGCCCGAGTTCGCCCACCGCGACGCGTCGCTCATCGACGTCGAATTGCCGCCTGCCCACGAACCCGTCGGGTGCGCTTGCGGCGATGTCCTTCGCGGGGTCATCGACCCACCCGAGTGCGCGCTCTTCGGCACCGCCTGCCAGCCCACGACACCGGTGGGTGCCTGCATGGTTTCGTCCGAGGGGACCTGCGCCGCCTGGTATCGTCACGAACGCTTGACCGGAACAACCAGATGAAGAAGCAAACGCCCGATCGTCTCCTCCTCGGTCATGGCTCCGGGGGCCGGCTGACCCACGAACTCGTGGTCGGCACATTTCTTCCGGCTCTCGACAACCCGATCCTCGCGACTCTCAGCGACGCCGCGATTCTGCCCGAGCTTCCACCGGGACGACCGGCGCTCACCACCGACGGTTTTGTCGTCGACCCGCCGATTTTCGCCGGTGGCGATCTCGGTTATCTCAGCGTCTGCGGCACCGTCAACGATCTCGCGGTGGCGGGCGCGCGGCCGTTGTGGCTCACCTGGGCCCTCATCCTCGAGGAGGGCGCCGAGGGGGAGTTGATCTCCACCTGTGCAGAAGGGGCCGCTCGGGCCGCCGCCGAGGCAGGCATCCAAATCGTCGCCGGCGACACCAAGGTGGTGCCCCGCGGCAAGGGTGACCGGATCTATGCGGTCACCGCCGGTCTCGGTGTCGTGCCGCCGGGGCGAGATATCTCCGACAGCCATATCCAGGACGGCGATGTGGTGATTGCATCGGGCCCCCTGGGTGATCACGGAGCGACGATCATGGCCACCCGCCACGGTCTCGCCACCGGCGATCTCAAGTCCTGCTGCGCTCCGCTCAACGGGCTCATCGAGTCGGTCTTTTCAGCCGGGATCAATGTCCACTCGATGCACGACCCGACCCGGGGCGGCGTCCTCACGGTTTGCAACGAAGTGGCCGAGCGTTCGGGCAAACGCATCGTCCTCACCGAGACCGCCATCCCGGTGAGGCCGCAGGTTCGCGCGGTGTGCGAGATCCTCGGTCTCGAAATCCTCGGTCTCGCCTGCGAAGGCCGGGTTCTCGCCTGGGTCCCGAGCGATCAGGCCGAGCGCGCGCTGGCGGCGTTCCGACAGCACCCCCAAGGACGCGATGCCGCGATCTTCGCCCGGGTCGAGGGCTCCACCGATGGTCAGATCCCGGTTGTCATGGAGACCGAGGTCGGGAGCACCAGACCGTTGGACATGCTTTCGGGCAGCGATCTTCCTCGCATCTGCTGACATCGCAGGGTTTTAGGTATTAATACCTAATACCTAATCTGCTCCCGTGTGTTTCACGAGGGCGACGGCGCGGCGGCCGCCGTCTTCGTATTTCAGATCATCAAAGCTGAGCAGCCGCGCCATGGCGATGCCGCGGCCGTGCGCATCGAAGACCCGGCTCGGATCAATCTCCAAGAATGGGTCGGGCTCGAACCCGATTCCCTGATCGCGGATGGTGAACCGGAGCCCTTCCGGCATCCGTTCGACCTCGACGCTCGCCACTCGAGTGCTGAACTCGGGCATGGCCAATCTCCGTTCGATCTCGTCATGCCAGCCCTGCGACCGGAGGAGCCGGCTCTTCTCGTCGTAACCGATCTCGAGGTTGCCGTGCTCGATAGCGTTGACCAAGAGTTCCGACAGACCCATGACCACCCGATCGGGGTCGGGGCAGGTCTTGGCAAGCAACGCGCCGAGCCCCATCGCCTGTTCGGGCGAGCGGTACTCGAAGCGCGCGTGCCTGGCCAGCGTCAACGTCTCGGCATCGGAACGGATATGCCGATTGAGTTGCTGGACGTGTCGCCAATCAGCTGCAGCGGAGCGAACCATCGAGACCAGAACATCGGCATCCACCGGCTTCGGGAGATAGGCGTAGGCCCCGGCGTCGATCCCCTCGACCATCTGGTTCGGTTCGGCCGCCACCGTGAGGATGATGACCGGCAGAAGTGCCAACTCGCGCGCCTGCTTGATCGTGCGGAGCAGCTCCATCCCATCCATCTTCGGCATGATGCGATCGGTCACAACCGCGTCGAACGCGAGCGGTTCCGCCGCGAGGCGATCCCATGCCAGAGCGCCGTCAGCGGCGGCCGCAACCGCCATTCCAGCCGACTCGAGGATCAATGTCAGCGCCTCACGCAGATCGGGATCATCCTCGACAAGGAGGACGCGGGTCAGCGATGCGGCGGTTTGCGTGCTGTCTATCGGTGAGGTCACCGAGACATTGTCTCACAGTGGTCGGGTATTGAGTCTTTGGATTTGGTGAGTCTGTTGCAAATCCCCGATTCTCTGAGAATCGTCGGCCTTTTTTGGCCTCGCTACATGGAAACTCGAGTTGAAACACGGAGGGCACGGGGAACCACGGATTCTCCACGGCGAATCGCTTGACTCATCACATCCTCCAGAGAAACCCCACAACCCTCCAAGCCAGGCGGAGCCCAGCTCAGAATGACTTCGCCCCGTGGAACCGCCGTGGTTCCCCGTGTCCCCTGTGTTTCAAATTCGGCGCCCCGGTGTGTTGGTCATTTCCAGGAATCCGCAGCCGCACAAGCCAACAGAGCTCTCCGATGGAAACCTTGCCGTAGGGCACCTTCTCGCCCCACGCCTCGTAGAACTCCATGACCTAGTGATCGGGATCGCTGAGCACCTTTAGTGTTGTAGTATCTCCTCATCGGGCAGAAGACCCGGGTGATGTCTTCCGAGTTACCATTCGCAACCCCCAAAGGAGCACGGTCATGAAAACCAGCACATCTCTCGCAGTCGTCATCAGTGTGGCAACTGTCATGCTTGCCCTCACGCCGACAGCGTTCGCCGACGAGAAGGTCGAACCCGCCACGACCGATGAGACCACAACCACCGTGGCGACAGAGGCCAACCCCGCTCTCCTCGATCCGGCCCTCGCCACCGAGCGCGCTCCGGACGCCTTCCGGGTCGACCTCGAAACCACCAAGGGTGACGTGGTCATTCTGGTCAACCGGTCGTGGGCCCCCAACGGCGCCGATCGCTTCTACAACCTGGTCAAGATCGGCTATTACGACAATGTCGCCTTCTACCGCGTGATCAAGGGATTCATGGCGCAGTGTGGTTTCAACGGTGATCCGGCGATCACCGCGGTCTGGTCCAGCGTGAAGATCTCCGACGATCCCGTCACCCAGACCAACACCCGAGGGATGGTGACCTTTGCCCAACCGAGCGCGCCCAACGCCCGCACAACGCAATTCTTTGTCAACTACGCCGACAACAGCTATCTCAAAGACCACGGCGCCTTTGCGCCCTTCGGCAAAATCATCTCGGGGATGGACGTGATGGACAGCCTCTACGGCGGCTACGGTGAGGGTGCCCCCAACGGGCGGGGCCCCAGCCAGGCGAAGATCGCCGGCGTTGGCAATGCCTATCTCGAGGAGAACTTTCCGAACCTCGACTACATCAAGCGGGCGAGAATCGTCGAACCGGCCGAGTGACCGGAGAACGCGAGCGTTCCGGGGGCGCGATGGTCGCTGCCCCTGCCGCCGCCCTTGACCCTGTATGATCGGTCCCGACGATGAAACAAGGACCGGCCGAAACTGATGGGCGCCGACCCGCGTTCTCCAAGATTGCGGAACGTGTGGTCAGACTCGCTGTTGGGCAGGGCATCTTGGACTCCGACCAGGCCGAATCGACCTTGGCCGAGATGCGGGAGCAGCTCGCCGAGGGAACCCTCCAAGATCCCACCCTCCGGGGTTTCCTCCACTTTGAAGCCATCGATGACGACACCTTGATCCGACTCGCACGCGAGGCTGAAGTTCTGGAGCTCGAGGGCGAGATCGTGGTCGACGAGACAACCTCCGATCGGGTGTCGCGGGACCGGTCGGCGGCACCCGCGAAGGATCCCTTCGAGCGCTTTCCGGTCACCGAATGGGAGCGCTACGAAATCGAGGAGTTTATCGGCCGCGGCGGGATGGGCGACGTTTTCAAGGCGAAGGACCCCCGTCTCGGACGCTTCGTGGCCTTGAAATTCCTTCGTCGTGACGACCCGGATCTGATCGAACGATTCACCCGCGAAGCCCAGGCCCAGGCGCGCATCGATCACGACAACGTGTGCCCGGTCTACGAAGTCGGCGAAGTCGAAGGCCACTCCTATATCGCCATGCAGTACGTCGCGGGCGGCTCCCTCAAACAGGTCACCGATCTGTTGTCCCTGCGACAGAAAGTGCAAATCATGCAGGCCGTGGCCGATGCGGTCCACGCCGCTCACCTCGCCGGCCTGATCCACCGTGACATCAAACCCGGAAACATCCTCGTCGAACACCAGCCCGATGAAGGGTGGCGGCCATTTGTCGTCGATTTCGGGATTGCTCGAGATGTCGACAGCCACGACCTCACGGTGACGGGGATGGTCCTCGGCACTCCCGCGTTCTGCGCACCAGAGCAGGTTCGCGGCGAAAGCAGCAAGCTCGATTGGCGAACCGATGTCTATGGTCTCGGCGCCACCCTGTACTGGTTCGTGACCGGACGGTCGCCATATGAAGGCGGCTATCCGGAGATCATCACCGGTGTCACCGAACGGGAACCGGAGCCGCCCCACCGAATCAACGCCAACGTGCCCGCCGATCTCGAGACCATCATCCTCAAATGCCTCGAAAAGGAACCCGACCGGCGCTATTCCACGGCTCGCGAGGTCGCCGAGGATCTTCGGCGCTTTCTCTCCGGTGAACCCATCCAGGCCCGGCGCACGAGCCTGATCTACAAAGCCGGCAAGAAGATCCGCAAGCACAAGGTCCTGACTGCGGTGGCTCTCGCTGCTGCGACGGTCATGGCCGTTCTCGTGGTCCTGAGCGTCCGCGCCGAGATCCAAGGGCGCCGGCGGGCCGCGGTTGCGCAGCACTTCGTTGAACAGGCCAAGGAGATCGAGGGCATGGCCCGGGTTGCCGCCATGATGCCGCTGCACGACCGTTCGCTCGAGCGACAGACGATTCTCGACCGGATGGAGGCCATCGAGAGAGAGATGACCGATGTTGGCGAGATCGCCTCCGGACCGGGTCACTACGCCCTCGGTCGTGGACACCTCACGCTGGGAAACCTCGACGAAGCCGAACGACACCTGCGAAAGGCGGTCACGGAAGGCTACGATTCGCCGGGGGTCTCGTACTCCCTCGGTCTGGTGCTCGGTCAGCTCTACGATCGAGAGCTCCGTCTCGCCCGCCGGACCTCGGATCCCGAACTCCGACAGGTTAGGGTGCTCGAGATCGAGAAGACCCTCCGTGATCAGGCGCTCGACCACCTCCGGTCATCCAGCGGTCTGCAGCTCGAAGCGCCGGCCTATGCCGAGGGTTTGATCGCCTACTACGAGGCCGACCTCGACACCGCCCTCGCCAAGGCCGAACAGGCTTACACCGAGGCGGAATGGCTCTATGAAGCCAAAAAGTTCGCCGGCGACATCCAACTCGAAATGGGGACCAAGCTCGCCCAGGAAGGCGACTACGATGGGGCTCTGCAGGCCTTTCAAAGTGCCGGTGAAGCCTATGAGGAGGCGGCGAATATCGCCCGCTCCGATCCCGGGATCAACGAGAGCGACTGCGGTCGGTGGACCATGGTCATGGAGCTTCAGGGACGCCGCGGCGTGAATGCCTACGACGCCTTCAACCGCGCGGTTACGGCCTGTAGCCGCGCGGTGGCCATCGATCCCAACCGCGCCGATGTTCACGAGCGCCTCGCGCGCCTCTACTGGCAACGGGCCGATCTCGCCAATGATCGCGGCGACGATCCCGTTCCCTTCCTCGATGAGGCGGTGGCAGCCGCCGAGCGGGCCATTGCCATCGATCCGGTGAGCGCCGTCGCCCACGCCACCCTGGGAGGAGCGCTGATCGTCGCCGCCCAGTACCATCAGGGCCAGGGTCGTGACCCGCAACCGGATCTCCAGCGAGCGGTGGCGAATCTCGAGCGGGCGGTCGAACTCGATCCGACCGCGGTCCTCTCTCACGATGACCTGGGCTACGCCTGGGAGCGAACCGCCAGGTACGAGATGAGCGTCGGTCGGGACCCGAGGCCCTCCCTCGAACGGGCCCTCGATGCCTACCGACGCGCCAACGAGCTCGAACCCGATTACGCCAACGCCTACAACAACGCCGGCATCGCCCGCTGGCGCCTCGCCCTCTATGAGCACCGCACCGGGCTGTCGCCCTTCGCGACGCTTTCCGATGCCATCGCCTCCTTCGACGCCGCCGTCGACCGGAACCCCAATTACCACTATGCCTTTGCCAACCGGGGCCTGGCCTGGCGGACCCTGGCCCTGGTCGAGGTCGAGGCCGGCCGCGACCCGACGGATGCGGTCGAGGCCGCCCGTTTCGATCTCGCCCGAGCGTTGGAGCTCAATCCGCGGATCTCCTTCGCCTACCCGGAGCAGGTCGCGGTGGAGGTGATCGCCGCGCGCTGGGCCATCGCCAACCAGCAATCCCCGGCCGGGCATTTCCGGGCCGCCGATCACGCCGCGAGCCGCGCCATCGAGGTCAACCCGGAAAACGCGGTCGCCTATCAGGGCGCTGCCGAGGTGCACCGTTGGCGGGCGGAGTGGGCGTTGGCCGAGGGCAGACCCGTCGCCGATGAGATTCGGGAAGGCCGGCGGCACATTCGCGAGGCCCTCGATCGCAACCCGGGTCTTGCTGTGGCTCTCATCACCGACGCCGCCCTGCTGATCATCCAGGCCGAATCGGACCGCGACCATCGATCCGATCTGACGAGGCAGGCGATGGTTCGGCTGGATGAGGCGCAGCATCTCAACCCGCTGATCCTGCGCGAAAACCAGCCCCTTGTCGCACGACTTGATGCCCTTCGCGCGAGCGGCGGCTAAGGCAACCCAATCAGTCTCCGACAACCATCCCGGGAATGAACACCGGGTCGCCCGATGCGTTGTCCACCACTGAAGCGTATGCGATGAACGAACCGCCCGCGCTCGAGGTGCTGACGACCGCGAAGCCGTTGGACACCTGTCCCGACGTCACCTGCCGGAAGACCCGGTTGATCTGCCGGTGCTCATACGGTTGGAGGGTGACGTTCAGGATTCCGAGAGAGGTTCCCGTATCGAACCGGAGATCGAGCACAACGGCCGTGGGAGTCCCGGCCCGGTTGACAAGGCCGATATTGGTCCTGAACCCGGTGCTGCTCCCCGTGCTCTGGGCCAGCTGGATGATCCTCGCCTCCTCGCCTGCGGCCACCGCCGCCGTCGCAGAGACGCCGGGCAGGAACTGGCCGTAGGTTCCGGTGTCGGTTGTGTTGAAGGTACGGCTCGAGACGGTCAGCTCGCCCTTGTGCGACTGAATCGCGAGCGCCGCGCTCCCCTCGTAGGAAAAGGACGCGTCAAGCACATCCGAGACTCGTTCGCAGGTCGTCCCGGCGAGGCTCATGGAAACCGACTGGGGTGAGGTGTTGTCGTGATCAGTCATCAGCAGGTCGAGATCGAACTCGGTGACGACGCCGTTGAAGTTGCAGACCTCGAGATCCGTCCGCCAGTCCGTGTCCTCCAGCCCGCCGACATGAGCCGCCGCGGCGATGACGACTTCATTGCCCGGTTGGATGGGCTCGACCATCATCGGATCTCCGGTCCGGTTGTCGACGACCGAAGCATAGGGGAAAAACGCTGCATCCTGGGTCGAGGAGCTGACCACGGCCACCGCGTCCGCGACATCGGCACCGAGAATGTCAGTCTTCTGGAGAAAGCCGAACGGCGGAACCGTCAACGACCGCGAGGCGAACTCGGTCCCACCGGCGTCCTGCAGCGAGACGGTAACGGTGATGCCGTTCCCGGTCGGGTTGGCCACTCCCAAATTGGTCCTGAAGGTGGACGATCGGGTCAGTTGGATCAAGCGCACCTCCTCATTCCGTCCGACGGCGCTTTCTATCTCCCGACCGGGGATGAACTGACCGAAGGTGCCGGACGAGGCGTCGTTGTAGGTCCTCGAGGTCACCAGCAGGGGCTGGTCCGAGCCGATCAGCAGCGCCCCCGAGGCGTCATCCTCGCCGAAGAGCGAGAGCACGATGTCTTCGATGAGCAGCGAAGCCCCCGGTGAAACCGCCACCGGTTGTCCATCCGCCCCGAGGTTGTTCTGGCCGCCCTTCATGAACCAGATGTATCCTTCGGCCGCGCTGGTTCCAGGGTTGTGCAACACGACGTCGGTCACCCAATTGGTATTCGACAGGCCCTGAGCATGGGAGGCCGCGGCGATGACATAGGAATACTCACCCGGATCGGTGATGGGCGGTACGCCGCCGGTGCGGGGATCCACGGTGATCGTCTTTATCACCTGCCGATTTCCCTGCGGACCATCGACCGACAGCCTCACCTCGTAGTCGCCGGGCTCGGCCCAGACGTGGCTCGGGTTGCGCTGGCTGCCGGTGCTGCCATCGCCGAAGTCCCACCGGCGGGTGTCAATCGAACCCACCGATGTATCGGTCAGTTGCACGTTTCGACCCGCCTCCGGATTGCCGGGACGCCAGGTGAAGTCGGGGGTCGGGGGTTCGGCGAAACAGACGCCGAGATCGAAAATCTCAATCCCGGCCTCCTCTTCGGCGACCAGCACCAGGTTCCCCTCCGAGCTCACTTCCCCCTCGGCTGTCGTCGCCAATGGGCCGGATGCGATCTCCACCGGAGCGGCCGGGTCGGAGACGTCGAAGACAAAGGCGCCGTCATAAATGGTCGCAACGAAGAGCAGATCACCCATGGCGGCCATTCCGAAACCATACCGCGTCTGGGGAATCCGGCTCAGCTCCACGGGTGCTCGGGGATCGCTGTTGTCGAAAACGTACACACCCTGGTTCGAGTCTGCAATGAACAGCAACTCGCCGTTGATCTCCGGCCTGCCGATTGGCTTCGTCACATTCAACATCCCAAGCACCCCCGGAGAGGTCGGATCAGTGACATCCACCAGGCGCACACCAACGTTGTAGTCCGGGGCGTAGATCACATCGCCGCTGTGGTTGATGAACCCGGCACGAAAGTCCTCGATGATCCCCACGATCATGGGATCGGTGGGCACCGAGACATCGACCACCGTGATTCCGTCGTCGTAACACGAGACATACAGCAGATCCCCGTTCTTGACCACATCGTAGGCGTCGGAGGTCTGCACGAAACCGACCTCCTCGGGCTGCGACGGATCGTCGATGTCGATGACCCTGACGCCGCGGTAGTCGGCCGCAGCATAGACATAGCGGCCGTCAATCGCCGCCCGCCTCACATAACCGGTGGTACCGGTCGTTGAGATCTCCGCGGGTCGATCAGGCCGGGAAAGGTCCAGGAGAACCTGTTGATTCCCACCGGCCAAATACGCGAGACCACTCTGGACCGCCACCCCTTTCGACTCGGGTGTGCCGTCGATGAAGCCGACCTCCTCCGCCTCCGGAGGACTGCTGACATCCACCAGACGCAGCCCTGCAGTGTAGTTACCGAGGTAGGCCAGGTCCCCGTGGATTCTCACACTTTGGTTTTCTCCGTCGTGATCGACGCGCCGCACCTCTACCGGCGCCTGGGGATCGGCGAGGTCGAAGACCCGCATGCCATAGCCCCGGTTGGCGACGTAGAGGTAGTCTCCATCCGTTTCGAGGTCCATGGTGTAGTCCGGGTTCTCGACGAAGCCGACGATCGTCGGTGCCAGGTGATCCGAGACGTCGATGACGTGGAAACCCTCGAAGTAGTTGGTGAGATAGACCGTGTTCCCATCCTCGGTAACGGCAACCCCGAAGGCGTGCTCGAGATCCTCGATGGACGCCACCGCTACGGGGCTCGACGGATCCGCCACGTCGACCACCAGAAATCCCGCGTACTGTTCGGCGATGAAGGCCAGGGTACCGTGAACGGCGACGTCGTGGATGACGCCGTCAACAGGGAGGGTCGATAGGCGTACCGGGGCGGATGGATCCGAGACGTCGAGGATAATCAGACCCTCGACACCGTCACCCATATATACGACGTCGCCCACAAGCGTCAAGCTTTGAATCTCTTCCTCGGTTTCGACGGTCGCGGCGATCTCCGGGTGACCGGGCGACGAGACATCGACGACCACGAGTCCTTTGGCCCAGACGGCGACGAATGCCGACGAACCCGCAAGGACCACGTCCTGCACGCGTCCGGGCATGGTCAACGAGCCAACCAGAGTCGGATTCTCGGGATCCGCGACGGATGCGACCTGGAGCATTCGGCCGCTCCCGTAGACCGCGATGGCCCCGTTGCCGTGCGCACTCAGGGTGGGCCCGTATCCCCAGCCGCCGGTCGGAGCTCCGCACTGTGCGGCAGCGTGAGGGGCAACCGTCAGAAGAATGATCAAGACCGCGATGATGGAAGCAGCTTTGCGCATGATGGCATCTCCTTGCCACCAGAATGCGTCGGCGCGTCGCCTTCCACCATGGATCAACGCGACAAAAGCATGGTTCTTCGCGCCAAACCGGAATCACACCTCGAAGCGGTAGCCCACTCCTCGCACGTTGTGGATGTGCCGAGGCCGCAGCGAGCTTTCCTCGAAAGCCTTGCGCAGGGACAAAATGACGTTGTCCACGACCCTCGTATTGGGGTGGTCCGGCAGACCCCAGACCTCGGCGAGCAGTTCGCGGCGGCTGACGACCTGTCCGGGGCGGTTGGCGAAGACGTGCATCACCGCGATCTCTTTCCGCGACAGCTCGACGACACCGTTGAGGGTCGCGGCCTGCCACGACCCGAAATCGACCCAGAACTCGCCAAAGACGAGTCGATCGCCATCGGCGGGCGCCCGAATCCCTTCGGGCGCCGCCCGGGACCACCCGCTGCGACGCAGGAGGCCCTCGACCCGAGCGAGCAGCTCGGCAAGATCGAAGGGCTTGGTGACATAGTCGTCCGCCCCGAGCTTGAGGCCATACACGACGTCGTCGGGTTGATTCTTGGCGGTGAGCATGAGGATCGGGGTCAGGTCACCCGCCGATCTGAGCCGTTGGCAGAGCTCGAACCCGTCAATGGTCGGCAACCGCACATCGAGAACGATGAGATCGAATCGTTCTTCCTGCGCCAGCCGCAGACCTTCGCCGCCATCACCGGCCAGGGCCGGACGCCAACCCTTGCGGCGGAAGTTGAACAGCAGCCCCTGGGCGATGGCTTCCTCATCCTCGACGAGCAGAATCCTCGGTTCGGTTTCGGTCATGCCGCACCTCCGGCCATGGGCAGCTCGACGATCAAGACCGCGCCCGGTCGATCCTCGTGCGACGCCGCCCGGACGCTGCCGTGCATCTGCTCGACCAACTGCGATACGATGAAAAGGCCGAGCCCCGTGCCCGGGCTTTCCCCGCCCTCGTTCCCGATTTGATAAAAACGATCGAAGATCCGGCCGAGCTCGGATTTCGGGATCCCCCGCCCCTCATCCTCCACCTGGATGCTCACCCAACCCCCGAAATCAGCCGCGCGACACCCGATCCGGCCCCCCTTGACCGAGTAGCGGAGAGCATTGTCGATGAGATTTGTCAGAACCCTCTGCAGGGCGTCCTCGGTCGCCTCGACGACGGCGGCGGTGGTGATTTCCAAATCGAGATTGACGCCACGCGCGGCAATCCCGGGTCGCACCTCGGAAAAGAACCTCGACAGAAATTCGGCCAGGTCGACAGGTACGAGTTCGAGCTCGTGTTTCTTCGCCACCAGGCGGCTGCTCTCGAGAACGTTGTCGATGAGCCTGCCGAGACGCTCTGATTCGCGAAGGATATAGCCGACCGACTCGGTTCGTTCGGCCGCGGTCACATCCTGTTCCAAGGTCTGAGCGTGGAGCCTGATCGCCGCCAACGGAGACTTCATCTCGTGGGTGATGGACGAGACGAATTCCTCCTGCTTGCGGGCGTAGCGGTACTCGGCGAGGGAGCGGGCGAGCTGATGGGTGATGAAGACGATGAGCAGACCGAGCAGGCCACAACCGATGCCCAGAATCACCCAGTTCCAGGTCGGTCCCGATGCGCCGACTCGCAGCGCGAGCTCCTTCAACCGGCTGCCCGACGAGACCGCGTAGATGATCCACATCACGAGGACGGCGATCACCACCACCAGCGAGAGCACATAGGGAACGACAAAGGTGCGGGCACGAGCCATGGCTCACGATATCACCACGGCCGATGGTGTGAACTTCCGGGACACAGGGGCTGCCGAATAACCTGTCATCCTGAGCGAGCGAGTCCGCGAGTGAGTCGAAGGATCTCCTCAGGGTTGGCAGGGCCTCCCGTTCAGGAAGGTCGTTCCGATCTTTGGGAGACCCTTCGACGCGCTCACTTCGTTCGCTTGCTCAGGGTGACATGGGGTTTGTCTTTGTGTGCGATGTCTTCGCGTCTTCGCGTCTTTGCGGTTCAACCCTGCGATGGTGCGATGGCTTCGTGTGCGATGTCTTCGCGACTTTGCGTCTTCGTGCTTGCGACGGTGCGATGGGTGCGATGGCGCTGTGTCTCTGTGGTTTCCCGGTCCTCCGTAGCTATCGACAACGATTCCTGACAAATACCTGACGCTTCATGAAACAACTCTGACACACGCAAGCACATAACAATGAGAGACTTAGATCATGAAAATCCGCAAGCTCCTCGCTCTCGGGCCCGGTGCAATCCTGTTCATCATCGTCCACGTAGCGGTGCTGGCGGTTTTCTGGGTCCCATTCTCCTGGGGCCTGGTTGGGCTCTGCCTGGGCCTCTATCTGCTGCGGATGTTCGCCATAACCGCCGGGTATCACCGTTACTTCGCCCACCGCTCGTACAAGACCAGCCGGGTCTTCCAGTTTCTCCTCGCCTTCATCGGGGCGTCGTCGCTGCAGAAGGGCCCGCTGTGGTGGGCCGGACACCACCGCCACCACCACCGCTTCAGCGATCAGGACGAGGATCTCCATTCGCCGCAGAGGGACGGTTTCTGGTGGTCTCACGTCGGCTGGATCCTGTCGCATCGTTACGACGCGACCCCCGAGCACCTCATCAAGGACTTCGTCAAATACCCTGAGCTGCGCTGGCTCAACCGCTGGCACGCCGTCCCCGGTGTCCTGCTCGCCGCTTTCCTCCTCGTCTTCGGCGGATGGCCCGCCTTTGTCTGGGGTTTTCTCGTCAGCACGGTATTGACCTGGCACGCCACCTTCGCGATCAACAGCCTGACCCACGTCTTCGGCCGCGTCCGCTACCAGACCACCGACACCAGTCGGAACTCCATCCTCCTGGCCCTGCTCACCTTGGGTGAGGGTTGGCACAATAATCACCACTACTATCAGACGGCGACACGGCAAGGTTTTTTCTGGTGGGAGCTCGACATCAGTTATCTCATCCTCAAGGCGCTGTCGATCCCGCACATCGTATGGGACCTTCGGGAACCGCCTGAACGCGTCCTCTTCAGCAACCGGGTGGATGGCAGGAACATGAGCGACGAACGAAGTCCGGCCGCCGCCTGATCTCCCAGTCGATTCCCCCCGAGCGGAGGGATCGAACCGATCCCGACGCCCGTCAGTCGATATATCCGAGAGCGCGGAGCCGCTCGAGGGTCTCCTCATATCCATCGACCGCCAGCGGCCGGGGTGGATTCCACCAGACGCTCAGCCCCGCGGTGAACGCAATCGGCGGAGCCGATGCGTTGAGGGCCAGGTTCCCGCTTGCGGTTGAGATCATTTCGGGAGTGGATTCCATCGTCGCCGCAAGGATGCAGGCTGGGAATGCATCTTCACAGCTGACTCGAAGTTCGTCCCCGGTGCGAACCACGTCCATGGGCTTCGAACTCCAAGCCTGGACGACCGCGATCTCGGAATCGATGGTCAATCGGGTGGTGATCCCTCCAACGCGCTGAGAGAGCCCGATCTGCAACCCCGGCACCATGCGGCCCGCAGTTCCGTTGAAGGCGGCGACAACCGGGTCGACCAGCCGGTCGGGCAATGCGCGGGGTTGCTCTTCAGCCGGGTCTGAAGCGAGGTCGAACGCGAACGCGCCCGGTTCCCGGGGCCCGCCCCCGATCATCTTTGACCGGGCCACCTCGCCGAGCCCGGGCTGCTCCGCCATTCGCAGCAGAACCTTGTCATCGGCCCGCCGCCAACTCCAGCGCATGGGACCGGCGCCGAAGGTGCTCGAGACGATGGGATGATCCGAACCACCCTCGAGCAGCGACCGCCCCAACATAGTCGGCGCCACCGGCACACCCGCCGCCCCGAGAACCGTCGGCGCCAGATCGAGGAGCTGAACCGGTTCATCCACTGCACCCGCCGCCACCCCACGGCCCCTTATGAGCAGCGGCACGAGCAGGGCTTCCTGATACAAATTGAGGCCGTGGCCCCAACAGCCGCGCTCACCGAGACTCTCGCCGTGGTCGGCGGTCAAGACCACCAGGGCGTTGGCGGGCAGCTCGCGCAGGAACGGCCCGAGCACCCGATCGACGTGCCGAACTTCACCGGCGTAGAGCTGCGAGAGGAGTTCCCGATCTCCGGGCGCCTCTGGTCGTTGGCCGGAGGCCAGGGCCGGGAGATCCGGGGGGCTCCTGGTGCCATCGTCGTGATCGCGATAAGGGAAATGGGGATCCATGAAATGGAGGTACAGGAAAGCGTTTTCGCCGTCGTGGCGGGACAACCAGCTCCGCGCCCCATCGACCACCCAGCTCGCGTCGGGGTGTTCCGTACCGCCGTGCCCATCCGGCACCAGATAGGTCGAAAAACCTTCACCGAATCCGTTCAGGGTCGAAACGCTGTAGTTGGCGACCACGGCTGCGCCGATGAACCCGGCACTCTCGAACCCCTGGGCCCAGGTTGTGACACCCGAGGGGATCCCGATGAGATCGCCCGATGGTGTCGTGAGATCCAGTACCGGGCGGGACGTAAAGAAGGAGGCCACCGAGGGCAAGGTCCAGGAGGCGTTGGCCGTGGCCTGAGACCACCGCCGACCGTCGGCAAAATACCCGGTGACGCCGGGCATGAGTTCGGCGGTGACGTGATCGGCTCTGAGGGTGTCCACGACGATCACAACCACCAAAGCTGCGTCATCCACCTCTTTTCCGACGCGGGGGTTGACCATCACGACCTGATCCGGCGCCGCAAAACGCGCTCGCACGGTCAGGCCCTCGAGCTCGACGGGCACGGTCTGCCCGGGCTCAATGGTCCATTCTGGCGCTCCGGCTTGATCAAGAACCACCCTGGCCGTGTGGTCACCGAGGTTGACCAGCTCGCAGCGGACGACCTCGTCCGGCGCCGGATCGACCGCGAGAGACCCGTTTGCCGGCAAAGCCCGGACCCACAAATCGCCTCGGCTCTGCCACTGCCAGCTGTCCTGCCCGAGTTGGCGCCACCCGGGTCGGGTCCGGCCCAGGCACGCGCTGCCGCCAGCGCCTAAAGCGATCGCCAACACGATGCCCGCAAGGGTCCACTTCCTCACGATGGGACATGGTAACAGCCCATCGGGTTGTGCAAACCGCCGGCTCGGCCTCGACGGATTTTCTTCGCAACCAATTTCGGCCCCGTGCTCGTTGGCGAGCACGGGGCCGAAATTGGCAGGGCTAGCAGGACTCGAACCTGCGACCTTCGGATTAGGAATCCACTGCTCTATCCACCTGAGCTATAGCCCCGCAGGAGGCCAAATGCTATGCCCGCGCGTTCTTTGTGTCAATCAGCCCGGAACACCCGGGCCATCGACCCAGATCGGACCCGGGAGCGTGAGGAGAAAATGCACCCCCGCGGCGTCGACGCTGGGCACCCACAACGGTCGCCCGGCCCGTCCCTCGTGGCGGGCGAGCTGTTCGACCAGAAGTCCGGCCGGGCTCCCGAAGCGAAGCTCGGCGCCGAGCCAGCCGGGTACCCGGATCACGGACTGGGCTGGGCTCGATCCTTCGGATGGAGAGATGGTGTCGACCACGATCTCGGGCGCGCCCGCGTCGCCCAAGAGTTGCCAACTCTCACCGCCGTGCTCGCCCGGGGCCGGTGTCGCCAGCCAACCCGGTCCATGAGCCCGAGCCTCGGTCGAGGGTGACCACCCGCCGACCCGGTGGCCGCTGGGCATCTCGCGCACCGACAGGATCACACCGGAGCAATCCTGCGCTGCGCTGTTATGACCGACAACGGCGGCATGAACGCGCTCGACCGGGATTGGGGAATCCGCCGAACCGAGGGCGGCGGACAGATCCACGATTGTGGGCGGCGCCGGAAGCATCGAACCGTCGCCCGTCAGTTCATCGCTCCAGGCAACCTCGAGCTCGGACCGATTGCGACCGGCAACCAGCAGAACCGGCCCGGGAAGGACGCAGGCGACACAACCGAGCCGATCGGCGATGGCGGTCAGGGAGGCCCTCAACCGGGCCGACCCCAGTTGACCCTGCCAGAACGCCCACGGCCACCACCCCATGGCCCAAAGCTCGCCGGCGTCGGCGATGACCGTCTCGACAACACCGCGGGTCGCATACGGGGCGATCTTGACCTGCCGGGCGTTCGCGGCCGCCTCGCACGCCGCCTCCATGGAGGCCGTCGAGGCCGGCAACCAAAAGGCGCCGCCGATCTCGAATCTGACGGCATCGATCAGGCACGCCTGCGACCCGGCGGCAATCACCGAGCAGCGTCGCTCTTCGACCGGCAGGAGGGCGGCAAATCGCCGCCACGTCCCGCACCCGTCATCGACGAGGACATGGGTAGGCAACAGGTAGTCGTCGCTTCCGAGGGTCTCAAGAATTCTCTCGATCGCCCGGTGCGCGGCATTCTCACCCGGGGGCGCCAAGAAGACCATCATCGGTCCGATCGGATGTTGAAACCGTCGGGTTGCTCAACACCGTCGGTCTCGATGGTGACATCGACCCGATTCACCCTCCCCCACCGGGGTCCCTCCTGCACCCGGAGCAGGAGTGCGTCGACGGCTCCTTCCTCACCCCAAACCAGGGCCTCAACGCTGCCGTCGCTCCGGTTCCGGACCCAGCCGTCGATGTCCAGCAGACGGGCCTCGCGAAACACGAATGCGCGAAAACCCACCCCCTGGACTCGACCGTGGATGCGGAGTCGATGCGGGAGCGCCACGTCAGTCGTCCGTGACCCCGCCATCGCTCTGAGCGTGCCGCCTGCCGATGCGTTGGATCAGCCAGAAGCCACCCACCAGCAGGACCACAAAGGCGATGGAGAGCCAGTTGAACTGGGTGTAGAGGAAGTCCTTGATCGGCTCGCCGAAAAAGAAGAGCAGGACCCCCTCGGTCATGAATCGCAGACTCCGCGAGGCCAGGGACGCGAGCATGAAGATCTTGAAGTTGATCTTGAGGGCGCCGCCGGCGATGGTGAAGACCTTGTACGGAATCGGAGTGAGCCCGGCGATCCCGGTGGCCCAG
>CAVQJV010000026.1:0-11182 GCA_963712805.1 uncultured Acidobacteriota bacterium | reverse complement strand
AGGTCCGGACCTCGCCGTCGGCGGTCGTGAGCTCGACCATGCCGACCGTCTCGTTTCGCTTCGTCACCCCGAAAGACGTCACGATGACATTGTCCGATTCGATGTGCCACCATGATCCCCGCCGTGGCGTCCGATGTACGACTACCACCGTCTTGAGCAACATGGCGGTGTAGGACGGGTCCTTCGCCTCGTCGGGCACATAGACGAAGGTCACGACCCGTGACTTGTGGCGAGTCTTGCAGCCATCGGCACTGCTCGGCAAGCTACCGCGCCGCAAGAGCTGGAGATATGAGACCGGTCGATGGTAGTGTCGAGCCGTGTGCCAGACCTGCCTGAGACCGTCGAGCTTGGACTTGACGAACCACGAGGCGCCTGGACCGATGTGACGCTGAACCAACGACCCGTGAGTGCGGCGACTGCTGGTAGGCGGTGAACTCGGGCTGCATGACCGTGTGGCAGGTCTCGCCGCAGAACTCCACGGATTCCATCTCCTCGACCGCGAGAAACGAGCTCGCGCCGAAAATCACGGCGTTGATCAGGGTGAGTCCGATGATGACCAAGACCACCCGCGGATTCTCGGATCGTTGAAGTCGAAGACCGGAAACATCGATTTCTCCGCTTCGCTAGTGCCTTACTCGGACCAGGTTTCGCCGACGCATCCACATGCCGATGGGAATCAGGATCAGGCCCACGACGAAGATCGCGGGCATGAGCACGTAGGCGAAGAGCCCGATGTACGGTTTTCGAGTTCGCCGAAGAGTTCGACGACCACAAAGGTGATGATCACGAGGGCCGACAAGGTCGTGAGCACAACGCCTGTGATAGTGATGAGGTTGTTCGCGTAATTGAAAAGTCTGCCAATGGTCTTCTTATTGACCCGAGACATGGCCATTGGTCCCTTCGTCGGAATTCGTGGATTGTTCGATTGCTCGACCGACTGATTATGGCAGGAACGGGTCGGATGGGTTTGATCTGAATGCCTGCCCTGCATGAGAATTGATCCTTGGTGTTATAAGGCGCGTTTTCCTCATTCTAATGTTGAACAAGTGTCTCAATTTCAGAGGGTTGCGCGATCTTGAGGCCAACTCTAAATAGGTATATAGTTTTCCTCGGAAGGGGAAGGAATGAAGGTTTCTGTCCCGGAGCGTTGTCAAGTGTCGTTGATCATGGTGGAAGTCGGTCTGGTTCTGCTTGTGGCGGGGTTGGGGTGGTTCGCGCCTCCCGTCGCGGCCCAGGAGAACGCCGACTGTCTCATGTGCCACGAAGACCCCGACCTCGTCGGCGAGTTCGCCGGCACAGAAAGATCGGTCTTTGTCGACCCCGGCGCCTTTGCGGCCTCGGTTCACGCGGACCTGGCGTGTATCGACTGCCATGGCGATCTGGACGGCGTCGAACTGCCGCACGGAGAGGATCTCGAGGTCGTCGACTGCGCCATGTGCCACGACGACATGGCCGAGGAGCTCGCGGCGGGTCCGCACGGAAAGTGGGCCCGCAATCCATCTTCGCCGGCCGCGGCCTGCACCGGCTGCCACGGCGTCCACGACGTGCGTTCCAGCAAAATGCCGGACTCGCCGACCGCGTCGGCGCACGTGACCGATCTCTGTGCGAAGTGTCACGGCAGCATCCTCAAGACCGTATCCGAAAGCCCGCACGGCGCCATGATCGGCGACCGTCCGGCGGCCACCTGCACCGATTGCCATCGCACCCACTCGGTGACTGCACCGAGCCAGCCGTTGGCCCAGGTCGCGGCGTGCGGCGCCTGCCACCAAAAGCAGGCCCGCGAAAACCGCGACTCGCTTCACGGTCGCGCGGCGGTCAAAGGCGATCCGGCGGCGCCGAACTGCATCATCTGCCACGATCACCACGCCATCAAGAGGCACACCGATCCCGCCTCGCCGACGGCAGTCCAGAACATCCCGCTCCTCTGCGGCCGATGCCACCGCGAAGGCACCGAAGTGTCGTTGCAGCACGACATCCCGCAGGACCGAATCCTCGAGAACTTCTCCATGTCGGTGCACGGCGACGCCCTTTTCAACAAGGGGCTGACCGTGACGGCGGTGTGTACTTCGTGCCACACGGCGCACAACATCCTCGATCACAACAACCCGGCCTCGAGCATCAACCGGGCCAAGGTGGCGCAGACCTGCATGCAGTGCCACGCGAGAATCGAAGAGGTGCACGTCAAGGTGATCGAAGGACGCCTCTGGGAGGAAGAGCCGCACAAGGTGCCGTCATGCGTCGAGTGTCACCAGCCGCACAAGATCCGGCGGCGGACGGTGACGACCCAGGAGGCTTCGAGCCAGAGCTGCCTCAAGTGCCACGGCGATCCGCAGCTGAGTGTCGAACGTGACGGCGAGCTGATCTCGCTCCACATCGACTCCGAAACCTACGCTCTGTCGTCGCACGCGCAGACGGCGTGCGCCCAGTGTCACACCGAGGTCTCGCCGGATCACAAGGAACGCGCGTGCGCGACGATCACCAAACCGGTGGACTGCGGAATCTGCCACGCCGCGCGGGTCGAAGAGCACGACCTCAGCCGGCACGGCGAGCTCGCGGCCCAGGGCGACCCCGATGCGCCGACCTGCGAAAGCTGCCACCAGGATGCGCACGCCATCAAGGATCATCGTCTCCCGACGTCGCCCGTGTACTCGCGCAACGTCCCCGAACTCTGCGGCTCCTGCCACGCAGCCGGCCGATCGGCCGCCGTTCGTCTCGGTGACGACCGCGACATCGTCGGGAGCTACCTCGAAAGCACCCACGGACGAGGACTCGTGGGCAGCGGTCTTGTGGTTTCGGCAAGCTGCATCGACTGTCACACGGCGCATTCGGCGTTGCCCCAGGACGACCCGCGTTCGACGGTCAGCCACGCCAGGATCCTCGACACCTGCGGTACCTGCCACAAGGGTATCGAGGAGGAGTTCAAGGCAAGCGTTCATTTCCCGGCCAACGTCGTGACCAACGAGGAGCTGCCGACCTGCGAGAACTGTCACAACTCGCACGAGATCACGAGAATCGATGCCCAGGGCTTCCGCATCATGATGATGAACCAGTGCGGGCGATGCCACGAGGACTTCGCTGAGACCTTCTTCGAGACCTACCACGGCAAGGTGACCCAGCTCGGTTCCGAGGGTGCGGCCAAGTGCTACGACTGCCACGGCACCCACGGCATCCTCCCCGCTGAAAACCCGGAATCCTCTCTCAGCCAACGCCACATCGTGGACACCTGCGGCCAGTGCCACCCGAGAGCGCATCTGCAGTTTGCCGGCTATCTCAGCCACGCCACCCACCACGACAAGGACCGGTACCCGTTCCTGTTCTATGCGTACTGGTTCATGACCACCCTCCTGGTCAGTACCCTGACCTTCGCCATGGTTCACACCCTGATGTGGCTCTTCAGACTGTGGCGAACCCGTGATGTCTGGCTACCGATCAAGGAAACCGGCCACAAGGAAGAGCGTTTCTATATCCGCTTCACCTCCAAACAGCGGATCATGCACTTCATCATGTTGACGAGCTTCTTCACCCTCGCCCTGTCCGGGATGGCGCTCAAGTTCTCGTTCATGGCCTGGGCTCAGGTGGTGACCCGCGTCCTCGGTGGCTACTCCAGCATGGGTAATCTCCATCGTTTGGCGGCGGTCGTGCTCATCGCTCTTTTTGCCTATCACCTTCGGCGATGTTTTCAAGGCGAAGGGGGCGTCGGGCAAGAGCTGGTTCAGTTTTATCTTCGATCCGGTCAACTCGCTGATGTTCAACCTCAACGACATCAGACAGGTCTTCCAGAGCATCAAGTGGTTCCTCGGTCGCGGGCCGCGACCGCACTATGGTCGCTTCACCTATTGGGAGAAGTTCGACTACTTCGCGGTCTTCTGGGGAGTCTTCATCATCGGATCGACCGGTCTCGTGCTCTGGTTTCCCGAGCTTTTCACCCGCATCCTGCCCGGTTGGTCGGTCAACGTTGCGACCATCATCCACTCGGATGAGGCCCTGTTGGCGGTCGGGTTCATCTTCACCATCCACTTCTTCAACACCCACTTCCGCCCCGACAAGTTCCCGATGGATCCGGTGATCTTCACCGGTCGGGTGCCGATCGACGAACTCAAACACGACAAGCCCGGTGAGTACGAGGTCTTTATCGCGGGCAAGAGTGAGGAAGAGCTCGTTGGAAGCAGTCAAGGGGCCGGCGAAGAAGCGCATCGAGAAGGCCGCCAGAATCGTCGGTTTCACCGCACTCGGGATCGGCCTGACCTTGATCTTCCTGATCGTCTACGCCATGGTCTTCGGCTACAAGTAGGGCCGAGCAGCCGTTTCAACATCAAACCGCCCCGGAAACGGGGCGGTTTTTCGTGGAAATCTCACCGGCCTTCTTGAAACACAAGGACCACCAAGGGTCGCAAAAAAGGCCACGAAACACCGCATTCGATCCTGGTCCCGGCGGCTCGATCAATGATCCGGTGCCGGGGCGAGGCGGTCGCGGACCACGAATGGGGCGCCGCCAGAGAAGTCCGCCCGCTTTGGGTTTCAAAAGACGGATGCCGCAGAGCTCGCGAGGAACAGGTGGTGCGTCGCCGAGCTATGCGGTCGGATCGGTCTCGTAGGTGGCGGCGCTCTTGTTGTAGATCCACGTCAAAACGACGGCGAAGCCGGCGGCGGTGATCCCGAGACCGGCATCGACAAACCGTGGGGCGGTGAGGGCGAGACGGATGAGCACGGTAGCGACTGCAAACCCGAAGTACCGGAATACGACGGGGTAGGCGAAGCTGTAACGCATGGAGATCAAAACGATGAGCACATCGGCGAAGATGAGCAGGGTGTAGAAGATCTCGAAGAAGTCGTGAGAAAAGGCGTTGAAGAGGGTGCCGTCCGTGGCGTCGTTGCTCCAGTCGAGGAAGACCTGACCGCCGATGATCACGAGTGATCCGAGAAGGACGAGCGCGATGAGTTTCTTCGCGGCGATGAAGCTCGATCGTTCGCCGGCGTCGTTGCTGATGGGCCTGTGTCGCTGGAGCCGGGCGAAGACCACGAGAATGGCAAAGATCGCCAGCGCGCCGAAGGCATCGGAAAGAATGTAGAGCACCTGATCGCGAACGGTGTCGGACCACTCGATGGGCTCGGAAAACTCGGTGAGCTCCTTGAACGACTGCCGAACGAGAATCAGAGACATGATCTCGAGCTGCTTGCCGACCGCGGATGCGACCGATCTGGCGATGGCGAAGATGAGCGAGACCACCTCGGCCAGGAGCAGCAGCGTGAAGGCCCAGAGGATCGCGTCGAAGTGCTTGTCGGGGAGCTGCTCGGCGATGGTCTTTGGGAACCAGCCGCGGCGGTTGGCCTCGATGACGATCATCCCGATGAGGAAGACCACGGTGAGGAGCGATGCGACCCGCTTCTGAGTTGCGAGGCCCTCCCATCTCGATTCCAGGCGGTCGAAGATCACCGTTGAGCTCGCCAGAATCGACCGCGTCATGAGTCGCCGCCGTTCTCATCCTGGAGCGACCGGACGAGGCCCGCGTACCTGCGTTCCACGGTGAAGCCGTAACGGTAGAAGAACTGCGGGCGGAAGAACCCGGTGGTCAACCAACGGTAGTTCTCGGCCTTGAGTCGGTTGGCGAGTTCGTCGAGGAGGTGACCGGCCACGCCGTGGGCGCGGGCGCTCTCGGTGACGACGACTTTGTCCATGTGGGCTGATTGCTCCTCGGGTTCCAACTCGTAGAAGAGCCCGCCGAGAAGATGGCCGCGATCGGAGACGGCGACCAGAAATCGGTGCTCCGGACGGAAATGAACGGGCAGTTTGGCGGCGAGGAAGAGGCGATGGAGACGGGCGATCTCCTTGGGGTTGAGGGCGTGGCGAATGCCGTAGGTCCGCCCCTCCGGATCATCAAAGGTGACCACCATCTCGCTGTGCTGGACCCCGCTGGCGACCGAGGCGACGTATTCTGCATCGTCCTCCGGTCGGAGATAGGGGTAGGACAGACGGGCGAGGAAGTAATCGTCCTCCGGGGCGAGATCGAGGCGGGCGCGCAAATCGGCCACCGCCGAGCTGAGATCATCGGTCAGCGTTTTTCGCGAGCGGAGATCGCTGATGATCCGTTCGAGGCCGTCGGCCAGCGGTTCGGAGACATCGCGCAGAACCGTCTCCCGAAAGAACCGGGCGCGGCTCTCGGGGTAGGAATCCCGGAGCTCCGCGAGCCGGTAGGTCTCGTAGAGTTCCTGCAGAGTGCCGGCGCGAACGGTGTGAGTCGCGTCGGGTGCGAGCCGGTCCCACTTGCGGTAGCGTTTGGCGGCGAAGAAAAGCCTGCGCGGGAGGAAACCGCGAGTCGCGACGACCTCGAGATAGCGATCCAACTGGTCGGCAAACTCACGGCCGTCCCGGCGGGCCTGGGCGGCGACCTCGGCCAGCAGCTCGATGCCCTCGACCTCGCCGACGATCTCGAGGACCGACGAAAACACGATGTCCCAACCGGCCACGCCCTCGAGTCGGGGATGGAGGAGTTCGATGGGATCGACGAGCTGGTCCTTGAAGCGCTCGAGCATGGCGAGCATCGAGTCGAATTCCGTGCGTGCGGCGATGGAGACGAGACGCGCGCCGGTGTGGTAATCGTGAGTCGGAACGATGACGTTCCCCGGTGTCGGGTCGGCCACCATGAGCCGGCGGCCGGTCCGGTTCCAGAAATCGACATAGGCGGACATGGCGCTCCATGCCGCGAAGGGCCAGAGCGCTTCGAGGCGTTCGGCGTCGAGCTCTTTCCTCGACAGCCGGGCCACGGCGCGGTCGAGGGTCTCGCCCAGGATGAACTCCTCGGTCCAGAGTCCGTGCTCGGGCCAGAAACCGCCGAAGTCTTCCACCAGAGGTCCGAGATACCGTTCTTCGGCGCACACCACGAGCCAGTCGATCTCCTCGAGGACGGTCGCTTCCGGGAGATCGCGGTTGAGGTTGATGGCAAGGTCGAAGTGGCCGAGGGTGCGGGTTTTCACGGCCATGCGGTAGACCGATTTGCCGTGCTCGGTGCCGAGCAACCGAACCCACACTCCGCCGGGGAGAATGTCGTCGAGGCGAACCGCGGTTCCGCGGGAAAAGAGGAAGATCCCTTCCTGGAGCATGGTCGTGCTTTTGATGGCGGCAAGAAGGCGGTGTCGCGCTTCGGCATCCACGTCATCGGCGAATTCAACCACGTCGTCCCATCGGTACTCGAGCCCGGTTTCGGGATCGACAGCCAGCCGGGAGGGCTGGCCAAGCCAGCTCCGGAAGCCGTCGTTGAGAGTCGTGATGGCCCGGCGGGCGAGCAGAGCGCCCTCGCGCGAGGGCGCCGCGATGCTCATCCGGGTGATGAACGCCCGCAGCTGCCGGTAGCGCGCGGGGTGGGCGGCGCCGTAGTTCGCGAGAAACTGCAGCATGGATGTGGCGGTGGCCATGGCGGGTTCGGACTCGATCCCGAGCCGGAAGCGGGCCTCGGTTTCGGCGACGAGGCACTTGATCGTCTCCGGCGAGAGTTCGTGTTCGGTGAGAGCCGCTCCGGTCTTCTCATCGAAGAGATCCGGAATGGCGCTGATGAAGTTTCTCAGGGTCTGAGGGTAGAGCGCGGGTTTTTCGGTCAGGGTCAGCACCCTGAATGCGTGTCTGGCGACTTGCGGCGACTCACACGACGGAGCGTGGCGGAGGATGCTCAAGGTGATATCGGTGAGCTCGCCCTCGCCGTGCTCGATCGTGTCCTCGATGAGATCCACTGCGTGTTCCGCGACCTCGGTGTCGGTCGAGTTCATGAAACACGCGAGCTGGTGGAGATCCATGAGGGTGATCTCGTCGGCTTTTTGGACCTCAGCCAGGGTGTCGCGGTCGGCCGGGGTCACCGGACGGGTGTTCAGATGCCTGAGCCACTCGATCTTGGGTTCGCGGCGCCGGCGGCGATCACGATGCTCCATTTCGAGAGGTGCGAAATCGACCAACTCGCTGTTGCCGAGCCAGAGGAGAGGCGTCGAAAAGACGAGGCCGAGATCGAGGGAGCCCACTCCCGTGTACCGATAGGCGACCGATCCGATCTGGATCTCGTTGTCCTCGAGCTTCTGAATCGTCAACGGCGAGCCGACGCTTCCCAGAGTGATGCGGCTCTCTCCGATCTCGAGTTCCTGCGCCGTGATTCCAAGCGCCTGGAAGAGCCAGTTCGGAACCGTGATCGCCGCACCGCCGAGGGAGAGGGTCGTGCGGCGGTACAGCAGCTTGATCGTGTCCGCGAAGTTCCGCTCGATGACCTTGCGGCGGTAGGTGCCTTTAGGGGTGAGCTCGCCGAATTCCGGGTTGAAATCGCGGTCGATGACGGCGAAGTCGACGATGCGCTCGAAAGGAGCCACGAAGGTGTTCGCGCTCACCACGAGAGAGCGATAGTGGGCCTTCTGTTCGCGGGGAGCGAGGGCCGCGATGTCGACCTCCTGGAAGTCGAAATTGGGGAAAATCAGGGCTGTGTTGTAGGGCCGGTGGTCGCCGACCAGGAAGATTCTCGCGACCGAATCGAAGTCCCGGAAGAGGTTCTCGACCTTTTGCGGCGCGATGGTCTGACCCTTGACGTTCTTGTAGATCTCCTTTTTGCGGTCGACCATGTGGAACTGACCGACGGAATCGCGCTCCATGAGGTCACCGGTGTGGAACCAACCATCGGGATCGAATGACGGCCGGCCCTCGGGGTCGTTGAGGTAGCCCATCATCACGTAGGGTCCGCGGATCACCATCTCTCCATCGTCCGCGAGCTCAGCCTCGATGCCGGGCAGCGGGACGCCGAGAGAGTTCTCGACATAGGCCCCCGGTACGGTCATGGTGATCCCCCCCGTGGCCTCGGTCATGCCGAATCCGCTCATGAGCTCAACGCCATAACGCTGGAAAAAGCGGAAGACTTCGGGATCGAGATAGCCGGCGGCCGAGAGGCCCCATCGAAGCTGTCCCCCGGTCACGTGAACGACGGCCTTCGCGATCTCCTCATCGGCCGAGGACTCGACATCGACCTCCTGGCGGATGCGTTCGAAGAGTTGAATCCACTTCATGGGGATGCTGATGAACACCGTCGGGCGATAGCCCTGCATCTCCCGCACGAGACCGTCGATGGACGGGCTCTCGGCGAAACGGTAGGTGGCGCCCCAGAAGATCGACCCGCAGAGTTCGAGAAAACGGCCAAAGGTGTGAAAAAGGGGAAGGTAACAGAGGAACCTGTCATCCTCGCCGATCTCGGGCAGGGCGAGGGCGCGGGCGAAGCGTTTGAATACGATGTTCCGCTGCGAGAAGCGAATTCCCTTCGGGCGGCCGGTCGTGCCCGAGGTGTACATCACCGTGGCCGGGTCATCGATCGAGACGGCCGCCCGGCGCTCGCCGAGGTGTTCGGACGAGATTTCGGAGGCGCGGCCGAGAAAATCATCGAAACCGAGGACGTCGTGAGCGACGGACGCCGCCGCCTCGAAGGCGACGACATGATCGACCTCGGGCAGCTTGCCCCGGTGGGCTTCGATCTTCTTGAGTTGGACCGGGTTGGAGACGATGACCGTGCCCGCGCCCGAGTGTTCGAGGATATAACCCACCTCGGACTCGGTGGCGGTGGCCGGAATCATCACGTTGACGATGCCGGTGGTCAGGCACGCAAGATCGGTCAAGGCCATCTCGAGGCGATTCTCGGAGAGGATGGCGACGGGTTTCTCGGGGCGGGCGGCGGTCAGGGCCAGGAGCGCACGGGCGATGAGCCCGACCCGGCCGGCGACCTGGTGCCAGCTGACCGAGGTCACCCCGCCGCTTCCCGAGGTCTCGAAGAGCGTGCGTGAACCGTATCCGGCAACCCGCTGCTCGAAGAGGGGGCCGAAGGTGAAGTGGGATGTCTCGACGAGGCGCAGGATGAGATCGGACCAGAGGTCGACGGAGTTCGCTTCGGCGATCCGAACGAGCAGGCGGGACCGGCGGATCGCATCGAGAAAAGACCATGCCTCCCATCGCCGCTCGTCATCGGGTCGGGGAGGCCCCGGCCTCTGTTGTTCGACGAGACGCTCGCCGAGGGCGTGGAGTACGTCGAGATCGACGTGCTCGATGAGATCGTCCCCGAGGGTGCGATTCTCGAGGATCTGAACCGCTCGGGCATCGGCCTCTTCGCGGCGGAGGGGGGCGTCGAGAGCGAGCAAGCGGGTCAGTTCGCGGGCTGCGGCTTCGGGTTCGGAGTCGAGGAGGTCGTCAAATGGATCGGAGACGGAATCGTGACTGCTCATGGCCTTCACTCTAACCGATTTCTGCCGTCCGCTCGCAGGACGGAACTTCGGCTGAAATCGGTCGTGTTGCGGGTGCAAGGGGGGAACCTGGCAGGACGGGTCGGGAAGTGGTTCACTGTCAACCGCGATGAGTGACTCTGCCTGGAAGCTCGAGCGACCGCGTCGGCGACCCTGGTGGGTCCGTTTGCTGATGAGCGGTGTCGTGCTCTGGGCTACCATCATCCTCACGATGGCGTTTTTTGAAGAGTCCATGATCTTCTTCCCTGATCACGACCCGGCGGATTCTGGGATGTCGAGGCCGTTGCCAGCGGCACCGGAACCGACGGTAGAGGAGTGTTTTTTCCCACCAGCGATGGCGAGCGGCTTCACGCGTGGTGGTGCCGTCCGGTATCGCCGGCCGCCGCAAACGCGGCCACCGCGGAAATGGTGCTGCTCTGGTTCCACGGCAATGCGGGAAACCTCTTTCAGCGGGCGGGTCTGATGCTCGAACTCGCCGGGATCCCGGCGCAGGTCTTCATCGTCGACTATCGCGGCTATGGCCGCAGCACAGGGAGACCGAATGAGAAGGGCGCTTACCGCGACGCCCGAGCGGCATGGCGGTACCTTGAGGAGGATCGGGGCGTCGATGCCGATCGGATCGTGATCCTCGGCAAGAGTCTCGGCGGCGCCGTCGCGGTGGATCTGGCCGCCGAGGTCGATCCTGCCGGTTTGATCGTGGAATCGAGCTTCACCTCGATCCCGGACATGGCGGCGCACCACTATCCCTTCATTCCGCGGTGGCTCGTGCGGACCAGGATGGACTCGGTCTCGAAGATCGGCAGTGTCGGTTGCCCGGTCCTGGTGATCCACTCGCCCGGCCGACGAAATCGTGCCGTATGAGCACGGCGAACAGCTTTTTGCACGCCGCGGTGGGCGACAAACGGTTTTTCGAGGTGGCGGGTGCGGGACACAACGA
>CAVQJV010000025.1:0-30248 GCA_963712805.1 uncultured Acidobacteriota bacterium | reverse complement strand
GGGCATGCGACCGACGCTTGTCAAGAGGCGATTCGTGGGCAATTCGTCCAACGAATTGCGGTGGCTCGGCCTTAGGCCGCGCCAACCATCGCATCTCTCCCTGGATGGTCAGTCCGACGACCACGGCTCTGATCCCCTACCTCAACTCTGAAGGTGGGGCCAGCCCCACCCTACGGTTTTTCCAATCGGGGTGTGGGCTTGTAGGGTGAGCTTGAGCCCACCTTCAGACTCGAACCCACAACGAGACCGCCCCCACGAAGTCAGACAACGAATCAGGTTCCGTATCGCCCACTCTCCATTGCGATGTTGTGGGGGCTGGCGTCCGCCTGCCCTTCAGAGTCCATCCGGCGTCCTTGGCGTCACCACGGAGTCAGACAACCATCAGGCTCCGTATGGCCCACTCTCCATTGCGATGGCTTTGCGCCCTCTGCGATGGATGGCCTTTGTGTTCTTTGTGTTTCAACCCTGCGATGGGTGCGATGAACGGCACGTCACCGCTTTCGTCGAGGCGAGCGGCCCCGGCGTTTCGTCTGCGGTTTCTTCGGCGGGCGAGCGGTCGGCTTTGCCCGAGGCCGCTTGCTCTTTCGCGCCTGGGTCGCACGGCGATCCGGTTTGACATCCACCGGCACGGCCTCGATCTGGAAGCTGTCGAGATCGACCCGCATCAACCTCACCTTGACCGTGTCGCCGAGCCGCCAGACCCGCCCCGTACGTTCGCCGACCAACCGGTGGCGGTGCTCATCGAACTCGTAGTAATCGTCGAGCAGCTCCTTGATGTGGATGAGCACGTCGGCGAAGACCTCTTCGAGCTGGACAAAGACCCCGAACGCGACCACCCCGGAAACCCGGCCGGTGAAGACCTCCCCCACCCGGTCACGAAGAAAGAGCGCGGTCTTCCACTGCACCGCCGTGCGCTCGGCCTTCTCGGCCTCCTGCTCCTTCGCCGAGCACTGCGGACCGAATTCCTTCAGGGCGGTTTCCAACCGGTCGCGTTCCTCGCCCTCGACGGCGTGGCCGTCACGAAGCAACGCCTGCAGCATGCGGTGCGCCACCAAATCCGGGTAGCGGCGGATCGGCGAGGTGAAATGGAGATAGGCGTTGGTGGCGAGGGCGTAGTGGCCGCGCGGGTCCGGCGTGTAGACCGCCCGCGCCATGGAACGCAGCACCAGCATCGACACCATGTGCTCCTCGGGTCTTCCCGCGACCCGCTCGAGCAGAGCCTGCAGCGCCGACGGTCTCAGGTCGTCGGCATTCCCATCGAAGGGGAAACCGAGTTCCTTGACAACCTCGGCCAGGGTTTCGATCTTGGTCGGATCGGGCTCGTCGTGGACCCGGTGCAGGCACGGCTGGTCGGCATCGAGCAGCAACCGGGCGACCGCCATGTTCGCCGCCACCATGAGCTCTTCGACGAGGCGGTGGGCGCGGTTGCGCGCACTGGGCTCGATGGACACCACCCGGCCTTCGGGGTCGAGCAGGATCTGCGGCTCGGCCATGTCGAAATCGAGACTGCCCCGTTCGTGGCGGGCGCGGCTGAGGCGGGACGCCGCCTCCGCGAGCAGCTCGAGCGAGTCGGCAAAGGGTGCGGTGGTCTCGGGCCACTCACTCCTCGGCTGCTCCAACCACTCGAAGACCTCTTCATAAGTGCACCGGCGGCGCGAGTGGATCACCGACCGGTTGGCCTCGACCCGGCTGATGTGGCCGTTCGGGCCGAGCCGAAAGCGCACGCTGAAACACAGGCGGTCGACCCCCTCGCGCAGTGAGCACAGCTCGTTCGACAGCCGCTCCGGCAACATCGGCACGCAGAGCCCCGGCAGGTAGACGCTGGTCGAGCGGCGCTGCGCCTCGGCGTCGAGAAACGTCCCCCGGCGGACGTAGTGGCCGACATCGGCGATGTGGACCTCGACCTCGATCGCGTCCCCGGCCAGGGACCGGGCGCTGACCGCGTCGTCGAAGTCGCGCGCGGTCAGCGGATCGATGGTGATCGCGGGGTTCCCGCGCAGGTCCCAGCGGCCGGCGAGATCGCGCTCGGTGATCTCCTCGGGCAGCGCATTCGCCTCGGATTCGACCTCGGGATCAAAGGCCTCGGTGATGCCGAAGAGGCGGAGCACGGCGCGATCGACGGCGCCCGCATCCTCGGGCCGGCCGAGTCGTTCGAGGAGCACGCCGCGCGCGACCCGCCCTTGACCCTCGACGTGTTCGACGCTCACCGCCACCAGCTCGCCTTCACTCGGCTCGCCCTCCACCTTCGAGGAACTGACCTCGACGATGAACTTCTGACCTCGCCCGAGCGGGCGCACGTGCGGCCGGCCGCCGTCGGCGACCCACACGCCCACCACCTCGGTGGTCCGGCGTTCGACGATGCGGATGACCACGCCCTCGCGAAACCCGAGCGATCGGGCGCGTTTCTGCGGCGTCTCGAAACGGATCAGAACCCTGTCGCCGGGGAGGGCGCCGCGCCGACCGCTCGGTGCGATCCACACCGGCGGGCCGTCGTCGCCGTCGACATCGACGACGAATCCGCCCCCGGTCATCCCCCGGTAGCGGCCGGGGTGGAGATCCGAGACCTCGGCGGGGAAATACCGCTTGCCCCGCCCGAGGACGATCTCGCCCCGAGCCTCGAGTTCCTTGAGCACGCCGCGCAGGAGGCGCCGTGCATCGGAGCGGCCGAGTTCGAATTCGTCCACCACCTCGGCCACGAGCATGGCCAGGCTCATCCCCTTCCGGTCGCGGCGCCGGATGGAGTCGAGGATCTTCCTGGGATCGAGCTCGTTGTTTTCGGTGTCCGTCATGATGGTGATGATTGAAACACGGTTGGGCGAATCCACCAAACTTCGGAGTCCACGCTGGACCCCCGCGTGACCTTCAGCTGCCGATCACCCCCTGGGGATCCACGGCGGGAGTTCCTCGCCCGGCGGCGGGCTCGGCGGTCCGAACGCGGGAAGCCGACGACCGAAAGGGCGGATCTCCGGCGCGCTGTACGGCCGGCGGCCCGCACCGGATCGATCGTTCGGTTCCGTTGCGGCCGGGCGCCGGTTCCTCGTCACCGCACTCTCCAGATGAACTGCTTCGCGCCGGGCTCCATCGTGAACTCGTAGCCCTTCTCGAGCTCGGCGGCGGAGAACACCTCTCCCGTCTCGGGATCGACCAGGAACGACTGCCGCAGCACCGCCGCCGCGCCATCCCAGCGCAGGGTCACCTTGCCGCCGAGGTTGCTGCGGACTTCGAACCACCACGCGTCGGTGCGACGGATGGGGTGGAAGTCGCGGACGTAGTCACCGGCGAGACCGCCCCACTCGGGGTGAGGGAGCACGACATAGAACTGGTGCGCCTCGAACGAAGGCATCATTTCGGCGTCGTGTGCGTCCCAGGCTTCGACCGAGTCGTGCAACTGGCCGAGCCGAGCCCGCGCGGTTACCCCACCCGCTTCGGCCTCCAACCGGACCCACCAACCGGCCTGAACGGCGAACCGTCGAGGGGTCCGGGCCGATGTGACCGCTTCGGCTGCGAGCGATGTCGGAATCCGAAGCTCGGCGTCCTGCCACACTTTGACCCAAAAGCCGTCGAAGCTCTGAAGCATCCCCTCGCCGAGCAGGCCGTCGTGCTGGTCGTAGCCGGTCGCGGTGTACGGCTTCCACAGGAAGTTGCGGAACACGCCGTCGTCGAAGGCCTGCTGCAGGCTGTGCTCGGCGCCGGCGTAGACCACCGTCGCGTCGGGCCAGGGGACGTCGAACGCGAAGACGTGGCCGACGAAGTTCGGTCGCCCGAGGGCCGATGCCTCGCCGACGAGGCCGAGGGGAAACGCCTCGCTGCGGTCGGTTACAAGACCCTGGATGTCGACGGTGGCATCGCCCTCGTACAGCAGCCAGTAGCCGACGCCCGGCGCCATCTGGTCGGTCTCGGTCAGCTGACGGTAACTCGCCGAAGCCGCATCCCAGTCCCACAGCTCCCAATAGACGCCGCCGAGGTCGAGGTCATCGCCCAACACCTCGGCTACGGTTGACGACTCACGGCGGTTGCACGGGAGCCCGAGCATGGTCCACTCACCGTTGCTCACCGGCGCCGACCGGTCGCAGAACCGGAGCGCCGCGAGGCCGTTGCCACGGTCGGTGGCGAACGTCGCCGGGAAGGTTGGGTCCTCGAGGGCGAAGGTCGACAGCAGCCGGTGGATGCCCTCGGGGTTTCCGACCGACGGCGGTGAGGAGTACTTCTCGTTCCGGAGCTGGACCAGCAACGCCGCCACCCCGGCCGCGTGTGGCGCCGACGCCGAGGTCCCGGCAAAGCCGCCGGCGCCGTAGGCTACCGTGCTCACCCGGGCGACGCTGACAGAATCGGGCTTGGGGTTGGCGGGGTTGGGTGCGGCTGCGCTGCCGCCCGGGCCGAGGGCCGGGCCCTCTGAGCTGTAATCCTCGAGGGTCCCGGGCGAACCGACATCCACCGCGCCCACCGTGTAGACGTTGGGCGAGTCGGCCGGGAATCCGAGCGACCGGTCCCCGGTCAGGTGCGCCAGCGACCCCCAGTCATTGGCAAACATTTGGAGATGGCGGTCCGTGGCCGCGCTGGACTTGATGACCAAGATGCCGAAGACACCATAACCGGCAGGACACCCGTCGGCGCCCATGGCTCCGGTCACGAGGTAGCGGATGGCCTCCTGCGGCGTCTGCCCGGATCCACCATTCTGAACATACGACGAGCTCCCCCTCAGTCGCCAGTTGCCGTTCTGCCGCTGCTCGTACAGCCTGAGGTCGTAGTCGTGGTCGACCGGGGCCGTCCAGTCGTCCCAGAACAGGTCGATGCTCATGACGTACCCGTTCGGGTAACAGTAGTTGCCGACGTTGAGGTTGCCGCCCGAGCCCCAGTCGAGGGTGCCGCTGCCGGTGTCGACATAGATCCCACCCCAGTGCTCGGTGCCGTAGTTGGCCGCCGAGTTCACCACCAGCGTGCCCTGCGTTCGGGCGTAGCCCGCAGCCTCGGCGATGGTGCCGCACGGCGCGGTCCATATCGGCGGGCACTCACTGCCGTCGCCGATCCCGTCGAGCGGCGCCGACAGCGACTCGGTGACGACCTGAGCGCCTCGGTCGGCGGCGTCGACCAACGCGGTGTACCAGTCGCCGATCGTGGTCGTGGCGTAGGTCAGAAAGTCGGCCCCCGGCACCAGGTCGAAGACGATCTCCATGGTCGCGGCGCCGTGGTTCGATCCCTCGTAACCCGAGCAGGTCGATACGTCGCAGTCCACCGGCGGCCCGCCCAACACCTCGAACCGGCGAAGGCTTGCCGGTTGCGGCCAATCGCCGCTCGTCTGCAACGCCGAGTAGTTGGTATAGCCGCCGTCGATGTTGGCGACGGTGACTCCGGTCCCGTCGGCCCCGAGATCGTGGTAGTCGTAGTCGACCGCGCCGGTCTGCACGTTGAGCACCGCCACACCCTCGCTGAGCACGCTGCCGGCCTCGATCCGGACCCGTCGCGCCGGGGCGATGCGGTGGACGCCGGGATTC
Source organism: uncultured Acidobacteriota bacterium (assembly GCA_963712805.1). Classification (GTDB taxonomy): domain Bacteria; phylum Acidobacteriota; class Thermoanaerobaculia; order Thermoanaerobaculales; family Sulfomarinibacteraceae; genus JAHECW01. The sequence continues at coordinate 24,756 of CAVQJV010000025.1, read as the reverse complement.
GCCGCGGCGCGTTCGATCGCCTCCGGCGTGAGCCATGCCTCGATCAGCGACGGCACGACCCGGTGGCGGATCCGGCCGTTCAAAGTCTCCAGGAGCTTCTCGACATTGTCCCCGGTGGCGTCGGCGGTGCGGATCTCGACCAGCACCGTATCGCCCTCGACCAGCAGGACGCGGCTCGCCGCCACTGCGCGCCAGTCACCACCAAAGCGTTTCGCCTCGATCACCTCGAGCAGCGCGGTGGCTATGACGGAGTGCTTCGCCGGCGAGGTCGGGGCGGGGTCGATTGTGACGTTCGCTAATCGCTCGATCTGGTCGTCCGGCAGCCGGGTCGGCAGCGGGCCCTGGTCGGCGGCTGCGGAGATTCCGACCGACAAAACCGCAACCACCGCCGCCATCACAACGACACCACCGGTCGGCACAGATCTCGCGCTCATTCAACTCCCCATCTTCGCTCGTCGTCACCGAGAATCGCAGCTTTCGGGTTCCTGCCACCATTATACGGATGACGCCGACCGCCCACCTCGGCCCGACGGACAACGACGGACGTGGCGACCGGTGAGGCCGACTGTCGCCCCGGACTCAGGAGTATCGAACCGCTATGACGCCTTCGCACTCAATTCCATCAAACACCTCGTCCTCACTGTTTTTCGTCGGGATCTTTGAGGGCAAGCCTACCATCCCGGCCCGACCGACGAAACACCAATCAGAGAATTGCCGCACCGACGGCTTGACACCCATCCCTCCCGGACCTACTATCACCATTCGATCCGCTAGGTGCGAAAGTGGCGGAACTGGTAGACGCGCTAGATTCAGGTTCTAGTGGGCTTACGCTCATGGGGGTTCGAGTCCCCCCTTTCGCACCAATAACTTACGTTCAACACGCCTCCAGCCCGGAGGCGTTTCTGTAACGCCGGTGTAACAACACGTTTCAGTGATCTCGACCCCCACAGTCAGGCAGGACAGAGGTGATTCCTCAACTCCGACCCACCGCCTTGAACCTACAACTCTCTTGTTTGTGAGAGATAGATATTCCGTAGCGCAAATGCCTGCGGACTGAAGCCGCGGCCGGTGCGGTTCTGAAGGTCATGAGAGTGTGCAACAGGGTAAAGGTGCGGTAGCTCCGGGGGTGGTACCGCGCTCCAATCACCCCACCGTTACCCCCCGGGCGGTGACACCCTATTAGATAATCTCTGCCTGTGATCGCGCCCGGTAAAATCCCCATAATGCTTGTCGCGAATCGAGTCGCTCAGTGACTATTCGATCACCGATAACGGTTGGTCGGGGTTCTGGTACGGGTGTCTGCAGCCCCAAGTGTCTAACACAAAAAGGCCGGATTGCCCTACTGCGTAGACATACCTTCCAACTATGTCGATATCAGATAGGCCTGCAAACGGCAAAAGAAACAGATCCTCTCCAACCCAAAAATAGGCTTCCGATAGCGAACCCATCTCGGAAGGTGCTGACGGGTCGCTCACGTCGAACACCATGAAATGACCAAAATTGTTGTACGAAGTCCTCGCCACATAAAGAGCGTGACCGGAAGCTGCCAACGCTGAACCACCTCCACCCGAGAGGTCTACGTAAGCTGTGACCACCGGTGCCGAGGGATCGCTGACATTGATAACGCTGATACCGCTTTCGTAGAAACCGGTGGTATTGGAACTCGCAACGTAGGCATAGTCGCCGGACACTGCGACGCCAAAGCAAGAATCCTCAGTCACTGCGACTTCGCCAACTTCAACAAGTGCCGACGGATCACTCACGTCGACAACGTGTAGGTACCCTTCTCCAAAGCGCCGGCTCGTGGCACGTAAGCGAAATTCCCTGAGATCGTCAGGCCTGATAGACGATCACACCAAGACAAGTCAAGGAAACCAACTTCAACAGGCGAGATTGGATTGGTTCCCAGGCGATCCACCCTCAAACGGCAAGTTTCGACGGCATACGCGTATCCGTCGGAAACAGCGGCGACTCCGCCAACCCATTGGAGAACGCCCACCTCGTCGGGTGAGGTCGGATCGCTGACGTCGATCACCCGCACATCCATGACTCCGTTGTAGACAGGATCTAAACGATTGACGAATGCGTAGCGGCCGGAGACTACGAAACCCCCGGCGCACATCTCGAAGCTGCCCACCTCGACGGGATTCGATGCCGTACGTACATCGAAGCTCTGAACGCCCGCTCCCCACCGTTTCGCGTGTCGCAGTGAGTGGTATAGGCGTAGCCTTCGGAGACCGCAACGCTGTGGGCCTCTTCTGCCGGCAACACTATGGTGTTCACCTGCTCCGGACAATGAAACGCCGTCACCGGCGTCACCAACCCACACAGAACCACCACTCCAAACACGACCACGCGAAGCGCACACTTCTGCCTGCCCATGGCTTCCTCCTCGATTGTCGACCTAATCAGTTCATCTCAATGTAGGTTCCGCTACCGAGAAAGTCATGAGGGAAATGTGCAGAGAACTTGCGGATCGAAAACGGCCACACCTCAGCCTGGTCTGCTGTGCTGCCGTAGACAGCCGCCAACCCACCGGCTCCCCCATGGCAGCGACACCCTATTAGATAGTCTCTGCCTGATATTGCTAACAGCTTTCCTCCCAAATTCCTGACAAAGGCTCCACCTGTGGCCGAGGCTGTCACCAATCTGCGATAACATCGCTGGGTAGGAACCTAGTCAATGCAAGACCTCATCGGTCGCACCCTCGGGCACTACCGCATCGTCGAGAAGATCGGCGCTGGTGGGATGGGTGAAGTCTATCGAGCCCAAGACGAGCGGTTGGATCGAGACGTGGCGGTCAAGGTGTTGCCCAGCGAGGTGGCAAAGGACGAGTCGCAGGCTGGCCAGATTCGAGCGAGAGGCCAAACTCCTGGCCTCCCTGAATCACCAGAACATCGCCACGCTGCATGGACTCGAGGAGCACGGAGGGACAGCAATTCCTCGTGATGGAGCTTGCCGAGGGCAAGGACCTAGCGCATCGAATTGCGCTTCGTGCCGATTCCCATCGACGAAACTCTCGGCTACGCTCGCCAGATAGCCGAGGGCCTCGAGGCCGCCCATGAGAAGGGCATCATCCACCGGGATCTCAAACCGGCGAACATCATGCTGTCCACGAGGGTGAAATCAAGATCCTCGACTTCGGGCTCGCCAAAGCATTCGAACCACCCGGTTCGAATCCATCGAGCTCCTGGAGTCCATTGCAGAGCTCCCCCACGCTCACGGCCGCGGTCACCGGCACAGGTGTCTTGCTCGGCACTGCGGCATACATGAGCCCGGAGCAAGCTCGTGGGAAGGCTGTCGATAAACGAGCCGACGTATGGGCCTTCGGCTGCGTGCTCTACGAGATGCTAACGGGGCCCGAGCATTCGCCGGGGACGATCATCGCAGACGCATGGCTGGCGATTCTCAGGGATGATCCGGAATGGACTGCTCTTCCTCTCGCTACTCCCGATCCTATCCGCAGATTGCTCAACCGGTGCCTAACCAAAGACCCTCGTGACCGACTCCATGACATCGCTGACGTTCGAATAGTGTTGCAGTCGCTCTCGAGTGACGATCAGTACGGAGGTGAATCGGCGATCGCCGTTCCGGGTTCCCCGGGCTGGCGCACCTGGCTGCCGTGGAGTCTGACGGCAGCGTTTGCAGGGGCGCTCATCATCATTGGAATCACTGGAGTCGTGTCGGAACAAGAGCCGCACGAATCCACGGCCGTCGTTAGGACCACGATCGACCTGCCAGCGGGGACCCAACTTAATAACGTCTGCCTACCGGGGTGGAAGTGGCCCATCAGAAACGAAATAGCGATATCGCCCAACGGTCGAACCCTCGTCTTTAGTGCTGTGGCAGAAGAAGGCAACTCCAGCGTAAGCCTTTATCGGCGGGCAATGGACCGAAGTGATGCTGAGCTGATTCCCGGTACCGAGGGGGCAAGCTCACCGTTTTTTTCACCTGACGGAAAGTGGGTGGCGTTTTGGTCTGGAGACGAGCTGAGGAAGGTCTCGCTTGACGGTGGTCTTCCGATCACTCTCGCTAGGTATCGTGATCCGGTGGGTTCGTTTCCCTATATGGGTGGTTGTTGGAGTCGGACGACACTATCGTTCATTGGGACCCACATGAACGGCCTGCAAACTGTGAGTGCGAACGGTGGGCAACTCGAGAGACTGACGGCAGAAGATCGAGCGACGGAGTACGGCCACCGAATGCCCCAAGTTCTACCCGACGGGCGAGCAGTGCTCTTTACTGTTGCCTACGGTTACCTCGGTGCCCGCGGGCACATCGAAGTGCTATCCCTAGATACCGGCGAGCGGAAGGTAGTAGTTGATGATGGCCTCGACGGGCGCTACGTTCGCACCGGCCACCTTCTCTACCTCCATCAGGGAACCATTATGGCTGCCCCCTTCGATCTCGAACAACTCGAGGTCACGGGTCGACCTGTTCCCGTTCTCGAGGGTGTGACGCATGCCGCAAATCTAACCGTAGGTTGGGCCAACTCTGGTACCGGCCTATTCACGATTTCGGAGAACGGGACCCTGATCTTCGCACCTGGTGGCATGGCGCCGGACCGATCATACGCAATTCCTATGGGTTGATCGAGACGGCAAGACCCAGCCCGTTTCGGGCCTCCCCGAGGTAAGTCTGGGGATGCCTCGAGTGTCGCCAGATGGCCACCAACTCGCATTCACCACTGACGGGCTCAACAGCCATATTCTGGGTCCAGAATCTGGTTCGAGGGACCGCCACGAGACTGACCACCGACGGTCGCGCGGATTTCTTCTCGTGGACACCTGACGGTGAACGTATCGTCGCTGGATACTCCCTGGGTGGAGTAACGAATCTCTATTGGTTATCTCCCAACCGTAGCGAACCAATAGAGCGGCTCACTACTTCGGAGCTCACCCAACAACCCGGTTCGATGACACCCGACGGTCGGTATCTCGCCTATGTCCTGTGGCGTCACTCGACCGGGAGTGCTATTTGGATTCTCGATCTGAACAATCTCGAGTCGAAACCGATTCTCGACACGGAACATGACTACAACTACCCTGACTTCTCACCCGATGGTCGGTGGCTCGCCTACACCTCATCCGAATCGCATAGGTCCGAGGTCTGGGTGATGTCATTTCCAGGAGGTGAACAGCGGGTGCAGGTTTCCATGGCGACGGGAGAGCCCCCCTGTGGTCGCCGGACGGGCAAAAGATCTACTATCGCTCAAGAACCAACCTAATGGCGGTCGACGTGACCAGTGGATCGGAGCTCACACTCGGGAAACCATATGTCCTCTTCAAAGCTCCGTGGACTGGCTCCAGCCCTATTCAGGGTTACGACATCACCCCGGATGGCGAAAGGTTTATCTTTAGGACGCAGGTTGAATCCGACCTAGAAATCCAATCGGTCCGACAGTTAAGAGTGGTGCTCAACTGGTTTGAGGAGCTCAGGCGCCTCGCACCCCCCAACTGACCATGCTCAATACCACCGTCTCCCACTACCGCATCGTCGAGCACCTCGGCCTGGTCTGCTCTGGTGCCTTAGGTTTTAGATTATGTGCAATTATGTGCCAGATTATGTGCCAGGGCCGAGATTCTTGGCATTTTTTTTGAGTTCCTCCCCCGCATAACGAATCGTCCGCCCGCCGGCCCGCCAATCTCTCAGAAGAAAAGTGCCATTTTGTCGGCCATGGCACCGATCGGGTACCCTTCTGCCCCGGACGGGTGCTAGTCCGAACGGCGCTTGCTGTACGCGTGCCGGCTTCCTCCGTGTGCACCCAGATCCAACATCAGGGCGATCAGAAGGACGACCCACTCGAGCATCGACAGTCCGGCCGGCGACACGAACACGTAGGCGACGGTCGTCCAGGGCAGGAACACGAGGCCGATCAGCGGCCACGTCCAGTCGGGACCCGTGATGCTTCCGACCGTCGTGGACCAGCCTTGAAACACCCCGTCGACGCGCGCGGGATCGAAGAACCACCACAGAAAGAGCGCGGCACGCGGCGCGCCGGCCAGCAGCAGAACAGCGAGACAACAGCCCATTGAGCACCCCCTTCGATCGCGTTTCCACGACCCAATGGTACCCGTTCGCGAGGATGCGGCTCTCGCGGGGTCCGGCGCGGTTTCCGTTTTCAGCACCGTCGATCAGAATGCGGATGGTGGCGCCCCCGAAAATGCCGCGCTACCCTGGATCAGGCACGATTTCGAGGAGGAAACCATGAGGCGCAGGTCGTCTGTTGTGATCATATCGGTGCCAGGAGAAACAAAGTTAACAAAGTTTTCTCCAGTCACTGCTCTCCGTCGGTCTCCAAGGCGAACTCACCTCGTGCTTGGGCGGCCATGGCCCTCTCACTGAGCTGCTTGTCAAGCCAGAGGAGTCTCTTCTCGTAGGCAGGATCCGATTGCCGCTCGCGAGCTGCGTCAGAAACCCACCGGCTCACGGCCACAGTGTGTTTGTCGAGCAACCGCGCGAGCTCACCGGCCCGTTGCCCCCATCGTTCGATGCCGACAGCAGCAACCAGCTTTCTAAGCGCGGCGGTGTCCCGGTCCCGACGGCTGCAGGCAAGTCGCTCCAGATCGACCTCAAGAATCGCGCAGGCTTCCTCGAGAAAGCGTGGCCCTTCAAGGGCTGGTCGCTCGAGCCCCGTGCTCCGTCCAAGCTCGTCGATGACGACAGGCTCCGGCGCATCAAGTTTGCGGTCTCGCCGCAGGAGTTCCGACAAAAGGTCCAGGGCACCCTCTGAGCCCATCGTCCTCCATGCCTGCCCGAACACGCGCCGAGTAGTGGCGGCGGGCTTGTTTCAACGTGTCGCCGAAACCGATGAGGGCCTGATCCACATCCACCAGCGGATCCTTCACCTTCCCCATCAACTCCCGGTGACCACTGAAGACATACTCGATCGGATCATCGGTGAGGCCCGCACGAGCTGGGTTCAGGTGAACGTACACCATCACCCTATCGAAATACTCCTGGTCGTCGATCACACGGGCGTGATACCGGCTTTGCCAGAGCGGTCCAGTTCGCCCCCATCTCCGATTGAACCGCCGGCTGAATGTTCCCTGGAGGTACTGCATCGTTCGCGACAGGGGAACCGCAGATGTCCGCAGCGCGACGTGGTAATGGTTGGAAAGAAGCGCCCACGCGTAAACAGTCAACCCGTCTCGCTGCTTCACTTCCCGTAGAAGCTCAACAAACTCGATGGCCTCTTCGGGGTCCGCGAACACGTTCTCGCCGCGCGCAAACCGGTTGTACACGTGGTACAAACCGCCTTCAACAAACAACCTCGGACTGCGCGGCACCCAACCTCCCGCAACCCGAAGCTAGCACAACTTTGTTAACTTTGTTTCTCCTGGCACCGAAGTTTTGGCACCGAAGTTTTTTTCCTTTTCTTACACTTACGGGATCACGTTGACCGTGGCCTCGGCGGTGCTCGTTCTCAGCGTGGCCCTCAGGAGTTCGGTGCCGACTGTTGCCCCGGCCGAGAATTCGACCTCTGCAGAAAGCGTGGCGACCGGAAAACTCACCGAGGAGGGAACGCTTCCATGAATCCCCGGATCCAGCGTCAAAGCCACAACCTCTCCGGACGGCCCGGCCGGGGTGGAGAGCCAAACCTCGAGGACGGCCGAGCCGTTCACTGAAACCCAGATCTCCGGTGGTGTGACCGCTACGACCAGCGGCGGGGCACACGCCGGATCATCTTGACAATCGTAATCATCACAATCGACAAACCCATCTCCGTCATTGTCGAACCCATCGTCGCAGATCTCCGGCCCTCCGGGCGGACACGCCGGATCACCTCTGCAGTCCCAATCGCCGCAGTCGATGAAGCTGTCCCCATCGTCATCAAGACCGTTGTCGCAGATCTCTATGCTTGCCGCACACGCCGGATCGTCGGCGCAATCGAAGTCAACGCAATCGGTGTATCCATCTCCGTCGTTGTCGATCCCGTCGTCGCAGATCTGCTCGAAGAATGCGGCGCACGCGGGATCGTTGTCACAATCCCAATCGCTGCAGTCAACATAGCCGTCGCCGTCATCATCGATTCCGTTGTCGCAGATTTCGGTGACACAGGCCGGGTGCTGCTCACAGTCGAAATCGACGCAGTCGATCCATCCATCGCCGTCATCATCGATGCCGTTGTTGCAGATCTCCACGGCGCATGCCGGCGTCCCGACACAGTCCCAATCCTCGCAATCGACAAACCCGTCCCCGTCGTCGTCCAGTCCGTTCTCGCACTTGACTTCACCGCACGGCGGGACGCCATTGCAGTCCCAATCCTCGCAATCGGTGTAGCCGTCGCCATCGTCATCAATCCCGTTGTCGCAGAACAACTCGCCACACGGCGGCACTCCGTTGCACTCCCAGTCTTCGCAATCGGTGTATCGGTCGCCATCGTCGTCGACACCGTTGTCGCAGATCTCGTCAATACAGGAAGGAGTACCGACACAATCGAAGTCAACGCAATCGGTGTATCCATCTCCGTCGTCGTCGAGCCCATTGCTGCAAATGAGCTCCCCACAAGGGGCTACACCATTGCAATCCCAGTCATCGCAATCGGTGAAGCCGTCGCCGTCGTCGTCGACGCCGTTGTCGCAGATCTCGTCAATACAGGTTGAACTCGCGACACAATCGAAGTCGTCACAATCGGTGTATCCATCTCCGTCGTCATCGACTCCGTTCGCGCAGAGCAATTCACCGCACTGCGGCATTCCGTTGCAGTCCCAGTCTTCGCAGTCGGTGTATCCGTCGCCATCGTCGTCGAGCCCATTGGCGCAGAAAAGCTCACCGCATGCCGGCGTCCCGTTGCAGTTGAAGTCCTGACAGTCGGTATATCCGTCGTCATCGTCATCGATGCTGTTGTCGCAAACCACTTCTCCGCAGGGAGAAATCGCATTGCAGTCCCAGTCATCGCAATCGGTGTATCCATCTCCGTCGTCATCGACGCCGTTGTCGCAGATCTCAGGTAAACACGCAGGGGCTCCGCTGCAGTCGAAGTCGTCGCAATCGGTGTAGCCGTCTCCGTCGTCGTCGAGCCCGTTGTTGCAGATCAGTTCGCCACATGGCGTGACCCCGTTGCAGTCCCAATCTTCGCAATCGAGGTAGCCATCTCCATCGTCATCCAAACCGTTGTCGCAGATTTCCGCCTGGTAGTTCCCCCAGGCCACGAGATCGGCTGATTCGAATCCATCGGAAAAAATGAAACTCTGTGCATCAGCTATCCCATGGAGACAAACAAGAAGCACGACCGCTGAGCACGCCCATGTGCATTTGAATCCCGGTTTCATTTTACTCCTCCCACATATGAACAAATCTCAAAGAGTATAGCTGATGAGTGCCACCGAAACGAAAAGGCAAAAAGACCTGGCCGACATCATGCGATTGGATGAAACCCACCCCGGGCTTCGCGATGCGCTCCCTGCTGCCATCGTTTCGATGCTCGACTGAACCGGATTTGGTGGTCTGGCCACATAGGTGCCACATAGGTGCCAGGTACGGAGTTACGTAGTTATGCTGCGGGTGACGACAGCTCATTTCAAACAACCGTCGATCAAAGCCCGATCTAGAGATTCGTATCGTCTCGCGAAACCCTCGTCTTCGAGCCGTTGCCTGATGCCTTCGCGAGCAAGATAGCTGATCGTGTCGGCCTTCTTCTCGAGAACGGCGCCGAGTTGATTGGCTCTTTGCGACCATCGTTCCCGGCCCAAGGCAAGGATCAACCGTCTCGATTCAACCACGTCACGTCGGCGGGTTCGGCTTGCGAGGTCCTCGACCTCGACTCCGAGAATCCGAGCTCCTCTGGAGATGAACTCATCAGTCGAAAGACCCGGTCTCTCGGGTCCTGTGCTTCTTCCAAGTACGTCAATGTATGGACCCTCATCGTCGAGCTCGAGGTTTCTATCGGTGCCAGGAGAAACAAAGTTAACAAAGTTTTCTCCAGTCACTGCTCTCCGTCGGTCTCCAAGGCGAACTCACCTCGTGCTTGGGCGGCCAAAAATGGTGCCGGGCACTCTATTAAGCTCTAACTGGAGCCTCCTGCAAAATTCGAGAATTGGAAACGGAGGTTTACCAATTCTCATCGCCATAAGGCCGGCGAGACGCCGGCCCGACAATGGATCTCAGCCCTTTGGAGTGCCGGCGTCTCGCCGGCACAGAGACCACGAGCCATCAGAACAGTGGGCGTTTCTGCAAGAGGCCCACTATTCAGATTCGGAATTTCGGGGCTTGGGTTCGGGAGAGATGCCGGACCTGCCAGGGCACAGTTCAAAACGCAGGGGAGAACGAAACCCGGTTTCGGTTTCGGCTACGCCGTTCGCACGCAGTTGCGGCCGGCGGCCTTGGCGGCGTAGAGGGCGCGGTCGGCGGCGGCGATGAGCTCTTCGACCGTCCGGCCGTGCTCGGGGCACTGCGCCAAGCCCTGGCTGATGGTCACCGAGAACTCGTTGCCGGCGTGTTCGAAACGGCGCTCGGCAACCGTGGTTCTGAGCTGCTCGGCGAGCAGCGCCGCGTCGTCGAGGGAGGTCTCCGGAAACGCGACGACCGCCTCGTCGCCGCCGTAGAGCCCGGCGATGTCGCCGGTGCGCAGCACGGAGCGGAACATGACGCCCATTTCCCGCACGACCATGCGGCCGGCGAGGTGTCCGAAAGTGTCGTTGACCCGTTTGAGGCCGTCGAGGTCGGTCATCGCCAGGGTCAACACCGTTGCCCGCTCGAGCTCAGGCCGGACGCGGCGCAGGAACGAGTCCATGGTCAGCAGACCGGTCAGCTGGTCGTAGTGGATCAGGCGGTGGACATCGCGGTAGAACGCCCCCTCGGCCTCGTCGCGGACCACGAACTTGAAGAGCACCGGGCCGATCTGCAGCGTGTCGCCGTCCACGAGGGTGGAGTGCCGGACCTCCGCGTGGTTGACGAAGGTGCCGTTGGAGGACCCGAGGTCGGAGACCTCGTAGAAGTCGTTGGCGCCGATCTGCAGGTGGAGGACCCGGGCGTGACGGCGGGAGATCAGCGGCTCCGGAATCATGACGTCGGCGGCCTCGGAGCGGCCGATGACGGTTTCCTTGCGGGTCAGATCGAGGACCCGACCGATCTCCCAGCCGGCGAGGACGATCAGGCGGGCGATGCTTTGCATACCGGTGGCTGCAGCCGGACGAACATCGCCCCGGATCGTCGCCGCGGTGTCGTTCTTGCGGTCGTTCACTGGTTTTGGTCCACGCGCCATCTTACACCGTGTGAATCACCATGGCGCCGGTGGCCTCAGCCCCGCCTGCCCTTACGCCTCCTGCGTTCCTCCTCGCGGCGCTGGCGCCGGCGCTCGCGACCGGTCTCGGCGCGCTTGCCGGGGGCGGGCAGTTTCCAGCTCGGCCGGGTCCTGGTTGTAGTACTCCGACAGCACCTGGTAGAGCTCGGGGTGGTGCTCTCTCAGATACGCGCCGCGCTCGAAGAACGACTCGGTGGCCACCGCGAAGAACTCGGCCTCATCCTCGGCGCCGTACTCGTCGAGGGCCTTGACCCGGCGGCCGCGTTCGATCTCCTCGCAGAAGGCCTCGTGGGCATCGAGAAACGCATCCATCCAGCGCTCGTTCTCGGCCCGCCGCTCGGCACCGCCCAGTGTCGGCCGGTCGACCGCATCAACCAGGTCGAGCTGGTGGGCGAGCTCATGGAGCACCAGGTTTCGGCCGTGCAGGGTCCGCGAGTCCGTGAGCACCTGCTGCCAGGAAAGCACCACGGTGCCCCACTCCCACGCCTCGCCCTCGCGTTCGTCGACCTCCTCGGTGACGATTCCGGCCTCGTCCTCCCAGAGGTCCGGCGCCCGGTAGGCGGAGGGATAAACGAGGACCGAACGAACATGGTCGAAGGCGTCCACCGACCGGCCGAGGGTCAGGACACAGGCCTGGGCAGCGATGACCGCGCACATGGGTGGGGTGAGCTCGATGCCACCGCACGGCTCCCAGTAGCGCTCGGCGATGAACAACCGGACATCATCCAAGAGCCGGGGCCTTTGCGCATCGGGCACCGCCCGCCACAGGGCGACGTCCCGCTCGATGGCCTGCAGCCACTCGTCCGGGAAGGGCCCCGCCAGGATCCGCGCCCGCTTCCGCTTGCGCCACCACTTCAGCATCGCGCCTCCGGCCTCCATGCTACGCGAATAGCCGCCGAGATTGAGGCGCTAATCGTACGGAAAGGCGCCGCGACAACAGAAACCACACCGGCGCGTGTACGATCGCGGTCGGATGCTGGAATACGTCCTCATCGGTGGTGGATTCGCCTTCGCGGCCGCGGCTCAACCCGGCCCACTGCAGGCGTTCCTGCTCGCACGCGTCGCCGCCGACGGTTGGAGGCGCACCCTGCCGGCGGCCCTGGCGCCGTTGATCAGCGACGGCCCCATCGCGCTGCTCATCCTGGTTTTTCTCCACAACGTCGCGCGGGGCTTCGAGAGCGCGTTGAAAGCCGTCGGCGGGTGTGTGTTTCTCTATTTCGCCGCGACGGCCTTCCTCGAATGGCTGACCGCACGGGAGGGACGGGCCCAGCCGCCGCAGTCGGCGCCCCGGACGCTGCTGCAGGCGGTCGCGGTCAACATCGTCAATCCGGGACCCTATCTCGGGTGGAGCCTCATCCTCGGCCCTCTGGCGCTCGAAGCATGGGCCCGATCACCCGCTCACGCCATCGCCCTCATCACGTCGTTCTACGTCGTCCTCGTGGCAAGCCTCGCGCTGTTCATCCTGCTCCTCGGCACGACGACCTTTCTCGGCCCCCGGGGTCGGCAGACCCTGCTGCTGGTTTCATCTTTCGCCCTCGCCGGGATTGCCGTCTACTCGCTCTGGTCGGCCCTCGGTTGAGGACGCGCGATTCGTCGCCCTCGATCCACCGCGATCCTGTCTTCACTTCCTGGACCCTGAACCGGAATTTTCGCGGTGTATTGCTGATCGGTGGGTGGAGGCCCTGTCACGCTGACTGTCTCTCTCCTACCAGCGCATACATCCTTTGAGGCGCATCGAATCCCTTGGCATGCCTCGAGCCCAGGTCCCTGAACTCGAACGACTCCGAGGCCATCAAGTGGGTATCGGGACAGGTGATGATCGGCCCGGTGGAGTCGTCCGCGAGTTTCTCGAGACGAAACGCCAACACAACCGACTCGCCGACCATCGAAAGACCGAGGATGTTGTCCCCGCCATAGCCGGAGATCGCAACCAGGCCGGTCGTCAGCGCCCAATCCATCTGGAGCGGGAAACCCTCCACCGCCCAGACTGATGGATCTCGGGCCAGTTCCCCGGTCAGACGGTGGAGATCGAGAGCTGCCCTGCAGGCTTCCGCGGCGTGGTTCTTTGTCGAGCCCTGTTCCCAGAACGCGAAAAGCGCATCACCTTGGAACTCTTTGAGCGTACCGTTGTGCGCAACGACCGCCCTCTCGAGGCGCGCGAAGACGCGGGCCACGGACTCCTGCAGAACGGCCGAGGGCGCCGACCGGACGATCGTCGTGAAGTTCCGGATGTCTCCCACGAGGATGGTCACCACGGTGGTGTTGGACAGACCCAGGGTCTGGGATCCGGTCGTCTCCTCCAGATTGACGCCTTTCGCCTCTTCACCATCCAGCCTCAGCTTCAGTTTCTGGCCTACCGACAAAACCTGCCCGCGCTTGAGTTCGGTCTTCGAGTTCGGAGACAGGCGTCTGCCGTCGATCCGCGTCCCGTTGAGGGACGTGTCACGCACGAAACACGTGCCGTCGGGATCTTGAGTGATGACACAGTGGCGGGAAGAGACGGTCGCGTCCTTGACCAGGAGTACGCCCACCCGGTTCCGACCTTCGCGATAACGGCCAATCTCGATCCGATCGTGGAATTGGAAGATCGCACCACTTTCACCCTCTTCGACGAGTTGCTTGGACGGGTAGTCCGAAGGTGGCGGTGGTCGATAGTTCGCGACTGTGCTTTCTTTGCCCAACGATCCACCTCTGTTCCAATGTTGAATACATGGTAGAGTTTATCTCATTAATTGAACAGTAATAGAAACAAAGAGCACAGCATGGCAGTGACAATCACAGAGTCAATCACACGAGCGCGGATCAGGGCTTTCATCACTCTTGGCTCACTGTTTCTGAGCCCCGTCGTCCTTGATGCGGCCGAGACGGCGTCGGACTTTCGATTCGACCCCGTCGAACAATGGGCGGCGAGGGTCCTCACCTGGGCCCTGGTGGCTGCGGTGATTCTCGTCAGCTACGCGCTCTTCGCTGTCTTGAGAGGTGAACTCAACGGAGTTCCGGGGAAAGTGACCATGCTGGTGGGAGTTGTGCTCCTGCCCTCGTTCTCCGTCGCCACCGGGATGCTGTTGGTGTTCATCCGGGCGGAAAGCGTCGAGTTCTGCGGCTCGTGCCACCACGTCATGCAGGCCTACACCGACGACATGAACGACCCCGAAGGAACCGGGATCGCAGCGGTCCACTTCGTCAACCGGTACATTCCGGGAGATCAGTGCTACGAGTGCCACACATCCTACGGTTTGTTCGGCACCATCGAAGCCAAGCTCCACGGCATCGGTGAGGTCTATCGCTACTACACCCATACCTACAGCCAACCGATCGAGATGTGGCAGCCCTACCCCAACCGAGACTGTCTGAAGTGCCACGCCAGCTCGAGAAAATGGCTGTCGGTCGATGCCCACACCGACGAGGACATGCAGGTGCGACTCTTCGACGACCGCATCTCATGTATGGATTGTCACGAATCGGGTCACAACGTGCGGAACGCGGTCCCCGGAGGGATCTCGTGAACGAGAGAACCTCGGCACACCGACGATCCTCCCGCACGATCCGGGTCCTCTCGATCGTGTCGCTCAGCCTCACTCTCGCGGCGATGCTGTCGGGCCTCCTCTTCGTCCACCGGACGACAGGTGGCACGCTGTTCCTGTTCTCAGCCGTGGCGCCGATCTTCGTCATCTTGGCGATCACCTTCTACGCGGTGGCCCAGATTCTCGAGTTCCGACAGAAACACAAGCTGTTTCTGATCGAAACATATCCCGCCGGTTGGACGGTTTTTCGCCAGGGTGACCCTGCCGATTCGGCCTACTTCATCCGCACAGGTGAGGTCGAGGTCATCGACGAGAACACGGGTTCGGTCATCAGGTCGCTGGGACCGGGAGAGTACTTCGGCGAGATCGCCTTGATCGCCAATTCCCCGCGCAGCGCGACAATTCGCGCCATCACGAAGGTCGAGCTGGCAGTCCTCGGAAAACGGAACTTCCTGAACATGATGCGGCTGTTGCCCACCACCGAGGAGGCGATTCTCCACACGGTTCAGGAGCGTGCAACCCACGATATCGCGGCAAATTCGACTCCCCACACAAATCGAGACCATACCCGACGCGATACCGGCTGAGACCTGAGCCTCGTGCAAAATTCGAGAATCGGGCGCTGAGGTCTTCCGACCCTCTTCACCATCAAGCCGGCGAGACGCCGGCTCGACAATGGATCTCAGCCCTTTGTAGTCGACATCGCCCACCGTGTCAGGCGCCTCGCAGTACCATTGGTTGTTCGGACCGCAGTTGCCGCTGGTGGCGTGGGGATAGATCAGACGAAGATCTTGATTCGTCTCGTCGTAATAGCTGATATAGGGCTTCCCGTTGGCTTCACTGAAGGCGATGGAGGCGAACTGTCCGACATCACCACCGGTGATCGATGCGATGGTCTCGAGAGACCAGGGCGAATTGGCCGGGGGATCAGCCTGGACGACGCTCGCGCCTCGCCGGCACAGAGACCACGGAATCGAAAAAGAAGTTTGAGACCTGATCATCAGCGCCTCCATTTCACCCCGGATCGTATGTCGCACGGTCGACCGGTAGAGCATGAATATGCGCCCTGGTGGTGAAATCTCTCCGGGGGGGGTCAAGGCCTCAGGGTTCGAGCGCCCCGCCTGCTGCCACTTCCGGCTCACGGAGATCACCAATACCCGGTAGAAACGGGTGTGGCGCCCGGGTCGATTCCTGACATCTTCATCGAAGACTTCAGCTATTGCCGGCCTCGTTGATGAGCGCCTTGGTCTCGAGGCGGTGGAGACAGGTCGTGACCCGGCACGAATTTGTCGAAATCTCGTTGAGGAGGTGGCCGAGGATCCGATCGCGGTCACCGATCTTGAGGGCCGCGAAGATCTCACCGCAGAGCTCGTGCATGGCTCGGTGCGGCGCCTCGAGGGCGTCGAAATCGGGATCGCCGGCAAGGTGCTTCCGATAGCCGTAGTACCACCTCCCGAGTTCGCACTCGGTTTCGTCGAGATGGAAGTCGAGGGGGATACCGTCCGCCGGGTCATCGCTCTGAAGAGCGGCGAAGACGAGGTCGATGAGCAACCTCTCCTGCCAGTAGTGGGCGAGCTGGGCCATCCGGAACAGCCCGATGGGTGACGATGGCAGAGCGGGAGGGTCGGCGAGAAAACCGAGGTACCCGTCAAGCGGCAGCGGCGGAGAGATCCAGAAACCCTGGGCGGCCGAGCAGCCGGAGTGCAGGAGCGAGTCGTAGATGGCTTTGGACTCCACGCCCTCGACCACCGTTCTGATGCCGAGCATCTGCGCCATGGCGATGCTGAGCTTGACCAGGACCGCACTCTTGGCCGAGCGGAGCACCCGCAGGACAAAGCTCTGATCGAGCTTGATGGATGAGAACGGCAGCCGGTGGAGGGTGTCGAGAGATGAGAAACCCATACCGTAGTCATCCATGGCGAGTTCGACGCCTTCGGTCACGAGGCGCTGCAGACTCCCGAGCACCGAAGCCTTGCTCGAGACCACCGTCCCTTCGGTCACCTCGAGCTCGAGCTGCTCGACCGCGATCTCACCCCCGTCGATGGCGTCGCGCAGCATGGCGATAAAACGAGGGGCATCGAGGTCATAGGCCGACACGTTGAAAGCGATTCGCTGTTCCGGGTGGCGATCGCTGACCGTTGAAACATCCGTGAGAAAGCGAGGGAACATGGCTTCGGTGAGATCGCTGACGACTCCCCAGGCCTCGGCGAGTGGGACAAAACTCTCGGGTGAAATCTCCGAACCGTCTTCGCGCCGCCACCTCAGGAGCGCCTCGGCGCCGCAGACCTCCCCCGTCAAGAACGAGACCTTCGGCTGGTAGTCGAACCGCATCTCGCCGCACTGGGCGGCCCGCACGATGCCACGTGGGGTGATCTCCATTCCGAGCGCCTCCAACAACTCCGTCCGGTTCTCGAGAGTCCAGGTTGAGTGTGATCCTCTTGCGAAGAATATAGGTTCCACATCCTCGATTGCCCACGTCTCCTGGGTTTTCGTGGCCGCGGTCGCCGGATTCGGGATCTCAAGAGGGGCTAGACGCCGCCGGAATCCACCCCGTAGAACGGGAGATGGAAGACCCCTCCAACTCGAAAGACACGGCGTGGACCCTCCCTGATGAGCTGATCATGGCGAAACAGAACGCTGTCGAGTCGTTCCTCGGATTCCTGCGCGGCGGCGCGACCCCGGCCCACCCCCTCGAGGTCCATCTCGACATCAGTAACGCCTGCAATCAACGGTGCGTGATGTGTCCTCGGTTTTCGACTCTGCTCGGCGCCAGGTTCGAGCCGCGTCGGAAGTTTCTGCCCCCGGTTCGCGACTACATCGACGAACTCACCCGCAGCGCGCTCAAAGTGCAGATCTCGGGCTGGGGTGAACCGACCGCGCACCCGAAGTTCGATGAGTTCATCGAGTGCCTGCACGACAATCGGGTGCTCATCGAGTTCTTCACCAACGGATCGAAACTCGAGCGGTGGGCGAGCACGATCGTCGATTCTGCGGTTCATCGGGTGACCGTCAGCCTGTCGGGGATCACGGCACCTGAGTACGAGAGCGTCTATGCCGGCGGCAACTTCGAACGCCTCACCGCCGGGATCAAACGCCTCGCATCCGTGCGCGCCGGCGCCGGGGGCCGCTACCCGCTCATCGAGGTCAACTCGCTTTCGTTCCGCCACCACATGGCTCGCCTCGATCGTTTCGTCGAGATGCTCGCGGACCTTGGGGTCGACCGGATCGCGGTCACGCCGCTGCACGAACACATCGAGCTGTTCCCGTCCCTCGAGGGTCACGCCGCGGCGGATGGCTGGGAGGACTCACACCCGGTCATGAAACGCGCCTTTCGGGCGGCGGAAAACGCCGGAATCACGCTCGATATCCACCCCAACCTCGCGCTCTACCGACCGGCTTCACCACCCTCACCCACACCTCCGCTCCACACCCTGGCCGAAGCCGTCAGACCGCCGACAAAGAGCACAGTCGTGCACTACCAGGAGCCGGCGGAGTCCGTCGGGGTGAAGTCACCGCACCGTTGGGTTCGGCACCGGCTCGGTATCAGAAAGGTGAACACCGCTCCCGTCTGCCACGAGCCCTTCAAGACCATGTATGTCACCTGCGACGGCCAGGTCAAGGCGTGCTGTTTCATGCAGGATGACGCACCGGCCCTCGGCTCGGTCGAGATCAACCGCCCGCTGGCGGTCTGGCGCGGCTCCGGCTTCGCCGCCGTCCGCCGGGGCATCCTCCGTTCCGAGTACCCCATGCGGCTCTGCGGAAACTGCCTCGCACAACACCAGGCCCCGGCGAACCACGGCGTGGTCGAGCTGGTCGGCGCCTACCGAAGCTGGGCCCGCGCGGTCCTCCGCGATGCGGCGGACAACGGCTGGGCCGAGATTGCAGCCCGCCTCGAACGAGCCTGAAGCGAGACTGACCTCGATTCCTCGAAGATGGGGATTTTGATCGAAACTCCCCTTTGACACAAGAGTGACATTCAAGACATTGCTACTCATCGATCGTCAAAATAGAATGTTGCCTGAAAAGCGCTTCCTCAATACCGATCGAGTTTCCGAATACCGAGGAACGCACTCAGCGTGGGGAGTGATCATGTCGGGACCGCAGAGATCCTTGAGCGTGTCGATCGCCTGCCTGGTTTGTGGTCTTGCGGTCGTCGTCCTCACCGTGGGTTACTCGGGCCCGACCGCTGTCGCAAAAGACGAGCACGGGGATCCGTCACCAGCCCCAGAGGCCTCCCGGTCGGCCTGGACGACCATCGACTTCGAAAGCGTCGGTGACATGGTTCCTGTCGGGGTCCAGGGAATCGCGACCTTCGCCTGGTTGTGGCACGGCGCGCTGGATTCGGACAAGGGCGGCAGCGGTGGATTCGCCAATGAGCCCTCGCCCGATACCGTCGCAATGCTCTGGGACGACCCCTACGCGGCCTATCAAACCCGCATCAGCTTTCAAGATCCCGTTGAAGCTGTCATTTTCAAGTACTCCCTGGACACGACATTCGGCGCCCTCACCGTGGTTGCATACGATGAGGCCGGTGTTCAGTTGATCAGCACAACGATGGATGTGTGCGGCGCGACTTCGTGCGGGAACAGCTGTTCCGGGGATCCCACCGGCGAGCTCTGTGACTTCGAAACCAACGAGATCGTCGCCCAGCCGGGACGGGGTATTTCCTACATCGAGTTTGATGGACCACGCGAAGCCTTCGCACGGTTCGCCGTGGACAATCTGACGTACTTCGAAGTCCACCCGATCTTCGTCGATGGTTTCGAAACAAGCGACACGACGAGGTGGATCGAAACGGTCGGTCTCCCGCCGCCGTGCACCGACATCGAGGTCGGACCTCTGACTGGTTGAGCAACAATGAGGTCAGAATCGACACGGTGAGAAACAGAAGTACCACCGACCCCGTCGTTCACACTCGAACCAAGATCAACTGGGAAAAACACCGCCCATTTTATCTGTCGATTCGATCCGTTCTTGATGAAATCGGATTCATCACACAGGAGAATGACTCCACACCACCAACGGATGTGGAGATCGAAATTCCATTCGGCCCCGATCAATCGTCGAGATTCACAGCAAATTGGAACGGCTGGCCTTGGCCCTACTGCCCGCTCGGCGGCGAAATCGAGGTCACCCTCTACTTTAGGGTCTCGGGTGAACAAGGCCTGTGCACCGAGACCCGATCCGTCTACCGGCCGCCTCCGGCATCGTGCCCACATGACACTCCCACGCCCACAGCCACGCCCACCAACACGCACACGCCCACCAACACGCACACGCCCACCAAAACACCGTCAGAGTCACGGCCGACACCGACACCGACCCCAACGCCGCCCATACCTTAGAACCGTCCGAGAATCGGACTCTGTGCGAGAGGCTCACCTGTGACTCAAGGTGTTGTGGATGGCGTTTGCTCAACTCACGCCGACTCACTTACCGGCGAATTTGTTGTAGATCCATGCAAAGACCCAACCGCCGATGCAACCATCGACAAAACCCCACACCGCGCCGATGATCGCGCCCAGCCAGCTCACGCTGTAGCCGAAGTAGAAGTGGTCGAGGTGCTGCATGAGCTGTCCTTGAAAGCCGAAGAGCAGCAGCCATGCCGTGACGAAGAGAATCGTCATTCCCCAGAACACGCCGCAAGTGAGAGCGAACGCTTTGCGGTTCAATCGCATCGCTGACCTCCTTCGAGAGACGAGTGTTGCGTCTCAACCTAGTCCTTCGAAGCCGAGAGGGCAAGACCGAAGTGCGCTGAGGAGAACGGGATGACGGCGCCCCTTCCCCGAAATCACCCCCGGGGCGGCTCCGACCCGGCCGGCGCCCGGGTGATGAGCCTGAAGAACGCGTCGCCCTCGACCTCGGGGTCGTCGGAGCCGCGATCATCGGCGTTGACAAACGGCTGAATTGTTCTCACGTCGACGCTTTCCACCAAGAGCTCTCAGGGATACGCCTCCTCGACGAACCTCCGCACATCGGCCATGAACCGCTCGAGCGAGGGTCCGTGAACGTACATCATGTGGCCGGCCTCGTAGTAGGTGTACTCGACCCGGTCGGGGAGGATGGCGTGGCGGCCGAAGGTGAACTCGGCGTCGTAGAAAGGGGTTGCCATGTCGTAGTAACCGGAGGCCACGAGAACCCGCAGATCGCCGTTGCTTCTCAGGGCGTTGGAGAGCCGCCGGGCGACGTTGACATATGACGGTTCCCAGAAACGGGAATCAGTGACGGGCCGCCATTTCCATTCTTTGTAGATCTCTCCGGACGGCTTGTACGGACGGTCCATGACGACCTCGAGTTCGTCATGGAGATACTGGTTCAGCACCGCCACGAACGCGTTTTTGAATCCCTCGCTGGCGGCGTCGCCTTCCGGCCGATCAGCGGTGTCATCCATGTCATCCCGGGTGTAGCGGGTATCGGCCCGGCCCACCGAAAGGCCTCGGTCGCGGAGCAACTCCTTGCGGAAGCGGGTGCCCGTGACCCGGAGGTTCGCGCGTTCGATATAGGCCGGATCGAGGCCGGTGAACCAGGCCAGCCGATCGCGAATCCGAGCGCGCTCGCGCTCGTCGAGCGACGAGCCCTTGATCAGTGCAGAGGCCAACTCATCGGCGGCGAATTCACGGGCCAGGTCGAGAAAGGCCTCGAGGTCGCCGTCGGGCGGTTCGACCTTGCCGTGATAGGCGGCGGTGGCGGCCATGGTCGGCAGATAGGTGATGTACGAGATGAGGTTGTCGTCGACCGGTGTCGAGCCCTCGTAGTCGAGGGCCTGCGAGATCATGACGATCCCATTGAGGCTGATGCCCCGCCTCACCTCGAGAATCTCGGCGACGGCGGCGGCCCTGGTGGTCCCGAAGCTCTCACCGGCGATGAACTTCGGCGAGTTCCAGCGGCCGTTGTCGGTGATCCAGCGCTCGATGAACTCCGCCACGGAGTTCGCGTCCTGATCGAGGCCCCAAAATTCTTTGCCCTCGTGCTCGCCGAGGGCTCGGCTGAAGCCCGTCCCGACCGGATCGACAAAGACCAGGTCGGTGACATCGAGCAGCGTCAGCGGGTTGTCGACCAGGGGATAGGGCGGCGCACCGACGTTGGAGGCGTCGCTCGGCACCACGACCCTCCTGGGGCCGAAGGTGCCCATGTGAAGCCACAGCGACGCCGAACCCGGTCCGCCGTTCCAGATGAACATCACCGGCCGGCGTGTCGGATCGCCCGGTTCGGTCTTGGTGTAGGCAAAAGAGAAGATACTCGCCTTGGGTTTGCCCTCTTCGTCACGCAGATAGGTCTCTCCGGCCCGCGCCGTGTAGGCGACTTTGACTCCGTTGAATGTACCCGTGTGCCGGGTCACGAATGCCTGTGGATCGGGAATCGCCTTTGGCGCCGCAGGCACCTTCGGCGGTTCGGCCTCCTGCGCGAAAGCACCGATCGTCGAAGACAACACCAGCGCCAACACCAACCTCGTGATTCGACCCACTGCGCACCTCCGATGCTCCTGGCTTGAAACCCCGCTCCTCGCAACGGCGGCGTCGATGTCCGCCACCCTCGGGCCCTGGGAGGCTTCCTTCAGCCTGCAACGATATCAGGTGAGCCTCGCGCTCAAACCCGTTTTCTTGGATGATCGCTGTCTTTCTGCCTTGACCTCAGGAGATCGTAAAGCTACGCTGCTCGGAGACTATTGAGATTGAATCTAAGATCGATCCCAAACCTGGGAACCCATCAGACTGGTTGGAGGTGAGAATGCGCCGGAAGAGCTTTGAACGTTGTGTCGCCGCGGCGACGATCCTGATCGCGTGCGGCATCTTGACCATGTGGGCGAACGAAGCCGCAGCCGACGACGACTCGCGTGAAGTCACTCTGACGGCCGTGGCTGATGGCTCCGGCGGCTGCACGATCACCGTCAACCCCGAAACCGCGATCATCTCACGCGGCAACAACCAAAAGATCAAGAAGGTCTACTGGGTAGCCGACCGAACCCGAGCTCGGTGAACTCTACTGGGAGATCCGCTACGACCCCGGCAAGGGCGGCGGCACCGAGAATTACTTCGGCGACGTCAACCTCGCGTGCGGCGAGGCGTCGATCAAGGTCCAGCCGAACCCAAAACCCATGATCCCAACGCCGAGTGGCCGTACATGGTGACGGTCTACAGCTGTGCGACGGCGCCAAGGGCGCGTACCTGTGCATGGTGGACCCACGGATCAAGTGGAACGACTGCCGAGTTTGCGGTTCACGGCGAATGACGCCGGATCGGCGGTTACGCCGGGCGAGAAAACCGGGTCAGTTCACCAGAGCGATGAACTCGGGTCGGGAATGCAACGCCCGGAACTCGTCCTCCTGGCGGATCATTTCGGCCGTTTCACCCAACTTGAGGGCGCGGCGGATCGCGGCCATCGCCTCCTCGTCCTCGCCGCACATGGCAAAGATATAGGCCAGTTGGTGGGCGCTCGGACCGGTATCGGGCAGGATGCTGCGAAGCTCGCCGGTCAGTGAGAGCGCCGTTTTGCAGTCGCCCCCCTTGGCCGAATAGTCGGCGAGTTCGCTGAGCAGGGCCGGATTGCCCGGGTCGTCCTCGACCGCTCTTCGATGAGCGACCGGGCGCAGAAGATACCGATTCTGTGCTTCCTCGCGACGATCGATGGCGGCGTAGAGATCCCCGAGATTGGCCTGGTACATGGCGTCCCTGGGATTCAACCGAACCGCCAGCAGGTAGTTCTTCTCGGCCTGTGCCCACTTGTCGGGACGATCGGAGAAGAAATAGGCGGTGGCGAGATTGGACGCCAGACCCGGCCCCCGACTCGCCTCCGAGATGCGCTCGAAGGCGTCGATGGCATCATCGAATCGGCCCCTGTGGAGATGGTAGGTCGCGAGTTGGTGTTTCGGTTGGACGATCTCCGGTGGCGCGAGTTCCGCCGCGCGCTCGAAGGCCGGGAGGGCATCCTCGTATCGACCCTGAATCATGAGGAAGGTGCCGAGAGCGTTCCAGTTGGACCAGTCATCCGCGCGCAGGGCGGTGGCCGCTCGGTACGCACCCTCGGCTTCATCGAGATCCCGACCCGCAGGTAACTTCTCGCCAGCTCCCGGTAAGCCTCATCGGGACGCGGGTGACGAGCCAGCACATCCTCGAGCTCTTCGATGGCGGAATCGTGGCGACCGGTCGTCCGGTGAATCCGTGCCAACGCCACCTGGGCGGTCGGCACCTCCGGGTCGATCCGGCATGCGGTCTCGGCTTCGCGCTCTGCTTCGGCCAGCGCTTCACCGTTGCCGTCCCGATGGTAGATCTGCCACAGGGCCTCGCTGAGACCGACATGGGCGAGGGCGAAGTCGGGCGCCACCCGAAGGGCCTGTCTGAAGTTCTCGGCTGCGGAATCGGGGCCACGGGTTTCGTTGGGGGCATCGAGAAAACGCTGCCCGGCGACGTAGTAGTCGTAGGCCAGATGCGACTCATCGCCATCCTGCGCCATTCGGCGCCGGTCCTTCACGCTGAGGGCGATCGAGAGATACGTCGCGAGGTCGCGGGCCATCGCCTGTTGCGTCCGGTACGCCTGGTCGGCGGCGGCGGAGTAGACGTGCGACCACAAGACGAATCCTGTGTCGGTGTCGGTCAGGCTGACGGCCATGCGAAGACCGACGCCGTCCTGCCTGATCTCGCCTTCGACCACCGAACCCACCCCC
This sequence comes from uncultured Acidobacteriota bacterium, assembly GCA_963712805.1. Classification (GTDB taxonomy): domain Bacteria; phylum Acidobacteriota; class Thermoanaerobaculia; order Thermoanaerobaculales; family Sulfomarinibacteraceae; genus JAHECW01. Next base: position 326 of record CAVQJV010000025.1, on the reverse strand, counting down.
AAAACGTCACCGAGCCGAGTCGGGCTCTTACCGCGCTGGCTCCAGGACTCCGATCGGCCGACGATCTGCAGACCCTCGTTTTCACGCAACGTCGTGATGAGCCCGGAGCTGACGGCTTCGCTCAACTGGTCGAGCCCCGGATCGCCGCTCAGGTTGGCGAAGGGAAGCACTGCGAGCGATCGGAGCGACGGCACCGCTGCGCTCCGGCCTTTCCAGACGGCCCATGCGCCCACTGCCACCAAAAGCACGACCGTCGCGGCCACCGCAAGTCGGATCGGAAAGCGTGACCGGCGGCGACGGTGATGCTCCTCGTCCGTGATCTCGGT
>CAVQJV010000024.1:0-10035 GCA_963712805.1 uncultured Acidobacteriota bacterium | reverse complement strand
TCCCGAGCCGGCCCAGGATCTCCGGCTCACCGGGGGCGAGCTCGGCGGCCTCGGTCAAGTGGGCGAGCGATTCGGGCAGCGCGCCCCGCCCGTAGTCCTCGTAGCCCTGCACCATCAGCGCATTGGCCAGGTTGGCGGTGTTGCGGGTCGCGGTCTTGGAGGTCCGGGCGAAACGGATCGCCATGCGGTAGTGATAGATCGCCTCGTCGAGCCGGCCAGCCTCTTCGAGCAGGACGCCGAGATTGCCCTGCGCCTCATCGGCATCGGGCTGGATCTCGACCGCCCGCCGATAGTGCGCCATCGCCTCGTCTTTTCGACCAACGAGGTGTGCCGTCAGTCCGAGGTTGTACTGGATCATCGAGTTGTCGGGGTAGAGCTCGACGGCCTGACCGGCGAGCCGATAAGCTTCTTGCAGCTTTCCCGCCCAGCCGAGGACCTTGGACAGTTTCATCAGAGCGAGGGCGTGGGTCTGCGGATCGAGCCCGCCTTCGACGCGACGGGCGACCTCCGAAACCGCTTCCTGGGTCCACCCCGGTGCGAGGGTCAGCATGTGCCGGCGGGCCATCTCCTCGATGATCGCCACCGCGAGGCGCCGGTGAACCTCGATGGTCGGGTGAACGTGGTCAATAAACAGATCCTTGCCGGGAATGCCCTGGGCCGCCCATCCGTCGGCCAAGGTCGCGAAATCGACCAGCGCCACGTCCCGATCCGCCGCGACCTCACGGACGATCCCCGGCACCTCTCCGGGCGCCCGCAAGGGGCAGATGTCCTCATCCCTGGCCCGCTCGAAGGCCGCGCGGGCTTCCGTCCAGCGATCCATCTCGGCGAGGAGCCGCCCCTGGAGGAACGCCAGCTGGGCATGGCGCGGATCGATCGCCACCGCGGCTTCGATCTCACTCAAGGAGTCTTCGGTGCGACCTTCGGCATGGGCCCGCCCGGCGCTTTCAAGCAGCTCATCGATCCGCAGACGATCCTCGTCCCGCAGATCGTCCCGGTGCTCCGACTTGAAGGGCCGGCTGTCCCTCAGGTTCGATGCGGGGCTGACGAGCAGGGTCTCGGCGCCCACCGATGCCGCGATATCGACCATGCGGGCGAGGTTGTAACGAAAATGCTGGAGGATCTTCTCGGCAAGTTCGTCGTCGCGGGTGTAGGCGCCGGGTCCGACCGCAGCATCCAGGAGAGTGGTGACCTCTTCGTTGAGGATATCCGGATTGCTTGTCGGCGTGGCCGGCGCGCTGGAGAATCGGTGCACCGCAGCCGACATGGCGGTCCAGACCCGGGTCCGAGCGGCAACCGCCCCAACCCCTCGCAGCGCCCGCGGCATGGCGATGATCTGAGGATAGCTTCGGCGTTCGAGAAACTCGTTGTGGCCGGAGTAGACGACAAAGAGATCCGGCTCGTACTCGACGAGTTCTTCCATCAACAGCGCAACCCGATAGCTCGCGTAGCTGACTCCACCCGCATTGACGACCTCCCACTTCCTCGTCGGGTCAGCGATCGGGAGCAACTCCCGAAGCCAGCCACAGAACGAAGTCACATCGTCATAGGGGCGGCCGAAGGTCGTCGAACCACCGACGCAGAAGATCCGCGTGGCATCGCCCTTTTCGGCGGCGAAGCGCTGCAGGTTGAAAAGACTGAGCTTGTTGTCAGCGGTCACCAGCTCGACGCCCCCGTTGTCGTCGTTGTCTCGACAAAGAGCCGCGAGGTACTGGAAAAACCCACGTACGGGTCATCGGCATAGGGTTCGGCCCGAACCCCGACGAGGGCCAGAAGGCCCTCGAGAAGGACGAAAAAGGCCACCGTGACCGCAGCTGACATGAGGATCTTCCGACCAACGGTCATAATTGCAACAGATGCTCCTTTCCCGACCTTCGGCCCCACATTTGCACGATCGATGACGAAAGTCTACCACCGTCTCCACCGAAGTGAGGTGGAACACGCCCGTTCCCGCCTCTCTCTGATACGCTTTGCCGGTCCCCTTGGAGGATCTATGCCCGCCACCCCCAACCGCAGACTCGTCGCCCTCACCGTGGGCTGCGTCTCGCTGCTGTTCGCTCTCCCGCTCATCGCGACCGAATCTGAGCTGGTGCGGTTCGACCGACATCCGGTGTCGATCGCAACAGCCTGCTTATCGAGGGCGATCGTGCTTGTCGCCGAAACCAACGACTCCTGGCTCGCCGTCGGCGACTCGAAGGTCATTTCGCCGTCGCCCGGGTCGATCGCTGGTCCGACGTCGTCGAGGAAAGCACCGTCGGCATCCGCTTCGCCTCGCCGGTCTCGCCCCGGCGTATCCCGAGGCCGATCTCTCGGTCTGCGGTCGTCAGATCGCCCGGGAGACGGCTGGCGACTGGTCGTCGCCGAGAACGGTTTCTCCGCCGAATGTCTGGAGTCCCGCCTGGTTCTTCCGCCGCCTCGATCTCGACCCTCTCCTGCCCGAGAGGAAGCTCGGTGCTGGTTTCCGAAAGGACCGAGAGCATCGTTCCCGATCCGTTGGTGCAGGAGATGGTCGACGCCATCGACACCAGCGTCGCGCTTCTACACTGGCAGGCGCTGACCGAATCCACCGCTGGACCACCCGGTATTCGCCCTCCCAGGGTTGCGAGGACGCCGCGGCCTATGTTCACGAGCTTTTCTCCTCCGTCGGGCTTGCAGCCGAGTATCAGCACCACACAGGCGGTTACGCCGACAACGTCATCGGCACACTCACCGGATCCGTCGATCCGACGCAGGTATACATCGCGATCGGTCACCTCGATGACCTTCCGTCTTCGGGGTCCGCCCCGGGCGCCGACGACAACGCCAGCGGCACCGCCATGGTCACCGCAGCGGCCGAAGCCATGGCCGGCTACTGCTTCTCGAACACCGTCAAGTTCCTCGCCGTCACCGGCGAGGAACAGGGACTCAACGGAAGCGAGCACTACGCCGATCTCGCCGCCGCGACCGGTGAGAACATCCAGGCGGTGCTCAACGGCGACATGATCGGCTGGGAGGGCAACAACCCGGCCGCCGAGGATCTCGACATCATCTACAACTCGAGATCCGCGTGGCTGGCGCAAGCGATGATCGACGCCGCAGCCGGCTACGCCACCGGACTTACGATCAACGCACTCAACTGCCCGAGCATGGTCTACTCCGACCACGCTCCATTCTGGAGAACGGATACTCCGCCGTCTGCGGCATCACCGACGACGAAGGATTCTGCGGTATCCCGGCAACTACCCCTACTACCACCAGTCATCCGACACCATCGCCAACTGCGGCACTGGCGCCGTGGATTTCGAAGCCGCCGTCATCCGAACCTATGTCGCCACCCTGGCGCATCTCGCCGAGCCGCTTGCCAGGGTTCCCGATCCTCCGGCCGGCATCGTCGCCGTCGCCGACGGGGCCAACCGCATCGCGCTGAGTTGGTCGGGATCCGGTCTCGGCATCGCCTACCGGATTTTCCGATCAACCGGGAGCTGCAGCAACCCCGGCCCGCCCGTCCTCATCGGCGAGACCTCGTCGATGTCCTTCGTTGATCTGGCGGCCTCGGGTGGCGTCCCCTACGCCTACACTCTCAGGGCGACTGCGGCCGGAAGCTGCTCTTCGGAAATCTCGAGCTGTGTCGAGGCGACCACCACCGGGACCTGCACCGAACCGCCATCATTCGCCGGAATCGATTCAGTCGACAACCCCGGAACGACCACCTGTCAACTCATATTCGGTGGCAGCCGCCCCAGACCAGTGTGGTGCGGCGGCCCGGTCGTCTACAACGTCTACCGCTCGGCAACTCCGGGCTTCACGCCTGCACCGGCCAACCGCATCGCCGCAGGGATCGGCGGCACCAGCTTCCACGACACTGATGTCGTCTATACCGAGAATTACAACTACATCGTTCGGGCCGTCGATCTCGCTCACGGCGGTGAGGAGAGCAACACTCGGGAACTCGCATCCGTCCCAACCGGTCCGAACGTGATCGGCACCTGGGTCGACGACGCCGGCGACACCGGCGCCGCCAAGCTGAGTCGAGACAACCCCTGGACACATCCTCTCGGGAGCCGGCACGAGCGGCGCCGCCTACGCCACCGGCGCCTATGGCAACAACCTCTGCGCCGGGTTGACAACGCCCCCTCTCCTGCTCGACGTCGATCCTCAGCTCGAGTTCTGGTCCAAATTCGACATCGAGAATGACTGGGACAAGGGCGAACTTCAGATCTCCACGGATGACGGCGCCTCGTGGCAAAGGGTGCCCATGAGTTATCCCGGGACTTCGACCTACACCTACGACGAGTGCGATCTCGGAACCGGGAGTTTCTTCACCGGCGACCAACCGACTTACTCGGCGTACTCGGCCGACCTGTCGTCGTGGACCGGCCAGGAGGGGATGCTTCGCTGGGCTTTCTCGACCGACGGCTCCCAGGCAGGCGCCGGTTGGTGGATCGACGAGATCTCGATCACCGATGTCGCCGTCCCGAGCGCCTGCACCGGCGCCGATGAGCTCTTCAGCGACGGATTCGAATCCGGGAACACGTCTGCGTGGTCGAACTGACCGATTGCGTATTCATCTCCGTCAGGCCTCGACCGGAACGGAAGACCGATCGCCGCCAAAACGAGATGCGGTATAAGTAGCCCGTGACCACCCTGCCGACCCTTTCCCCGTCATTTGACTGGCGAGCCGAGAAGATCGACTGGCCGGTGACGACCGAAGTCGGCCGAGGCCTTTCCGGGGTCGTCGCCACGACAACCGAAGTCATGTGGCTCGATCCCGCGAGCGGCAGCCTGACCTACCGGGGTGTTCCCGTCGAGACCCTCGCCGCCGAAAACAGTTTCGAGGAGACCGCCTCGCTTCTCATCACCGGATCGATGCCGGAGTGCGATCGGCCCGGATATTCCGCGTTTCGCAGCCAACTCCGTTCCAGCCGGGTCCTACCCACGGATGTGATCGGTCTGATTCGCGACCTCGACCCCGCAACCCACCCGACGAGGCTGCTGCGAGCGGGAATCTCAGCCCTCGGGTGCCATGAGCTCACCGTCGAAGACGACCTTTCCGGGGATCGACACTGGCGCGATTTGCGGATTGTCGGCCAGGTCGCGGCCCTCGTCGGCGAGATCGCCGCTCACCGCGCGGGTCGAGCCTCGCCGGTCTTCGGGCCGGCCGAGAGCCTTGCGGAGTCGGTCTTGATCGGCCTTGACGGCCGTCGCCCGGACCCGGCGGACACCCGGGTCCTCGATCTCCTGTGGGTGCTCTATGCCGCCCACGGTCTCGACGCACCAACCTTCACCTCCATGGTGGTCGCCTCGTGTCTCGCCGACCCCTATTTCAACGTTGTGGCGGGTCTCTCCGCGTTACGGGGACCTCGCCAGGGGGGGGCCAGCGAGGCGGTCCTCGATCAGCTCTCGGCGCTCGATCAGCAAACCTCCGCGAAGGACCTGGTTCGGCGGATCATCGACAGCGGACGCCCCATCGCCGGATTCGGCCACCGCAGCTACAAGATGCCCGACCCCAGGGTGGCGGTGCTTCGACGCGAACTCGCCGGTCTTGCCGACCGGCGGGGCAGGCCCGAGGTTTTCGAGTCGGCCCGCGCCATCGAGGTCGCCGCCGAGTCAGCCCTGAGTCGTCGGGGTGTTCACGTCAACATCAACTTCTACGCGGCTCCGATCTTTCATCTCCTCGGGGCCGATGGCGCGCTCGGGCCCTGCCTTTTCGCGGTGGAAGAACCGCCGGTCTTCTCGCCCTCGTGCGCGAAGCCATCGACACCATTCGTCTGGTGCGCCCGTTGAGTCGGTATGTGGGCCCTCGAGAACGCGCCCTGCCCGATTCGGAATCCGCATGATCGGCCGATCGCAGGCGCCGTCTCCCCAGACCTACGCTCGAGGTCTCGAGAGTCTCGTGGCCGGTGATACCCGGATCAGCGACATCGACGGCCGGACAGGGAGGCTCTTCTATCGCGGGTACTCCGTAGGCGACCTCGTCGAAAACTCCACGTTCGAGGCCGTCAGCTACCTCGTTCTCCAGGGTGAGATGCCAACCGCCACCGAACTCGAGGAGTGGAAGGATGAGCTCCGCCGGTGGCGGCGCCCACCCCGAGCCGCATTCGACGCCCTGGCGAGGGTCCCTCGCCGCGCCCATCCCCTCGCCCAGTACCGCACGATGCTGACCGTCGCCGCGTGCCATACCCCCGAACCGGAAAACACCACCCTCGACGCCCAGTGGCGTCGCCCGGCGAGAATTCTCGCCTGGACTTCGGCCCTCGCGGCCGCAGCGATCCGCCATCTCGAAGGGCGGGACGCTGTCGAGCCCATCGATGATCTCGGTTTCGCCGCCAACTTCCTCTACCAGGCTCTCGGGGTGATCCCGCCCGACGACGAAATTCGAGCCTTCGAAGCCAGCCTCATCGTCCAGGCAGAACACGGTCTCCACGCCGCCGCCTTCGCGGCCCTGGTTGTCATCTCCACCGGAGCCGACCTCGGTTCAGCCGTCCTCGCCGGGATGGGTGCGCTTTCCGGCGCCCGCCACGGCGGCGCAAACCAGCTTGCGTTCGAGATGATGGCCGGGTTCGAGAGTGCCAACCAAGCACGGATCTGGGCGCGAGGCGCCCTCGCCCGGGGTCATCGGTTTCCCGGATTCGGCCACCGCGTCTATCGCTGTCCGGATCCACGGGTCAAAGCCCTCGAGCCGCACGCCGAGGACATCCTCCGATCGCACGGATTGGAGCGCCGCTGGGAGATCTACACCGCACTTCGAGACGAGATCGAGGCGGTTCTGGCTCCCAAGGGGATCTACGCCAATGTCGATTCGATCACGGGCCTTCTCTATCACCCCTTGGGACTTCCGGTCAGCGCCTTCCCAATCCCGTTCTGCCTGGCGATCCAAACCGGGTGGATGGCCCATTGCCTCGAGTACCTCCCGGACGGACCGATGATCGAACCGGGAGCGGTCTATGTCGGCTCCGCCGACAGTTCTTAATTCTCAATTTTTAGTTTTTAATTTCATCGCAACCGTTCCTGGGTCGGGTTCGATGGGGGGAAGATCTTCGAGTCCTCAGCCTTGAAGTACGTCGCAGCCCTTTCACGGGACTGTGCGATGTGATTAAGAATTCAAAATTAAGAATTGAGAATTAAACGAAGGGTTAGACGCGGCTTCTCGCATTGAGGAACATCTCCCGCAGTTCGAGGAGCATCTTCGAAAAACCCACATCGGCGAGGATTTTCTTGAGTTCGCTCGACTTCGCCCCCGACGCGAAGGCCTCGAGGAAAGTGTCCGCCAATCCGTAGAACCGCTCCAGTGGATCGAGTTTGAACGCCTCTCGGTGCTCGTCGAACCACCCACGCCGACCCACCACCTCCCAGACAAGGTGGCCGTGTTTGGGATCACGACGCAACATCCCGTCGGCGATCTCGGTGACCTCGACGTGCAACGCCTTGAGAATCGCCGCATCATCACCGTCACGCAGCGCCCTCTCGACCCGTTCGGCTTCCTCGACCGGCCCTTCGGTCGCCGAATCGTCGGGACCCGGTCGAGAAGAGACATGGGTCACCGGAGTCTCGATCGATCCCACCGCGGCGTTCTCGGACGTCCAATCCGTGGCGGGCCTCGACGGCGGATCCGCCTTGGGGGGCGGCGTGGAGTTCTCGGCCGCCTTGTGGAGGCCGCTGGAGGACACCTTGACAACCAATCGACCGGGACGAGGGGCGGGCTCCGGCGCCGGAGCCGGCGGTTCGTCCTCATCGAAAATTGAATCGAGGGTCTCTTCCTCGGGCCGTTTTCCGACCGGTTTGCGAGACGACTTCGGTTGGATTGACGACGGCGCCTCTGCGGGTGCCTTGGCGCCCTTGATGGCTGAACGGAACTCGTCGAAGTATCGTTTCAACCTCGCCTCGTCATCTTTGTTCGTCGCCTTGTTTGACGCGATCGACCGTCTCATCTCCTCGAGTTCGTGGAGTCGGTCGAGAAGAGAGGCGCCATCGCGAGGTTCGAGGATCGTCAAGCGATTCTTGAGAACGTCATTTCCGACGATGATGTCCCCCAGATCCCTGAAATTGGCATAGGTCATGAGCTCTTCGTAGTCGCCGCTGAAACGATCGAGGGGCGTCTCGTTTTCCTTCCGAACCACTAACCTGCGGAACACATCACTGGGAAGGCCTTCTCGATACCAGAGCTCACCCGAACAGGTCACAAGGCCGCGGTGAACGATGCGGCGAAAGTTGACCAGAAGGTCGGTCAGGATCCGATTGGCGTCGATTGTTCGTCCCCTGTTCTACTCGCGGTTAGCCGCCGCGATTCAATTCAGATCAGAGAATTGTACTGTGGATCCAAAGCGTTGTCTCCGGTGAAACATGACTTCCCGACTCTTATTCATTTTCTTTCCAATCGGCATCGATCACCATGGGGCGGGGAGGTCCGAACCTCCGAGCAACCACGGCGGAGACCAGCTTTCGGACCATACGCCTGCCGGGCGGAACGAGGAGAAAAAAGCCCACCGCATCGGTAATGAGACCCGGGGTCAGAAGGACGGCGCCGGCAACCAGGATCAACAATCCATCAAGCAACCGATCGGTGGGTACACGCCCCTGTTTAAAATCAGCCTGCGCCATCCGAAGAACTCGCAGCCCCTCCATCCTGGTCAGAATTGCGCCCAGCGCCCCGGTGGTGACAACCAACGCCACCGTCGGCCAAAATCCGATGACATCGCCCAGCTTCACGAGGAGAAAAAGCTCGATCAAGGGGACCAGGGTGAATAGCAACAAAAGGCGGATGAACATGAGTCCTCAGTCGTCGGGTATTGTCCCCGGAGTCCTTGACAGTGGAATGAAGATTGGCACCTCGATTTTGAGACCGATCTGCGCCGTGAGGGCCCAGTGATTCTGGGCTGATCGCGCTGCTCCGAACTCGAACGCCAGCGCAAAGAGCCCGGCCCCGGTCTCGGTTCCAACCGACAACCCGTGGTGGATCCCGTGCTTGAAATCCCTGATGTTGCGATACCGCAGGAATTTTCCGTAGAACCCGCGTTGAGGCCGTGCGCCCGACAACCTGCGGACACCACCCCATCCGATGGTTGCCATGTGAGTCTCCGAACTCGGGCCCCGCTCAAAACCGTAACCGCCGAAAAGACTGAAGCTGCGGCCATTGGAAACCGAGAGATATCCGTGGGCCTGGAAGGCGATCCACTCGGATGGAACGAGTACGATCCCCCACTGCAAGCCGTGCGGGGATCGTACTCGGTCCATCCGAGTGGATCGCCTTCCAGGCCCACGGATATCTCTCGGTTTCCAATGGCCGCTTCAGTCTTTTCGGCGGTTACGGTTTTGAGCGGGGCCCAAGTTCGGAGACTCACATGGCAACCAGTGGTGGTGTCCGCGGGTTGTCGGGCGCACGGCCTCAACGCGGGTTCTACGGAAAATTCCTGCGGTATCGCAACATCAGGGATTTCGACACAGACGGGTTGTCGGTTGGAACCGAGACCGGGGCCGGGCTCTTTGCGCTGGCGTTCGAGTTCGGAGCAGCGCGATCAGCCCAGATCGCTGGGCCCTCACGGCGCAGATCGGTCTCAAAATCGAGGTGCCAATCTTCATTCCACTGTCAAGGACTCCGGGGGCATTTCCCGACGACTGAGGACTCATGTTCATCCGCCTTTTGTTGCTATTCACCCTGGTCCCCTTGATCGAGCTTTTTCTCCTCGTGAAGCTGGGCGATGTCATCGGATTTGGCCGACGGTGGCGTTGGTTGTCACCACCGGGGCACTGGGCGCAATTCTGACCAGGATGGAGGGGCTGCAAGCTCTTCGGATGGCGCAGGCTGATTTTAAACAGGGGCGTGTACCCACCGATCGGTTGCTTGATGGATCGAGTTGTTCGACCTGGTTGCCGGCGCCGTCCTTCTGACCCGGGTCTTCCGGATGCGGTGGGCTTTTTTCTCCTCGTTCCGCCCGGCAGTGGTAGTCGTCCGAAAGCTCCCATCTTCGCCGTGGGATTCTCGGAATTAGGACCTCCCCGCCCCATGGTGATCGATGCGATTGGAAAGAAAATGAATAAGAGTCGGGAAGTAGATGTTCACCG